>NZ_FMWO01000108.1 GCF_900103035.1 Nitrosomonas mobilis
GGCTCTGTTGCAAAAAATAGCGTTGGCTAGAGTAAATCTCTGATATTTTTGATTATGCGGTGTAAATATCGAATTGTCTTTCAATAAGACGGATTTCTCCTATGAGACCTTGCCCATATTTCCATGCATCCATCTGTCCTTTCTTGAACATGTGCATGAGTTCAAACCCCTTGATCGTTGCATAGGCGGTCTTCATGGATTTGAACCCGCGTACGGGATTTATCAGCTGTTTGAGTTTTCCATGATCAGCCTCGACAATATTGTTCAAGTACTTTACCTGCCGGTGTACCGTATCCTCAGGGCATTTCCCTTCTTCCTTCAACTCATCAATGGCAGGACCGAAAGTCGGCGCTTTATCTGTATTAATTGTCTGCGGATGTGCCCATGGTTTTATGGATTTGAGCGCTTTGCCTAGAAACCGTTTGGCGGCTTTCTTATTACGGGTAGGTGAAAGATAGAAATCAATCGTGTCACCGTGCTTATCAATAGCTCGGTACAAATATGTCCATTTCCCTTTAACCTTCACATAGGTTTCATCTACCCGCCAGCTGTAGCCCATCGTCGGCTTGTAGTACCACCGCATGCGTTTTTCCATTTCGGGTGCATAATGTTGAACCCAACGATAAAGCGTTGTGTGATCGACTTCAAATCCACGCTCCAACATCATTTCTTCCAATTCACGATAGCTAATTCCGTACTTGCAGTACCATCTAACACAACCCAGGATTACACCGCCCTGGTAATGTCGCCATTTGAAATCCGACATTGAGAAATACCCTGAAAAAATTCAATAATGCACCAATTTTCTTATTTTTTGCAACAGAGCCGAAAATAGAGTATGTCTTCAGGAAACTCTTTGTGCAGAGTAAGTTTACCCATCATGTTGTTTAATTCCATTAATAACTGGGCATGGAGTGCTATATGCTCTTCTATTCCAGAGTAGTTTGTCTCATGCATAAGGTTTTCTTCACTGGTAAAATGGAATTTAACATACTGTTTAACTTCCTGAACGATGCGTGAAATCGTTGTCTCAGACTCGCGAGTCTTGATAGCCACGTCGAGCTTGCGAAAAAGCATGACTAGTAGGCGATGTTCTGCATCAATCAGAGGGTGACCTGTTTCATATGACTTTTTCCACTGGATATACATTACTCTAACTTCTCTATTAAATTTTGGGTTGTCGGCATAATTCCAGATTTAATATTTATTAAAACCAATTTTTTAATTATAAGGTTATGCCTGTATTTTCTCGTTAAGAACAAGACACGAATTGAGCTCTATTTTCATGACTAGCGTTGCATATTTTAGGCTATGTCTGCATTAAACGTTGAAAATGCATTTTTGTCCAATGGAGTGGAAACTGGAATATTAAGACTGGAAGTCTTAGAACCTGTTCAGAGTCTTTTTAGCAGGACTACTGGAAATGCTAAGTGAATGAGCTGCAAGCTAGTGTTGATCATTCGCTCGCAGTTCTTCTACAGTTTTCTATTCTTTTCCAGCCATGCGAAACTACGCTCGACGATCCATCGCTTGGGCATGACTTTAAAGGTGTGTAGTTTATTGCGTTTGGTAATCTGTACTTGCACATGCGCGTCCAGGATTTCGCGCACACCTTGTGCAAAGTCACCTCGGCCTGTGGTTACAACTACCGCGATGTGGCGCTGTCCTTTTTGCGGGCGCTCTCCAGCAAAGACCTGATAACCTCGAATTGCTCCGAATTGATATCACTTGGATAACCTCTTCTCGTCTCCCAAGCTTCTCATAACTCGGAGACTTTGAACAGGTTCTTAGTCATGAAAGTCTCTGATTTTCGCGAGTGGTTGAAAAATATCGTAACTTGGCCGTGGTCAAAAAACAGGCAAGGCAATGCGGAATAGACAAAAACACCAGTTTTCGCTGGCGCCATCGGTTCCTGACTTTGCCGGCGGCTACTAAAGCCAACCACTTGCAAGGAATCATTGAGGCGGATGAGACCTTTTTTCCCTCTTCCTGCAAAGGTCAACGTCACCTGAATCGTCCACCGCGTAAACGCGGCAAGCAAATCCATGCACGTGGAACAGGCAAAGATCAGGTGCCGGTGCTGGTAGTACGCGACCGCTCTGGTGCAACAGCAGATTTCATGTTGAATGCGCTTGATAAAAAGACAATTGAGCCTCCTTTGCGGGCTATCCTGGCAAAAGATGCCATTTTCTGTAGTGATGGCGCTGCCGTCTACCGGTCTGTGGCTCATAGCCTCGGAATTACCCATCGCCCCGTCAATCTCTCTGCTGGAATTCGAGTCATTGCTGGTGTTTACCATATCCAGAATGTTAATGCCTACGACAGCAGACTTAAACAGTGGATGAAAAGATTTCATGGGGTCGCAACCAAATACCTGGAAAATTACCTGGGCTGGCGTAGATGGCTGGAACGTTGGGGTGGGCACAACTCGCCAATCATTGG
>NZ_FMWO01000107.1 GCF_900103035.1 Nitrosomonas mobilis
GTCGCAGGTCTGATTCATGATATTGGCAAGGTGCTGCTTTTTTCACATGCCCGCAAAGCATATATGCAGGCTCTGGGTTATACGCTGGAACATAATTGTTCAAGTGTAGAGGCAGAGCAATTATTTTCCTGATTAGTTACCTATCTCAGAAATTCTCAATATACCGATCGGAAGAGGTTCTGTCGTTGCGGCGGCGCGCAGCAATCGCGGCACCATGGCAGCCAAATCAAAACGGCGATTGAAGCGATAG
>NZ_FMWO01000106.1 GCF_900103035.1 Nitrosomonas mobilis
CCAATGATTGGCGAGTTGTGCCCACCCCAACGTTCCAGCCATCTACGCCAGCCCAGGTAATTTTCCAGGTATTTGGTTGCGACCCCATGAAATCTTTTCATCCACTGTTTAAGTCTGCTGTCGTAGGCATTAACATTCTGGATATGGTAAACACCAGCAATGACTCGAATTCCAGCAGAGAGATTGACGGGGCGATGGGTAATTCCGAGGCTATGAGCCACAGACCGGTAGACGGCAGCGCCATCACTACAGAAAATGGCATCTTTTGCCAGGATAGCCCGCAAAGGCGGCTCAATTGTCTTTTTATCAAGCGCATTCAACATGAAATCTGCTGTTGCACCAGAGCGGTCGCGTACTACCAACACCGGCACCTGGTCTTTGCCTGTTCCACGTACATGGATTTGCTTGCCGCGTTTACGCGGTGGACGATTCAGGTGGCGTTGACCTTTGCAGGAAGAGGGAAAAAAGGTCTCATCCGCCTCAATGATTCCTTGCAAGTGGTTGGCTTTAGTAGCCGCCGGCAAAGTCAGGAACCGATGGCGCCAGCGAAAACTGGTGTTTTTGTCTATTCCGCATTGCCTGCCGCTAGCTCGCACGGTCAAACCTTCAATCAACGCTGCACTGTAATTCAACCACTGCTCCTTATGCCGCAGACGGGCCAAAGGAGTTCCCGAAATAGCCGTGAATGTGTGCTTGCATAAGCAACAGCGAAAACGTTGCAACCCCGCCTGGTGCCCCCAACGATAAGGGCGATCCGCCTGGCAGACCGGACAACTCGGCTCAAAAAAATCCTCAAGATATTTCACAACCACAGCTTGTGGCTTCGCCTCGCTCAGATAATCTTTGGCCTGTTCTTTTTGACGACGATTAAGTTGCGATATCTTTTCCAACCACTCCCGAAAATCAGTGGCTTTCATGACTATACCCTCCAGTCTTAATGTTCCAGCCTATTCGACAAAAAGGTAGTTCCAACGTTTAATGCAGACATAGCCTTAATCAAGGCTATGTTAGCGTTAATTGTTGGCGTATAGCAACAGTATAGCAATCAATGAGATAGGAGGCGCCATGAAGAACGAAAATTTTCAGTCTTTGACTTCTGTGCTTACGCAACTGACACGACACCAACGCAGTATTTTGTCAGATCGATTGCGAGAGGTTGAACAAGTTCTGTCACATTAAGCGAGATCATCGATACATTCGTGTAGCGTGTTGATCATTAAAGAGATGGTGACGCCACAATGTTTATTGTAAAAAGGATGCGATTTCCGATTGAGGTAATTCTGGTTTGTATCCACTGGTACGCGGCGTATCCGGTAAGTAGCCGACACCATCATTTCTTACATATTCTTGTCATATTTCGGGGGTTATAACTCCCGAAAAACTTGGTGAAACCCAGGCTCACTAATGGTTAACAGACAGAACGCCGTATACATCGGGAGATACATATCGATGGCATTGAAACCGCGCATATGATCCGAAAGGGACAACTGTCCGATAGAATATATATACTCGCTTATAAGCAGTTTATGGCTTTAGCAGAATAACTGTGCCCGTAGATAAGTGTGTGGCTTGCACTTTACGAATATTTGCGACAGAACCGTTTTTAACGGGCACAGGCATCTCTAGGTGTAACGGCTCGCGTTTAAAAACAGCCGGGCTTGTATTTATCCGCTTCAGCTCACATTAAATACAAATTAAAACGCCCGTTTTGGCATAGAACCCTCCGAGTAGTATTTAATGGTTACCCTTAGATGAGAATAGTAGTTACCCCAATATACTTATTAGGTTGACGGACATAGAATGGTTACAAGCTAAAATTATAGGAGAAACCATCATGATAGCAACGACCAAAAAATATTTTTTAATTTTTTCGTTATTTGTGTTATTGATCTTCGGTGCATCGATGAATTCTTTTGCATCTGATGATGTAAATCATGAGGTCCTGGCTAATAAATTTGAGTCCATGGCGGCAGAAATGAACGCCAAGATTACCGAGCAACAAGAAATCTTCAAAAACAAACCACGTACCAGCTACTTCGGTATAAATGGCAAGAACATTAAATCGCACGTGGTTTACAAGATTCGTAAGTACGAAAAAGCAGCGGAAGAATATTTGAAGCAAGCTGCTCATCACCACGCGATGGCAGCGGAGCAATCAGAGATGAAATCAGTTTCAACCACAAGTAAAACGAGTGGTAGAGACGATTCATAAATATCGAAAATAACTGGTTTGACTAAAAAGGGCAACGCGTAGAAATACGCATTGCCCTTTTTATTTCTTTAGCTCCTACTATTCCTAATCCTTCACAGGCCAATCAAGTGTTCTCCTTATAGTGGACCCCTCCGTCAAGACAATAATATATCGAGTTTAAGAGGGTAACCTTCTTCATGCAGCGGAACGGCGCTGCCCCGGTTTTCGGTTTCTTTTTTTGTTTCTACTTCTGTGTGAGATTTTT
>NZ_FMWO01000105.1 GCF_900103035.1 Nitrosomonas mobilis
GTGGCAAAGAACTCGATTTTGCCGATTCACTCATTGTCAACAAATCGCACTTTGTCGCAGAGGATATCGGCTCTTCATTGTCAGCTTTCTACAGTTTTGATAAAGCGGTAACACAATTAAAAAATGCCGGAAGTTTGTAAACTAGGCTGGTTAAATATTGTAAATCAATCTGTTAATGGTGTATTTCCAATTTCCTATAATATCTATTATGTTAAATATGGGGCAGTTGTATGGTTAGTAACCACTATTATGGCTCTGTCGCATTAAGTGTTTTCTATCCAAATCAATCATTTATTTCAATGAAGAGAAATTGCCAATAATTGCTTAATGCGACAGAACCCTCGTAGACTGGTTCGCCAAGGAAAACCGTGAGCTCAAGGTTCTCTTCGAGCCATACTTGGGTGCGGCATTTGGGATGCAGCGCGCTACACCGCTGATTTCGCTGGAGTCTGGTTTGCCTCCGATATGCTCACCACGCTACACGAATGTATCGATGAACTCGCTTACTGAGACAGAACCCTTTTTTTCTACCTCATTCAGAAATATTCAATATAAATATATATCCACTTTTTAAAAAAGGGTATATGCTCTGTTTTACCGATCTAGTTCTACTGCACAGTTTCTTTGGGTGTGGGAATGCGGGCTGGAACCCTTTGAATAGGAGCGGTAAAGTCGAGAAAAGCAATTCTGTCGCATAATTTTGTCAGATTTAAGGATTTAGCAATAATCGTTGCACGCAATGTTTTCAATTTTGAGCTTACTCGCTATTGGAGAAAATCGTGGTCAATAACCTCTCAAGTCAAAAGCCTTGTCCTAACTCACCCAGAGACTGGACGCATATGGCAATTACTAATTTAGCAATACTCGTTATGCTGCTTCAAGCCTGCGACTACGTTGCAGTTGAAGACTGTGGTGAGTAAACGTATGGAAAAACATCGCCCATATACGTTCTTCACACAATAAGCTGAGAGACCTACCAGTATTTGTTTATCTGTAACTAGTCTGTAACGTTGTCGTTGATAAGATATTCATTAAGAAATATTAAAAAGCTTTTTTAAAGTGCTATTTAATAATGAATAGTGGTCATCAAACAATAAGGAGGAATAAAAATGATAACGAAATTTTTAGTTCTTCACCTTTTAGTTACCCTAATAGTAAATAGTTCTATCTCGATACGTTGGTTTTGGCGGGAATTCCTAAGCGGCGTTCACTCATCACCGATGTTGGCATGGACCCTCAGCGCGAGACGATTGCACTCCATACGGCTCTGTTGCAAAAAATAAGAAAATTGGTGCATTATTGAATTTTTTCAGGGTATTTCTCAATGTCGGATTTCAAATGGCGACATTACCAGGGCGGTGTAATCCTGGGTTGTGTTAGATGGTACTGCAAGTACGGAATTAGCTATCGTGAATTGGAAGAAATGATGTTGGAGCGTGGATTTGAAGTCGATCACACAACGCTTTATCGTTGGGTTCAACATTATGCACCCGAAATGGAAAAACGCATGCGGTGGTACTACAAGCCGACGATGGGCTACAGCTGGCGGGTAGATGAAACCTATGTGAAGGTTAAAGGGAAACCTGATTAGTTACCTATCTCAGAAATTCTCAATATACCGATCGGAAGAGGTTCTGTCGTTGCGGCGGCGCGCAGCAATCGCGGCACCATGGCAGCCAAATCAAAACGGCGATTGAAGCGATAGGAGAATTCTGCAAGATAGCGCTGTGCATACTTGGCGTGATTGAATGCATGGTAGGTTCCGCTGAAGGCAGTCTTGAGATTGCCAAGAAGCGTATTGACCCAGCGAAACTCGGCACGCTGCACAGCAGATTTGCCACTTCCCACAATATGGCGCTCATGCTGCGCGGCTGTATGCGTAACCGCCCCGAAACACCCCAAACCATCAGATACGACTCGTGCAGTAGATGACAGACATTCAGCCGACCACTGTTTGAGCGCTTCATATGTAAAACCCGCTACGGGAGTCAAGCGTATATAAAGTGGCTTCCCCTCGCTGTTTGTTTGTATTGCCGCTACAAATGGCGTCTTACTTGCCGCGCCCCGCCCGCGCTTTCCCGGCCTTTCACCTCCCAGATAAGCATCGTCAACCTCCACGCGTCCATCCAGACGGCGTTGCTCTTCGCGCAGCAGCATGGTCTGTAACAGCTTATGCTTGATCGACCATGCCGTTTTGTAACTTACCCCCAGCTGACGTTTGAGTTCCAATGCACTGACCGCATTCTTGCTTTGCGTCATCAAGTAAATGGCCAGAAACCAGGTTCTTAGCGGTAATTTAGTATTTTCAAACACGGTGCCGACAATTGAAGAACATTGGTAGCCACAATCCAGGCATTCCCATAGCTTGCGGCCGTTATGGGTACAGGAATATCGCTCCCCATCGCAGCGCAGGCATCTCCAGCCATGTGGCCACCTCGCAGCAAACAATGCTGCTTCACATTGTGCTTCCGTGCCATATTGATGCAGAAATTCATGCAGTGACAGGCCTGCCTGAAACTGAATTTTATTCATCGCCATTG
>NZ_FMWO01000104.1 GCF_900103035.1 Nitrosomonas mobilis
GGCTCTGTTGCAAAAAATAGCGTTGGCTAGAGTAAATCTCTGATATTTTTGATTATGCGGTGTAAATATCGAATTGTCTTTCAATAAGACGGATTTCTCCTATGAGACCTTGCCCATATTTCCATGCATCCATCTGTCCTTTCTTGAACATGTGCATGAGTTCAAACCCCTTGATCGTTGCATAGGCGGTCTTCATGGATTTGAACCCGCGTACGGGATTTATCAGCTGTTTGAGTTTTCCATGATCAGCCTCGACAATATTGTTCAAGTACTTTACCTGCCGGTGTACCGTATCCTCAAGGCATTTCCCTTCTTCCTTCAACTCATCAATGGCAGGACCGAAAGTCGGCGCTTTATCTGTATTAATTGTCTGCGGATGTGCCCATGGTTTTATGGATTTGAGCGCTTTGCCTAGAAACCGTTTGGCGGCTTTCTTATTACGGGTAGGTGAAAGATAGAAATCAATCGTGTCACCGTGCTTATCAATAGCTCGGTACAAATATGTCCATTTCCCTTTAACCTTCACATAGGTTTCATCTACCCGCCAGCTGTAGCCCATCGTCGGCTTGTAGTACCACCGCATGCGTTTTTCCATTTCGGGTGCATAATGTTGAACCCAACGATAAAGCGTTGTGTGATCGACTTCAAATCCACGCTCCAACATCATTTCTTCCAATTCACGATAGCTAATTCCGTACTTGCAGTACCATCTAACACAACCCAGGATTACACCGCCCTGGTAATGTCGCCATTTGAAATCCGACATTGAGAAATACCCTGAAAAAATTCAATAATGCACCAATTTTCTTATTTTTTGCAACAGAGCCGGGTATTTTATTTCTAGATTTCCCGGGCAAGCACCGGGTCGAACAAAAGCTGATTCAGCAGCCCCAGATACTCAACACCATCAATGCTATGCGAAAAAAATACGGCAAACCTCCGTTTGTGTTTCATGACAAGACTCCGACCTAACATCTGCCTAAACATCTCTCAATCCATACCTGTTTATACCCTTCCCTGCCCATTGCTAGGTTATGTTGACATTTTATAAAAAAGAATTACATATCAACTGATTATAAATTTACGTGAGATAGTGAGGAGTAGCGATAAATACGAAAAATGGTGCGCTACTTGTTTATGCCTTGGGTGAAATGCGGAAGTTACATGAAATCATTTAGCTAGATCAACGTATTCGGACATTGGAGGAAAAGCGATGAGCTTGCAACAAAGAGGCTCTGTCGCATTAAACGAGTTCATCGATACCTTCGTGATGAACTCTGTAGACATCGAAATAATGGTGAGGCTACATGCTGGTTGTGAAAGGAATGCGATTTCCGATTGAGGTAATTCTGGTTTGTATCCGTTGGTACGCGGCGCAGCGCCTGTAGCACTTCTTTCCGGTCAGTCACCTCGGCTGTGGTTACGGCCACCGCGTGCGGCAGGCGTTGCGCAAGCTCATGTTCACTGATTCATCAGTGCTCCTTATACTTGGTCGTTTAAGAAGCTCCGATACTACCGCAGCTCGCTTTCTGAATTTCCTTATAAAAGCTGCACTTTAAAGTTGAATCCATCCCTTATTATTCAGATAATTTGGCACTTATATAACGATTCAGACTAACTCCTTGTTCGCTTGCAATCACTGCAAGATTACGATGTTGTTCCGGTGGAATTCGGATTTGAAATTTACCGCTGAAATGCTTTTCAGAAAGAGGAACTGGTATGGTTTCACCGTTGGCTTGCATGTCAGTTACTACGTCTTTTACAAGATTAAGTATACCTTGCATGGCATCTATATGGTTTTTGTCAAAATGAGACAGACTTGGAAATTCAGCACACAGGCCAACATATTCTTTGTCATCTTCTGACCAAAGAACGCGGTAGGTATAATGTTCATAGTTCACCATTTTTTTCCCCCCTTTAATTTGTTGATAGCTGCAATTACCTGCATAACTTGGTAGGGCTTTGCTTTGCCGTCCTTGCCTTTTTGAATATTTATTCGTGGATCGCCTTTCCACGGAATTTTATAGATTATATGGCCTGTTCCTTGCTGCCTTGGTTTTCCAAAATACTGGTTGCATATTTTTACCAGATCAGAAAACCTGACATTTTTAGGATTCGCCTTGATAGATTCTAAGAACTTGTTCAAAGTCTTTTGAGTAGAAGGGCCAGGAAAGCCAAGTGGATGAACTGCAAACTGGTGTTAATCATTCGCTCGCAGTTCTTCCACAGTCTTCTATTCTTTTCCAGCCAGGCGAAAC
>NZ_FMWO01000103.1 GCF_900103035.1 Nitrosomonas mobilis
TGGCGCCATCGGTTCCTGACTTTGCCGGCGGCTACTAAAGCCAACCACTTGCAAGGAATCATTGAGGCGGATGAGACCTTTTTTCCCTCTTCCTGCAAAGGTCAACGTCACCTGAATCGTCCACCGCGTAAACGCGGCAAGCAAATCCATGTACGTGGCACAGGCAAAGATCAGGTGCCGGTGCTGGTAGTACGCGACCGCTCTGGTGCAACAGCAGATTTCATGTTGAATGCGCTTGATAAAAAGACAATTGAGCCGTCTTTGCGGGCTATCCTGGCAAAAGATGCCATTTTCTGTAGTGATGGCGCTGCCGTCTACCGGTCTGTGGCTCACAGCCTCGGAATTACCCATCGCCCCGTCAATCTCTCTGCTGGAATTCGAGTCATTGCTGGTGTTTACCATATCCAGAATGTTAATGCCTACGACAGCAGACTTAAACAGTGGATGAAAAGATTTCATGGGGTCGCAACCAAATACCTGGAAAATTACCTGGGCTGGCGTAGATGGCTGGAACGTTGGGGTGGGCACAACTCGCCAATCATTGGTCTCCAGGCCGCTATCGGACGAGAAAATCAGTTTCAACTATTAATGCAGACATAGCCTTAAATAACCAAGCCAGAAAAACCTCGAAACGACAATAGGCAAATAAAATACAATAAAAACAAAGGAATTAAATAACATCCAGTTAACACCTAAAATATAATTTCACTCTCACAAACCTGAGACTATGGCTATTATGCAAACGGTCGAGGTAATTAGCAGATGGGTGCCTCGAAAAACCTCGACTCGCCCACTCTTGGTAGGCTTGGTAACATTACACTGTCCTGAAACCCGTTCTTCTCCTGCAGATGAAACCACATAGCGCCATCAAGCTCGACCTGTTCGCCGACGAACACCACCGCAGGAAAAGTGGCGATTTTCCATGGACAATCGAACCTAATTCGGTCGTGGTCATCATTTTGCGGCAGGATTTACTGAAAACCTCGGGTTATTCGATGTGCTCAGATTTGTTTTTTTACGTCTCGCGCATACCTGCGGCTAAATTGCAGTCAAATGGAGAGCAAGTCAAATGTCAACCAGCATAGAACAAATAATACAAAGAACCATGATGCTGTGCGCATCCACTGGTGCAAAACTAACGACAAAACGCCAGCATGTATTGTTGGTATTGCTCTCCACCCCTGTCCCACTATCAGCTTATGAAATCGCCGAACAGTACAAAAAACGGTTTGATGAAGCGCTGCCTGTCATGTCGGTTTACCGTATCATGCATTTTCTGATTCAGGAAAAGCTGGTGCACAAGCTGGAAACCGCCAATCGCTTCATTGCCTGTGCTCACATCGCGTGCGATCATCCTCATGAAATTCCACAATTTCTAATTTGTGACCGTTGCAAAATGGTACAGGAAGTTGGCATTCAGAAGCACATCATGAAGGAGCTGGCGGACAGTATCGAGCATACCGGCTTTACGCTGGCTAGCCAGCAGCTGGAATTGCATGGTTTATGCAAAAATTGCCGCGAAATTTCCTCCTAAAATATCACTGAAAATTACGGTCGGAATTATGCCTGACCGGTCAATACTCCATCCACCAACCGTAATACCCGATCCGCCCGGCTGGCAAGGTGGGTATCATGCGTCACCATGATCATGCCAGCATTCACCTTGCGATTCAGACGCAACATCAGATCGAACACGCTCTCCGCAGTATGACGATCGAGATTGCCGGTCGGCTCATCCGCCAGCACGCAGGCTGGTAGTGTTACCAATGCGCGCGCAACTGCGGCACGTTGACGTTCGCCTCCGGACAATTCACTCGGAGTATGAGTTAAGCGGTGCTCAAGGCCAACGTTGCCCAACATTTGTGCTGCCTGCTCCATTGCCGCCCTTTTATCGACACGCCGGATCATTAGCGGCATCGCGACATTTTCTTGTGCGGTAAATTCAGGCAGCAAATGATGAAACTGGTAAACAAACCCGAGGAACTGATTGCGCAAACGTCCGCGCTGCTGCTCGCTGACTTTAGCCAGATCCTGATCCTGCAACAGCACTTCTCCTTGCGTGGGCTTATCCAGTCCGCCGAGCAGATGCAGAAGCGTGCTTTTGCCTGAACCTGAGGCACCAATGATCGCAATCAGCTCGCCTTCATATAGCGCTAGATTGACACCATGCAATACCGGCACTTCATGCTTACCCTGAAAATAACTTTTGTGCAGATTACGACAGGCAATGACGGTTTTACTCATAACGCAGCGCCTCGGCCGGATTCACTTTCGATGCGCGATAGCTTGGATAGAGGGTTGCAAGCAGCGTTAATACGAAGGAAACGAGCGCGACCGTGACGATATCTGATAGTTGCGGCTCGGAAGGGATTTTGCTGATGTAATATACTTCTTGAGACAAAAACTGGATGTTGAACAGACCTTCGATCCATGCCACCAGATCACCAACGTTATACGCTAGCAAGATCCCGCCCAACAAACCGAGTAGTGTGCCCAGCAGGCCAATCATCGTACCTTGCACAATAAAAATCTTCATGATGCTGCTGGGGCTTGCCCCCAACGTGCGCAGAATCGCAATATCCGATTGCTTGTCCGTCACCGCCATCACCAATGTTGAAACAATATTGAACGCAGCTACTGCGATGATCAGCGCAAGAATGAGCGACAACATGCGCTTTTCGATCTGGATCGCCCGAAAATAATTGGCGTGTTGCTGCGTCCAGTCCGTCAGATAATAGTTTGACGTCAACCGATTCACGAGATCCCGCACCACCTGCGGTGCCTGGAAAAGATCATTCAACTTCAATCGTACCCCGGATACCTCATTGGGTGCCATGCGATACAGTTTCTGCGCATCAGCCAGATGGATCAGCGCAAGGCCGGAGTCGTATTCAAAATGCCCAGCCTCAAACACACCCACCACCGTGAATTGCTTCATGCGCGGCAGGATGCCGGCTGGCGTCACCTGCCCCTGCGGAGAAATCAGTGTGATTTTATCGCCGGGGTAAGCCCCAAGACTGCGCGACAGCTCCAGGCCGATCACCATGCCAAACGCGCCTGCCTGCAACTGATGGAATTCACCCATCACCATTCTGCTGGCAAAATCTGCGACCTTGTTTTCGGTATCCGGCAAAATCCCGCGTACACTAACACCACGCACCACCTGCTGGTAGGAAAGCATCCCCTGCGCATCCACATAGGGCGCCGCCGCCGCAACTTGCGGCAGCTTCATGGCTACTGCGGCAAGTTCCTGCCAATCGGTCACGCTGCCCTGAAAACTACCGATCTGCACATGCGAGGCCACCCCCAGAATGCGCGCACGCACTTCCTTATGGAAGCCATTCATCACCGACATGACGGTGATCAACGCCGTCATGCCCAATGTAATCCCCAGCAACGAAATCAGCGAAATAAAGGAAATAAAATGATTGCGGCGCTTGGCACGTGTATAACGCAGGCCGATCATGAATTCGTATGCGGTCACTAATATTTCTCGGAAAAATCAATCAAGCGCGAAGTATGCCATATCTCCTGAATAGGGTTATGACACAACACATTCAACGACACGGATTTTGATGAACGGATTCAAGCTCGAAGTACAGCAGTCAATACCAGCTTATCCATCAGGTCATTATCGCATCGAATGAAGACCGGTAACATCGCCTTCTGCAGCTCGCGTCAGGCCAATCTCGCATGAGAAGCACACCATCGTGCCGTCGCGCAGCAGAATATAGCCTGCCACGCGCACCAAGCCCAAAAATGACGCTCCGAATTTGCTTGATTTGCGACCTGAATCCATTCTATTACATCAAGCTGCTGTATACTCCTCTGGAATTTGTGGCTGCAATACTTTTTACCTCTTATAACCGCACTATATAGCTACCTGATTACTTGTGGGCGCACTAATTTTTTACACATTCATTTTCTTTATCGGTTTTTTTTTCGCGCACGGATTCACCCTGTTAACCAAGCGTGACTTTTTGAATCGCCGCTGGACAGGACTGGCGTGCGTACTCATGATGTCGATCATGCATGGATACAAGATATTGAGCACCAAACCACCTAATGCTCATGAAGATGAGGCCATGCAGGCATTGGGCTACTACGTTATTCTGCCGGTCAGTGTCATCGTCGCTGTGTTGCTGTATTTATGGTGGCGAGACCAAAATAACGGCGATAATAGCTATTAAAAAATATTCGTACTGATATTTGCGGCTTATTTGTATTCCTCATGTCATCATTAATCGATAAAATCATTCGCCCCGAAATCAGGGCGCTTTCAGCGTACCATGTGCCGTCTGCCAGAGGATTGATCAAGCTGGATGCGATGGAAAATCCCTACACGCTTCCGCCGTTTTTACGCGAGGAGATATCCAGGATTGTTGTCGGCGCCGAAGTTAACCGCTATCCTGATCCACATGCAGTTGACCTGAAACAGACTCTACGCACAACGCTGTCGATTCCTGCTGGCATGGATATACTGCTGGGTAACGGTTCGGATGAAATTATCCAGATTATCGCACTGGCAACTGCTCGTCCTGGCGCCAAACTGTTAACGGTTGAACCTGGTTTCGCCATGTTTCGCATGATCGCTGCCTTTGCCGATATGGAATACTTTAGTATTCCATTACTGTCAGATTTTTCGCTTGATGCTGATCATATGCTGGACGCTATCGCCCGACATCAACCAGCAGTTATTTTTCTGGCTTATCCCAACAACCCCAGCGGCAATCTGTTTGATACCGAAGCACTGTGCCAAATTATCGAGGCCTCCCCGGCGCTGGTAGTCATTGATGAAGCCTATCATCCCTTTGCGGACAAAACTTTTCTCGACAAGCTGCCTGATTATCCGAATTTGCTGGTGATGCGTACACTGTCCAAACTCGGCTTAGCCGGTTTGCGGCTGGGATTATTGACTGGCAATCCGGAATGGTTGGTACATTTTGAAAAAATTCGCTTACCCTACAACATTGGGATCATCACGCAATTGGTCGCCACAAAAGCCATGCAGCATTTCGCTGTGCTGCAGCAACAAGCTTATGAGATCAAGCAAAATCGTACAGTATTAATGTCGAAACTTGCTGCACTCGACGGTGTTGAAGTTTTTCCATCTGATGCAAATTTCATTTTATTTCGAGTAAATCATGCCAGTGAAATTTTTCAGGCACTCGTGCAACAGGGTATTCTGATAAAGAATCTTGACAATACTCACTTCTTGTTAAAGAATTGTCTTCGTGTCACTATTGGCACAATGGATGAAAACACTCAGTTCCTTAAAACAATCAGCAATTTGATCAATCAAGACTGATTTGCTAATCAAGTACTTTCTCGCCCTGGTGCGAATAATCTCATGCGTACAGCACAAATAACGCGTAACACACAGGAAACCCAGATTGCGGTCGCCATCAATCTGGACGGCCAGGGGAAGGCCAAGTTAGATAGTGGCATACCCTTTCTCGATCACATGCTTGATCAGATCGTTCGTCACGGTATGGTAGATCTAAGTGTGGCCGCTCAGGGGGATTTGCATATCGACGCTCACCATACGACCGAAGATATCGGCATCACTATCGGGCAAGCACTATTCCAGGCAATTGGTGACAAGAAGGGAATCATGCGCTATGGGCATGCCTATGTACCCCTGGATGAAGCACTATCCAGGGTAGTCATTGACTTGTCAGGGCGGCCGGGCTTGCAATTCAATGCGACTTTCTCACGCGCCATGATCGGGTCATTTGATGTGGATTTAATCCATGAATTTTTTCAAGGCATGGTCAATCACGCGATGATGACGTTGCATATCGATAATCTGACAGGGAATAACGCGCATCACCAGGCCGAGACAATCTTTAAAGCATTTGGCCGCGCCCTGCGGATGGCCATCGCCGCTGATCCACTCTGCCCGGACAGAGTTCCGTCTACTAAAGGCTCACTGTAAAAACGAACTCTCAGTCAGCACATGAATACAATCGCGATTGTGGATTACGGCATGGGGAACTTGCGGTCAGTTTCCAAAGCGGTTGAACATGTCGACTCAGGCGCAAATGTTACCGTAACGAGTGATCCCGCAATCATACGAACAGCATCACGCGTGATCGTTCCCGGGCAGGGTGCGATGCCGCAATGCATGCGGGCATTATCGGATCACAAATTACGGGAAGTTGTGCTAGACGCTGCAGAAAACAAGCCTTTTCTCGGTATCTGTCTTGGGCTACAAATGCTCTTTGAGCATAGTGAGGAAGGGAATAGCGACGCCCTGGGAATCTTTTCTGGCGTTGTCAAAAAATTTATATCTCAATCCGTGAATGCTGGCGATCAAAAGCTCAAAATTCCTCACATGGGATGGAATCAGGTTCATCAGGATATGGCCCATCCTTTATGGGAAAATATTCCAATAGATGCACGATTCTATTTTGTACATAGCTATTACGTGGTTACCAGAGAACCCGATATTGTGGCGGCCAGCACCAATTACCCGACATCATTTACCTGCGCAATTGCTAAAAATAATATCTTTGCCGTGCAGTTTCATCCAGAAAAAAGTCAGTTGGCTGGACTACAGTTATTGAGTAATTTTTTGAAATGGACGCCGTAGTTGTTGCCACCTTCATTCTTGATCCCCTTACCTCCCATCGCTCTCTTTATTTAAAAATTAATCAGACATCGCCATGCTAATTATTCCTGCTATAGATCTGAAGGATGGAAATTGTGTTCGCCTGAAACAAGGCATGATGGAAGATGCCACCATTTTTTCCGAAGACCCTGCGACTATCGCCCTACGATGGCTCGACCAAGGTGCGCGCCAATTACATCTGGTCGACCTGAATGGCGCCTTTGCCGGCAAGCCTAAAAATAGCGAAGTTATTCGCCAGATAGTAGGGGCCGTGGATGGGAAGATACCAATCCAGTTAGGTGGGGGTATTCGGGATCTGGATACGATCGAACATTATCTTGATAATGGCATCAGTTACGTCATTATTGGTACCGCCGCTGTCAAAATACCAGGTTTTCTACACGATGCCTGCTATGCCTTCCCTGGACAGATCATGGTTGGGCTGGATGCCAGAGATGGCAAAGTCGCCGTCGATGGCTGGTCTAAAGTGACGGGGCACGATATAGCGGATCTCGCCAGGAAATTTCAGGACTATGGCGTGGAAGCCATCATTCATACCGACATTGGTCGGGACGGCATGATGAACGGTATGAATGTTCAAGCTACTGTTGCACTGGCAGATACATTGACTATCCCGGTCATAGCCAGTGGTGGCATTACCAATTTAGAGGACATCAAAAAACTGTGCGAGTTCGAGTCACATGGGATTATGGGCGCAATAACCGGTCGCGCCATTTATCAGGGATCACTGGATTTCGGCGCAGCACAAACGCTAGCTGATAAATTAAGTTTGTTAAATAGCAAAACCACCTCTCCAGCACGATGAATTTTCTGCCTTCCCTGACATGGGATTAGCCAAGCGCATCATACCCTGCCTGGATGTCAGTAACGGGCGCGTGGTAAAAGGAGTGAATTTTGTTTCACTTAAGGACGCTGGTGATCCTGTCGAGATTGCCAGGCGCTATGATGAGCAGGGAGCGGATGAACTGGTTTTTCTTGATATTACCGCCAGTTCGGATGAGCGAGATCTGATACTGCATATCGTGGAAGAAGTCGCATCCCAGGTTTTTATTCCACTGACAGTTGGTGGTGGAGTACGCAAGGTGGAAGATGTGCGTCGGCTCCTGAATGCCGGTGCTGATAAAGTTAGCATCAACACATCTGCTGTTCTGAATCCAGCACTAATAGCAGAATCAGCCGAGCGTTATGGCTCACAATGTATCGTGATCGCGGTCGATGCACGGCAGGGAAGTAACTCAATTGACGGCATAAAAAACTGGGAAGTTTTCACGCACGGTGGTCGCAAGCCAACGGGTATCGACGCTATTGAATGGGCTAAAAAAATGCAATTGCTAGGCGCGGGAGAAATCATGCTTACCAGCATGGATCGCGATGGTACGTGTGCCGGATTTGATTTGGATCTGACCCACGCCATTTCGGACGCCATCGATCTGCCCGTAATTGCCAGTGGTGGCGCGGGCAATCTCGATCATCTAGTTGACGGAATTCTGCAAGGGCATGCCGATGCCGTACTGGCCGCCAGTATTTTTCATTATGGTCAATATACGATCATGCAAGCCAAACAACATCTTTCCGCACATGGGATAGAAGTCCGCCTGTAATATTGGAGTAAACTAGGGTACTAGCATTCACAAAAGTCACTAGAGGATTTATGCCCAATAATTGGCTTAACAAGATCAACTGGTCAGAAGATGGTCTGATTCCAGTCATTGTTCAGGAAGAAAGCAGCAGCAAGGTATTGATGTTTGCCTGGATGAATCGTGAGGCGCTTGCATTGACTGTCGCTCAAGGTGAAGCTGTTTACTGGTCACGCTCCAGAAAAAAACTGTGGCACAAAGGTGAAGAGTCTGGTCACAAGCAGAAAATCAAGGCGATTTATCTGGACTGTGATGAAGACGTATTGCTGCTTTCCGTAGCTCAAATCGGAGGTATCGCTTGTCACACTGGGCGGGAGAGCTGTTTTTTCAATAAACTGGAAGCAGATGAATGGGTCGAGGCAACTCTCGTCATCAAAGACCCCTCGCTAATTTATAATAAATGACATCATCCACTATATTGCGGCGACTCTCGGATACCATCGAAGCGCGCAGACATGCTGACCCCGCCAGTTCTTATGTTGCCAAACTGTTAGCAAGTGGCCAGGATAAAATCCTGAAAAAAATAGCGGAAGAAGCGGCTGAAACGATCATGGCGTCCAAGGACGGCGATGCTGATCAGATTATTTATGAAACGGCCGATTTATGGTTTCACACTCTGGTAATGCTCGCACATCATGGAATCTCACCCGATGTCGTTCTACAGGAGCTGGCGCGACGGGAAGGGATATCCGGCATCGATGAGAAAGCATCGCGATCGACCAGCCAGTAAACTCGGTTACGCTGCAGATTAACTGACAATGACAGGATAAAAGTAAAGTGATGGATGAAGATTGTATTTTTTGCAGAATTATCAGAAAAGAAATTCCTGCCGGTATCATTCATGAAGACGAAGATACCTTGGCGTTCCTGGATATTCATCCGGTTGCACCCATCCATTTTCTGCTGATTCCGAAACTGCATATCGGCGCCCTGAGCGAGATCGATAGCAATCATCAACAACTAATGGGCAAAATGATGTGTCTAATTCCAGGGTTGGCTGCAGCACAGGGTTGCAATGATGGATTTCGGACAATCATCAACACGGGGCGGGTCGGTGGACAGGAGGTGGCACATCTCCATATTCATATCATTTCCGGAAATGATCGTCTGCCAGCCATGATTAAATATGATTAAACTGTTTTCAGGGGAGTAAATAATGGGAACATTCAGTATCTGGCATTGGCTGGTCGTGCTGGCAATTGTGGTTTTGGTATTCGGCACTAAAAAACTGCGTAATTTAGGTAGTGATCTGGGTGGTGCGGTTAAAGGATTCAAGGAAGGCATGAAAAGTGCCGATGACGACACATCATCGTCTCCGCCAGCTCCCCCCCCCCCTTCACAGCAAATAAACAATCTATCTGTTGAACATGAAATTAAGGACAAAGACCAGCCCAAGGTTTGACCATAAGTGTACAGAATACCTCCTGGGTTGACTGATGTTTGATATCAGCTTTGCTGAACTAATGATCATTATGATCGTTGGTTTGATCGTGCTAGGCCCGGAAAAGTTGCCGGTCGTCGCCCGCACTATCGGACACTTGCTGGGGCGCGCTCAGCGCTATGTAGAGCGTGTCAAAAGTGATCTTCGCGCTGAAATAGAACTGGACAATCTTAGAAAACTGCAGGATACCATGCAGGATAATATCAGCACATTTAAGGATTCGCTAAACAAGGAAATGTCTCAAATTCAGCAATCTACTGATATTTCTTCAACTGCGACCAGCAAAAATACCGACGCCCCCGATGCCGCCCAGAAAATTACACACCCTGGAATCCCTGCTCAAGGTGCTTCCCAGCCGGAATCACCTATTGCTGATCCAGAAACCGGTGTGGCCAAATTGGCTGCCAATAAAAATCAGCATGATGCGTAAAATCATCCAGCCAAATATTTCATAACGAATTTCAGTGCATAACAATTGATGGATGATGAGAATACCTTCATTGCGCATCTGGTGGAGCTGCGCACCCGATTGATCCGGGTTTTCCTGGTTTTATTTACAGCTTTCTTGCCATGCGGTTTTTTTGCACGAGAACTGTATAACATACTGGCGCATCCGTTATTGGAAAAACTGCCTCAAGGCGGGCAGATGATCGCAACTGCTGTTGCCACTCCCTTCTTCATACCCATGAAAGTAGCGCTGATGGCAGCATTCCTACTCACTCTGCCCCATACACTGTATCAAGTCTGGGCATTTGTCGCGCCCGGACTTTACGCTCATGAAAAACGTTTATTCCTGCCATTGGTTATTGCCAGCAGTATTCTGTTTTTCCTGGGGATGTCCTTTGCCTATTTTGCGGTACTGCCACTGGTATTTGAATTTATCATCCATTTTGCACCAGAAGGCGTAGCGGTCATGACGGATATTGGGGAATATCTCAATTTCGTATTATCGATGTTCTTGGCTTTTGGCATTACTTTTGAAGTACCGGTATTCGTTCTGGTTCTGATTAGAGCCGGCATTGTTCCGATCGAAAAGATGAAAGCAATTCGTCACTATGTATTGGTAGGCGCATTTGTAATTGCCGCAATCGTCACGCCACCAGATGTCATTTCACAATTTTTGCTGGCTGTGCCATTATATTTGCTTTACGAACTGGGAATCGTGCTGGCTGGCCTGACAATCAAACAGGCTAACAACGCAGCCACTATAATGAATCCAGGCAGTCAGGAAAAGGAAAAAGAAAAAGAAAACAGCTAAGGTTGTGTTTACAATTGTCTTTGCCTGACATGCTCAAACAAACAGACTGCTGCTGCTGCTGCAACGTTCAATGATTCTATCTTTCCCGGCATAACGACCTTGATGCGCCTGTTAATTTGTTTTAAAAGCTCTTCTGACAAACCATTGCCCTCATTTCCAAAAGCAAATATGATCGGCTCCCGCAAATTGGCTGTATAAACGGAAACCGCATCACGCATAGTTGCCGCTACAACTTCACCTTCATATTCGCCTGTCAGTTTTATCAAGTCGATATCTTCATGCAGCCGCAAATGGAAATGCGCTCCCATGCCAGCACGCAAGGTCTTGGGGGACCAGCAATCCGTACAACCAGCCGATAAAAATACATCACTTACACTTGCTGCTGCAGCAGAACGTAATATTGAACCCAAATTACCGGGATCTTGAATGGTCTCCAGCATGACTCCAAATGAACAATCCTGGATTCTGCCAATGCCTGGGGGCGCCGGTACTTGCATTAGCGCTAAAATACCAACGGGTGTTTTTACAGAAGAAATATGCTTAAACAAAGCATCGCTCAGCGCCCAGCGGTCCAAGGCTGACACTGCTTTTGTTTGATTGATTATATGTCTGATTTCTTGAATCTGACTGCCAGATTCGCTGATAATCAAACTTAGTGGCATGCCACCACACGCAAGATAGGATTCAACCAGATGCACGCCATCCAGTAACGCCAGCTTCTCTGTTTGACGATAAGTCGAAGATGCTTGCAGCTTTAGCATCTTCTTATAAAAAGGATGCTCACGCGAAGAAATACTACGCATACTGTCATAATACAAAAAAACGAATTATGACAGTATAGCAGTAACGGTACTAACTTAAGGTAATAACCCCTTACACTTTAGTTCTCCAACGTTCTGAGTTTACCCCCCTCCCCTCTTGAGCGCTGTCTGGAATTTGATGACACTGTTTTACCATAAAGCTGAAGGATCTGGTCCCTCTGGCGTAGAAGGCTTTCCGCATGCGACTAATGCCAATACCATTGCCACACTGATAATTAGTTTAATACCCATGTTTACCTCTTCTTATTTTTAAGTTATTGAACTCAATCTGTTTACTAAAGTGTGCAATATGCCTGAAAGGGGTATAACAAATGTTGATCAAGGTCAAATTTCAAGTATTTATGTCTCATCGTTATTTAATACTCACCTAAAAACCCTATTTTTAGCAAGAAAACTGCTGCTCTTTAAGCAGCACGACTAAATAACCACCGGTCGAAACCGGTGGGCCAGAGCTACGAATTGAAAGTCTGGATACGCGTCGACTGAACGGCGCATCTTATTCCGGTTTCATTTTGAAATTACCGCCTGGATTTAGCTCGGAATGATTCTTCTGAGGTAACTACTCACCCCATACTTTATGAGCTTCACCGGCCAACGCTATTTGAATAGCGACAAGTGGGTTATATCCCTTGTTGGCCATGGATTGCAGATAGCTTGAAATTCGGCAATAGGCATGTGCG
>NZ_FMWO01000102.1 GCF_900103035.1 Nitrosomonas mobilis
AACATGGATTCATCGCGCGTGGCGGTCAGATCATCGACGCCACGCTGGTGCCGGCGCCCAGGCAGCACAACAGCCGAGGCGAGAAAGGACTCATCAAGCAAGGCGCGATGCCCGCCGACTGGAAGCCGGCGAAGCGGCGCCAGAAGGACACCGACGCGACCTGGACGAAGAAACACGGCAAGAGCCACTTCGGCTACAAGCTGTCAATCAGTGTCGACAAGAAGCACAAGATCATCCGCCGGATTGAGACCGATACCGCCTCCACGCACGATAGCCAGCACTTTGACAACGTCTTTGACACGAGCAACACGAGTCGTGATGTCTATGCCGATCGAGGCTACCCGTCGGAGGAGCGCGAAGCCTGGCTCAAGGAGAACGGTTTCCGAAACCAGATTCAGCGGAAGGGCAAGCGCAACAAGCTGCTGTCCGAGTGCCAGCAGCGACGCAACAAACGTATTGCCAAGACGCGCGCACGAGTCGAGCACGTGTTCGGCGCTATCGAGCAGATGGGCGGCAAGTTGCTGCGCACTATCGGTCAGGCGCGGGCCAACTTTGCGATGACGATGGTGGCAGCCTGCTACAACCTGAAGCGACTGGTCTACTTCGAAGAGACAGGAATCAGGGCCTTGTGACACCCGAAATGGGCCTAATCGCCAATGTCCTGGGCGATTCGAGGTAAAAACGGCGCGACATCGCCAGGAAAAGCGGCGATTTGTCATGGAAATCGAACCGAATTCGGCCGCGGTCATCATTTTGCGGCAGGATTTACTGAAAACCTCGGGTTATTCGAGGTGCCCTTTCGTCATTTTCGTTGTATCGATCCAAGAAAATACCCTCATGCTTATGCATTTCATCAAGGTGCTCCTGAAATTCGTCAGGCTCCATTTTTACGTGGCCTTGACGTTGCCAATAATGCGTGGCTAGCATGTTTGCTGACGAGAAAATTGAATTGAGAGTTTTGTTTGTATCCTGAAAAATGGTTTCCGTTTCTGTTCCAAATACTGCCATGAACTTATACTTCATGGTATTAAACCGAACAAATATGTCCTTCTTCGATTCGTAGCGCTCGAATACGATATAGCCTCGATCAAGTAGCTGAGATTCTGCCTCAGTTTCATGGGGTGCCCGTTTGCGCGTGCTGCCATCAGTACCGCTAGACCATGGATTTCTGATAAATGAGATTGCATCCTTGACTTCAAAGAATACGGCTAGCGTTTCCTCAGCCAGCTCGATCTTACGTTTACCAATGAATTCCCGTTTCCATGCTCCGACACCTGAAATAATTGCCCAGCATGCAATCATGATGGCTATGGCTTGGGCAATTGTGACTAAATCGGTCATGCACATCCTTCTTTAATGGCTAACGTAATATATATGACATTATTTGTCTTACAAAATAAAAAGGGGCCGCTACCCTATATTATTCTTTCTCTTCGGTTTCTTCGCTGCGTGATGTGATGCGGTATCCCGGTAAATACAGTTCTGCTTAGTCTTGGTATTTATGGGTTGTAACTGAATCCAATAAGAAAGTGTAGCGCCCTTTTTTTCTATCACGCCTCGCCAAGAAAAGAACGAAGCGCCTCGGAGCCTGAGGGCGAAAATAACCAGGCAAGGGCGCAGCAATTTAGAACGGTGGTGGCCCAAAACACAATTTGAAAAGACTGTTTCCTGGATTTGTGACGGAGCAGCCTTTGAGCAGCTAAGGCACCGGGCCAGCCGCCAATTAACGCGTAGAAGTGTAAGGTGCTTTCTGGAGTGCGCCGTTGGTCTTTTCTTGCGGCGGATTTATCAAATGCATAGGCAAGGAATGCAACGGCACTGCCAGCGAGATAGAGCCATAAGACAGCAAAGGGTAACTTGCCGACAAAGGCAGACGCTGTCACAAAAATGAGAAAAGTGGCGACCAAAACGAGTGGGGCATTGCGCCGCTCAGTTGAAATATTTGACGATGCACGCTCTCCGACGAATGCGACATTCATAGCTTGCGCTCGACCCTTGGTATCGACCTTGAGTTCATAGGTCACGATTTCATCTCCGACCGGCCTTCTCTGCCGATTCGAAAACGACCTAATGTGAACGAAGACCTGATTTCCGCCCCCGTTTGGGTATATGAATCCAAAGCCCTTGTCATCTTTCCAGTTTGTTATTTTTCCTTGATAGCGCATATACATTTTCGTAAGAGCTAACGCTGGAGTTGAGCGGCGACGTAGCCGTCCACCTTGAACGAGATGTTCAGGTCGTGGCTAGCACGACCTAACCTTACTCGTTAAGCTCAGAACTCCGCTTCAGACAAGCTATAGGTTTGCATGTTTCCATTCTGCACCTTGTACAGCGTCATCGTGATATTGCTGTATTGAACGCCGTCGTAAGTTTGGATTTCTTCGAGATTAAACGCCTCCGAGCGGGACAGGCCGCCATTGCCAAGGTCGCGGTAGCGAATGTCGTAGCTTCCTGCAGTAATTTTGTTCAAAGTGAAGCTGCCGAACGCAGGGATAAAGAACTGACGGACTGGATAAGCCTGCGCACCGTCCAGAGAAACCAATTTAACAAAAACATCAGCATCGTTTCGGCTGTTATCTACCGTAACCGTTGAGAGACCATCCGCGTACAAACGCTTGTAGCCTCCAACATAACCGGCGGAAACTGGCCAAGGCTGACCATTTGGCGCTGTGCTTAGCCTTACATATTCAGGGTGCACTGGCGCCGGATTTGCTTGATACGGTTTTGGTCCTGGCGGTGGCGTACTCGGCTTGTCGGTAGCCCAAATCCAAACAAAATAGGTAGCGATGCCGTATAGACGCCAATTTCTTAGGACATGCGCAATAACTCCACCAGCGCTTGCCTTTGGAAGTGGTGGCGGCTGTGTTGGGACTTGTCGTGGCGTCTGTTTCGGTTGATTGTTTGGCTTTGTCGTTTGCGCGGATGCTCGCTCTTGTTGTGCCACCCATAGGTCATGCTCTTGGCGCTTATCAGGGCCGGATAACACCTCGTATGAAGTATTGATAATTGCCATGATTCGCGCAGCTTCTGCATTTCCGGGGTTTCGATCTGGGTGAAATTTTTGCGAGAGCGTTTTGTATGCCGCTCGGATGACTTCAGGCGGCGCGTTACGAGCCACCTTCAGATTATCGTAATGAGTGTGAATCTTCACCATGTGGTCAGGAGCCTAACGTAATATATACGACATTATTTGCCTTACAAAAATATCAACTTGTCTGATAGATATCATGCCGAATTCCAACTAACTGACATCATTGTGATTTTATGTTGGCAACAGTCATTCTCAAAGATAATGACGTCAACTATTTCAGAAACTTTATTTAAATCTGATGTGGAACGGCAACTTGAGGTTGTATTGTCCGGATTGAATGGTTTAGTAATCTGACCGCTGTACAATCGGTCCATGCAGTCAGTTTCCGCCTGGCTCAATCAGACTTACGTCCGTATTAAAATATATATGGATTCTTTTATGTCAATACGACGTCACAGTAATCACCTATCAGCGCATCAGGAATTCATTGACAACAATGGCCTTGGGTGTATATTAAATCCACTCGACCAAACCGACACCAAGCTGTAAAAAATATTGGAGTTAAACATCATGAGGGTACATGCTGGTTTGTTAGCAACAATCATTCTGTGTTCACTGGTTTTCGGCGTACAGGCACAACTGATCCAACCCCACCCCACGAGATGGGTATGACGCGACCTTCAAGCAATTTGCAACCGACTCAAAACTGATGACGCCATAAGTGGAATGGAGCTAACACTTCACTACCGACGATGAGGTCTGCTTTCATCCCTGCCGGTGCCAGTCGGCGATCATTTGGTACCCCGAAACAGATAATAAGCTGCATTTTGCTCTTCGCCCTGCTTGCTGTTCAGGTCAAGATCATGCTGGAAGCGTGTTTTGTCATGCCGCAGTTAGCCGCGCAGCAAGGCATGGCACAGATGGAAGGACCCTGCGCTGAACCCGCCGCACCTACTGCGCAACTCTGCCTGGAGTATTGCGAATATTCCGTAAGCAAATCCAGGCTTGCCGATGAGAACCCGTTATTCGATGTTATCCTGGGGTTACCTGCGATAATTCATGTAGCTAATCTGAATTCCGGGTTTTTACCTGTCACTTCATATTCCGTCTTTGTGCCTGCCATCGGGCCGCCTTTGTATCTAATTTTTTCTCGTTTCTTCATTCCTTTCCGCTCCACTTATCTATAGCCGAGAATTTTGCCTGTTTATTGATGCAGGCAAGAATCTTTTATTTCGGTAGACATCTTTGTCTAGTGATGCCCTCTAGCTGTTTCTCCGGGCGCATCATCAAGCGAAAAACATGCTGCATCCTGCCAATGGCTCGAATAGCATCCGTCTGCCTGAATCATCAGAATTATTTGTGCACGTATCAGGAACAAAGACATGAAAAGAAATTTGCGGATTATTTTTATTAATATCTTTATGATTTTTTTGCTGGCTGGGGAAATCGCCATGCAGTCTGTCCATGCCAGTGCCGAATCTCATGAGGGAGTCGCAACGGTGCAGATGATCGACCTGGACAAGGGTATCGCGAGACTTGCCCATGCCCCGATTGATTCTCTCAACTGGTCTGCTATGACCATGAATTTCAGAGTCGGTGAACACGTGCGCTTACAGGGAATCAAGGCGAATGACAAGGTAATCTTCATCTTCATGCAAACGAGTGGAGAATATGTCATCACGGCGATTCGACCTGCTCAATAGATAATGCAGACTATCCATAAAGAAGGTTCATAAAATGGCGGCTCCATTCCAAAAATGCACCAGTAATATATTTTCCATCATCCCGAAACGGTATGTCGCAGTATGGTTACTTGGGTTGCTCCTGCCGCTCGATCCGCAGCAGGCAAGCGCTGGAAACCATACGCATTCACCCATATCGCAGCAAGAAAGCACCCTAGAGACGATCGGGCCAGTTACGCCGCTGGCTGACCTGATCGCCGAAGCACTGGAAAACAATCCGGAAATCCAGGCTGCATTACGAGAGCGTGAAGCAGCTCGGCAGAGGATATCGCCCGCAGAAGCCCTGGATGACCCTATGCTGGAGGCCGGCGTAATCAACGCGCCATTGACTTCCTCGCCGTTCAATCGCGAAGACATGACCATGAAAATGATCGGTCTGTCCCAGCGATTTCCTTTTCCCGGCAAGCGCGGGCTACGTAAGGCAGTTGCAAGCAAGGATGCGGAATCGACCGAATACGCCTGGCAGGAGACCGTAAACCGCGTGGTGCGTGATCTTAAGGTGGCTTATGCTGACCTGTGGCTGACACTGGAAACGACGCGGCTGATCGAAAAAAACAAATTGACGCTGGAAGGGTTGCTGCATCTGGCCGAGCAACATTACGCCGTAGGCATAGGAAGTCAGGCCGATGCGCTAAAAGCACAAACACAGGTCTCCAGAATGCAGAACGAGTTGCTCAAACTGGCGCGGGAACGTCCCGTGATCGAAGCCGAGCTGATTCGCACCCTGGGACAGAGTACTTACGCAGCGACGCTGAATCCTGCACCGCCATCCATACAGTCAACCGCCCTGAATCTGGAATCCCTGCGGGAAACAGCCCTGGCGCAACGGCCCCAATTGCTTGCATTGCAGAGCCTCGCGGCACGCAACCAGAAAGCGCTGGAGCTGGCGCGCAAGGATTACTACCCGGACTTCGATGTGCGCTTGTCGTATGGTCAGCGCGACAGCATGCTCGACGGCAGCCGGCGTCCCGATATGGTTACGATGACAGTGGCAATCAATCTGCCGCTATGGCGTGCCGACAAAATTGAACCTCGTATCGCCGAATCCCTTGCGATGCACCATCAGGCATTGGATCTATATCAGGCACAAAGTAACGAAATTGCCGCCAATTTACGTCAGCAGGTGGCCACGGCCGAGCAGAATTTCAAGTCGATTCAATTATATCGAACGACCATACTGCCACAAGCTAGATTGACAGTCGAATCCGCGCTCGCTGCTTATCAGGTCGGGCAGGTCGATTTTCTCACCTTGCTCGATAGCCAGCTGGCCGTATTCGATTACGAGATCAACCTGGTGACGACAATGGCGAATCACGTCAAGGCGCTGGCGCAGATTGACCTGCTTACGGGTTCAGCACCCTATTCTTCGGGTCGCGAGTAAAAAATGTTGATTCTGCAAATAGTTTATATGTGAGGAAATGTTTTTCATGAGTAGTGAGGTATGAATTTCCAAAAATACCTTTCATATTGATTACCTGAAATATAAGCAAACTGACGAGATTCTATGCAAACATCTATTATCAGAACCGTGTTCATCATTTTTCTGGTTACGGCTTCGCTGGCCGCCGGTTATTGGTGGGGCAGCAGCCGGTCGGACACAACTGCAAGCAGCGCGCCCAGCTCACCCGCACCTTCAGACAGGGAAATTCTCTACTACCGCAATCCGATGGGATTGCCGGATACCTCACTGACGCCCAAAAAAGATCCAATGGGCATGGATTATCTACCTGTTTACGCAGGAGAAGCACCGTCTCCTGATGACGGTATCGTTAGAATCGATACCGAAAAAGTACAGAAACTGGGTGTGCGAACTGAAGCGGTAACATTGCGCCAACTGATTCGCACGGTCAGAGCGGTGGCGACTATTCAGCCGGATGAGCGCCGGTTATACACGTTGACTCCAAAATTCGAAGGCTGGATCCAGCGACTACATGTCAATACCACTGGTCAAGCCGTCAAAAAAGGTGATCTATTGATGGAAGTTTATAGCCCCGCATTGATCACCGCGCAACATGAATACCTGCTCGCCAGAAAAGGGATGCACGGGGTCGCGAGCGGCGGGCTTGAAGCCCGTGCCGGTATGGAAAGGCTGGCAGAGAGTGCCTTGCAACGGTTGCGCAACTGGGATATCGCGGAGACTGAATTGCAACGCTTGCAGCGGGAAGGCGAAATTTGGCAATACCTGCCTCTTCGATCCCGGGCGAGCGGTGTGGTACTGGAAAAACCTTCGATTGAAGGCAAACGCTTCGAATCGGGAGAAATACTCTACCAGATCGCAGATTTATCCAGTGTATGGGCGCTGGCGGATGTATTTGAACAGGACATCGGCCTGATCCATCCCGGTCAAACAGCAACCGTCCGGGTCGACGCCTATCCGGACATGGCGCTCAACGGAGAAGTGGATTTCATTTACCCCACAATCACCCCCGAGACCCGCACCGCCACTGTGCGCATCAAACTACCCAACACTGATGACCTGCTCAAACCTGCCATGTATGCACATGTTGAATTCGCTTCTTTCCACCGTGACAACAAGGTGCTGGCCGTGGCAGATTCAGCTGTGCTTGATACCGGTACGCGGCAGCTGGTACTGGTTGATCTGGGTGAGGGCCGGTTTGAACCACGCACTGTGAAGCTCGGCGCGCGCGCCGATGGCTATGTCGAAGTATTGGGTGGACTGGAAGCGGAGGAAGCCGTAGTGATCAAGGCAAATTTCCTCATCGATGCGGAAAGTAATCTCAAAGCAGCGCTCAACGGTTTTGATCATGACGGCCATTCCATGTTGCCGGATGACAAATCCCACGCGCCACCTGCTACGGCCACCGGATCGGAAACGGCAATACACCAGGGTGAAGGCAGTATCGAAGCTATCGATTTTGCGCATGCCACACTCACGCTGGCGCATGGGCCGATTGCCAGTTTGAACTGGCCTGCGATGCGAATGGATTTCCGGTTAACCGATTCGGACTGGCTGCGTTCGCTGCAACCCGGGCAGAAGGTGATATTCGATTTTATCGAGCAATCCGCTGGCGAGTATGTCATCGTTGCCATCCGGCCAGTCGATGACAATCCTGCCCTCAGCGGCCACAGAGGACACTGAGATGGTCGGCAAGGTCATCGAGTGGTCAATACGGCACGTTTTTCTGGTATTGCTGGCAACCGTTGCAATCATTATCTGGGGCGCATATGCCGTATGGAAAACGCCGGTTGATGCCATTCCGGATCTGTCTGATGTCCAGGTTATCATTTACACGGAATATCCTGGCCAGGCACCGCAGGTAGTCGAAGATCAGATCACCTATCCGCTCACGACGGCCATGCTGAGTGTGCCAAAATCAAAAGTTGTGCGCGGCTTATCGGTTTTTGGCGCGTCATTCATCTATGTCATATTCGAGGACGGCACCGATATCTACTGGGCACGCTCGCGTGTGCTGGAATATCTGAGTTTTGCCACCAATCAATTGCCGAAGGATGTCAAGCCGGCGCTCGGCCCGGATGCCACCGGTGTAGGCTGGGTGTATCAATATGCCGTGACAGCCAAAGATCATTCGCTGGATGAACTGCGCAGTATCCAGGACTGGTTTCTGCGCTATCAATTAGCAGCAACAGAGGGTGTTTCAGAAGTCGCCAGTGTCGGCGGGTTCGAGAAAACCTACCAGATCACGCTTGATCCACAGCATTTGCAAGCCTTTGGCATCTCGCTCAAAACGGTGATCGATGTCGTCGCCCAGAGTAATCGCGACGTCGGCGGACGGGTGATCGAGCTGACCGAAACTGAATACATGGTACGCGGCAAAGGATACCTGCGTGGCATCAGCGATCTTGAGCATCTGGTGGTGAAGGCGCATGAAGGCATACCGGTATTGTTACGTGATGTCGCCCGGATCGAGCTGGCGCCGAATGAGCGTCGCGGCATTGCCGAACTCAATGGTGAAGGGGAAGCGGTTTCAGGCATTGTCGTCGCACGCTATGGCGAGAACGCGCTCGATGTCATCCGCAATGTTGAAGCAAAGCTGGATGAGATGAAACCAGGTCTGCCGGAAGGGATTGAAATACAGCCAGTTTATGACCGCTCCGGCTTGATCGAGCGTGCCATTGCCACGCTGAGCGAGGTGCTGGTCGAACAGGTCATCATCGTCGCACTGGTGAGTGCGATTTTCCTCATGCATGTGCGCAGCGCTCTGGTCGCGATCATCATGCTGCCGGTCGGCGTACTCGTTGCGTTCATCGCCATGTTCCACTTGGGCATCAATTCCAACATCATGAGCCTGGCAGGTATTGCGCTCGCCATTGCAGAAATGACCGACGCGACCATTGTCATGATCGAGAATGCGCACAAACATCTCGCGAGACTCGGTGACCGCGCATCTACCGCAGCGCGCAGGCAAGCTATCATTGCCGCCTGTCGGGAGGTTGGTCCGGCGCTGTTCTTCAGCCTGCTGATTATTATTGTTTCATTTCTGCCGATATTCACGCTGCAGGACCAGGAGGGACGCTTATTCGAGCCGCTCGCCCTGACCAAGACATTTGCCATGGCAGGCGCCGCGCTACTTTCCATTACGCTGGTGCCGGCACTGATGATGCTGTTACTGCGTGATCGTATTCCGCGCGAACAGGATCATCCGCTGGGTCGGCTGATGATCCTGTTATACCTGCCTATCATTGCCCGGGTTATTCAATGGAAAAAAACGATCCTCGTAGCAGCGTTCCTGGTGCTGGGATTAACCATTTACCCGGCGCAAAGACTGGGCACCGAATTTATGCCACCGTTGAATGAAGGTACGCTGCTGTATATGCCCGTGACACTGCCGGGCATTTCGGTTACGAAAGCAGCAGAAACCCTGCAAACCCAGAACAAGATTATCAAAAGCTTTCCGGAGGTGGCATCGGTATTCGGCAAAGCCGGGCGTGCCAACACCGCAACCGATCCGGCCCCGCTGGAAATGACCGAAACCATCATCAACCTGAAGCCCGAAAATGACTGGCGTCCCGGCATGACCCTCGACAAGCTGATCACGGAGCTGGATCAGGCACTGCAACTTCCCGGCTTCAGCAACGCATGGACAATGCCGATCAAAAACCGCATCGACATGCTCACCACTGGCATCCGCACACCAGTCGGAATCAAAGTATTCGGTAATGATCTGATGGAGCTGGAAAAGCTAGGAAAACAGATCGAAGCGGCAGTCAAAACCGTGTCGGGCACCAGCAGCGCTTACGCAGAACGGACCACCGGCGGCTATTATCTCGATATTGAACCTGATCGCATGGCGTTGGCGCGCTATGGACTGGCAGTCGGCGATTTGCTGGATGTGATTACCGCTGCACTGGGAGGAGAAACGATTACCACCACGGTGGAAGGCCGTGAACGCTATGCCGTCACGATGCGCTACCCACGTGAGCTGCGCAGCGATCCGCAAGCCATTGCCACGCAGGTGCTGGTGCCCGCCATGGGAGACGCAATGATTCCGCTCGGCCAGCTTGCCCGAGTCAGGCTGGTGCAGGGCGCGCCTGCTATCCGCACTGAAAATGCACTACTGGCCGCCTATATTTTTGTTGACATTCATGATCGCGATATCGGCAGCTATATTGCGGATGCGCAGCAGGCCGTACTTGATCAGGTGCAATTTCCACCTGGCTACTATGCCGTCTGGAGTGGTCAGTTCGAGTATATGCAACGCGCTACCGAAAAATTGAAAATAGTGGTGCCATTTACGCTGCTGATTATCTTTGTACTGATCTATTTGAACTTCAACCGTTTTACCGAAACTCTGATTGTCATGCTGTCAGTACCCTTTTCCGTGGTCGGCGGTATTTGGCTGATGGACTGGCTTGGCTACAACCTGAGTATCGCGGCAGCAGTCGGCTTCATTGGTCTCATCGGGATTGCGGCAGAGACGGGCGTCGTCATGCTGACTTTTCTCGATCAGGCGTTTGGAGCCATCCAGGCAAAGCGCCATGCCGCAGGTGAGATTGTCACGACCAGCGATCTTTATGCTGCAGTAACAGAAGGCGCGACGAGCCGGATACGTCCGGTCATGATGACCATCGCGGGCAGTGTTTTAGGCCTGCTGCCAGTGATGCTGAGCACGGGTACTGGCTCCGAAGTGACACGACGCATCGCCGCACCGATGGTTGGCGGCATGGTCTCGGCTACGGTACTGACGTTGATCATCCTGCCCGCGGTTTATGTACTGGCCAAGGAAATCTCGATCCAGTCAAAAAAGTGATTTCAAGGACAGTTTATTTGTTCTCTATACTGTAGTTGCAGCAGGACGTTTATTAAGTAATAATGCCTGGTTTAGAAAATCCGCCTTTATGAGGAAAACACAAATGAAAGCAGGGATTCATCCGGAATATAATGAAATAGCGGTAACTTGTAGTTGTGGCGAAACATTCGTTACCAGATCGACACTTAATAAGCCCTTACACATCGAGGTGTGCTCGGCCTGCCACCCCTTTTATACTGGCAAACAAAAAATTGTTGATACTGCGGGCAGGGTCGAAAAATTCAACCAGAAATATGGCAACCGCTTTCAGAATCAGAAGCAGCCGTAACACTCTTCTGCTATTGCCAGCAGGCCGCATTATTTGATTCTGAGTGTATCCCTGTCCGGAAAAAACAGGGATATTCTCTGCAGACCTGCTTTCTAGTAGCTTGTTTTACAGGATTTATTTGTATTACGCTTGCTGGTAAGCGCTTCATCTGCACTCCCCGGCAAGGGGTTCCTGGTTCTTCCATTCTTTGTTCCTCCAGTCAGCGTGCGCAACCATGAAATTTACTACCAGGCTGTTGATCTGGATGATCGCAGGATTTGCCACTGGCAGTCTGATCAATATCTTTTTCATCCAGGTCAATCTGATTCAGGAATATCTGGTGGAAGGCTTGTTTCATATCGTTGGCGCCACTTTCATCAACCTCCTCAAACTGCTGGTCGTGCCGATAGTAACTTGTTCGCTGATCAGTGGCATCTGTGCAGTTGGCGACATCCGCAAGCTTGGACGCGTCGGATTCAAGGCATTTTTACTGTTTATTCTGACGACAGCCCTGGCTATTACGTTGGCACTGGGCATCTCACTAATACTGGAACCCGGTAAGGGAATTAACCTGGTCGCATCTAGTACTGTCGAACTTGATATTCAGGCTCCGCCATCACTGGTAACGACTCTGATCAATCTGGTGCCGACTAACCCGGTGGCCGCATTTGCCCAGGGCGAAATGTTACAGATCATTTTCTTCGTGGTTTTGTTCGCGACCGGCCTGATAGCTGTCGGTGAACGTGCCCGCCCCGTCGTTGTGCTATTCGATCAATTAAATGAAGTCATGATGCAGATCGTCAAACTGGTGATGCATGTTGCACCCTACGGGGTGTTTGCACTGATGGCCAAAACTTTCTCGACGCACGGCCCCGGTTTGATTCTGCCAATGATGGGGTATTTTGGCAGCGTGGTGGCGATACTCCTCCTGCATACAGTCGGCACCCTCATGTTGTTGCTGAAATTACTTGGGCGACTCGACCCTAAGCAATTCATGCGTAAAATAAGGGGCTTGTTGATATTTGCCTTTAGTACCGCCAGCTCCAATGCTACCCTTCCAGTCACACTCAGTACTGCGGAAAAGCGCCTCGGTATCAATAATTCCATTGCCTCATTTGTCATTCCACTCGGTGCTACCATCAACATGGATGGTACTGCCATTATGCAGGGCGTGGCGACAGTATTCATTGCCAATGTTTACGGGATCGAACTAGGATTAGGCAGTTACCTGATGATCATCTTGATGACCGTTCTCGCCTCAATTGGTACCGCTGGTGTTCCCGGTGTGGGACTGATAATGCTCGCAATGGTGTTTCAGCAGGTCGGATTACCCTTGGAAGGCATTGCATTGATCATGGGAATCGATCGCTTGCTGGACATGCTCAGAACCGCAGTTAATGTTACGGGTGATACTGTTGTTGCAGCTATTGTTGCACGCAGTGAAAATGAGTTTTCTATCACAATTTTTCAGAGTGATAATCAGGATTACCATTCCGATGAACTGGTCTAATCAAAAAATATTCAGACACAGGCCATTAATTTTACTTTAAGGTGCCTCTAAAAATTTATATTTGCGAGCATCCCTTTCGAGGATTGCCTGCTTACCTCATCTCATCACAATACTTCATTGCTCACAAAAAATGTTCCCTAACATGCCAGTTATATGCTGCGTCAACATTTTTTACTCACGGCTTTTAGAAAGTATTGAATACGTAATCTGACGATATTTAAATAAATCCAATCCCTGGTATGTTGTTGCAACTCGCCAGGAAAACAATTTGTTCGTCATTCATTTTGTATAGTTGGCCAAATCCGGCAAGGAATTTTGTTAGAATACCTTTTTCCAACAAACTAATTTTATGAGGAATTTAATGGCTGCCGAAAGGACTTTATCCATAATCAAACCGGATGCTGTGGCTAAAAATGTGATTGGTCAGATTTATGCCAGATTTGAAGCGGCTGGATTGAAAATCATTGCGGCGCGCATGACTCATTTATCGAAAAATGAAGCGGAACAGTTTTATGCGGTCCACAAAGATCGGCCTTTTTTTAAGGATCTGGTCGATTTTATGGTTTCCGGGCCAGTCATGATCCAAGTGCTGGAAGGGGAAAATGCTATTGCTAAAAATCGTGAGTTAATGGGAGCGACCGATCCGAAAAAAGCAGAAAAAGGAACTATTCGGGCGGATTTTGCCGACAGTATCGATGCCAATGCCGTCCATGGCTCTGATGCACCTGAAGCCGCCACGATTGAGATTGCCTGCTTTTTCCCTGCGTTGAGTATTTATTCGCGTTGATCGCGTATTGGCCGGATTTTACGGGTTGGTTTGACGTAATTTTGCCAAGTTGGCAAGAGAGTTCATTAGATGCTTAATTTGCTGGATTTCAATGAAGAAGGGCTTGTCGATTTCTGCCGGGAAATAGGAGAAAAACCCTATCGTGCCCGGCAGCTGCTGCGCTGGATTCATCAGTCCGGTAAAACAGAATTTGCCGAAATGAGCGATCTGGCTAAACAGTTACGGCAGAAACTGGCAGGAACGGCTGCGATTGAACCACCCAAAGTCGTTAGTGACCATGCCGCTTTCGATGGAACGCGCAAATGGCTGATTTCAACTGGCGAGAAGAATGCAGTTGAAACCGTGTTCATTCCGGAATCCAATCGCGGTACGCTCTGTGTGTCCAGTCAGGTCGGATGTGCGCTGGCCTGTAGTTTTTGTGCGACCGGCCGACAAGGGTTCAACCGTAATCTGACCGTTGCGGAGATCATTGGTCAGTTGTGGCTGGCAAATCGGTTGTTGAGCACCGATCAATCACTCAATTCCGAGCGAGCGGTCACGAACGTCGTAATGATGGGAATGGGTGAGCCACTGGCCAATTTTGAAAATCTGGTGCAGGCGCTGGATCTGATGCTGAGCGATTATGCTTATGGGTTGTCACGTCGGCGTGTTACCGTCAGTACTTCGGGACTGGTGCCCGCTATTGATCGATTGCGCGAGCGCTGCCCGGTTGCACTTGCAGTATCGCTGCATGCGCCCAACGACGCCTTACGTGATCAACTGGTGCCCATCAACAAAAAATATCCAATTAAGGAGTTGCTGGCTGCCTGCGAACGTTATCTTCCAGAGGCGCCACGGGATTTCGTGACGTTTGAGTACATTATGCTTGACGGTATCAACGACAGCATCGAGCAGGCGCGCGAACTGGTACAGCTGGTCAGAGTCATTCCGTGTAAACTGAATTTGATTCCGTTTAATACATTTGTCAATTCTGGCTATCAACGTTCGAGCACGGCTGCAATTGACCGTTTTCGTGAAGTACTGTCAGAGGCCGGTATTGTTAACACGGTACGTAAAACTCGTGGTGATGATATTGCGGCAGCTTGTGGTCAACTTGCCGGACAAGTGCAGGATAAAACCCGCCGAACAGCTCTGAATTCAATTGTGGCGGGGTAAATTGGATATCCCTGAAAAATGAAATCTCTAGATTTTATGGCAAAAAAATTAGCTGCAGGATGGTTATTTTTCTGTCTGATTTACCTCACAGGCTGTGCACATACATCCATTGCTGATAAATCCACGCCGGAAGAGTTAAAACAGAAGGCATTACAGAGTGCGGTCGTGCATACTGAACTAGCGGGACAGTATTATCAGCGGGGCCAGTACCGGGTGGCAATCGAGGAAGCCGGTATTGCGCTCAAATCCAAACCGGATTATGCCCCCGCTTACAATATGCTGGGTTTGATTTATATGGACTTGCAGGAAGATACACGCGCAGAGGAGAATTTTGAACGCGCTCTTAAAATCGCAGGGAATGATCCTGATACTCACAACAATTATGGCTGGTTTCTTTGCCAGCGGAGAGAGAGCCGGATCGAACAGTCGGTCAGTCATTTTATGCAGGCGATCAGCGATCCCCTATACGATGTTCCTGAAAAAAGTTATACAAATGCGGGTTTATGCATATTGAAATTACCCGATTACGATCGCGCACGGACATTTTTTCGTGAAGCACTAATTATTCGCCCCGGCTATGCGCTTGCCCGGCTTGGATTGATTGAGCTCGATCTGAAAAGAGGCAACCTGGAAACAGCTGAGTCTGAAATCGCACGGCATTTAAAGACTTATCCCGCCACAGCTGAGAGTTTATGGCTGGCTGTTCGGATCGCCCAGGCAAGCAATGATATGAATGCGCGGGCAAATTATGCTTTTCAATTACAGAGACGCTTTCCTGATTCCAGGGAAGCAAGAGCACTGCGTGCAGGTAAGGTAAATCATGAGTGAAAATCAGAGGGACAACGAATCACAAATTCCGGCGGATGCAGAGATTGTTCAGGTACCACCTGACGATCTATCTAAGAACAAACCGCTATCAGATGATGAAGTCATGCTGGATCTTCACCAGAATGGCGAGGAATTATCTGATTCTGCCAATCTTGCGTCCAGCGATCAGCCAGTCGAGAAGTCGACAGAAACAAACATAACGACTTCGCTGGGAGAGTTGTTGCGTGATGAAAGAATCCGGCAGGGGCTGAGTCTCAGTGAAGTGGCGCGCCGTCTGTGTTTATCGGAGCAGCAAGTTTCGGCAATTGAATCACAGTCCTATGCTTCGCTACCTTCGCCTACCTCTACCTTCCTGAGAGGGTATGTGCGTAATTATGCACGGATACTGCGACTTACCAATGTGGATCAATTGCTGCAGATGCTGCCACATAACCTGCCAGCACAAGTACATGCAGATGGCAGTCTGGTGCGAAGTATGCAGCCGATCAAACCACTTTCGAGTTATGGGCATGATGGCGGAGGCGGGAAGTGGCTGTATTCGCTGCTGATAATAGGGGTATTGCTGGTGGGCTACCTTTTTTTTCAATCAGACAAGCTTGATCAAGAGTCATCTGCTTTACTGGGTGATCTGGATTTGCCTTCCCTGCCCGGAAGTGACTTTACGGATGGGCAGGAAGCAATTGAACTACCTTTGCCGGCAACCTTGCCATCTCTTTCTACGGGAACGCCTTTTGCTCTGCCGCCCGTTACGCAGCCCGATCAAGTGAAGGAGGCTTTAGCCGGAACAAAACCGCCCACTGATCAATCGAATGAATCTGCTGCAGCAGAAGAACATGAAGCAGCTAAATCATTGCATTTTTCTTTTTCACGCGATTCCTGGGTCAAGGTGAAAGATAGCGAAGGTAAAGTCATTCTGGAAAAAATTCATGCACGTGGTTCCGAACATACAATCAATGGGAAGCCGCCGTTGTATCTGGTGATTGGTAATGCAGCAGGAGTAACGCTTACTTATGATGGACGCAAAGTGGATCTTGCTCCCTATACCCGCGGTAACGATGACGTTGCACGCTTTTCGCTAGAGTAATCAATTACGATGAACAGGCTGTTTAAGTACCAAACTATTCAATTACTTATATAATCTCATGTTAACAAATATATTTGTCAGTTCACGCAGAAAATGTGTTGGAGTTAAAGTGGGATCGGTCATCATTGGTGGTGATGCGCCAGTCGTAGTGCAATCCATGACCAATACGGATACCGCTGATGAAATTTCCACGACTCAGCAAGTAGCGCAGCTGGCACGAGCTGGCTCGGAGTTGGTCAGAATTACCGTCAATAATGCAGAATCTGCTGCAGCAGTCGCCGGTATCCGTGCGAGACTGGATGCGATGGGTTGCGATGTGCCGTTGGTTGGAGATTTTCATTTCAATGGGCACAAGTTGTTGAGTACGTATCCAGAATGCGCACAGGCGCTGGCGAAATACCGCATCAATCCTGGAAATGTCGGGCATGGCAAGAAACGTGATGAGCAATTTTCAACCTTGATCGAGATCGCTTGTAAATATGACAAGCCAGTACGGATCGGCGTCAATTGGGGTAGCCTCGATCCAGAAATGCTGGCACGCATCATGGATGAGAATGCCCGTTTGCCGCAACCACTGGATGCAGGACAAGTCATGCGTAAGGCATTGATTACCTCTGCGCTGGAAAGTGCTGCCAAGGCGGAAGAGCTCGGGCTGCCACGCGACCATATCGTACTGTCGTGCAAGGTGAGCGGTGTGCGGGATTTGATTGCGGTCTACAGCGAGCTTGCCAGGCAGTGTGATTATGCTTTGCATCTGGGGTTGACCGAAGCCGGCATGGGTTCCAAGGGGATCGTTGCTTCAACGGCGGCTCTGTCTACCCTGTTGTTCTCAGGTATTGGCGATACCATTCGTATTTCGCTAACGCCGGAACCGGGAGGAGACCGTACTCGTGAAGTGATCGTTGCACAGGAAATACTGCAGACCATGGGATTGCGTGCCTTTGTGCCGTTGGTAGCTGCTTGCCCAGGTTGTGGCCGTACCACCAGCACGTATTTTCAGGAGCTGGCGGAAAGTATCCAGGCATACGTTCGCGAGGAGATGGTTGACTGGCGGGATCAGTATGATGGTGTTGAAAACATGACACTGGCGGTGATGGGTTGTGTCGTCAATGGCCCGGGTGAGAGCAAACATGCCAACATCGGTATCAGCTTGCCCGGATCGGGCGAGAATCCGGTCGCGCCAGTATTTGTCGATGGGCAAAAAACCGTAACGCTCAAGGGCGACAATATTGCCGGGGAGTTTCGTTCCATTGTTGACGAATACGTACGTGCTCGTTACCAGAAAAAAAGCGTTAATGTCTAGTGCAATTCGTGCCGTCCGCGGGATGAATGATATCCTGCCGGGCGAGAGCGATAAGTGGGGCTATTTTGAAGATACGATTCGTACTTGGCTTGCTACTTATGGTTATCGTAATTTACGTACACCGGTGGTGGAACAGACTGACTTGTTTGTACGTTCGATTGGTAGTGTCACTGATATCGTCGAAAAAGAGATGTACACGTTTATCGATCATCTCAATGGTGAGCAGCTGACATTACGTCCGGAAGGGACAGCTTCCTGTGTGCGCGCGGTTATTGAACACAATTTGCTGTACACCGGGCCGCAGCGGCTGTATTACAGCGGGCCGATGTTCCGGCATGAACGTCCACAAAAAGGGCGCTATCGGCAGTTTCATCAAGTTGGTGTTGAAGCACTTGGCTTTGCAGGCCCCGATATTGATGCCGAACACATTATTATGTGTGCCAGGTTATGGCGTCTATTAGACATCACGCCTGTTCGCCTGGAGATTGGCACGCTTGGCAATCTGGAGTCGCGCACAATTTATCGTGCCAGATTGATTAATTATCTCGAAAGATTTACTGATCAGCTTGATGAAGATGCCCGCCGTCGCTTGCACAGTAATCCACTGCGTATTCTTGACAGCAAGAACCCTGCCGTGCAGGAGCTATTGAAAGATGCTCCCAGACTGTTTGATGACCTGGATGAGGAATCTCTGGCGCATTTCGAGTCTCTACAAACCATTCTGCGGAATCGTGGAGTAGATTTCACGATCAACCCGCGTCTTGTCAGAGGGCTGGATTACTATAATCGTACGGTATTCGAGTGGGTAAGCGATCGTCTTGGTGCGCAGGGCACCATTTGCGCGGGTGGTCGTTACGATGGGCTGATTGCGCAGGTAGGAGGGAAGCCGGCGCCTGCTTGTGGTTTCGCTATGGGAATTGAGCGAATCCTGGCGCTGATGGCTGATCTGAATGGAATATACACAGCGAACCGTCCTGATGTTTATGTGGTTCATCAGGGTGAAATGGCAACTGGTTTTGCATGGGAGGTTGCTGAATATTTGCGTGATCAGGGAGTAAAAGTGATTTTGCATAACGGCGCGGGGGCTTTCAAAGGACAAATGAAAAAAGCTGATGCCAGTGGCGCCCAGTTTGCGGCTATTATCGGAGATGATGAAGCGCAAGTCAGGAAAATCAGCCTTAAACCGTTACGTGAACCAGCCGAGCAGGTAAGTGTGGATATGGCAGAAATTAGCATACTAGTAAGAAAAATTAATCCGACAAAAAACTAATCCGTCAGGAAGGAATAATACGATGTCAGCACTTGATTTTGAGGAACAGGAAAAAATTGATCGGTTAAAAGCCTGGTGGGCTGCCAATGGCAATATTATTTTGCTGAGCTTGGCGATTCTGGTTGCCAGTGTCGCTGGTAACCGGTTATGGCACCATTACAAAAGTCAGCAGGCGGAGCAAGCGGCTGATTTGTATGCAGTACTTCAACAACAGTTGGATAAGGGTGGTGAAGCTGCAAAAATCCGGGATGCGGCACTATTATTAACAGAAGGTTTTGCCAGTAGCGGCTACGCTTCGCGTGCAGCTTTGATTTCAGCTCAGGCAAGCTTCAAGGCTGGCGATATTCCCGCTGCCAAGACCATGTTGCAATGGGTTTTGGATAAATCCGAAGAGATGGAATTGAAGGATCTGGCACGCTTACGCCTGGCGGGAATCTTGCTGGATGAGCAACAGTTTGAGCAGGCGCTTTCCTTATTGAATGCAAAGCACGGATCTTCATTTGTGGGACTTTATGCAGATCTGCGTGGGGACGTGCTCGTTGCTTCCGGAAATGTAAAAGAGGCACGTGCAGCCTATCAGCAAGCACTTGATCGTCTGGATGAACGGAGTTCCTACCAGAATATCGTGCAAATGAAAATGGATGCGTTAAGAGATTAGTCGATGACTATCAGCATGCGCTCATGCAGATTTTTTTCGGTTTTATTGCTGCGAAGTACGGGTATTGGCCTAATGCTGATCATGTTAAGTGGCTGTGAAAGTCTGGGTTTGGGTAGTCTGGGTGGAGGACATTTCACTGATCTTTTCAGTAAAGATACCGATGAAGTTGAGATAGATGAGGCGGAGATAGCTGCTCTTGCTGCCGCACCGAATATAGAACGTTTGTGGCAGGTAAAGCTGACAGAGAGTAAAACAGCGGTATTCTATCCTGTCTATGAGAATGGCGGACTGTACGTTGCGGATGAGGATGGGTCGCTGATCAGACTGGATGCGAGTTCAGGCGAAGAAGTTTGGCAGATTGATACCGGCAAACGTTTGTCTGGTGGCGTCGGTATTGGTGAAGGCTTGATTCTGCTGGGAACCTACAAAGGCGAAGTTTTAGCTTTTGATGAGTCTGGCAGTTTATTATGGCAAGCTCAGGTGAGTAGCGAAATTCTTAGCCCTCCCCACGTAACTAGCGGAATTGTTGTGGTGCGTACTGGTGACGGCAGGCTCTTTGGACTAAATGCAGATGATGGTTCACGTATCTGGGTTTATCAAGGCGCCACGCCACCCTTGACGGTACGAAGTTATGCCGGTGTATCCCTGTTTGCTGGCGCAGTTTTTGCTGGTTTTCCGGGAGGCAAGTTGATCGCGGTTAATCTGCAGGATGGCAATGTGGGTTGGGAGGCAACGGTTGCGCTACCTCGTGGGGTGACGGAACTTGAACGTATGACCGATATCAGTAGCCTGCCTGCTATCGATCAGAACAGCGTTTGTGCCGTAGCTTATCGTGGCCGTGTTGCCTGCTTTGAGCTTGCCAGTGGTAGCCAGATCTGGAGCAAGGAAGCCTCAAGTAACGCGGGACTGGTCATGGACAATCAGCGAGTTTATGTCAGTGAAGAGCGAGGAGTACTGGCGGCCTATGACAGGAGCAGTGGTGTCACTGACTGGAAACAAAGTAAGCTTGGTGGCCGCAAGATTACATTACCGTTGATTGTGCGTGGTGCGCGCTTGGTCATTGGCGATGACGAGGGATATGTCATGATACTTAACCGTAACGATGGCGCTTTACTGGCACGTGCTCCTACCGATGGCAGTCCAATCCTGTCTGTGCCGGAATTTCTCCCGGATGGATTTGTGGTGCATACTCAGAAAGGGGGAGTGTTTGCATTTTTTCTGCCATAGTTTGCCTGGTAATAGAGGTTTTTCCCGGCGCTGTGCATTCCAAACCGTTGTTAATAGATTGGAAGTCCTCATTTTATCTGGTCATTAGCTGCAAATTTGCTTTTCCAACTGACCATTAACTGATCAACATGAAACCTGCACTCGTCCTGGTTGGACGTCCGAATGTCGGAAAATCCACATTATTCAATCGCCTTACTCGCAGCCGTGATGCTTTGGTAGCGGATATTCCAGGATTAACGCGTGATCGTCATTATGGACATGGGAAATTAGGAGATAAACCCTATCTGGTGGTGGACACCGGCGGGTTTGAACCTGTGGTGAAATCCGGTATTTTGCATGCCATGGCCAAGCAAACCTTGCTGGCGGTGGATGAAGGTGATGTCATCCTGTTTGTAGTGGATGGCCGGCAAGGGCTGTCACCACAAGATAAGATTGTCGCTGAGCAGTTACGCAAGCGAACCGATAAGATTTTATTGGTAGTGAACAAGACTGAGGGCATGCGTTTATCGATCATGACCGCAGAGTTCCACGAGCTTGGTCTGGGTGAACCCTGTGCCGTTTCAGCGATACACGGCGACAATATTGGTGAATTAATCGATCTGGCGCTGACAGATTTTCCGCTGGAAGAAGAGACGGATCTATCAGCAGAGCAGCATCCCAAAATTGCCATTGTCGGTCGTCCTAACGTTGGCAAATCTACATTGGTTAATGCCTTGCTTGGTGAGGAGCGCGTCATTGCCTTTGACCAACCTGGCACCACTCGTGACAGCATTTATATTGATTTTGAATATAATCAACGCCAATACACCTTAATTGATACTGCTGGTCTGCGCCGTCGTGGCAAGGTGCTGGAGACACTGGAAAAATTTTCGGTGATTAAGACGCTGCAGTCGATCGAGGCCGCCAATCTCGTCATCCTGGTGCTGGACGCGCATAATCATATTTCCGAGCAGGACGCCCACATTGCTAGCTTTATCGTTGAAACAGGCCGTGCGTTAGTGGTGGCGGTTAATAAATGGGATGGGCTGGATGAATATGCGCGCGAAACAATCAAGTACGAATTGGGGCGCAAGCTGGCATTTCTTGATTTTGCCAGCTTGCACTATATTTCAGCACTGCATGGGCATGGACTCAAGCGATTAATGCCATCGGTTGATGAAGCCTATGCGGCCGCAATGGCACACATTCCGACGCCTCGTCTGACGCGAACAATGCTGGCTGCTGTAGCTAAACAACCACCACCGCGCGGGGGTATGTCCCGGCCAAAATTACGTTACGCGCACCAGGGCGGTTCCAACCCCCCGCTAATTATTATTCATGGTTCGATGCTGGAGCACGTGCCAGCAACCTATCGGCGTTATCTTGAACATACGCTCAGGAAAGCCTTTGACTTGAAGGGTACGCCTTTACGGGTAGAGTTCAGATCAGGAAAAAATCCTTACGCAGAAAAAAAAGCACCTCCTCCAACCGAAAAAGAACTGCGGCAGGCCCACAGCCGCCGACGTCGCAACCGCAAAAAATATGGTTGAAACAGCAAATTTCGGGTTTGTGCGTAGTGCCCGCCAGAAACTCTTGTTTTCTGGTAAATACTGTTATCCAGGTCAAGAAGGGGTGTGAAGGGTTGGACAGTCGCCTTGCTGAGAGCGCAGCCATTGATAAAGCAAGCTGCGTGTAACCGGGCGCTGCCGCTGTAACGAATAGTGATCGAGACCGTCAATGAGCCCAATCAGCGATGACAGGTCGCGCGGTGCATATTTCAGCAGAAATTCACAAATCTCTTGTGATAACGCAAACCCACGCCGGGTGGCATGATGTTGCATGGCCTCAATTTTCTGGGTATCCGTCAAAGCGTGTACCTGATAAACTAGCCCCCATCCCAGGCGAGTGGTGAGGTCTTCGCGTAAACCCAGTTGCGCCGGTGGTTGGGTGCCGCTGGCCAGAAACAATCCCGCTCCATTCTCACGGATATGATTGTAAAGATTGAATAAACGGATCTGGTTAATATCGTCGAGTTGTTCTACCTCATCGATTGCCACTTGATTCACGTCTGGATTAAAATCAGCTACAGAAATCCGCCTGCAGTCTACATAACGTGTTGGCAACTGCTTGTCGATCAATGCATGTATTGCTGCCTGCAGAAGGTGGCTTTTGCCACAGCCGCTCTCGCCCCATAAATAGATAAAACGTTCTTGCTTTTGCGTACCAGTCACATCTATCAGGGTACGTATCAACTCCTGATTGACGCCTACTACAAAATTCTCGAAAGTTGGCGGGCTAGCCCGCACAACTTCCAATAGCAATTGTTGCATCAATGGTGGTCAGAAAAGACAACCTTAATCTTGCTTGTTCAATGCTTCACAGCCATCGATAAATGCTTGGCGTTCTGATTCTGTTTCGCTTGAGAAGGCGCTTAATGCCGCTTCCATTCCTCTGCCCGAACAATTTGTCGCGCTGACTTCGGGAAGTGCTCCTCCGCCACAACCGGCAAGAACCGCGCCAAGACCCATTGCCACAATAATGCTACGTCCAATTTTCATGAAAATCTCCTATTACTATTAATGTGTTGGCTCATGCTAAGTTGAAATCCCTGCCTGATTGATTGGCATCTGATTTTACCGATCATATCAATCTGACCGAGTCATTTTACCTGAAACCACTCAACAGGCTTCTGTAGATTGTTATTATTTGCGGAAGATAATTAATGTAATTTCTATAATAATTATATATTATGTTGAATATATATAATAATTGATGTCGATTAGGAATGTGTCGGTTGATGAAGACAGGATACGAATAGAATCCCTGTTGTCGGGCCAATTTAGTGATTGCTGAGTGACAGGGAGAAATAACCTCTTGTTTCTGTTTTTCATACTGCGGGTTTATCGTACAGGGTAATTCTGCTAGGCCGCGATTGATAAAAGAACATGCTTCGAAGTATGGTCGGGCGAACGCACTGATTGGGCAGACTCAAACCGACTATGTTTTAATCGATGAAAGCCATGACGGTGACGAGTTTAGCAACAGCACTGAAGCGCCAAGTGCAGTAACGGTTATTCCGCTTCGACAAAACCGTATAATTCAGCGGGACTGTTGGCACTTTCCAGGAATACAAAAAATTGGATGACCAATACATTCTCGCATAAAGGATATGATATATATGACGATGGGCCCTATGCCAATTGCGCAAAACTCTGACGTTACCTGCGAACTGTTACCGAACCTGGCCAATCGCCATGGTTTGATCACCGGAGCAACGGGCACCGGCAAGACAGTGACATTGCAGGCTCTTGCGGAGCGGTTCTCTGCCATTGGTGTGCCGGTATTCATGGCGGATGTCAAGGGTGATCTGACTGGAATCAGTCAGTCCGGTAGCTTTTCCGGAAAAATCAGCGCAATTTTGCAAGAGCGCGGCATTGCAATACCTCAGCCGCAGGCATGCCCTGTTACCCTGTGGGATGTCTTCGGGGAACAGGGACACCCCGTACGCGCAACTATCAGCGATATGGGGCCGCTGTTGCTGGCACGCATGCTCAGTCTCAATGATACTCAGACAGGTGTGTTGAACCTGGTGTTTAAGATTGCTGATGACAACGGCTTGCTGTTGCTTGATATGAAAGACCTCCGCGCCATGCTGCAATATATTGGGAATAACGCCAGACAATTCACCACCGAATATGGCAATATCAGCGCAGCCAGTATCGGCGCCATCCAGCGCGGATTGATGCAGGTGGAGCAGCAGGGCGGTGATCGTTTTTTTGGCGAACCCATGCTCGATATCAACGATCTGATGCAGACAATGGATGATAAGGGTGTGGTCAATATCCTGTCCGCCGACAAGCTGATGCACTCCCCGCGACTATATGCTGCTTTTCTACTGTGGATGCTTTCCGAATTGTTCGAGCAGTTACCCGAGATAGGTGATCCGGAAAAGCCAAAGCTGGTTTTATTTTTTGATGAAGCGCATCTGTTGTTCAGTGAGGCGCCTAAAGTGCTGGTGGAGCGTATCGAACTCGTCGTGAGACTGATTCGCTCCAAAGGAGTGGGTGTCTATTTTGTCACCCAAAACCCGCTGGATATTCCCGATAGCGTGTTAGGCCAACTAGGCAATCGCATCCAGCATGCGCTGCGCGCATTTACACCGCGTGACCAGAAAGCAGTTAAGGCAGCGGCACAAACCATGAGATCCAAAGCTGGTCTCAATCTTGAAACCGCCATTACTGAGCTGGCTGTCGGTGAAGCGTTGATCAGCCTTCTGGATAACAAAGGTCGACCATGTGAAACCGAGCGCGTTTACGTGCTGCCGCCTGGAAGTCAGCTTGGTCCGATCACTTCAGAAGAGCGTCAGCAATTGTTGCAGGATTCGCTGATTGCTGGCGTATATGAGAACATGGTTGACCGTGAAAGCGCCTATGAAATGCTGCGGGCGCATGCAGCATCCGGATCAGGAAGCGCAACTGTCCGTGCAGATACAGCAAACCCGCAATCCTCTCGGACTCGAGGGGGATTGGGTGCTATCATCAACGAAACCCTGTTTGGCCGTACCGGTCCCCGTGGTGGGCAATACGATGGTTTGGTGCAAAGCATGGCAAAAACTGTCGTTCGTGGCATGGCAAGTGGCGTAGGCCGTCAGATTGTTCGCGGGATACTGGGAAGCATGCTGGGCGGGAAGCGGTAATCTGCTCTTTGAGTAAATTACTGCCTGATAAACGTGGCTTGCTTGTCTGCCCACATTGCTACCAGAACGTCACAGATTCTCGGTATGTTATGAAACATTAGTGTTGGTTTTTGACGATAGCATGTAGGGTGTGAGGTACGAGCCGTATCTTTTCGGTTGGCCGTTGACATATATTTTAATCTGTGTTCTGCAAGGTGGTCTGGCGCCGTTCCGTAAATTCACTTCCGAGTTTATCGGTACCGGTTTATTGTTTTGGTTGTTCATTCCTTGCTGGACAAATCTGTTGCAGATTTGATTCCAAAACCCTGAAGCATTATTTTATCGGTGGTAAGCTTTTTTGATGTTGTACAACAATATGATGGATTGTGGTTGTTATAAATTACTGTAAAATCTTAGCTAACCACTTGGAAATGTCAGTTAACTCTTGATCACATACAGAATGTGCCATGGGATATTGATGCCATTCCACGGCATAATGCCCAGCGCGAAGATGCTGGCGTGAAGCAATGGCCAGATCAATCGGAACGATGGGATCAAGTTCGCCATGAGCCATAAAGATGGGGGTTTCCCGGTTAGCAAAATGTGCCTCCTGCAGGGCGGTATTTGCCAGAGGCAAATAGGCCGAAAGCACTATCATGCCTGCGAGTTTTTCCGGATAGCGCAGACTGGTTTGTAGAACCATTGCGCCACCTTGGGAAAAGCCGGCTAGTACGATTTTCTTGGAAGCAATTCCACGCTGGTTTTCCTGTTCGATTAATGTGGCAATGGCTTGTTCAGATGCTCTCAGGCCACTTTCATCCTCACCTTTATCCAGATTTGTATATTTGATGTCATACCAGGCACGCATGCGTAATCCACCGTTAATGCTGACCGCTCGTAGTGGGGCGTGTGGAAAGACAAAGCGCAATGGAATACCAGTCGGTAAATCAAGCATTTGCGCAATTGGCACGAAATCATGGCCGTCGGCACCCAAACCGTGCATCCATATTACAGAGTGGGTGGGATTGATACCGGTTGTGATTTCAATGGCGGTCAGAGTGTTGGAATATGGTGCCATGGTCCATTTAGGAATTGACTTGCTAGGGTGGGCGCGTTAAATTTCTCAAACTTGCATTTTATAGTAACGCACGTAAGGAATCGTATGAAACGCAGAAATTTTGTCAAATTATTGGGAGCAGGCGCGGCGGGAGTTGCCCTGTGTCCCGTTGTGCCGTCTGTTGTTGCTCAATCCTTGCTGCCCGCAAAATGGCGAAGTTACCGGTTAACCTATGAAGTTAACCTGCCAACTGCCGGGAAAATCGCGCGGTTGTGGCTTCCTCTTCCCAATACAGATGATTCGAATTATCAGTTTACACAGGGCAGCAACTGGCTTGGTAATGCCAGTTCAGCTCAATTCAGCACTATTCCTGGTACTAATTTTCCATTATTCTCAGCCAGTTGGCAGGGAGCTGGTGAGCGAACGGTAAAAGTCAGCAGCATCGTCAAGACTGCCGATCGCGCGATTGATCTGCAGCATTATCGCGCGCCTGCTTCATCTGCGCTACCACGGGATGTCGGACGCTACCTGCAGCCGACCAAACAGATTCCGTTGGGTGGTATAGTCAAAAAAACTGCGTTGGATATTACTGCCAAAGCTAATGCTCGGGATCCGCTACAAAAGGCAAGAGCAATTTATGACTGGATAATCGCTAATGTATCCTATGACAGTAAAGTGCGCGGGCAGGGCAGCGGAGATATCAGCAGCATGTTAATTAAAGAAAAGCTTGACGGTAAATCTGTAGATATTCATGCGCTATTCGTTGGTTTGGCGCGTGCAAGTGGTATTCCGGCACGGCAGCAATTTGGTATACGGATCAATGATTCAGTGCTGAATCAACATCTGGGTGGGTTTGGCGATGTCAGTATTTCTCAGCACTGCCGTGCTGAATTTTATCTGGCTGGATTTGGCTGGGTGCCGGTAGACCCGGCTGATGTTGCTCAAGTGATGGCGCTCGATATTTTGCCGTATGATCATGAGTTGATCAAGCAGCTGAAAGACAGATTGTTTGGTTCCTGGGAAATGAACTGGGTAGCATTTAATCAACTGGAAGGGGTAGACCTTGGTAAAACCAGTACCGCTGGCAGATTGCCATTTTTCATTTATCCTCATGCTGAAATTGAGGGTAAGCAGCAGGACAGCCTTGAGCCGCAGACCTTCTCTTACAAGATTACATCAGCACTTCTGGTAGGAACAGGAGCAAAGTTATAGCCGGGCCGGGTATTTTCATCCGGCGTTCTCTCTCATTTTTGTAGATAGTATCTGCTGAATAGTTTGTCTTGACAGATGAGGTGCAAACATCTCTATAAAATCATAGATATAATTGCGAATGTAGCAATTGCGGCTAATGCCAATACGCGTAGTGCTTGGCTCAAACAAATGTGCGGCATTGATGGCGCGCAACCTATTGTCACGCTGAGGATCAAAAGCCATTGAGGCAAGAATACCGACACCCAGGCCGATCTCTACATAAGTCTTAATTACGTCGGCATCAATTGCGCTCAATACCACATTGGGTGTTAGTCCTTTTGCGGCAAAGGCCTGATTGATTTTGGATCGACCAGTAAATGCAAAGTCGTAAGTCACGATGTTGTATTGCGCGATGGCTTCCAGTGTGAGTGTTTCATCTGTTAAAAGTGGGTGTCCTGGAGGTACGACAATGGAGCGATTCCACTGATAGCATGGTAGCATGTTCAGTTCATCAAAAAGCTCAATGGCTTCCGTGGCAATAGCGATATCTGCTTCGCCTGCTGTTACCCATGTTGCGATTTCCAGCGGACTACCCTGACGTAAAGTCAATTTTATTTTTGGGTAGCGTTCGATAAATCGTCTGATTACAACAGGAAGTGCATACCTCGCTTGAGTATGCGTGGTGGCGATGATCAGGCTGCCGCTTTCTTGGTCGCTAAATTCTTCACCTATTTTTTTCAGATTCTCGGCTTCCTGCAACATCTTCTCGGTAATGGTCAGAATGGTTTGTCCGGGTGGCGTGATACCGGTGAAGCGTTTGCCATGGCGAATAAAAATCTCTACACCCAGCTCTTTCTCCAGTAGCTGAATTTGCCGGCTAATGCCGGGTTGAGATGTGCTGAGTTTTTCCGCCGCTCTGGATAGGTTTAATCCTTGTCGGGCTACTTCATGCAGATAGCGTAGCTGTTGCAGTTTCATCTTTATGCTTTTAATTCATATGAAAATGATATATTAATATTTAATATTATAACTAAATTTTGCTATGCTACGCATCAACTCAACCGGATCGGGATTTGCGAATGATGGCGTTACGTAAGAACTCGATATCGGATAAAATAACCGGTTTTAGCAGGCTGGCGCAATTAACGCAGCCTTTGACCAAAAATATTTCATTTCATTGGCGCGAGCGCCAATGAAAGCCAAGGAGAGGTGAAATGAGTAACTTGGGTAATCTTGCCGACAATCATGAAATTGATGCTTATGAACAGGCGTTACGGGGAATGCTTGATGGTCAGATTGATGCAGACCGGTTTATGGCGACACGTTTACAGATGGGGATTTATGGTCAGCGTCAGGAAGGAGTCAACATGGTTCGCATCAAGATACCTGGGGGACACTTGACGGTTGTTCAGCTGGCAGCTATCGCGAACGTGTTGGAACGATATTCCCAGCATGATGAAGCACATATTACGACTCGTCAGGATATTCAGTTGCACTATGTGCCGCTGCAAGATACACCAGAAGTCATGCGTGAGTTGGCCAAAAGTGGCCTGACCACGCGCGAAGCCTGTGGTAATACAATTCGTAATATTACTGCCTGCCCGTTGGCGGGAGTGTGCTCCCGTGAGCATACCAATATTCGTGAGCATTTAAATGCTACGGTTACACATTTTTTACGTAAACCACTAAACCAGCTGATGCCGCGTAAATTCAAAATCAGTTTTTCCGGATGTGAATCGGACTGCGCGCAAGGTATGATCCATGATCTTGGCGTCGTTGCAGTCAGGCATGAAGATGGTCGGTTCGGGTTCAAGATTCTCGCAGGTGGCGGACTGGGGCATAAACCACATGAAGCCATTGTGGTTGAATCGTTTGTTGAAGAAAAGGATCTCTTTTTGGTCATTGAGGCGGTACTGACCGTGCATAACAAATACTCAGACCGGGTCAAGCGTGCCAAATCACGTATCAAATTTCTGGTGGATCGGTTTGGCGAAGCAGGCTTTATCGAAAAATATCAGGAGGAGCTGGCACGTATCAAAGTGGCGCTGAAGGACCAACCTTTCTATCAGGGAAAATGGGTTGCTGGCAGGACAGATACGCCGATCCCAGGTCAAGGTGCGCCACGGAAACCCATTGAACAGAAGCAATCGGGTTTGCATGTCCTGCCAATCAGTGTTCGTCTGGGGCAATTAACGGTTGCGCAGTTGCGGGGATTGAAGGAGTTGCTGGATCGCTATGACTTGCCTGAAATCCGCACTACCCAGGATCAGAATCTGCTCCTGACTCATGTTCCGCAATCCAGATTGACTGAAATAGTCCAGGCATTGACAGAGCTGGGTCTTGGGCTGCCCCAGGCAGGCGATGATGTGGTTGCTTGTCCCGGAACATCGACCTGTCGGCTTGGAATTACATCGAGCCCGACGGTTGGTGGCAAGTTGTCGGGAGGCAAGCACGATTTACGCATTCGCGTATCGGGATGTCACAATGGTTGTGCTCAGCCAGAGGCTGGTGATATCGGTATTTACGGTGAGGGTAAACGTATGCACGGTAAATTAGTGCCGCATTATCAAATGTATTTTGGTGGGAATGGCATGGCGGCTGGTGGATTGGCTTTCAAAGGACCTTCGGTGCCATCCGCCCGGATTGAGGCAGCAATTGAACGTGTCGAAAACGCTTTTGATACAGATCATAGTGAAGCAGAGTCCTTTTTCAACTGGACGCGGCGCAAAGGAAAAGAGTATTTCTCACAATTGCTGGTAGATTTGATGGAAGTACAACCAGAGGATATGCATTCGGTTATTCGTGATCATGGCTTTAATAATGACTTTAAGGTATTGCAACTTGGTGGCGGGGAATGTGCCGGTGCCAAGCAGGTTCAGATTGGTACAGCCTTTTTTGATGCGGCCAATGAACGTAATTATCGGGATGCACTGAAATTTCAGCGCAAGTTCGAAGAGTCTCTGAAATGTGCTGAAGCGATTACTTACCTGATTGGTCAGGGATTAACCCAGTTGGTCGGCGGACATCAACATGAAACTCTTGATGGATTGGCGGGGGAGCTGTTGAATGTTTTGCCGACTAGGCCGGCACTAGCAAAATCATTGACCAGTTTCGCGCAATATTTTGCTGTACCTGCCAGCGAGTTAACCGATCAACAGTTATCTGATTGGTATGCCCAGATAGATGAATGGACAAATCAGGTGGCAGATGTCTGTATGGAATTTGATCGGCAACTGGATTTGTATGGATCACTTCCTCAGTCTCGGCAGGGCACGGATCGTACGAAGCAGGCTTCACAACAACCTGCTTCGGTGGTTTGATTGACAAATTTTACCTTTTGTAATTGATGCAAATGAATCCACCAGAGTGCCAACCTGATTTGCAGGCGCGTATCGATCAATTACGTGTATTGCTAGAGGATATACAGCAAAATCATCACCCCGCTGCCTTTGCTAATAGTCTGGGGACGGAAGATATGGTGTTGACTGATCTGATTGCGCATCATTTCCCGGGTATTTCCATGTTTACGTTGGATACTGGTCGCTTGCCAGAGGAAACTTATGACCTGATGCAACGTATCAGACAGCGTTATGGTTTGACGATCCAGGTTTATTTTCCGGAGTCAGCAGCGGTTGAGCGGTATGTTGCGCAACATGGTCCGAATGCATTCTATGAAAGTGTCGAGTTGCGTAAAAGCTGTTGTTATATTCGTAAAGTTGAACCACTCAAGCGTGCCTTGCAGGGAAAAAAAGCGTGGATAACTGGATTGCGTCGTGAGCAGGCATTAACTCGTGATAGCTTGGAACTGTCCTCATTTGACGAGGTGCATGGTTTACAGAAATTCAATCCGCTGTGCGACTGGACAACCCAGGAGGTATGGCAATATCTTAAACAGCAGGATGTCCCTTATAATGCGTTGCACGACAAATTTTACCCTAGCATTGGCTGTGCCCCATGCAGCCGGGCGGTGACGCCCGGCGAAGATATTCGTTCCGGGCGCTGGTGGTGGGAGAGTGCGGAAGCCAAGGAATGCGGGTTGCATGTCAAGAATACGCAGGCGTTACATTAATTAATAGTAAAGATAACCAAATTAATCGAATGAATCATCGATCTTTTACACATCTGGATGTCTTGGAAAGTGAGGGCATCCATATTATGCGCGAAGTGGCAGCTGAGTGCGCTAATCCAGTTTTGCTATTTTCAGGTGGCAAGGATTCGGTGGTGTTACTGCGACTGGCAGAAAAGGCGTTTCGCCCTGGTCGTTTTCCTTTTCCGCTGATGCATATCGATACTGGCCATAATTTTCCTGAGGTGATCGAATTTCGAGATCATCGTGCAGCTGAACTAGGTGAGCGGTTGATTGTTCGCAGCATGGAAGACTCTATTCGGCAAGGGCATGTTGTTTTACGCTCCGATAATCAGAGTCGCAATCCGTTCCAGTCTATTACGCTTTTGCATGCCATTGCAGAGTTCAAGTTTGATGCCTGTATCGGTGGTGCGCGTCGTGATGAAGAAAAGGCGCGTGCCAAAGAGCGCATCTTTTCTTTCCGCGATGAATTCGGTCAGTGGGATCCGAAGAGTCAGCGTCCCGAGCTATGGAGTCTTTACAATGCCCGCACGCACCCCGGTGAAAACATTAGGGTGTTTCCCATCAGTAACTGGACCGAGCTGGATGTATGGGAGTACATCGGGCGGGAACAGCTGGAAGTTCCGTCAATTTATTATGCACATCAGCGCGATGTGATTCGCCGGGAAGGTGGGCTGATGCCAATATCGCATCTGGTGCAGCCTAAACCGGGTGAGTCCTTGGAGAGTGTCATGGTGAGGTTTCGTACCGTCGGGGACATGAGCTGCACCTGTCCGGTGGCTTCCACGGCACGTAACATCGATGAAATCATTGCCGAGACCGCCATCACACGCATCACCGAGCGCGGAGCGACTCGTATGGACGACCAGACTTCCGATGCTTCGATGGAATTACGCAAAAAAGAAGGCTATTTTTAAGCGATTGCATTGCAACACACCTTTACACACCGTGCAAGCGTACTTTTTTCAGACAAATATTAGTTAAGGCTGTTAAATGTCAGTAATTGATTCAATTCGGCTCGAACATGAGCAGGCAAAATTATTACGTTTTATCGCGGCAGGTAGCGTAGATGATGGTAAAAGTACGCTGATTGGTCGCTTGTTACATGATTCAAAATCCATATTTGAGGATCAGTTAACATCCATTGAGCGCACCTCGAACAAGCGCGGTATGGAAAAGGTGGATCTGTCGCTGCTGACGGATGGTTTGCAAGCCGAGCGGGAGCAGGGTATTACTATTGATGTTGCTTATCGTTATTTCGCCACTCCTAAACGCAAATTTATTATCGCGGATACTCCCGGTCACGAGCAATACACTCGCAACATGGTGACGGGTGCTTCCACCGCTAATCTCGCGATTGTGTTAATTGATGCACGCAAGGGCGTGTTGACCCAGTCACGTCGTCACGCTTATCTTGCCAGCCTGGTGGGTATTCCCCATTTGGTAGTGGCTGTCAATAAAATGGATCTAGTGGAATATTCCCGGGATGTTTTCGAGCGGATCTGTGCGGATTTTTCTGCATTTTCCAAGGATTTACCCCTGCGGGGTATCGAGTATATTCCTCTATCCGCTCTGGCTGGTGATATGGTCGTTGAGCGCGGCGACAGGCTTGACTGGTATAAAGGCAAGACCTTACTCGATTTTCTGGAGAACGTGGATATTGATCATGACTGGAATACAGATGATTTTCGTTTTCCGGTACAGTGGGTGTGTCGTCCGCAGACGGAAGAGATGCATGATTTTCGTGGCTATATGGGACGGGTCGAATCGGGCTCGATTCAGAAAGGCGATGCAGTGACGGTTTTACCGTCTGGTCTAACCTCGCGTATCAAGGAAATCCTGCTGCACCCCGATTCATTCAATGAAACTTCGGTACCGCAGTCTGTCACACTCACTATTGAGGATCATCTCGATATTTCACGAGGCGATATGTTGGTCAAGACCAGTGAACAACCCACAGTCGCTAAAGAATTTGCCGCGATGGTTTGCTGGCTTGCGGAACAACCGCTGGATCCAGCGCGCAAATATATCATCAAGCATACGACCAGAATGCTCAAGGGATTGATCAGCCAGATCGATTATCGTGTCAATATCAACACTCTCGAACGTGAAGCAGCTGATACGCTTGCCATGAATGAAATCGCTCGGGTCTCAATAAAAACCCAGCAATTTATTGTGTTCGACAGTTATGCTCGTAACCGGATTACAGGCAGTTTTATCGTTATTGAAGAAGTCACGAACAATACAGTTGCTGCCGGCATGATCTGCTGAAAAATAGCTGGTCTCATATAATCAATTTCTTACTTGTATCGCTCTCTGTTTAAAAAATTATCGTATTATGAATCCAACCGTATCAGCAAATGATCAGCGTGCTCCAGAAACCGGAATGTCTTTTACTCCTGGATTCGATCTTGATTTTGCGGATCTCTACAATCGCGAGGGATTGGTTAAACTGGATCAGATTTTCTGTGAATTTCTACAGGTAGCAGATACTGATTTACATACCCGGCTGGTACGTGCGCGTCAATTTCCAGATGAGCTGGTGCCGAAGGATGAATCTGCCCTATTGATAGATTTGGCGCCGTGGCTTGAAGATTTTATTGCGAGGCTGTTTGGTATTGAGCGCGAAGTGCTTACGCTCGCGGAAAAGCATCATGTATTGGCGCCGCTCTATTTTTGTAAACGCCAGTTTGTACAGCGACGAGCCAGAGCCAAGGTCAACGAGGAACTGCTGGCTACCATTGATGGCATTGCTCTCGAAGAAAAACTGGAAACTCTCTTCGGCGAACCCTTCAGCGAACTGGTTTTTGCGCGCCATGTTGCGCAATGGATGGAAGATGAAGCAAATCATGCTGCCGGGCTTGAGGATGCGCTCCATTATGCAGCTTGGGCGCTGCGTACTCCTGCTGGGCAGCTGCGTAACCAAAATGGCGTACTGTTCAAGTCGCCTGCTAAGCTCGATCCCTATCATCTGTTATCACTAGTTACAGAAAATCGTGATGGCTATATCGTTCACAAACTGGATCACTTGCGGCATCGCGAAGGTTTCTCGCTATTGACTGATGCCGGTACCGATCTGGTCGGTGCCCTGGATGAAGCGAACTACTGTATCTGGTGCCATGAGCAAGGAAAGGATTCCTGCTCGAAGGGGCTGTTGCAAAAATCCAAAGAGGTGAATTCTCCGCCAGTTTTTAAAAAGAGTGAATTGGGTGCCTTGCTGGCAGGTTGCCCGTTGGAAGAGCGTATTTCTGAATTCCATAAACTGAAAACACAGGGTCTGGCAGTGGGTAGTCTGGCGATGATTGTGGTGGATAATCCCATGTGTGCTGGAACCGGACATAGAATCTGTAATGATTGTATGAAGTCCTGCATCTATCAGAAACAGGAACCCGTTGATATTCCCCAGGCAGAAACCCGCACACTCAAGGATGTGCTCGAATTACCGTGGGGTTATGAAATCTATAGTCTGCTGACACGCTGGAATCCGCTGAATCTGCGCAGACCTTACCCCAAGGCGACTACTGGTAAAAAGGTACTGGTCGTTGGCATGGGGCCTGCTGGCTATACGCTTGCACATCATTTGATGAATGAAGGCCATGCGGTAGTTGGAGTGGATGGTCTGAAGATAGAACCTTTGTCGCCCGAAATTTCCGGTGTGGATGCAACCGGTGCGCGTACTGCTTTTGTACCGATTCATAATGTTGAAACGTTGCGGGAAAATCTGGATGAGCGTCTGCCGTCCGGGTTTGGTGGTGTTGCTGAATACGGAATCACGATACGCTGGGATAAAAATTTCCTCAAACAGATTCGCTTGCTGTTGGAACGGCGGGCCGAATTTGCACTGTTTGGTGGAGTGCGTTTTGGCGGTACGCTGACGGCAGATGATGCGATGGCGTTGGGATTTGATCATATCGCGCTGGCTGCTGGTGCTGGACGCCCCACTGTATTGAATTTGCCAAATGGTCTTGCCAGAGGGGTACGCGCGGCTTCTGACTTTTTGATGGGTCTGCAGCTGACCGGGGCCGCACAAACTGACTCACTGGCCAATATGCAATTACGCCTGCCAGTGATAGTGATTGGCGGCGGGCTGACTGCGATTGATACGGCAACTGAAGCACTGGCTTACTATCCAGTACAAGTTGAAAAATTTCTGCATCGTTATGACGTGTTGGTGGCTGAGCAAGGTGAGGAAACTGTCCGTGCCGGATGGGACGAAGAAGAACGCACGATTGCCGAGGAGTTTTTGGCGCATGCTCGCGCGCTTCAGGCTGAACGCGTGCAGGCAGCAAGCGAAAATCGCACGCCACGTATTGCCGAGCTGTTGCAATCATGGGGGGGCGCAACGGTTGCCTATCGCAAGCGACTGATTGATAGCCCCTCTTATACACTCAATCACGAGGAAGTCGAAAAAGCCCTCGAAGAGGGTATTTGGTTTGCAGAAGAACTTTCCCCGGCGCGTATTGAAGTGGATCGGTGGGGGCATGCCGAGTCAATTGTCTTTGCCAGCACTACCATGGATGAATCCGGGCAATGGAACGCTTCACAGGAGACCCGTCTGCCTGCTCGAGCCATTCTGGTAGCGGCCGGAACGCAACCTAATACAGTACTTGCCCGCGAAGACGAGAAAAATTTTAAACTTCATGGACGTTATTTTGCTGCCTGTGATGAACAAGGTCAGCCGTTGGAAGTGCACCAGGGGAATCCCAAACCGGTAACTGCTGCGGTGTTATTGCATCGTTTTGACGATAACCGTTTTATCAGTTTCTTTGGTGATCTGCATCCCAGTTATTCCGGCAATGTGGTCAAGGCCATGGCGAGCGCTAAACAGGGTTATCCAGCGGTGAGCAAGGTGCTGGAAAGTATTACGCCTGCTTCAGCTCAAACAATACACCAGTTTTTCAGTGATTTGAGCCGTCAATTGCGTGCTACGGTACATGAAGTCATCAGATTAACCGCCAATATTATTGAAGTCGTCGTGCATGCACCGCTGGCTGCTCAGCATTTCCGTCCAGGCCAATTTTATCGTTTTCAGAATTTTGCGACATTATCGCCCAAGGTTGACAATACACGTTTGGCCATGGAGGGTATCGCACTGACTGGAGCATCAGTTGATACCACGAGAGGGTTGATTTCATTGGTTGTGCTGGAGATGGGCGGGTCAGCTGATCTATGCAGGCTGCTCAAACCGGGAGAGCCGGTAGTGCTCATGGGGCCAACGGGAGAACCGACAGAAATTCGGAACGATGAAACGGTCGTTCTGGTCGGAGGCGGGCTTGGCAATGCCGTATTATTTTCGATTGGTGCGGCGGCGCGAGCTGCCAACTGCAAAGTGTTATATTTTGCTGGTTATAAAAAACTGGCGGATCGCTATAAAGTTGCCGAAATTGAGGCAGCCGCGGACACCATCGTATGGTGCTGCGATGAAGCGCCAGGATTCGAAGCAACCCGGCCGGGGGATAAGAGCTTCGTTGGCAACATCGTTCAGGCAATGGTTGCTTATGCAGATGGCGCACTTGGCCAACAAGCCATATCATTGCAGGCAACCGATCGACTGATCGCAATCGGCTCTGACCGAATGATGGCAGCGGTAGCAGCCGCACGCCATCATCAGCTAGCGCCTTATCTGAAGAAAAGTCATTTCGCGATTGGCTCGATCAACTCGCCCATGCAATGCATGATGAAGGAAATCTGTGCACAGTGTTTACAGCCGCAGAAGGATCCACAGACTGGGGAAATTACGTATGTCTTTTCTTGCTTTAATCAGGATCAGTCGCTGGATCGCGTCGATTTCAATGGTTTGGCAGCGCGTCTTCGCCAGAATAGTCTTCAGGAAAAACTGACCAATCGCTGGATCGCACGTTGCTTGCATCATCATGATGCCGTTGTTGACTGATTTATACGATAGCTGATGCTGACCGGGCGAATCCGGGTGCTGTCAGATTGGTTATGATTTATAATCAGCGCCTATCGGAAAAGAAGCACGGGTGTTATCGACGGTTGTGACAACACTCAACAATTTTTAACTAAACTAGCAGAGTAGAAAGGGAGAGTATTCATGGAGATAGGCATACCTGCCGAAACGCGTGCGGGGGAAACGCGTGTGGCGGCCACGCCCGAAACCGTCAAAAAAATCACCACAAAAGGCTTGCACCGAGTTTTCGTGCAGGCAGGTGCGGGCGCAGGCGCCAGTATTCCAGACGAAGCCTATCAGGAAGCTGGCGCAACTATTCTGACCGACGTAACCCAACTATATTCGCAATCCCAAATTATTCTCAAGGTCCGCGGCCCGCAACCCGAAGAACTTACTCAGATTCGCAAGGATGCAGTATTGATCGGACTGCTGTCGCCGCATGATGCCGATAGAATCAGTGCCTTGGTTAATCATGGGTTGACTGCATTCGCTATGGAGCGACTACCCCGTATTTCACGTGCTCAAAATATGGATGTTTTATCTTCACAGGCGAATATAGGTGGTTACAAGGCAGTAATAATTGCAGCCAATATCTACCAAAAATTCTTTCCGATGCTGATGACGGCTGCCGGGACGGTTAAAGCAGCGCGAGTACTGGTACTGGGAGCTGGTGTGGCCGGGTTACAGGCCATTGCAACGGCCAAACGGCTAGGTGCGGTCATTGAAGCCTTTGATGTGCGCCCGGCCGTGAAGGAGCAAGTTGAAAGCCTTGGGGCAAAATTTGTAGAAGTCACGCTGACTGAGGAAGAAAAAGCCAAGGCTGAAACTGCGGGTGGTTATGCAACCGAAATGTCGGAAGATTACAAGCGACGCCAGGGGGAGTTGATTCACGAGCGAGCTACTGCCGCCGACATAATTATTTCTACGGCGTTGATTCCTGGACGATCTGCACCGGTTTTGATCAAAGAAGAAACGGTCAAAGCGATGAAACCCGGCTCGGTCATAGTTGATATGGCTGCAGAGGCTGGTGGAAACTGCCCGTTAACCGAACTCGATCAGATTGTGGTCAAGCATGGCGTGCACCTGGTTGGCATTGCCAATCTTCCGGGATTGGTAGCGGCTGATGCCAGCGCATTGTATGCTCGCAATCTACTGAATTTCCTGAGCTTGCTTTTAGATCCGGAAAGTGGCGAGCTGCGCATCGACCGGCAGGATGAAATTATCGCTGGCAGTTTGGTCTGCGTAAATGGCGAAATTCCAAAGTAATGCTTTGGCTGAATCAGTAATTTTGAATTAATTTATGTATAAAAGGAAAGCGCATGATTGGCGAAATTGATCCTACGATCATTCATCTTACTGTGTTCGTGTTAGCAGTTTTTGTTGGCTACCACGTCGTATGGAATGTCACCCCAGCACTACACACTCCGTTGATGTCAGTAACCAATGCCATCTCCAGTATTATCCTGGTTGGCGCCATGTTGGCAGCAGGTTCTGCCGAATCGGACTGGGGAGTATGGCTGGGTGCCGCAGCGGTAGTATTGGCTTCTGTCAATGTGTTCGGTGGTTTTCTGGTAACGCAGCGAATGCTGGAAATGTTTAAGAAAAAAGACAAAAAAGGAAACGCCTAAATGTCTGCTAATTTCATTGCACTGGCTTATCTGGTTGCCGCTGTATTTTTTATTCTCGCCCTCAAGGGATTAAGTTCACCGCTATACGCCCGACGTGGTAATTTTTTCGGAATGGTGGGTATGGCAATTGCCGTGGTCACAACGCTAACCATTACCGCAAACTGGATGTTGATCGTGGGATGTATCGCTATTGGTGGCTTGATCGGATCAGTTGTTGCTAAACGTGTTCAAATGACTGCCATGCCGGAACTGGTTGCTTTCATGCATTCTCTGGTGGGGCTTGCGGCGGTATTTATTGCAATCGCTGCGGTTAATAATCCTGTCTCGCTTGGGTTACCGGAGGTTCTGCCAACCGGAAGCAAGCTGGAATTGTTTCTGGGTACATTTATTGGCGCCATGACCTGGTCTGGTTCCGTGATTGCCTTCTTGAAACTGTCTGGTCGCATGAGTGGCGCACCGATTGTATTCAGTGGCCAGCATATGGTAAATCTATTACTGGCAGTCGTGATGGTCGGATTTGGATTGTGGTTCTTCTTCAGTGAAGCAACCAACTGGACAGCCTTTGCTGCCATGACAGCGATTGCCTTTTTACTGGGTTTCCTGATTATCGTGCCGATTGGCGGCGCGGATATGCCGGTCGTAATTTCCATGCTGAATTCCTATTCCGGGTGGGCTGCAGCGGGTATCGGCTTCTCGCTTGGTAATCCCATGCTGATCATTGCAGGATCACTGGTTGGTAGCTCGGGCGCGATTCTTTCCTACATCATGTGTAAAGCAATGAACCGTCCATTTTTATCCGTTATTCTGGGAGGTTTTGGTGGTGAAACAGCAGATCAGTCAGCTGCTGCTGGCGTTCAAAAAACCTACCGCAGCGGTAGCGCAGATGATGCGGCTTTTCTGCTGGGTAATGCGGACAGCGTGATTATTGTTCCGGGTTATGGACTGGCCGTTGCCCGCGCGCAGCACTCAGTGAAAGAATTGGCAGAAGCACTACACAAAAAAGGAGTTAATGTACGCTTTGCGATCCACCCGGTTGCCGGTCGGATGCCAGGTCATATGAATGTCTTGCTTGCCGAAGCAGAAATCCCCTATGAACAGGTGTTGGAAATGGATGAAATCAACAGTGACTTTTCAACTACTGATGTAGTACTGGTATTGGGGGCAAATGATGTGGTCAATCCAGCAGCAAACGTGCCGGGTAGTCCTATCTACGGTATGCCTATTCTGGAAGCACATAAAGCGCGCACAGTCATGGTGGTCAAACGAAGTATGGCAGCTGGCTATGCCGGACTGGATAACGATCTGTTCTACATGGACAAAACCATGATGGTATTTGGAGATGCCAAAAAAGTAGTAGAGGGTATGGTCAAAGCACTGTGAGGCCTGTAGTAGGCATAGGCATGGGATGTGCCGAATACAGTGGTTGCTTTAGTTCCGAAGTATAAATAATGATTCGTGTTTCATAGTATTTTTCGGAATTTATAGTGCAATATCCGTGCTGGCGCTGTATTCGGTCGAGTCAGAGTAGATTTCAGACAGTAGAGTAGATTACCATAGGAAATCGGAGCACCTTATTCTGCCCTCGAGCATTAAATTCTTTTTATTCTGCGACTATACATTGTTGTTTATCCGAACCGTTTTTTCATCACGTTGTACATATACTGCAGTCGGTGGGTCATGATGTGGGATTGATGGATGATGGCGGCCCCTTTCTGGGAGATTCGGGCACGGATTTCTGCATGGGACAAATAGAATTTCGCTTTCGAGGCAGCTTCATCAAGAGAGGTATAAAATGCCATGCTCTCACCATCGATAAATACACTTAGCGCGTCTTCCTGGGTATCAGTGAGTAGGAACCCACCTACGGCAGGAACATCCCAAACCCTCTGGTTAACGGCAGTGGGCATGTGTTCGGCAGTAACATTCAGATTTACGTTACTGCCTACGAATAATGCAGGAAGCTCGGCATGATAGTCGAGATAGGGAGATACCTTTACGCCGGGGCTGACCTTCTCCCAGTATTTGTCGCCAAATAGTTTCACGTTCAGCTTGCTAAAACGATCAATGAATTGTTTTCGAGTATCCATGGATGCCTCGGCTAGCGCTACCTGAGCGGCAGCAAACAGCTTCCTGTCTCCATTCTCAAGCAACTTCTCACATGATTCGACAAGAGTAAGACGAGTAATCTTTTGCTTGTGCCAAAGCTCTTTTGCGGCCTTGCGCACCTGCTTCGATGGCTCAACTCGGGCCTTTAGCCACCAGGAATTTCCCGCAAATGAAAGAGGAAAGCGAAACTTCGTAATCTGTGCCGGATTAATTTTTCCTATATTAAAGAATCGACCATTTGCCCCGGTTGGCAAAAAGACCGGATTGCCATAACCATTTTTACTAAGCCATGAGAATGCGGTGCGCTCGAAGCAGAACAGCTGTAAATTTGAGGCTGCATTTTTGTTGGCTCCCCCAAGATAGGCATGGGGTGATCCACAAACCACGATGCTGTTGGAATGGCATATCATTCCAACAATGATGCAAGAACACCTGCTTCATCAAATCTCATATCATTGATTGTGAGCATAAAATCAGGTTGTTGTGTCACAAGTGTCGTTAGTAACTCGGCGGTAAACTGATTATTGCCACTGCCTCTTTTCTGAGCGGGCAACCGTGCTACTTTCCATCCCAAATCTTCAGCGGCATCAAGCGCATCTCCAACCACCAGATACCTGTACCAAAAATGAGAACCTGTGGTTCCCGCTTAAACTTTAAATAGCCAAGCGCCGCTCTTAATCTCGCATCGTCGATAATTCATCCAGGTATTCATCGTATTATCGAGCTGCAGCTCGTAGAAATTACATGCGGGTACCTCTGAATTTGCTGCCATCGTAGTAACTCTTTCCTGCTTGTTTAATACCCAGGCTCGTACATCTGTGCTTGCAGGTTGCCGGGTAATTCGATCGTACTGAGTGCTTCACTCTGTGCGATTTGACAGACACTAACTGCAATCGCTTGGGAGACCATGCGGACACGAGTAAGATCGGGATAGATCGAGCCGTATGCCAGTTCTTCAGGCAAAACTGTTTGTGCCAATGTATTTGCAGCAGTCAGAAACATGCGCTCCGTAATATGGCTAGCGCCGCTTGCCAATATTCCCAGGCCTATTCCCGGGAAAATGTAGGCATTGTTGCCCTGCGCCGGATGAAAGTGCTGTTCGTTAATGGCCGTTGGCGGGAAAGGGCTGCCGCTTGCGAAAATTGCACGTCCTTCACTCCAGCGGTAAGCCTGTTCCGCAGTACATTCGGTATGCGAAGTAGGGTTGGAGAGTGCGATGATGACCGGGTGCTTCTGATGCTGAGCCATTGTGCGGATGACTGCCTCACTGAATGCGCCTGCCGTACCGGTTGCACCGATGAGAACATCCGGCCGAATGCGGGCAATTGCTTCTACGAAACTCGCTGGTGGCTGAGGTTGCGCAAATGGCTGGATACGAGGCTTGAGCTGTTCGCCGTAAGTAGTCACGAGTCCTTTGCGGTCAACGAATGCCAACTTCGATCTCGCCGTCTCAGCTGGCATGCCGCTGTCGATCAGGGCGAACAGGATCAGTTCGGCAGTGCCGGTTGCCGCAGAGCCCGTTCCCAGCAGCATGATTTTCTGTTCGGTGAAGGGCTTGTTCGTGATACGGCTGGCAGCGAGAATGCCAGCAAGGGTGACAGCGGCAGTGCCCTGAATATCGTCATTGAAACATCGGTACTGCTCGTGATAGCGGTCAAGTAGCATAAACGCATGATCGCTGCTGAAATCTTCAAACTGCACTAGGGCCAATGGATATTTTTGCTGAACTGCGGCAATGAATTCATCCACTAACGACAAGTAGGCCTCGCCAGTCAGGCGGGGATGAGGATATCCCAGGTATAGGGGGTCTTCGCGTAGCAGCTGGTTATTTGTGCCAACATCGAGCATCACTGGCAGACAGTAACGGGGATCAATACCGGCGCAGGCCACATACAAGGCAATCTTGCCAATAGCAATGCCCATGCCATTGGCGCCTAAATCACCGAGTCCAAGGATACGTTCGCCATCGGTCACGACAATTACGCGCACATCGTCTTCTGGCCAGTTATCCAGGATAGTAGCGATTTTTCCCCGATCATCCGGGGTGATGTAGAATCCCTGTGGTTTCCTGAAAATATGGGCAAATTCGCGGCATGCCTCGCCTACTGTGGGCGTATACACAAGCGGCATTATTTCCTCGATATGATCGATCAGTGTTCGGTAAAACAGGCGCTGGTTGCGCTCCAGCAGGCTGTTTAGAAAAATGTATTTTTCGATGTTGCTGGGTTTTTTGCGTAGATTCTCGAGTACTCTTTGCTGTTGCAGTTTGATGTCTGCCACTTGATAGGGCAGCAGTCCACGTAATCCCAGCTGTTCACGTTCTTTGCGGGTAAAGGCGGTCGATTTGTTCAGAACAGGATCGTCCAAAAGTGCCTTTCCGTATTTTTGTAGAATTGGTTTCATCGTATATATTTTTTGTATTGGTATCGTTATTCGGCTTGAATTTCAACTTTCGTGCGCACTGGAACCCTCGCGAACAAATCGAGCAGATCGCGATTATGCATCCGGATACAACCAATCGACCCAGGCTTGCCCATTTCGACGCTATCCGGACTGCCATGAATATAGATATAACGCCGCATAGTATCTACACTGCCGAGGCGATTGAAACCCCGTTCACAACCAGATAGCCACAAAATGCGCGTCAGTATCCAGTCACGTTCGAGAAAGCGCGCTGCGAGTTCTGGTGTGTAGATTTCACCGGTAGGCCGCCGCCGCACAAATACGGTATTGACGGGCTGATGCTCACCGATCCTGGCGCGAATGATATGCATGCCCAAGGGAGTACAGAAACTGCCATACTCCTGTCCGATCCCTTTTTTTGCTGATGAAATCAGATATTTCTTAGCTGGCTGGGCCTGTTCATCGAATAGGGTCAATTGCTGATGGGCAATGCTGATTTTGATGTGCATGAGCTTGGTGTTTGCGTCTGGAGATAAAAAACTGTTTCAGCAGGAGGCTTGCTTCATCTGCAAGTATGCCACGTTCCACTGCTAGGTGATGGTTGAGACGTGTGTCGGCCGGTAGATTGATTATGCTGCCGCAGGCACCTGTTTTGGGGTCATTGGCCGCGTAAACTAGTCGCGCAATTCTGGCATGGAAGATTGCTCCGATACACATGACGCAGGGTTCCAGTGTCACATAAAGGGTGCAGCCTGGCAAACGATAATTATTCAACCGCAGTGCGGCATTGCGCAAAGCTATGATCTCGGCGTGGGCAGTCGGATCGGCTAGTGCCAACGGGTGGTTATGTCCATGGCCTATAATTTCACCTTGCCAGGTTACGACCGCACCCACCGGAATTTCATCCCGTGCTTGGGCTGCGACGGCAAGGGCGAGTGCCTGTCGCATGAAATAATGATCTACTGTTTCAGTCATTGATTTGCTTGTTCCTTCCTGCCTGTTATATTGTGCTAAATTTACCCCACAAAAAACCATGACGATTAAAATGAATTTGATTCAGCCAACAGTACCCGATGATACACTTGAACAAGCGGCAGCAGAGTTGTGCACAGTACGTGACCTGTTGCGCTTTTCTGTCAGTTACTTCAACCAGTCCGATCTGTTCTTGGGGCATGGTTTGCCATCTGCTTACGATGAAGCCTCGCATCTGATTTTGCACGCCTTATGTCTAGTGCCTGATCAAATGGAGTTATTTATGGATGCACGCCTGACCCGACAGGAGCGTACCCGGATTCTGCATCTGATAGAGCGGCGTGTACACGAGAAAATACCGGCAGCGTATCTGACGCATGAGGCGTGGCTGGGCGATTTTAATTTTTATGTGGATGAGCGAGTCATTATTCCACGCTCGTTCATCGCCGAATTGTTGCAGACCGGCCTGTCACCGTGGGTAACGGATCCGGATGACATTTATCAGGCGCTGGATCTTTGTACCGGATCGGCCTGCCTGGCGATATTGCTGGCACATGCTTTCGAGAACGCAGTAGTGGATGCCTGTGATATCTCTTTACCTGCGCTGGAAGTGGCGCACAGAAACGTTGCCAACTATGATTTGACTAACAGAGTCAACCTGGTCTACTCGAATCTCTTTGCGCAGCTGAATGGAAAGCGCTATGACCTCATCATCAGCAATCCACCTTACGTCAAAACCGAATCCATGGCCAGTCTGCCTGAGGAATATCTACATGAGCCAGAAATCGCACTGGCTGGTGGAGTTGATGGCCTGGACGTCATTCGTAACATCATCAGTCATGCGGCGCGTCATCTGACAAAACACGGGCTATTGATACTGGAAATAGGTCACAATCGTGACGCATTCGAAGAGACCTTTCCAAAGTTGCCCTGTACTTGGCTGGAAACCAGTGGCGGAGATCAGTTTGTGGTGATGATCAAGCGTGGCGATTTTCCGGCAGGATAGGGCGATTGATAGTCAGTTTAGAGGTGCCCTTATGTCGATTGTGGTTTGGGTAAATCAACCAGTTTCAATAGCCGTTCGACTTCGATATCGTCCAGTTCCAGTAACATACCGCGTTTCAGTCGCGGCGGTAAATCGATCGGACCAAATCTCACTCGCATCAGGCGGCTGACCGTCAATCCTATTACCTCGAACATGCGTCGTACCTCACGGTTTCTGCCTTCCTTCAACACGACTCGGTACCAGTGATTGGTGCCAATCCCGCCTTCATCCCGTAGTTGTTCAAATTTTGCGAGACCATCCGCCAACTCAACCCCATCCTTTAAACGGACTATTTGCTCAGGGGTAAGTTCGCCAACAATCCGGACCGCATATTCACGCGCCATCTCGAACCGGGGATGCATCAAACGATTGGCCAGTGTGCCGTCTGTCGTGAAGATCAGTAATCCACTGGTATTGAAATCCAGTCGGCCAACGGCAATCCACTTGGAAGTTTTCATTTGCGGCAATTTGTCAAATACCGAGGGACGCCCTTCAGGATCATCAAGACTGACGATTTCACCTTCGGGTTTGTGATAAAGCATGATGCGTGGCAAACGGTTGTGCTGCCTTAGCCGGATAATCTTGTTATCGATACGTACCACATCGCCAGGAGCAACTCGATCTCCCAGTTTCGCAATCATGCCATTGATACTGGTTCTGCCAGCAGCGATTATCGCTTCCATGTCGCGTCGCGAACCAATCCCGTGTTGTGCCAGCAATTTTTGTAGACGGATGCTCTCACCAGGCTCTGATGTAGGGGCGGAAGATTTTCGCCCAGGAGGAATTGCACGCTTGTGCCGAGTTTTTTGCCCAGATAATCGATAATCCGGCATAGGTTGAATTCCTTGATTTAGCAATGGAGGTGGTTGTTAGAAAGGGAGCTTCATGCCAGGTGGCAAACCAAGTCCACCCGTCATGCTTGCCATATGCTCCTGTGTGGTTGATTCCACGCGGCGCACAGCATCGTTGACAGCCGCAGCAATCAAATCCTCCAGCATTTCCTTATCGTCACTTATCAAGCTACTGTCAATACTGATACGCTTGACGTCGTGGCGACAGGTCATGATAACTTTTACCATCCCGGCGCCAGATTGCCCTTCCACTTCGATTGTTGCCAGTTTTTCCTGCATGGTTTTCATGTTTTCCTGCATTTGCTGGGCCTGTTTCATTAAATTGGCCAGATTTCCTTTCATCATGCTTAATCTCCATTAAGGGTTTGGTTTTATTGAAGTCACATCCAAAGTGCCGTCAAACATCTCGATCAGTTCCTGCACAAAGGGCTCTGATTCTATGGCATTGGTTGCCTCAGCCTGTCTGGTACGCTTCTCATTTTCCTGGCGGGTCGCGAGAGTATCGCCGCTAATACTTGCCAATGAGATGGCCAGCTCAACGGAATTGCCAAAATGTGCTTCCAGCTGCCCCTTCAGCTTCTCCTGGTAGGTTTTCTCCAGCAGATGCCGGTGCTCCGGTGCAAGGCACAGCGTTATCTTGTCAGGTGAGAATGTACTGGCTTCGCAGTATTGTGCCAGCATTCGTGTCATGCCCGTCAATTTAAGTTGTTTGACAAGCGTCAACCAGGCTTCGTTGGGTGTAAGCGATATGGTCTGTGTGGTCTGTGGCTTACTGGGTATCTGCTGATCTGCACACAGCACGAGAGTTTTGCAATACTTGCCAGTATTTTCCGCTACTCGTTCAGTTTTTTCGCCCATATCGGGTAAAAAAGCCAGCATTCGCAACAACGTCATGCTGAAACCGCTGTATTCATCAGGTGCCAGGCCTAGATCCTGCCGACCATGCAGCGCGATCTGGTAAAAAAGCTGAACATCCTCGCGGCTAAACTGGCCCGCCAGTGCAAACAGCTGGTCGCATTGCGGAAGGGCTTCATCGATTGCCTGCGGCACGGTTTGTGCCAGCGCAATCTGATGCAACCAGGCAGCTAGATCCTGCAGTACAGAATCAAAGGATACGCCTGTAGCTTCGAGCTCATCGGTGATGGCAAGCAGCTTGATACCATCTTTCTGAACCAATCCTTGCAGCAAAGCGAACAGATAATCCTGATTGACTACGCCCAGCATGGCTCGGGTACCGGCTTCTTCCACGCAATTATTGCAAAAGGCAATCGCCTGATCCAACAGACTTAAAGCATCACGCATACTGCCCTTGGCTGCGTGTGCCAGCAGTTTCAATGCTGTTTGATCTGCCCTGATCTGCTCAGCAGCCAGTATATCCGTCAATCGCGCAATGATCAGGGTAGTTGTAATTTGCTTGAGACAGAATTGCAGGCAACGGGATAGCACAGTCACAGGAATTTTTTGCGGATCAGTGGTCGCTAGAATAAATTTGACATGTGCGGGTGGTTCTTCCAGCGTTTTAAGCATGGCGTTGAAGGCTGATTTGGACAGCATGTGCACTTCATCGATCAAATACACCTTGTAGCGCCCGTATACCGGTGAATATTGCAGATTGTCCATCAGGTCGCGCATGGCATCTACCTGTGTGTTGGAGGCGGCATCCAGTTCGATCAGGTCGGCAAAGTTACCGCTATCGATCGCCTGGCAGGCGGCGCAGTGCCCACAAGGAGTGGCAGTTACCCCATCAGCACAATTCAGCGCCTTAGCCAGAATGCGCGCGATAGTCGTTTTACCGACGCCACGAGTGCCCGTGAATAAATAGGCATGGTGCAACCGGTTCTGTGTCAAGGCGTTCGACAATGCGCGCACGACATGCGCTTGTCCAACGAGCTCAGTAAATGTTTTAGGACGCCATTTTCGGGCAAGAACGAGTGAATGAGCCAAGGTTTTGTGTCGAGCTTATCGGATACAGATAATGTTCCGGATGATAGTTACTTCGTGTCAGCAAGCAGGAGGGTTTTTAGCATAAAAACAAAAGACTGTGGCTGCAAGTACGACAGTCAACAATAAGTGGCGAGCCAAACCCCCGGCACTTGTAAAAATAGCTGTGGCTGCTTCCTTCCGGATCTGACCAGGTTCACTACCTTACAATGCGGGGAGGCCCGCCGAGCGCTATTTTACTCCATGTGACTGTTGATATGTCGGGTTATTGGCTTGGCGCACTGGAGACCTCGTTTTTCATAAAACATATGAGGTAGTCAATTAGTCCGGTCAATCAAATTAAGCCTGCTTTATCCCTTTTATCAAGCAGTGCTTTAGCTATAAGTTTTTTAATAATAGTAAGGCGTGATATAGCCCGCATTTATTCATTGGATAACAAACAGGAATCGGCATGATTATTACAGAGCAGGAACATTCGGATCAGCAAGAAAAAAACAGTCCTGCAGTATCACATGCCAAAAAACCAGTGCAATCAAACAAAAAAAAGAATAGCCCAAATGCCGCAGCGCTCAAACAGCTCACCAATGACTTCAATCAAGGGTTATTGACGGAGGCAAAAGCACTGGCAACCAATCTCACGCAAACCTTTCCCAAACACGGCATGGCCTGGAAAGTGCTGGGTGTTATTTATCATCACGAACAGCATATGGCGAAAGCGGGTGAAGCACTTAAAAAAGCGGTAACACTTATGCGAAAAGATGCCGAGGTGCACTATAACCTGGCCAATTTTTATTGTGATATCGATCACTTGGAAGCTGCGAAAGCCAGCTATCAAAAATCAATCAGGTTGGCGCCAGATTTGGCCAAGGCACATTTTAACCTGGCGTATGTATTGAAAGATCTGAAGCGGTTTGCGTCAGCAGAAGCAAGTTTCAAAAAAGGGCTGAAAATCGAACCGCGACACGCAAAGATCCATTTTCATTTGGGTCAGTGTCAGTATGCACAGAAACGATTCAAAGAGGGACTCAAGTCGTACCAAAAATCGCTTCAAATGGGTGTAAATGATGTGGATTTATATCTGCATCTGGCGCTAAGTCATAGAGCACTGGGCGATCTGGGGCAGGCTGAGCAATCTTGCCGTAAAGCGTTGGTAATCGATCCGCAGCATGCGGGTGCTTATAGCCACCTGGCCATCATATTAAGTGAGCAAGGCCATTTGCAGGAAGCGGAAGCTGCATGTTTAAGGGCCATAGAGCTGGACGCGGGCTATGTTGCAGCTCACAATAACCTGGGGCTGCTGTACAGGGATATGGAAAAGCCAAAAGAAGCAGAAGCCTGTTACAGGAAAGCACTCAGTATTCAGCCATCGAGCGTGGAAACCTTGAGCAGCATGGCTGCGTTGTTACTCAGTCAATATCGTTATGTCGAAGCGGAAACCTATTGTAGACAGGCATTGGCACTGGATACCACCCGCAGTGACGTCTGGAATAATCTGGGCCTGATCTTGCAAGCCAGGAAGCTGGGTGAAGAATCACAGGAGGCTTTTGAAGAGGCTCTGGCTCTGCAACCTGATAATCCCGGCATGCTGTCAAATTATAGTGTGACGTTAAGGATGGTCGGTAAGTCAAGCGAGGCTGAAGCAGTCTTGAGAAAGGCAACCAAGCTGGATGATGGCCATGCCAATGCGTATTTGAATCTGGGTAACGTGTACCTTGATCAGGGGTTGGTTGAAAAGGCAATTGAAGCGGCCAAACAGGGCATGATGCTAGCTCCGGAGCGTCTGGGTGCCTATAGTAATTTATTATATTCAACCACCTGTTCTGAACAATATTGCCCAGAATTTCAGCTGAAATTTGCTCGCGAATTCGGATGCATTGTTTCACAAAAGGCAGATCAAAAATTTAACACCTGGCTGGTCAGTCCTAAAGATAAACGTTTACGTGTTGGCGTGGTTTCAGGTGATTTACGCCAGCACCCGGTTGCGTATTTTCTTAAAAATGTAATCCAACACATTAATTCCTCGAAAATTACGCTCGTTGCCTACTTGACGGATGGGCGTGTCGATTCTGTTAGCGGAGAATTAAGACCCTATTTTGCGGAATGGAAATCGCTGGCTGGACAGAATGACCAATCCACTGCGGAGATGATCCATGCCGATGGTATTCATGTTTTGCTGGATCTGTCTGGCCATACGGCCGGCAACAGATTGTCAATTTTTGCGTGGCAACCAGCGCCCGTGCAGGCCACCTGGCTCGGTTACTGGTCGACTACCGGCGTGGCAGAAATCGACTATTGTCTGACAGATGAAATAAGCTTACCCCCATCATGCCAGACACAATTTACCGAAAAAATAAGATACCTGCCAAACACACGCCTGTGCTTCAGTGAGCCTGAGATTGCAGCTGAGGTCGCGCCATTGCCCGCGATGAGAAATGGATTTGTAACGTTCGGCTGCTATCAGCAGCTGGCCAAGGTGGGCGATACGGTGATGCAATTGTGGGGCCGGGTGATGCAGGCAATCCCCAATGCACGATTGCGCTGGCAATGTAAATCGTTCATCGATGAAGCCATTATTGCCGAAGTAAAAAGGCGCCTGCAGAAAAATGGTGTTGAAATCGAACGCATCAGACTGCTGGGGCAGGCATCGCGCGAGGCTTACTTTGTTTCCTATGCAGAAGTCGACATGAACCTGGACAGTTTTCCGTTTACCGGTGGCACGACCACGTGTGATGCATTATGGATGGGCGTGCCGACCCTGACCCTGATTGGCAACACCATGATCGCAAGACAGGGCGCAAGCCTGATGACGGCAGCTGGCTTGCCCGACTGGGTTGCCATGAACCAGGCGGAATATGTAGAAAAAGCGATCTCGCTCAGTACAGATTTGACTGGACTTGCCGCATTGAGATCTGACTTAAGAGCGCGTCTAAAAACATCACCTTTATTCGATGGTGCGAGATTTGCCCGTCATTTTGAGACTGCTTTGCAGGAAATGTGGCAGGAAAAATGTACGATTCTTGCAAAAAAATTTGTTAAGGATACGCAATCCTCCACGGATGCACAAAACCCTGCCCAAAATGGAAATCAGCGAAACGTAGCAACGGCTATTGAAATCGTGAGCGCTACGCGCATGAGCGAACAAGATTTCTGGCAGCAGTCGGCATTGGGGCAGTCCCTTGCCCGTCATCTGACACAAGGCGCAAAATTCAAAATTAATGTGGCATATGAAAACACGCTTGGTTTATCCGAAGTGTTCAATGCCGCCATTGCACAGGCAGAAGACGATGCCGTTCTGGTATTCGTGCATGATGACGTTTGGCTGGATGAGGCGGATATAGCCCAGGCAATTTTAAATGGCCTGGATAAATTCGATGTTATCGGTGTAGCTGGTAATAAACGCAGACTGCCCAGACAGCCTGCATGGTGTTTTCTCGATACTCAGTTTACTTGTGATACGCATGACAATTTGAGCGGTAAAGTTGCGCATGGCCAATCTGCTTACGGAAAAGTCTCCGAATATGGTGACGTGCCAGCAGAGTGCGAACTGATAGATGGCTTGTTCCTGGCAGCCAGGAAACAAACCTTGATTGCCAGGCAAGTCACCTTTGATCCACAGTTCGATTTCCATTTTTACGACCTTGATTTTTGCAGAACCGCCAGAAATGCTGGTTTGAGATTGGGCACCTGGCCTATTCAGTTAACCCATCAAAGTGGTGGCGCATTTGGTACTCCTGCCTGGCAGAAAAAATACCAACAATATCTCGAGAAATGGGATGAAGCAGACGATTTCGATGCAATGTATGAGCAAGCACATGCGTATGAACAGCAAGGCGAGATCGTCGCGGCAGCGCGCTTATACCACGTTATCTTGGAACATCGGCCTCGGCACCCGGAAGTGAATCATAGACTGGGTTTCATAGAGGCCCATACCTTGGGTGCTGAAACTGCATTGCCACGTTTCGAAGTGGCGGTGATGGCAAAACCGGGTGTTGAACAGTTCTGGGTGAGCTATATCGATGCCTTGATGATGGCGGGCAGAATTGATGAAGGACATTCTGCAATTAAACGCGGATTACAGAGTGGGCTGACAGCTGAGACCGCTGAAAAGCTCACAGCAGAATTTACGAAAAAAGAGCAAGCATTGAATGTGGCGGATATTCGGTATTCTGAGTCTAACAATGAACTTGCTCGCGCTTTTGAGCAAATGCTCAAGTGTAATATGGACGATATTCAGATGAGTATACAAACTGGCCAACCGATCTCGCCACATGTAGATGCAGCGTCGTTTGAAGGGATAATTTCAAAATTTGAGTGTGCGGGTCTTAAGGATGAAATATTGGCACTGATTTTTAAAGTCACTGCCAGTATCAAATTAATGTCAGATTTTGTTGGGCATAAAATTTACATACCGTATTTTGATCAGATTTTACAGGAGCTTGATCTGGAGATAAAAGATATCGTGCCACGCTCTAACAAATCCGCCAATGTAGTTATTGCAACCGAGATGTATGACTTTGGGGGTCACACTAAAGTTATTAAAGAAATTGTTGAGACGGTTGAAAATCCGATTGTAATTATCACGGATATCTATAATCGCTTTGCACGAAACAATATGTTTACCAAAGTAGCATCACAGTTCAGCCAATGCCCAATATTCATTTTACCGACAGATAACTATATTAATAATGCGCTCAGAATAGCCAAACTGATCAATAGTTATGCGAAGAACGTATTTTTACTGTCACATCATGATGATAGCGTGGCGATAGCTGCCTGCCAGAAAAACTTGGATGTGAACTATTATTTCATACACCATGCAGACCATAATCCCGCTTTGGGCAGTCATATAAAGCATTTACGGCACGTTGATTTATTTGAGGAAAGGGCAAAACTTTGTTATGAGGATCTACAAGTCGATACGCAACTTCTGCCAACAACTGCGACAGATCAAGGTCAGAAATTATTCGAATATCCGGTCCAAGGTTACTCGACAGTCACGGCAGGTTCTTTTGGAAAGTTTTCAATGACTGGCCCGTTGAGTTTGCCGGACATCATTATTGAGTCCCTCAAAGTAACTGATGGTCGGCATTATCATTTCGGTGATATTCCTGATGAGCAATTAGCACATATTTCTCAGGCAATAGAGAGTGCTGGCTGTAATCCACATCAATTTATTTATAAAGGTAACGTTGCTTCCTTATGGCAAGCATTGTTGGAAATAGATGCACATATTTACATCGGATCAGCGCCAATAATTGGTGCTAAATCTGCTATTGAGGCGCAAGGTGTTGGCTATGCGTTGTTAGCTTACAACCAGGAGAATAGACCGCGGCACCTGAATATAGGTGGTCATAATTCTGATACGGTGTATTGGTCGAATATCGAGTCCCTTCGTGAAGGGTTATGGAAGGTGATGGTGAATCATGCATATTATTCAAATGCAGCCAAAGCATTTTATGCCTCAAATTGTACAGTTAAAAAATTGCAAGAAACATTGCGTGTACTCGGTCAATAAGGACGGATGATGCAATCAGGTATATGAAAATTGTTCCTTATCAACAACAGAGAATGCTGTGGAACAACATGGTTGCGGTTAGTAGAAATGGAACATTTTTGCTGAACCGATGTTACATGGATTATCACGCAAACCGTTTCAGTGACTGTTCCCTGATGATAGAAAAAAACGGTCGACTGGTTGCAGTGCTACCAGCCAATCGTGATGGTAATGCTGTCGTATCCCATGCTGGATTGACATTTGGTGGCTTGATACTTGCCGATAAAACAGGTGCTGCGGATGTCAAGATCATCTTTGAGCAGCTCAGAGATTGGTTGGTATCTTCCGGGGTCCGCAAACTAATCTACAAACCCATCCCTCATATTTATCATCGCATTTTCTGTGAAGAAGATTTGTATGCGTTGTATTGCCTGGGGGCGAAAACGATTCGCGTAGATGTATCCACCACGATAAGACAAGCAACACGCTTACCGCTTGCAAAGGGCAGAAAGTATGCTACTGGCAGAGCCAGGAAGGCAGGGGTCAGTGTGCAAAAAAGTGATGATTACGTCAGTTTCTGGAAAATACTGACACAAAACTTGGCCGACAAGTATGCAGCTAAACCTACGCACAGTCTGGAAGAGATGCAATTTCTGGCATCACGTTTTCCGCAAATTCAATTATATCTTGCATATCTTGCAAAACGACCCGTTGCTGGTGTCGTGGTTTATGACTATGACCAGGTGGCACACACCCAATATATTGGGCTAAATGATGATGCGCGTGAAACAGGTGCGCTCGATATGTTATTAGAGCACCTGATTTCAGAAGTATTTGTGCATAAACCTTATTTCAATTTTGGTGCTTCAACCTACAACCACGGTTTATCACTCAACGAAGGACTGGCTGCACAAAAAGAGATGTTCGGTGGCAGAACCACCATTTTGCAATGGCTGGAACTGGAGTTTGCGTGAGTATGAGTAATCCGACGACAAGACAGCAGGAAATTGAAGCGTATCAGAGTGCGTACTCTGCCAGTAGTTTTGAGGAGATGCAGGCCCGGTATCGCAAACGTTTGTTGCTGGAATTATTGGAACAGCGTCAACCCAAACGTATTCTGGAAGTTGGCTGTGGCTGGGACACCATCGCCAATGCCTGGCAGGGGTTCGAGCACCTATGTATTGTCGAGCCGGGCAGTAAATTTGCCGAAAAAGCTAAAAATGATGTGGCTCACAATAGCAATGTAAAGGTGGTGCGGGAATTTTTAGAAAATGCCATAGACGTATTGAAAGATAATTACGACCTGATTTTGTTGAGTAGTTTGTTGCATGAAGTACCCGATGCTGAAGCTTTGTTATTAAGTGCTAGAGCCCTTTGTTCTGACCATACGTTGATTCATGTGAATGTGCCTAACGCAAAATCCCTACATCGCTTATTGGCGTTAGAAATGGGTTTGATCAATAGTCTATGTGTCCCGTCAGGATTACAAAAAACCTTTAAACAGCCACGTATTTTTGATTTGCAAAGCTTAAAAGCTTTAGCCGTATTAACAGGTTTTGATGTCATGTCGGAAGGCTCTTTTTTTGTGAAGCCTTTCAGTCACGCACAAATGCACACACTGATGCAAACAGGGTTTGCCACGCAAGCCATGCTGGATGGTTTATGGTCTTTGACTAAGCACTTCCCTGAACATGGATCAGAAATCTACATTAATCTTCAACGAAAGGAGTTTTTACCATGACTACACACCACACTGTTATTGTAGGGAATGCATTGGCTGGCATGATTGCCGCATTGGAACTGGCAAAGCAGGGCAAACAAGTCACGCTGATAAACCCCGGAGGTCCATTGGGAGGTTATTTCGCAGGTTTGCAGATTGATGGTGTGATGTTTGACGCTGGCCTAGTGAAGTTTGAGTTGGATGGGTATTTGAACCAAGCCAAGTGGTCTGAGCTTGCAAGCTATGACCCAACATTGCGCAATGATGTTGGTCGATTCTTGAAAATCGTACATGAATGGGTACAGAAATATACCCCATTACACCAGATTGAGATGCCCAAGATGATGGTGGATGACGCGGTTTATGACGATGTGTTGCTCAGTAACGCCTACCATAGTTTTGGTCAGTTACCATTTGCACGGGATTGTATTGCGGAGTTGCAACAATTCCAAGCTAATGCTGCCACCCATGCAAGGCAGAAAGCGAAAGGAGACGCTTATGAAATCATGGATTACGCCACTGCTTCCGTCGCTAACCACGGCAAAACCATGCATGAAAGACTGATAGCCTCTTATTTGCTGAAATCACAGGGTGTGAGCGCGGACCGTATACTGGCGCGCTACCATCGTGTGGCGTGGTTACCGTTGTTTTATCCAGAAACCTTATTGGAAAGCTATCAAGGTAAACCTTGTCGTTTATCGCCCACCGTATTTCATTATCCAAAACGAGGTGGCGTGGGATCATTGGTCGGCAAGGTAAAAACAGAAATACTGGTGCATCCTAATATTCGTTATGTGACACAAGCGGTGCAACAAGTCAAAAAAACAGAAGAGGGGTGGCAAGTATGCTGTACCGAATCTAAATTACTTGCGACTGATCTGGTGTGGACGTATCAACCAATGCAATTGCTCAAATGTCTTGGGCTACAACCGATAACGGTACAGGAAACCAAATCGGCCATTGCGATTGCTTTCTTCCGTATCAGAAAGTCGGATATCCGTCATGTATATACTTTCCTGAATATCGTGGATTTGAATTACAGTTTGTACCGCATTACCAATCAATCCGCATGTGCTGATGATCGTGGTGATTTTATGAATATTGCTGCCGAGTTTAATGCTGATTACTTTCGTCGCTTGTACGGTGACTCTACGGATGACAAGTTCATTATCGAAAAGTTATTGGTTGAATTAGCGCAGATGCGACTCATCACCGCAGATGCAGTTCCTGAGATTGCGCAAATCAAACGCGTTCCGGGCGGCTTCCTGGTGCCGGATAAGCAAGCGCGTGATGCTTGGGAGCAAAACCATCGTACCATCATTCAGCATTATCCAGATGTTGCTTTATTGGCAATGTCAAGTGGTTTTTTTGCAACTTCGTTGAATGACCAGGTAGTACAAGGCTTGCACTATGCTGCTACCCAGCAACATGTATTGCCGGTAGATTTTACTGACGAAGCTTTTGCGGCGACAGCATAAGAGTAAAAGCCGGATTTGGCAGGTGAAATCTATTTTCATCGGAGAAAACGTGCAATCTGGCATATGGGACGATGCAAAAGTGAAATGCTTTTACGTTAACCAAAGTCAATCGAGCAAAGCAAAATCAGACGGAGCGTTTATGCCATTAGAAGATTGTAAACTGATTGAGTTGCCTAAAATCAATGACCCACAGGGCAATTTAACCTTTGTGGAAAACAATTCGCAAATTCCCTTTGAAATTCAGCGCGTGTACTACGTGTACGACGTTCCGGGTGGAGCGGAGCGGGGAGGTCACGCACACAAAGGCTTGCACCAGTTTATTGTGGCGATGTCCGGCAGTTTTGATATTACCCTGGATGATGGCCAGAACAAGCGCAAGTTTCATTTGGCGCGCTCATACTATGGCCTATATGTTTGTCCGATGATCTGGCGCGAAATTGATAATTTTTCCTCGGGTTCTGTGCTGATGTGTCTGGCCTCCAATAAGTACAGTGAAGAAGATTATTATCGCAAGTATGAGGATTTCATGCGTGCGCGCTGGGCGGCAGCCTAGGCAGGTCAGTTTATGATTCCATTTTTAGATCTGAAAGCAGCCTATCATGTGCTGGCCAGTGAGCTGGACGAGGCGGTATTGCGCGCCAGCCGATCTGGTCAGTATATTGGTGGTGCAGAGGTAAAAAATTTTGAAGCGCTTTATGCAAGCTATGTTGGGGCAAAAAATTGTGTTGGTGCAGGCAATGGCCTTGATGCGTTGATTCTGGCCTTACGAGCGTTAGATATCGGAACAAACGATGAGGTAATTGTGCCTTCGCATACTTATATTGCCACTTGGCTGGCAGTCAGTGCGGTTGGCGCAACACTGGTACCTGTCGAGCCAGCTTCAGGGCGTTATGTGCTCGATTCCTTTGACATTGCACCCCATATCACAAGCCGTACTAGAGCCATCATGCCCGTCCATTTATACGGGATACCTGTCGATATCGAAGGAATCTGTTCGCTTGCCAGGCAACATAATTTATATGTGATTGAAGATGCGGCACAGGTCCATGGCGCAACCGTCAATGGCCGAAAGATCGGCTCACACGGTGACGCCGTTGTGTGGAGTTTCTATCCTGGAAAAAACCTGGGTGCTTTGGGTGACGGCGGTGCTGTCACTACAAATAATGATGACTTGGCGCAACGCATCCGTATGCTGGCCAATTATGGTTCCGAGGTGAAATACTACAATCTGGAGCGAGGTATCAACAGTCGCCTCGATCCGATACAGGCCGCTGTGCTGTCGGTGAAACTGAAATACCTGGATCAATGGAATATGCGGCGTCAGGAAATCGCACAGCGGTATCAAGCCGCTTTTGCAGGTTTACCTTTGGATTTGATCGATGTACCTCAGCATGTGTCTGCCGTCTGGCATCAGTATGTCGTGAGAACCCCGAAACGCGATGATTTACAGACGAAGTTGACAAGGGCGGGTATCGAAACCTTGATTCATTATCCCGTCCCCCCCCATTTGCAGCAGGCCTATGCTGATTTGAATGTTCGTATTGCTTTACCAGTGGCAACACGCTATGCAAAAGAAGTTCTCAGCTTGCCCATTAGCCCGCATCTGGCGACAGACAGCGTTGAAAAGATCATAACCGCAGTACGTCGGTATTTCGGTGGCTAAGGCTTCACAGGACTTCATGGTGATGGCTCCACCTGCTGATCAGCAGGTGGAAGCGCTCATTCAATTGTTTATGTCAAAACAATATCATGAACTTGAGACGCAATTACATGCCCTGCTAAACTATTTCCCAGACTGGCTCATTGGCTGGAAAATCTTGAGTGACACCTATATGGTGCAGAAAAAGGATGCACGGGAAGCTGCCTATCGAGCCTTGCAATTGAATATGCAGGACCCGAAAGAGCATTGCTATTATGGTCTGGTGCTCAAATCTCAGAGCGATCTGCATGGTGCTGCAGAGGCGTTCGAGCAGGCTATTCGGCTAAAACCGGATTATGTTGCCGCAATCAATAATCTTGGAATCGTCAGAAAAGATCTCGGTGATGTACAGCAAGGGATTGCTTATTTTACACGGGTATTACAGCTTGACCCATCTTACGCGAGCTGCTTCAGTAATTTGTTGTTCTGTTTAAGCCACAATGACACAGCAGATGGCGATACCTTATGGGATATGCACCGCAAGTTTGCCGAGTTTTATGAAGCCCCGGTTAAATCGCGTTGGAAAAAACATGCCAATTCACGAGTGCCAGGGCGAGCGTTGAATATAGGTTTTGTCTCTGCAGCGTTCAGAGAGCATTCACTGAGTAACTTCTTTGAACCAGTGCTTCCCTTTCTGGCGCAATCAGCAGAGCTCAGTTTGCATGCCTATGCCGCATCAACAATAGAGGACGACACCACGGCAAGATTGAAAACTCATTTCAAATGCTGGCGGACAATCGACCGGTTAAACGATCTGGAGCTGGCAGATATCATCCGGCAGGATCAAATAGACATCCTGCTGGATCTGGATGGACACACCTCCGGTAATCGCCTAACCATGTTCGCACTCAAGCCTGCTCCCATCCAGGTAAGCTGGCTTGGATATCTGGCCACCACCGGTTTGACTGCCATGGACTATTACATCGGCGACGTCTATCTGAACCCTCCTGATTTTTTGGATAACCAATTCAGCGAAAAATTGATACGGCTTCCGGTGAATGCCCCGTTTCTGCCGGAAGATAATGCGCCAGATGTGAATACGCTGCCTGCGCTCAACAATGGACACATAATGTTTGCCTGTTTTAACCGCATCAATAAAATCACACAAAGTACGGTCTGCTTGTGGAGCGCCATTCTAAAACAGATACCAACGGCCAAACTGTTACTGATTGGGGATTTGCAAAGCAACAATCACCGCATTATATTTGACTGGTTTAAACAGCAAGGCATCAATATGGATCGTTTCATCATGATGCCCAAGGCTTCTTTGCAAGACTACCTGGCATTGCATCATCGCGTCGATATCTGTCTGGATACCATGCCAGCCAGTGGCGTGACGACCACCTGTCATGCAGCATGGATGGGGGTGCCGACATTATGTATAGCGGGCGATCGCATGATCAGCCGGGGAGCGGCAGCGATCATGCGGCATGTGGCTCTGGGTGATTTTGTGGTGAATGATGCCGAGTCCTATGTCAGACAGGCATGTTATTTCACAAAACATTTGATTTTGTTGAACGATGTAAGGCAGCAGCTCAGACAACGCTTCAAAGCTTCATTACTAACGCAGTCAGCACAAAGTGCTGGCGCTTTAAAATCCGCATTCAGAATCATATGGAAGCGCTGGTGTGCAGATAAGCAGGCTAAATCCGTCATGATCAATCATTAAGTCTCACTCCCGGCCAATGCGGGGCAGTATGATTTCCTTGATATCACAACGTGAGTTGTAGCATCTTTTTCAGCCGTGAGCGACCGCATTTAGTCAATGGTTGTTTGTTACCGGCAGGCTTCGAATTACAGCACAAAGCTGCTTAATGCTGTGCCCAAACGAGCGTTGACACATCAGGGCACCTCTAAAAATTGTAACCGTCCAGTGCTCCCATCTATCCTTCCTACTGTTTTAGTGATTGAATGAACGCTGGTGTTAACGGCAGTAGTTCATCGATGCGGTTATTGGGCCAGGTAGGGAGTTTGGTGAGGGTATCTGCAAGCCATGCGGCGGGGTCCAGGCCGTTGAGTTGTGCGGTGCCGAACAGAGTTTGAATGACGGCGGCGCGTTGACCGGCGCGCTCTGATCCGGTAAACAGCCAGTTCTTTTTGCCGATTGCGATCGGGCGAATAGTATTTTCCACCGGATTGTTGTCGATTGGCAGATGGCCGGTTTGCGCGTAGCGGATGAGCGCTGGCCAGCGTCTGAGAATGTAGTCCAGTGCCTTGGCGGAGCCACCGCCGTTTGCGGTTTGGCTGCGGGTTTGCATCAACCAGTCATGCAATGCATGGAGTGCGGGCAGGCTTTTATCTGCGCGCAGCTGCTGGCGGTCTTCGATGCTCAGGTGTTTGCCTTCTGCTTCGATGGCGTATAAGGCGCTGATGCGCTGCAGTGCTTCCCATGCCATTCCACTGGCATTGGCCTGATGCAGGTCGAAGAATTTACGCCGCGCATGCGCCCAGCACCCCAGTTCGATGCAGGGAGAAGCGGCTGCGGAAAACAGGGCTTTGTACCCGGCATAGTCGTCGACCAGCAGATGTCCTTGCCAGTTTTGCAGAAAGTGCTGTGCATGCCGGCCACTGCGACCGGCTTGATAGTCGAAGACGATGATGCGCGGTCCGGGCTCAAGATCATTGCTGCGATAGGCCCACAGGTAAGCTTTGCGGGTTTTGCCTCCACCCGGATCGAGTTGTGCCACCGGCGTTTCATCCACATGCAGCGTGCTGCCCTGCAACAAGTGCCAGGCCAGACGATCCGCCAGCGGTTGCAGGGCAAAACCGATGCGGCCTACCCATTCGGCTAGGGTGGAACGGGACAAGGTTACCTGTTCGCGGGCGGCAATCTGTTCCAGGCGGTAGAGCGGCAGGTGATTCAGGTATTTGTTTGTTATCACCCAGGCAAGCAGGCCGGGGGCGGCCATGCCGCCATCGATGACTGCCGGCGGTACGGGTTCTGCGATGACGGTCTCGCAGGATTGGCAGGCGTATTGAGGGCGGATGTGACGGTGAACGAAGAATCTGGCAGGCTCCACGTCGAGCTGCTCGGTGATGTCTTCGCGGATTTTGACCAGATCACGACCACATTGACCGCATTGACAGGAGGCGGGTTCATGCCGGTGCTCGATGCGCGGCAGGTGATCCGGCAGCGGTTGACGGCCGGCACGTGACCGCTGCGATTTAGCGGTATCCGCTTTGAGCGTGCTATCGAGCTGCTCGATTTCCACTTCGATGGCAGCGATATCGGGCAGCATGGATTCTTCAAACAGGCTGAGTTGGCTGGGGGATAGCGCCGATAATGCTTCGTTTTTCTTGCCAAAGCGGATGCGGCGCAGATGCGCCAGTTCCAGAGTGAGCGCCTGGATTTTGGTTTCCTGAAAATGAATCGTCTGCTGTGCTTGCTGCGACTGATTGAGTAGCAACGCCTGAACCAGATCGACCACCTGCAGTTTGGTGTCGGCATCGAGGTTCAGTTGATCCAGTTGCGTGAGCAAATTCATGGCACGGATTATACCGTGAATTTACGCATAACCAACTGTTAATCAATTATTATTTGCTGTTCTTATACCCGAAAATGCGGTGGTGGCAAAACCGATAACCGCCGCCAGTCTACCCCGGCAATCAGCCATTCCCACTGCGATGGAGTCAACTCGACACACGCCTCCCCCTGCTTTGGCCAGACGAACCGCCCCTGATGCAAACGGCGCTGGCATAGCCACACCCCCGTACCATCCCACAGCAAAACCTTGATGCGATTCCCTGCACGGTTGCAAAATATGAAAGCTGAACCCGCACAGGGTGGATGCCCCAAACCCTGCTGCACGATCATCGACAAACCATCGATGCCACGACGCATGTCCACCGGATCGACCGCCAGCCAGATCTGTCCGGCATGCCCAATCAGTCCAGGCATGATAATAACTTTCCGGGCCAACGCGGCGAAACACTCATCGGCAATTCCAGCACATGAATGCCACGACAGCGTAGCTGCAACCTTTCCACGGACTCTACCAACCCAGCCGCCGGCTTGACCGTAACCGGAATCAACGCGGGAGACTTGATAGCATGCTTTTCCCCACGCCGCTTTGCACGCAACCAATTGCCAAACGTCTTCGCATTCAACCCGTGCGCCCTGCAATAAGCAGCCTGCGACAAACCACTTGCCTGCCAGTCACAGATATGCTTTTGTTGATGATCTTGCAATGCCATTGGATATCCTCCAGTAAAGTAACGAAGAGGATGGTAATGTGGAAAATCATGATTGCGTAGATGGAAGGGCTGGACGGTTACTAAAAATTCATATTTCGTCGTAATACTTCGTTGCTCACAAAAAAATGTTTCCTTACATATCAATTATATGCTGCGTCAACATTTTTTACTCGCGCCTAGTCTTGCTTAGAACTCTGAATTTTTAGAGACGCTCATCAGTCATTAATCCAAGGCATTACCTCGTCAAACGCCTTGTCTCCATCCTCACATGGAACGCCATGTGGTCTGAGGCTGGCAAAATCATAGCGTCGAGTATCTGCCAGGTGTGAAAGCTGGATATTTTGTAACGCGGTAAACATGGTTTCCAGTCTGCCCGGGAATTTCTTATCCCATGTTTGCATCATTTCCTTGATTACCTGACGTTGCAGATTTGGCTGAGAGCCGCACAAATTGCAAGGGATAATTGGAAATTGAGCAATTTCAGCAAATGTCGCCAGATCTTTTTCCTTGCAATACGCGAGTGGACGAATCACGACATGGCGGCCATCGTCGCTGACCAGCTTAGGCGGCATGGCTTTCAGTTTTCCACCGTAAAACATGTTGAGGAAGAAAGTTTCCAAGATATCATCACGATGGTGTCCCAGTGCAATTTTAGTCGCGCCCAGCTCACCCGCAACCCGGTAAAGTACTCCTCTGCGCAGGCGGGAACAGAGGCTGCAAGTAGTTTTACCTTCCGCAATCACGCGTTTCACCACACTGTAGGTGTCCTGTTCGACAATACGAAACGGGATACCGATTTCAGCTAGATAATCTGGTAATACCTGTTCGGGAAACCCCGGTTGTTTTTGATCAAGATTGACCGCAATCAACTCGAAATCAAGTGGGGCATGTGCCTGCAGGTTACGTAGAATTTCCAGCAAAGCATAACTATCTTTCCCTCCCGATAAACATACCATGACACGATCACCATGTTCGATCATGTTGTAATCGGCGATTGCCGTTCCTACCAGACGCCGCAGGCGTTTATGCAACTTGTTCGTGTTATATTCCAGTTTTCGGGAAGATGCTTCCGCAACCATGGTGACTCCTGACAGACGTGAAAAAATATTGATTCGAGAAATTACTAGCTGCCAGTAAAACTGCAGCGGAAGCAATTTAGCAGGAACATTCGATTGTTCCTGCTATCGAAAAGACGCAAAGTATTTAAAATTTTGTTTATTAAATTTCGAATGGAGGGTATATGAAAAAGCAGGCTTGTGTCGCAATGTTGCTTCTGTTCTTGACTATTCCGATTGCCCACTCAGAAAAGCTGGATTATAACCATGCAACGATAGGCAGGCCAGGCAACGTGGCGAACATTTCACGTACAATCAATATTGAAGCATACGAGTATCGTTTCGCACCTTTCGAGATAAACGTTAAACAGGGTGAAACCATCCGGTTCATTGTCAGGAATACTGGTAAGAAAAGGCACGAAATGATGATCGATACCCTGGAGCATCTTAAGAAGCATGCGAAAATGATGCGCTCATCTTCCGGCATGCATCATCATGAGGACCCTAATAAAATTGTGCTCTACCCGGGTGAAGAGAAAGAACTGATATGGCAGTTTACCCAAGCGGGAACAATCTATTTTGCTTGTCCGATCCCTGGGCATTTCAAGGGTATGCGTGGCAAAATTTTTGTGGAGGAAAAATGAAAGCAGAGCAATTAAACATTTTGATAACACTCGCACTGATGATGGCCATTTTGGTTATCCTTCCAATGCATGTCAGTGCTAATCAGACAGTTGAAGTTTATAAAAGTCCAACCTGCGGATGTTGTGCTAAATGGGTGGAACATTTGGAATCACATGGCTTTACCGTTAATACTCATGATGTCGGTAATCAGAAAATACGTGCGCAGGCTGGCATAGTTCCCAGCCTCGGTTCCTGCCACACCGCAATGGTTGATGGCTATGCCATTGAGGGGCATGTACCGGCAGAAGATATCAAACGACTGCTCAAAGAAAAGCCGCGTGCAGTGGGACTGACAGTTCCGGATATGCCCCATGGTTCTCCGGGCATGGAAACCGGGCGCGTTGACCCATATGACGTATTACTGATCAAAAAATCAGGTGATACACGTGGCGCAACGACTATTTACAGCCGGCATGGCGCATTACCGCCTGCAAGCGCTGTACAACCATTGAAAAATGATTTTTCAGAATCGATACTGCGACTGAAATAAATGGCCTTTTACAGATTTCCAACCATCTTGTTGCTCTTGAGCCTGGCTGCATGCTCAAAACAGCCTACTACCAGTCCAAGGGATGCACTGGATAGAATTCTGGGCAACCCCGAGCATGAGAAAGTGGTTGTGCGCAATTTCGACCCTGCTCAGATTGAACGTGGCCGCATTATATTTCAGCAAAATTGTGCTGGTTGCCATGGTGAATATGCGCAGGGAACAGCAGACTGGCGCAAACCACTCGATAACGGTAGATATCCACCGCCGCCGCTAAATGGTACCGCTCACGGGTGGCATCATTCTACCGAGGAATTGAAACAATTCATTCTCAAGGGAGGGCCACCCGGAGAGGGGCGCATGCCGGGTTGGGAGGGAATTCTTCAGGATCAGGAAATAGATGATGTTCTGGTATGGATTAAATCGTTATGGCCAGATGAAATTTATCATGGTTGGTATACCAGAATCGAGAATCGCTGACTGATTGATAGTTTTGATGGCGCGCCCAACACGATTCGAACGTGTGACCCCCGCCTTCGGAGGGCGGTACTCTATCCACTGAGCTATGGGCGCTGTAAAAATACACAAGTGCGAGTTTAATCAGGATATCTCAAAAACCAGCTGCATGATACTCGCTTCCTCGCCAATCTTTTGGCCTGCTTGCGGCGGCTACTGTTTGTGATAGCCTATTCTGATTCTCGTTGCGGTATCGGTTGATTCGGATAAATTCTTACCGTTTTAACACCCTGATTGTTTGTCTGCAGGACTTCCATCCGACAACCATCAATCTTTAATCCAGTGCCGGTCTCCGGAATATCCTGAAAATACTCCAAAATCAGTCCATTTAGAGTTTTTGGTCCGTGAAGTGGCAGCTGTAAGCCTAACTTACGATTTAAATCACGTAATAACGTACCACCTTCAGCGATTATACTCCCATCTGCTTCCCGTTTGCATGCGCCAGATTGCGTGGGGGCATGAGTAGTGAATTCACCAATTACTTCTTCCAGAATATCTTCGAGAGTAACCAGTCCCAACCATTCACCATATTCATCGACCACTAGACCCATGCGGCGATGATTCTCCTGGAACAACTGCAGTTGGGAGAAAAGGGGAGTACCGGATGGAATAAAATAAGGCTTCTGCATAACTGCTTCCAGCATGGCAACGCTGACCTTTTCTTCTTTGAGCTGATTTAATATCTTGCGGGCATGCACAATACCCACTACATTATCAAAATGCTTGCGGTACAAAGGAAATCTTGTATGGTGACAGGTCAATAACTGGTTTTTGATCACGGCTTCATCCGCCTCCAGATCAATCGCTTCAATCTGGTTCCGAGGCACCATCACATCATCAACCGTAACGGATTCCAGATCAATCAGGTTGGCCAGTACACTCTGATGTTTTTTCTGAATAAAATGTCCCGCCTCCAGTACCAATGTTTTCAGTTCTTCCATGCTAAGCTGATGTGCCACCTGCTGCGATGGTTTCAGGCGAAGCACGATCAATAGCATCTGCACAAACAGATTAATAAACCAGACAACTGGAGAAAAAAGCTTGAGTAAGGGCGTCAGAACATAGCTGACTGTCAGCGCAATGCGTTCAGGATAAGCGGCAGCAATCACTTTTGGTGTGATTTCACTGAAAATCAGTATTGCCAGCGTTACCACTACACTACCTAACAACAAAGCCAGCTCGCTGTGCGCAAAAAAAAGTGAAACGATCACGGCAACCAGCGTCGCTGCTACGGTATTCAACAGATTATTGCCCAGCAGAATGACACCCAGCAGTTTGTCAGTGTCCTGCAACAATCTGATTGTCAGCTGTGCCCCACGATGGCCCTGTTTGGCAAGATGCCTGAGACGATAGCGATTGACCGCCATCATACTGGTTTCCGATAAGGAAAAAAAACCGGATAACAGCAGCAGTAGCGCCAATATAGCCAGTAAAAGGTAGACAGGAATATCTTCCAGCACGTACTATCCTTGCAGCAAGAGCAGAATACTCTCGGTAGCTTTCAAAAGGTCATTCAAATAAACAAGTAGCAGAAAATATGGTAATTCAAAGCGTTAATCTTTTTCGAACCATGCAAAATAGGCATAGCTCTTGGGTGCCACTTCAGCCTCCTTGAGTACCTTCTGTGCTTTCTGGTCAACCTTTTTGTCCCACCAGAGTGCGCGCGCTGCTTTCTGTTTCTCAATCAGTTCAGGGTGCTTTGCAAAAAGTTCGCGCATAAACTTCGTGTGCTCGGATTCGTAGAGTTCCATGTTATTCAATTTACTCAAAAAGTTAATAATACTAATCCTATAAGATCCAGGAACAGAATTTATTATTATGTAGAGTCATGACATTGCCTTGATGTGCAATGCCATGATCATGTTTCGATCTGTCTTTAGACGATATCGTCCCGCAATTACTTCATCTTATCCACTTTTGTTATATGGAGGTGGTCCCACTGGCATCAAATATAGCTATGCCATTATAGATTAGCTAAAAAATTGTTTCATAGGAGATAACCATACATGGAAAATCATAAAAAATTTGTAAAATTTGAGAACAAGATTGTTTTTATCGGATTTGGGTGTGTTGGGCAAGGGGTGTTACCCCTTATTCTGCGCCATATAGACATACCGTCTGCGCAAATACGGATCATCTCAGCTGATACAGAAGGTCAGATCCAGGCCGAGAAAGCACATATTTCCTTTACAGTATGCCCGCTTACCCCACAAAATTTTCAACAGATTCTGGATGAAAGTCTGGTGCCTGGAGATTATCTACTTAATTTATCCGTCAATGTTTCCAGCCTGACACTGATCGAGTATTGCCATCAACGCGGCCTGCTTTACCTGGATGCCTGTCTCGAACCCTGGCAAGGTGGCTACACTGATACGACCCTGTCGCTATCGGCACGTTCTAATTACAATGCACGCGAGCAATCGCAGAATCTGCGTGAACGACTCGGTAGCGGACCGACAGCAGTGCTTTGTCATGGTGCCAACCCAGGACTGGTTTCCCACTTTACCAAACAGGCGCTGGTGAACATTGCCCGGGATACCGGCGTTGATTTTGTATTGCCGCAAACGCGCGAATCATGGGCAGCGCTTGCACAAAAACTGAATATCAAGGTTATCCAGTGTGCGGAACGTGATACGCAAACTGCGAAACCGTTCAAGCGGATCAATGAGTTCGTTAACACTTGGTCGATCGATGGTTTTGTCGGAGAAGGATTGCAACCTGCCGAACTTGGTTGGGGCAGTCATGAAAAAACCGAACCACTTGACGCCAGTCACCATGGTTATGGCTGCGATGCTGCCATTTACCTGCGTCGCCCGGGAACACGCACCTCGGTAAGAGGATGGAATCCGTTAACCGGTGCTTATCAGGGGTTTTTGATCACACATGCCGAATCGATTGCCATTGCCGACTACCTTACTGTCAAGACCGGCGATAAACTTGACTACCGTCCCACTGTCTATTATGCCTATCATCCTTCCGATGCAACTGTTCTGTCCATCCATGAATTAAGTGGTCGAAATTTTAAGCAGCAGGAAACTAAACGCCTGTTGATGAATGACATTGAATCCGGCTCGGATGCCCTGGGAATGGCATTGATGGGGCATACCAAGGGGCTGTACTGGTATGGTTCGATTCTGTCGATCGAGGAAGCGAGGGATCTCGCACCCTACAATAATGCCACCAGCCTGCAAGTCGCAGCCGGAGTGCTCAGTGGGATGGTGTGGGCAATCGAGAATCCGCAAGCAGGTATCGTCGAGCCGGAAGAAATGGATTTTAAACGTGTTCTACAAATAGCTTCGCCCTATCTTGGCGACATAACGGGACAGTACAGCAACTGGACGCCATTACGAAACAATTTGGCTTTATATGAAGCGCACCTGGATACAACCGATCCATGGCAGTTTAAAAATTTCCGGGTGGTTTGAACTCATGTCGTTACATCTAAGTCTCGCATAAACAATATGGATCTTCTCACACAGGGTTTGCTGGGTGCAAACCTGGCTGTTACCGGCGCACAAAAACACGAAATCCGTCTGGCAACGGGGATCGGCTTTTTTGCCGGTATGGTCGCGGATGCTGATATTCTAATTCAATCCGAGCAGGATCCATTGCTGACCATCGAGTTTCATCGTCATTTTACACACTCCCTATTTTTTGTCCCTTTTGGCGCGTTTATTGCTGCCGTTTTGCTATGGCCTTTTCTGCGCAAACGACTGGGATTTCCCAGACTGTACCTATTCTGTCTGCTGGGATACAGCTTAAGCGGCGTTCTGGATGCCTTGACGAGTTATGGCACCCATCTTTTATGGCCGCTCATCGAAACCCGGGTGGCATTGAATATTATTTCCGTTATTGATCCAGTCTTTACGCTCATTTTGCTGGTGGCGCTAATCATTGCGTTCCGGAACAAAACGAAGACTCATGCTATCTTTGGTTTAATCATCGCCAGTCTCTACCTGCTGATTGGCTACGCCCAGCTGCAGCGAGCAGAGCTGACGGCATTGACCATTGCCCAGTCGCGTCATCACGAGATTGAGCGATTACTGGTTAAACCAACGCTTGGTAATTTATTGCTGTGGCGTTCAATTTATGAGTATGGCGACCGATTTTACGTGGATGCAGTGCGAGTTGGGTTTTTCTCAAGCCCGACCGTCTACCCGGGCGAGTCAGTTGAGAAATTCGTCAAAACCAACTACCTTGATCGTTCTTTCATGGGATCCATACTGGCCGGTGATATTGACCGCTTCAGCATATTTTCGGACGGCTTTGTGGCCTTGCAGCAAGGAAGGCAGGATTTGCTGGTGGATATTCGTTATTCCAGCTTGCCAAACAGCACTGCACCGCTCTGGGCCATCGAAATGAATCCGGCGCAGCCAGACCAGCATGCGCAGTTTCGCGTGTTTCGCAGCATGTCGAAGACGCTGCGCGAGGAATTCGTTGCCTTGCTGATGGGAAGCAAGTAGTCAGTCTTTTAGTTGACTGGCTGAAGCATGATCCCTGCCAGAGGAGGCAGGGTAATTTCTATGGAATCGTTGCATCCGGACCATGGTATCGGCTCTGAGTTGACGGTGCCATGATTGCCGATATTGCTGCCATCATAATAGCTTGAATCACTATTAAAAATTTCCTGGTACTGACACGCTCGGGGTACGCCGGTACGGTAAGTGAGCTGCGGTACCGGCGTAAAATTTAATATTACCAGTAGAAAAGAGCCGTCTGCTGCTCGGCGCTGATAGCTGATCACAGAGTGATCAGCATCATGACAATCAACCCAGTCGAAACCTTCCTGGAAAAAATCCAGCTGATGTAACGCTGGTAGGGTCAGGTACAGATGATTAAGGTCTCGCAACAGAATCTTCGCACCTTTATGGCAGTCCAGTTCGAGTAAATACCAGTCCAGCTGATCACCCACTTGCCATTCTCGCCCCTGCCCAAACTCATTACCCATAAAATTCATCTTCTTTCCAGGGCAGGTCATTTGATAGGTAAACAACAGGCGTAAATTGGCAAATTTCTGCCACGCATCTCCGGGCATTTTGTCGAGCAGAGAGCCTTTGCCGTGCACAACCTCATCGTGCGACAACGGCAGAATAAAGTTTTCTGTATAGGCATAAAGCTGGTTGAAAGTCAGGTCATTGTGATGATAGCGGCGATAGATGGGATCATGCTTCATATAGCGCAGCGTGTCATTCATCCAGCCCATATTCCATTTGATCGAAAAACCCAACCCACCTAGATAAACTGGGCGTGATACCGCCGGCCAAGAGGTGGATTCTTCCGCCAGTGTCAATGCGCCAGGAAAATGCCCATGCACCATGGTGTTCAGCTCACGCAAAAACTCGATGGCTTCGAGATTTTCACGACCTCCAAAGCGATTCGGCAGCCATTCGTCTGGTTGGCGAGAGTAATCGAGGTAGAGCATCGAGGCGACCGCATCGACACGCAAACCATCAAGATGGAACTCTGTCAGCCAGTAATGCGCGCTTGACAGCAGGAAGGACTTTACCTCGTTACGCCCATAGTTGAAAATACAGGTTCCCCAGTCCTGGTGATAACCTAGCCTCGGATCTTCATGTTCATAGAGAGCTGTGCCGTCGAAACGCGCGAGGGCAAAATCGTCATTTGGAAAGTGTGCTGGTACCCAGTCTAAAATGACACCGATCCCGGCTCGATGGCACGCATCCACAAAATATTTACAATCATCCGGCCGACCAAAGCGGCTGGTTACCGCGAAATAGCCGGTTGTTTGATACCCCCATGATTCATCAAGCGGGTGCTCTGAGATCGGCATTAGCTCGACATGGGTATATCCCATTTCCTGCAAATAAGGTACTAATTGTGCAGCCAGTTCTCGGTAAGACAGAAAGGAGCCGTCAGCGCGCCTTCTCCAGGAGCCAGGGTGAAGCTCATAAAGGTTGATAGGCGCGTGCTGCCAGTCCCATTGCGCGCGCTGCGTCATCCAGTCACCATCCTGCCATTCAAAAAGACTGGTAGCGGGTACTAATGCCGCGTTATTCGGACGCAATTCATAATAGTTCGCGTAGGGGTCCGTTTTTAACAGAATCTCGCCAGTAAAGCGGTTGCGGATCTCGTATTTATATAAGGTGTTCTCCTCTAAATCCGGAACGAATAATTCCCATACGCCACTTTGTGCATGTGAAATCATGGGATTGATGCGGCCATCCCACTGATTGAAATCTCCAACTACGCTTACCCGTTCAGCATTAGGTGCCCATACCGAAAAGCGTACTCCCTGGATACCATGATTCCTGACGCGGTGCGCACCCAGCATCATATAAGCCTGATGCAGGCGGCCTTCGTTGAACAAGTACAAATCATGACCGGATATTTGCAACGGAAAAGCGTAGGGGTCACAGCGCTCCTCAATCACACGTGTTGAAGCATTTTCCAGGCGAATCACATAGGGGAAAACAGCATTATCGCCAGTCCACTCAAAAATACCGGTTTCGTCAACATGCTGCATTGGCGCAAACCCGAGCGAGGTCTGCAACCAGACACGTGATGCGTGAGGCTGATAAATTCTGGCCAGTTTGCCGTGAACATGCTCGCGCATTCCAAGATACAGTCGCGGGTTATGCAGTCTGGCAGCCAGCAGCAACGCCCGAAGGTCATCATCTGAAGATGGGTTAACAGTAGGCGGTATTTTTTTCATTGACATGCGCTTGATTATAACCCGATACAACAGGAGATTATGGTCAATACGGCTAGAACTGCCTATCGAAATGACGTAAGATGATTTTACTATTAACCAGGTGAGCGATTATGGAAACTCCACAAACCGAACCATTCAGTCATCATCCACGCTTTGTCAGCAAACTTACACGTAATACCCTCGCATTGATACTGGCGGGCGGCAGAGGTACGCGGCTGAAAAATCTCACTGACTGGCGCGCCAAACCAGCAGTACCATTTGGCGGTAAATTCCGCATTATCGATTTTGCGCTATCCAACTGCGTTAATTCCGGGGTACGTCGTATCGGTGTGGTGACTCAATACAAGGCACAAAGTCTCATCCGCCACATTCAACGTGGTTGGAGTTTTTTAGATGGTCGTTTTAAGGAATTCATCGAGTTATTGCCCGCCCAGCAGCGTACCGAAGAGACTTGGTATCAGGGTACGGCGGATGCGGTTTTCCAGAATCTGGACATCTTGCGCAGTCATAACCCTCAATATGTGCTTATTCTCGGTGGTGATCATATTTACAAGATGGACTATGGTCGCCTACTGGCTGATCATGCAGAAACGCAGGCGGATCTGACTGTTGCCTGCATCGAAGTGCCAGTCAGTGAGGCCAGTGCATTTGGCGTCATGGCGGTTGATAAAGATTGGCGCATTGTTAATTTCAGTGAGAAGCCAGAGAATCCTACGCCGATTCCCGGACAGTCCGATAAGGCGCTCGTTAGCATGGGGATATATGTATTTAACGCCAGGTTTTTATACGATCATCTGATCGAGGATCACGATGCTAACGCTTCATCACATGACTTTGGCAGAGATATCATTCCACGACTGGTTGAAAGTGCACAGGTCTATGCACACCGTTTCCAGCGTAGTTGTGTCAGCACCACACCGGACGCTCCTTACTGGCGGGATGTTGGCACTGTCGACGCCTACTGGGAAGCAAATATCGATCTCACGACCATCACGCCTGATCTGAATCTGTACGATGAGGACTGGCCAATCTGGACTTATCAGGAACAACTGCCTCCTGCCAAATTTGTATTCGATGACGATAGCCGCCGCGGCCAGGCACTGGACTCGATGGTCTCAGGCGGTTGCATCATCAGCGGTTCAACGGTTCGTCGCTCGCTGCTCTTTTCCAATGTTCAGGTCAGAAGTTTCAGCACCATTGAGGATTGCGTTATTCTACCCAACGTTGATATTGGTCGCCACGCACGCCTCAGGCGAGTGGTTATTGAGAAAAACTGCGTAATTCCAGAGGGCCTTGTCGTGGGATTTGATGCCGATGAAGATAAAAAACGTTTTTACGTTACCCAGGAAGGAGTGACATTGATCGCACCTGAAATGCTGGGGCAATTCTACCATTATGTTCGCTAATGAATATTTCGAAGAGCGTGTCGTCACGTTAAACCAATTATATGATTTTTAAAGATTTAATTTCATTTGTTATTATGCTATGAGCCATCATCCGTCTACGCTCGACCTGGTCATACTTTGGCACATGCACCAGCCAGATTACCGCGATAGCGAAACGAAAGAGTTTACCCTGCCTTGGGTGTATCTTCATGCCATCAAGGATTACACCGATATGGCGCATCACCTGGAAATGCACCCCAGCATTCGGTTGGTGGTTAACTTTGTTCCCGTGCTGCTGGATCAACTGGAAGATTATTGTCAGCAATTTGCCAAAGCGACTATCCGCGACCCACTATTGCGTTTGCTGGCCACGCCTGATTTAGACCAAATATCTCCAGAAGATCGTGCATTGATTTTTAAAAGCTGTTTTCTGAGTAATCATGAAACCATGCTCAAGCCGTACCCGGCTTATCAGGCGTTACGCAATATCTATAATGAGATGGAGGCGCAGGGTGACAAGGAAATGGTATATGCCTCTGGCCAATATCTGGCTGACCTATTAATGTGGTATCACCTGGCTTGGACAGGTGAGAGCATACGCCGGTCCAATAAGAATGTGATCGAACTCATGTCAAAGGGCAAGCAATTCAGTTTTGAAGATAGAATTAGCTTGTTCAATCTGTTCGGTGAATTGATCGGCAATCTCATCCCGCGCTATCGCAAGCTGGCAGAATCCGGCCAGATTGAACTTTCCACTACGCCACACTACCATCCGCTGGCGCCATTACTGATTGATTTCAATTCCGCGCGCGACAATTTGCCGGATGCGGCGTTACCTGCCACCACCTGCTACCCTGGTGGGCGTGGGCGGGTGGAGTTTCACGTAAAATCTGCCGTAGCCAGTCACAGCAAACGATTTGGTATCAAACCGGCAGGTGTCTGGCCGGCCGAGGGAGCGATATCGGACGCTTTTGTTCATATTCTGGTAGAAAACGGTACCCAATGGATTGCCAGCGGACAAGGTGTATTGGCCAACAGTTTACAAAAATCCTACCCCAACCAGCCCATTCTGGATAACGGGACTTATCTGTACCAACCCTATCGCTTCGATACCGGGAACGACGGAACGCTGTGTTTTTTTCGAGATGACCAGCTATCTGATCTGATTGGCTTTGAATACGCGAAATGGTTTGGACGTGACGCTGCCCAAAATTTTATTGACCGGCTTGAACTTATCCGGCATATGACGCATGAGACCACTAGTCCTGTCGTCAGTGTCATACTCGACGGTGAAAATGCTTGGGAATCCTATCCGTACAACGGTTATTATTTTCTGAATGATCTTTACGAATTACTGGAACAGCACAGCGAGATTCACACGACCACCTTTCAGAGTTATATCAATAAGCAGCAAAAAGATAAAACTTTTATCAAACCATTGCCCACACTATGTGCAGGTAGCTGGGTGTACGGTAATTTCTCAACCTGGGTTGGCGGTCATGACAAAAATGCCGCGTGGGATCTACTCTGCGCAGCCAAGCATACTTACGATCTTGTGATGCAAAGTCAACGGCTAACCAAAAAAGAAAAAGAAGCAGCCAATCGGCAACTGGCCTCCTGCGAAAGTTCCGACTGGTTCTGGTGGTTTGGTGACTACAACTCACCCGCCGCAGTGGAAAGTTTTGATCAGCTTTTTCGCAAAAATCTCATCAACCTCTACAAGCTTCTTAAAATTCCGGCACCTGCTAACGTATTTGAATCCATCAGTCATGGCGGAACTGTCAGTGGCGAGTCCGGAGCAATGCGGCGCACTACCTGAAGCAATTGCATATAGTCATGAAATTACAGTATGACGGCGCTAGAATGCAACGATTGATTCACAAACTTGGAATAGCATATGACTCAGCCCGTATCTCTGCTCTTTGGTGTCCACGCGCACCAGCCAATCGGCAACTTTCCCGAAGTTGTAAAGGATGCGCACGAGCGTTGTTATCGCCCATTCTTAGAGACCTTGTTCCGTTATCCTGAATTTCACTTTGCAGTACACTTCTCTGGCTGGCTGCTGGATTTTCTGCTCGAGCATTATCCACAAGATATGGCCATATTGAGAGAAATGGTCAAGCGTGGACAAGTCGAGCTTTTTGGTGCAGGTGAGACTGAGCCAGTGCTTGCCGTCATTCCGGAGCAGGATCGTATTGGTCAAATCAAAACATTTTCATCCAAGCTTAAGAAAAACTTAGGGCAAAAGCCGCAAGGCGCGTGGTTGACCGAGCGCGTCTGGGAAGCAACAGTTGTTCCATCGCTGGCAGATTGTGACATTCGTTATGTCATAGTCGACGATTATCATTTCATTTGTGCAGGTAAGGATCAAGCAGAACTCGATGGCTATTTTTCTACCGAGGAAAATCGGCGCACGCTCGACCTATTTCCCATTTCGGAACAGTTGCGTTATAAATTGCCATTTTCTCCTGCAAATGACGCCATCGCCTATCTGGCATCACTAGCCGATCATCAACAGCCTAACCGGCAATCGGCAGCCATTTATTTTGATGATATTGAGAAATTTGGTATCTGGCCTGAAACCTATCACTGGGTTTATACAGAAGGCTGGCTGGAGCAGTTTATACAGGGTGTGCTGGCATCTTCCCGAATCCAAACCCAGCATTTTCGTGATTATCATGCCCATGAAAAAACGCGTGGTATTGTCTATTTGCCAACTACCTCCTACATAGAAATGAGCGAATGGACGCTACCGGCGATACCAGCCCACACTTATGCGGATCTGGTACAGCGCGCCAAGATAGAAGGTTGGTATGAACGCAGCAAATCATTTTTGCGCGGCGGTATCTGGAAAAATTTTTTCTCACGCTACCCCGAGTCAAACTGGATGCATAAGCGCATGCTTGGGCTTTCTGCGCGTTATGTCGCCTTGCCAGCAAAACAGCGCACCAGCACCATGCAGCAATGCCTGTACGCTTCCCAAGCCAACGACGCTTATTGGCACGGCTTGTTTGGAGGGCTGTATCTTCCACATCTGCGGCGAGCCATCTACAATAATCTGATTGAGTTGGAAGCTCTGCTGGATCAATGCCAGCCTCGCCCAACTCATTACGAAGAAGATACGGATCTGGATGGTATCAATGAGATTTACCTGCAAAACAGTCAGTTGCAGGCTGTTATCAAGCTGAATACTTACGCCAGTCTCTGCGAACTGGATGCTTACGCTCTCAAGCATAACTTTGCGGATACACTGACCTGCCAGACCGAACACTACCACCGCAAAATTCAGCCAGAGCCTCGACAGGAAGCGAATCACCATCAATCAGGAATTGCCTCGGCGCACGACCGAATCAGCTTCAAGCATGTCATCAGCCAGACAGATCTACAACCTGACACACACCCGCAGCACCTTTTCGTGGATCATCTGAATGGCAATTTGCTGACTTACCAGAAGCTACCTGCTGATGACGATAAAACCGTCTGTTTTCAATCTACCCATGGGCAGATTCTAATCAATAAACAAATACGTCTGAAGCAGAATCAGTTGATTGTCACTTATGGAAGCGATGGTGACATGAATGGCAAAGAAAATTTGCAGATGCAGACAGAAATCAACCTTGCCATGCCGAGCTGTGATGGTCCCGGTGGACGCTATCGTCAACAGAAACGGAATCTTGCCGGTTTCGGGTTGCCACTTGAAATCAATGACTTTGAATCTATTATGCTTGAGGATGACACCCTGAAAGGTAGCGTAATTCTTCATGCCTCACCAGCAGTAATATTTCAGGCACATCCTCATTTTTCCGTATCTCAATCTGAGGGCGGTTTTGAAAAAATCATGCAGGCAGTAAAAATCACGCTCATCTGGACTTTTGTTACCAACCAGCAAAAAATTTGCCTGGAATTCAAGAAAAGAGATTAGCGGCGGGCTAAAAGAAGAAGGCTGAACGTGTCCGAGCTGACTAGTAAGCTAGTCATCGATCAATCCATGGTCAGCAACCTGATTGAAAATGCCCCGAAGAAAACCCTGATTAGCAAGATATGAAACTCAGGAATGAAGTGGGTACAATAAAGCCGTTTTCATCATATTAAGGCGGTCAGTCGGCAGATATCGGCAATGCATGTTTAGCTTGCGGAAAGGAGAAACATTGACATCAGTAACAGAATCATCCAGAAAACAGATCAGTAAAACTGTGGCCCTGTTCGGCGAAGTGCTTGCCGACATCTTCCCGGATCAGAACGTACTGGGCGGTGCGCCGTTCAATGTAGCGCGTCACTTGCAGGCGTTTGGACTGCATCCTTGCATGATCAGCCGTGCCGGCAACGATGCATTGCGTGATGATCTGCTGCGCGAGATGGACAGGCTGGGCATGGACAAAACCGGCATCCAATGCGACCCCACCTATCCAACTGGCCAGGTGCGGGTGCACATGAAAGATGGCGGGCACAGCTTCGAAATTCTGCCCGATCAGGCCTACGACCATATTCATGCTGGCGTCACTCACATGATGACCATGTCGCTGAAGCCGGAACTGGCGTATTTTGGCACACTGGCGCAAAGAGGCATGGAATCTCGCCTGGCACTGGACAAATTCCTGGCGGACAGCAAATGCCCGCGCTTTCTGGATATCAACCTGCGCAGCCCCTGGTACAACAAACACACGGTTCGACGCTCGCTGCTGCGCTCGGATATCGTCAAAATGAATGAAGACGAGCTGGAAATCGTCTCCGATTACTTCAAGATCAGTGACAAGACGCCGCTGCTGAAGGCCGAAGCCTTGGTGGAGCAGTTTGAGCTGAGCTGTCTGCTGATTACCTGCGGCGAAAACGGAGCTTGGCTGATCAACCGGCAGCATGAAGTATTCAGCACCACCCCAGCCGAGAACACGCAGACGATAATCGATACGGTCGGCGCGGGTGACGCCTTCGCTGCGGTTTTTATCATCGGCCTGCTCAACCAGTGGGAAATGCCGGTCGCCATGCAGCGGGCCGATCAATTCGCCGCAGCCCTTTGTGGTATTCGAGGCGGTGCGCCGCAGAATCAAGACTTTTACCTGCCGTTCAAGCAGGCATGGCAACTGTAACAGGCCGTTGAAAAATGTTGCGAGAATGGTCGGATGCAAGATACACAGAACACAACGACCGAGATATATTAAGTAGATAGGCGAGGGAACGAGCACCGCGCAACGCTGCAGACGGCTACCACAATAGTTTTCCAATGGCTTATTAAAAAAGGGGAGTAATCTTTAACCCAATATGCAGAATACAAAACAGCAGCAAAAATCCGAAAACCCCATCTATATCCTGATGATCAGCATGCATGGCCTCATCCGTGGTCATGACATGGAACTTGGCCGCGATGCCGATACAGGAGGCCAGGTCACTTATGTCGTTGAACTGACCAAAGCCCTGGCTCGACACCATGAAGTAGAAAAGGTCGACCTGCTGACACGCCTGATTGAAGACCCGAATGTGAGTCTGGACTACGCACAGCCAGAAGAAAGCCTTGGCAATGGTGCTCGTATCGTGCGCCTGCCCTGCGGCCCCAGACGCTATTTGCGCAAGGAACTATTGTGGCCGTATCTCAATCAGGTCGTGGACAGATCTCTGCACTTCCTGCGTCAACAGGGCCGCCTGCCGGATCTGATCCATACTCACTATGCAGATGCCGGCTATGTCGGACAGCAGCTTTCTCTGCTACTTGGCATCCCGCAGGTACACACTGGCCATTCACTGGGCCGTCCCAAACTCGAGCGCATGCTGGCCAGCGGACGCAAGGCACATGCACTGGAAAAGCAGTTTAATTTCGAACGGCGTATCAATGCCGAAGAAGAAATCATCAAACATGCTTCGCTCATCGTCACCAGCACCCAGCAGGAAATCGATCAGCAGTACGGTCTCTATACCAACTGCAACCATTCTTCGCGCTTCCGCGTCATACCGCCGGGTACGGACACTTCGAGATTCTCACCGCCGCTACGCAAAAAGATACAGCCTGCTGCACAACAGCTGGTGGACAAATTCCTCATCGACCCGGAAAAACCGCTAATATTCTCCATCAGTCGGCCGGATGCCAGAAAAAATATCAAGGGTCTGGTCAAAGCCTATGGCCAGAATCTGGAACTACAGGAAGCCGCCAACTTGCTGATCGTCGCCGGCACCCGCAGCGATATCCGCGAACTGGAAGAGTCCGAACAGAAGATCATGAGTGAACTGCTGTTCGATATTGACCGCTATGACCTGTGGGGCAAGGTCGCATTGCCAAAACACGTCGGCCAGGAAGAAGTCCCTGAGCTCTATCGGCTGGCAGCCAGGCGCCGTGGCATATTCGTCAATCCGGCATTTACCGAGCCGTTCGGCCTGACACTGATCGAGGCTGCCGCCAGCGGTTTGCCTTTTGTCGCACCGGACGACGGCGGCCCGCGCGACATCGTCGCCAACTGTCGCAGCGGGCTGGTGGTCGATACGCTGCACAGCGATGAGATCGGCAAGGCGCTACTATACATTCTGCAGGATAGAAAACGCTGGCGCCAATGGGCCAACAACGGCATTGCCGGTGTCTGGCGACATTACAGCTGGGCGGCTCATGTCGAAAAATATATGAAGGAAATCCGCGGACTGCTGCGCCGCGACAAGAAGCGTCTGCGGAGACAGCATGCAATTATCCAGCATGGCGAAAAATCCTATATGCCGCTGGTGGAAAAGGCATTGATCAGCGATATCGACAACACCCTGCTCGGTGACAGACGTTCGCTGAAACAACTGACAGCCTGGCTGAAAACGCAGCGTACCAAGCTGGCTTTCGGTATCGCCACTGGCCGCACGATCGAAAGCGCTGTCGCTGTTCTCACGAAAAACCAGGTCAACATTCCAGACGTGCTGATCACTTCGGTCGGTTCCGAGATCCATTACAGCAAGAAACTGGTGCCTGATCTTGGCTGGACTGCGCATATTCGTCATCAATGGCGCCGGGAGGCGTTGGCCGAGGCGCTGGCCAGATTCTCAGGCCTTGAATTGCAGGCGTCGGAAAACCAGCGCGAGTTCAAGCTAAGTTATCTGGCTACGCCAGACAGCATGCCGCCTCTCAACGAACTCTATGAATATCTGCATGATCTGAAACTGCATGCACAACTAATCTACTCGCATGAAGAGTTTCTTGATGTGCTGCCAGTCAGAGCTTCCAAGGGTCATGCCATCCGCTATCTGGCCTACAAATGGGGATTGCCGCTGGAAAATTTCCTGGTAGCCGGTGATTCCGGTAATGACATCGAAATGCTGGTCGGCGATACACGCGCTATCATTGTCGGCAATCATAGTCCAGAGCTGGCAGTATTGCGCGACCAGGAACAGATCTACTTCGCACAAAGTCACAATGCTGCAGGTATCATCGAAGGATTGCAGCACTACGGTATGGAGGAGTTCGCGCATGTATGAGCAGGTTTCACATTCCTTGCTGAACGACATCTTGATCAAGCTCGAGCGCGACATCAATGACAAAAATCTGCAGCATTTCTATACCCGCCTCGGGGCGAACTTCTACGCCATCTATTCCCTGTTTCATCAGCTTTATAGCCATCGTCCCGACTTCAAGCAACAGATGGAGCGACTGGTCACCAGCCTCACCTGTGCCTACATCAAGCGACCGCAACAGCTGCGCAAACTGGATCTGGCACGGGAAAAGGATCACAACTGGTTCCTCAGCCAGAAATGGGTCGGTTACGCGCTCTACTGCAAGGAGTTTGCCGGTGATCTGACAGGGCTGCAAAAGCATCTGGGTTATCTGCAGGATCTCGGCATCAACCTGCTGCATGTAATGCCGATTCTGGATTGCCCGAAAGGCAAGAGCGACGGTGGTTATGCCGTTCGCGACTTCAAAAAGATCAACCCGGAAGTTGGCACCATGCGTGACTTGGACGAGCTGGTCGAGAACATGAATAAGCGCGACATGCTGCTGGTGCTGGATGTGGTGGTCAACCATACCTCCAACGAACATGAATGGGCCGTAAAGGCGCGCAAAGGCGAGAAGGCCTATCAGGACTACTACCACGTGTTCGACAACCGCGAATTGCCGGACATGTATGAAGAGACCATGCCTGAGGTCTTTCCAGAAACCTCGCCCGGCAATTTTACCTGGGATGAGCAGATGGGCAAGTGGGTGATGACGGTTTTCAACGACTACCAGTGGGATCTGAACTACAGCAATCCCACCGTCCTCATCGAGATGGTCGAAATCATCCTGCACTGGGCTAATCATGGGGCCGACATCATCCGGCTGGATGCTGTCGCCTTTTTATGGAAGAAAATTGGCGGTACCTGTCAGAACGAACGCGAAGCTCACCTGATCCTGCAACTGATGAAGGACTGCTGTCAGGTCACCGCACCCGGTGTGCTGTTCATCGCCGAGGCCATCGTCGCGCCGGTGGAGGTCATCAAGTATTTCGGCGAGGATGCCATCAATGCCAAGGAATGCGAGATCGCCTACAATGCCACCTTCATGGCGCTGTTGTGGGACGCCGTTGCCACCAAAAAGGCCGGCTTGCTCAACCTTGGTATCAGGAGTATTCCGGACAAGCTGGAGCGCGCAACCTGGCTCAATTATGTACGCTGCCATGACGACATCGGTCTAGGATTCGGCGACAACGATATCAGGCTGGCGGGTTACGATCCCAAGCTGCACCGAAAATTTCTGGTCGATTACTACACCGGCCAGCACAAGGTTTCGCCTGCACGTGGCGTCGCATTCGGTATCAACAAGAAGAGCGGCGATGCCCGCATCGCCGGATCGCTGGCCTCACTAGCCGGGCTGGAATCGGCCATTGAGAACAACGACCCGGTTGCCATCCAGGAGTCCATAGACACCATCGTGCTGTTGCACAGCGCGATTATGGCTTTTGGTGGTATTCCACTGCTCTATTATGGCGACGCCATTGGCACCCTGAATGACATTTCCTATCTGGAAGATGAATACAAACAGCACGACACCCGCTGGGTTCATCGGCCCAAACTGGACTGGACTAAGGCCGCTCTCAGGAATACGCATGGCACTATTGAAAACCGGATTTTCACTCCACTGAAAAAGATGATCGCTGTACGCAAGGAGATTCCCGCCTTTGCCGATCACAATAATCGCGAATTGCTGGACACGGAAAACCCGCATTTGTTCGTTTTTTCCCGCTTCGACTATATCAACACACAGTCCCGCGTGCTAGTAATCTGCAATTTCGACAATCGCCCGCAAAATCTGGACATTACCGGCTTGTGCAAACGCGGCTTTTTCCAGCACGGCAGCGTGCGCGATCACTACAGCGGCAATGAGATCAACGTCGACTACCAGCAGCTGGAAATCCCTGCACTCGGTTTCTACTGGCTGCAAACCTGATTACAACGTAAATACATGATACTTTTTTGATGTCCTTCTTAAAGAAAGGGAATCTCTACGCTGATCAAGCAATGGTTTCTTGAATCGCTGCGGTCGATTCTTGTTTTACCGAGTGGTCTGACGGCACTGATTTTCTATAGGCCAACAGGCGGTCTCTCCGCTCTGGCGCGTTGACCACATCGACTATACTGTTTGTTCATAAAATTTCGGCTTTTATGTGCCGAAAACACTTGTATTTTTATGATCAGTTATGGGAGGTTGATGGAGATTGTAAGCAGGGACAGTACAATGGCATGAGATATATTTTCATGATATTTAACAAAGAATATGTCTTTTGGTCATTGAGTGGAAAATTCATTTCTATTTCTTGCTACCGGGTATATAAAGATCGGTAATTACACCTTCTGCAGTTTCCGCAGCAAACATGATGGTCTCGGATAAGGTGGGATGTGGATGGATTGTCAAGGCGATGTCCTGCATGTCCGCTCCCATTTCCAGTGCAAGCGTTGCTTCCGCGATCAGCTCCCCGGCATTGACGCCGGTGATGCCTGCTCCGAGTATGCGCCGGGTGGTCTTGTCGTATAGCAGTTTGGTCAAACCGGTTTCGCTACCCATCGCGATTGCACGGCCACTGGCCGCCCACGGGAAGCTTGCCTTCTCATAGGCAATGCCCTGTTTTTTCGCTTCCGTCTCCGTCAGGCCCATCCAGGCAATTTCTGGGTCGGTATAGGCAACTGAGGGGATGGTGCGGGCATCGAATGCCACCTTGTGGCCAGCAATGACCTCCGCTGCAATTTTGCCTTGATGGGAAGCCTTGTGCGCCAGCATTGGCTCGCCAGTGATGTCGCCAATGGCAAAAATATGTGCAGCGTTGGTGCGCATCTGTTCATCAACTGTAATGAAGCCGCGCTCATCGACTGCCACACCGGCAGATTCGGCAGCGATCAGCTTGTCATTAGGGCGGCGACCGATTGCAACCAGGACCATATCGAACCATTGTGCTTCGGGTGCCTGTTCTCCTGAAAATGAGACTTTCAGCCCCTTTTTGCTGGCTTCGATCTGGCTGACACTGGTATCGAGCCAGATGGCTTCACATGTCTGTTTCAGTTTGCTGACAAGGGGTTTGATAAGATCACTATCCGCGCCGGGGATGAGTTGTGGTAGCCGTTCGACGATGCTGATCTTTGTTCCCAGCGCCTGGTAGACTGTGGCCATTTCCAGACCAATGATGCCGCCGCCTATTATCAGCATGCGTTTGGGTAGGGTATGCAGCGCCAGCGCATCGGTGGAGTTGATGATGCGTGGATCCTTGGGCAGGCCGGGAAGTCTGGCTGAGGATGAACCTGCGGCAATTACACAGTGATCGAACGAAATCGTTTTGATACCATCGGGTGTCTCTACGGTAAGTGCATTGGGGCTGATGAATTTTCCACTGCCCTGAATGACTGTGACCTGACGTTGTTTTGCAAGCATGGACAGTCCCTGTGCCAGTTTCTTTACTACACCGTCTTTCCAGTGGCGTAATTGTTCAAGATTGATTGCGGGCTGTCCGAATTCTATACCTACTTCCCGTACAGCTTGTGCCTCTGTCAGAATTTTGGCGATGTGCAGCAATGCCTTTGAGGGAATGCAGCCGACATTTAGGCACACGCCTCCCAATACCGGATAGCGTTCGATTAACACGACCTGCTTCCCGAGATCGGCAGCGCGAAAGGCTGCGGTATAGCCACCCGGGCCAGCACCGAGCACGAGTACCTCGGCATGTAGATTGTCGGGAGGTGCTGGAGAAGATGTTGCTGCCGATACCGACGCTGCTACTTCACGTATTTGATCCGTATTTTCACGGATGTCAGTCGTTGTGGTTGTTTGTGTTCCAAATCTGGATGCGCTGAGTTGATCGGTTGCTTCAGTCACTTCCAGCGTGGCAATCAATATCCCTTGTGATACTTTGTCACCCGCCTTGACATGAATCGTTTTGATGGTGCCAGCCTGGGGTGATGGCACTTCCACCGTGGCTTTGTCACTTTCCAGCATCAGCAAGGGAGTATCCACTTCTACCTGGTCACCAGGTTTTACCAGAATTTCAATGACGGGGACGTCTTCGAAATCGCCGATATCGGGCAGGGTGATTTGAGTCAATTTTGTCATGGTCATATTCTGATATGTCCGTCGCCGAGGACAATGTATTTTTCACTGGTCAAGCCGTTCAGTCCTACCGGTCCACGTGCGTGCAGTTTATCGGTAGAAATACCAATTTCTGCTCCCAGACCATATTCGAAGCCGTCAGCAAAACGGGTGGAAGCGTTAACCATGACCGAGCTGGAGTCCACTTCACGCAAAAATTGGCGGGCATGAGCATAATTTTCAGTGACGATAGCATCAGTGTGCTGCGAGCCATAGCGGGTAATGTGCTCGATCGCCTGATTGATATCCGCAACAACGCGTATGCTCAGAATCGGAGCCAGATATTCGGTACGCCAGTCTTCTTCGCTCGCGAGTTTTGTGCCAGAGAGTAACGCGCACGCTGCTTGATCCCCGCGTAACTCTACTTTTTTGCCCTGTAAGAGCCTGCCAATCACCGGCAGGAACTGCTGAGCGACACCAGCATGGACAAGCAAGGTTTCCAGTGTGTTACATGTACCATATCGTTGTGTTTTGGCATTATCGACGATGTGCAGTGCTTTCTCCAGGTCGGCATATACATCGATATAGATATGGCATATACCATCCAGGTGTTTGATGACCGGTACGCGCGCTTCATTGGCAATGCGCTCGATCAACCCCTTGCCGCCACGCGGTACGATGATATCGACGTATTCCTGCATGGTAATAAGTTCACCTACCGCCGCCCGATCTGGTGTATTGATGACTTGCACGGCATGTTCCGGTAATCCCGCAACTTTCAGTCCTTCCTGCACACATGCGGCAATTGCTTGATTGCTCTGCATGGCTTCTGATCCACCGCGTAAAATCGCGGCATTACCCGCTTTCAGGCATAAACCGGCAGCATCGGCGGTTACATTGGGCCGTGCTTCATAAATAATGCCAATGACACCGAGCGGTACCCGCATCCTGCCAACTTGAATGCCGGAAGGACGATAACTCAGATCGGAAATTGCTCCAATCGGATCGGGCAGGGCCGCAATTTGTTCCAGACCATCCGCCATGGTAGCGACTCCTTCGGCAGTCAGTGTCAGGCGATCGATCAAAGCTGCGTCCAGCCCTTTGCTTCTAGCCAGGGCGAGATCACTGGTATTGGCGGCGACCAGGAGCTGTTCATCGCGACGTATGGCAGCAGCCATGACGGTTAACGCCTGATTTTTAGTGGCTGTGCTGGCTTTTGCGGTCATTTGTGCTGCGGCGCGCGCTGCTTGCCCCAACGCCTGCATCATCGAATGTATGTCTGTGCTGTTCATATTGAGTGGATGTTGATCATATGGATAATACCTGCTCGTTATATTACAGAAGGCTGAAAAAACTTATCCGAAGATACGCTCCAGACAGATATTTTCTGTTTTTCTGTTAATTCTTAGTTTCGATCTGTACCAGAGGTTCCGAATCAGTAGCCTTGGTATCCATGTTGTTTTGCCGAACGCGCGCTTTTCTTGGCGGTGCTGTTATTATCCCGGCAGTAGCGGTGACTTTGTCCGGCGCGGTTTCAATCATGATCAGACCACTTTTAGAAAGATCCAGATCGTTACACCCGTTATTCCCGGGAGCGACAGATTGAGGAATAATTGCTTGCTGGCGCTTTGGTGTAACCGAATCAGATTCGGTTGGTTTGCTATCTATGGCCGGTATTGGAGGGTCTGCCTCAATGATACCGGCAGGAGCAGCCATGATTTCTGGTATCTGCTCGGTTGAAGGCGATTGGAGTGGATTGTCTTGTACAGCAGCAGCTAACGGAACTTGTGCTGTATGGTTGACCGAATGGTCATCAGATGACTTGTTTGACTGAAACGAATCATCCGTGTGCATTGTATTTGTTTCGATAGCATCACTGGGTCGCTCTGAGCGATTCCTGTTTGCACCTCCACGGCGGCGGCGAGAGCGCCCTCGTCGTTCTTCCGTTTTTATGTCAGTAGATAGTTCAGAGGAAGATAACGCTTCACCTGATTCAGTAATTTCTAAATGGGTTAATGATATCTCGGTTGGAGGAATTTGTATTTGATTGCTGGATTTAGCCGGTCTGCGATTGCTCTTTCCAGGGGGTTGCCTTGGGGTAGCATCGTTGTTGATTGGATCATCAAGCAACAATCCAGATGTCTCTGATGGTGATCTACTCGTAATTGCAGCGTTATTGTTCTCCTGAGATTGATTTGCCGGCAGGAGTTTACTTCGTTTGCTGCGATTACGATCCCGGCGGTTACGGTTGCGTTCGACGCGGGCATTTTTTTCTTTTTCCTCTTCGGGCGTCAATTCTGATAGAACTTGATTTTGCCCACCACTGGACTTGAACAAGCTAAAAAATTTATCCAGGAATGACAGTGGTTCGCGGGATTTTTCTTCGCGAAGCGGTGCAGGCTGATCGAGTTTGATGCCCGTAACGGCCGCTTTGGGCTGTGAGGCTTTGATATCCTGCAAATTTGAAGGAGGTAGTATTTCTTCGGAAATCTTCTCTACCATTTCATAGCTGGCGGGTAATTCTGCTGATTTGAGATCCTCGTGTTTCAGCCGATTGATGATGTAGTTAGGGGTTTCCATATGGATATTGGGAACCAGAACGATGCCCACTTTAAGCCTGGCTTCCAGTCGGTATATCTCGGAGCGCTTTTCATTCAGCAGAAAGGTGGCGACATCAACCGGTAATTGCACCTGTAGCAGACTGGTATGCTCCTTCATCGCTTCTTCTTGGATGATTCGCAGTATATGCAGTGCGGAAGAATCTGTGCCCCGGATATGGCCGGTGCCATGGCAGCGGGAGCAGGGGATGTAGTTTCCTTCTCCCAGCGAGGGTCGCAGGCGTTGCCGGGAGAGTTCCAGCAGTCCAAATCGGGAGATCTTTCCAACCTGAACGCGCGCACGATCCACGCGCAGTGCTTTTAGAAGCGTTGACTCTACTTCCCGCTGATTGCGCGCGACTTCCATATCAATGAAATCGATGACTACCAATCCACCAAGATCGCGCAGGCGCAATTGCCGTGCAACCTCATCTGCTGCTTCAAGATTGGTATTGAATGCAGTAGCTTCAATATCCGATCCGCGAATTGCTCGTGCGGAATTGACGTCAATCGATACTAACGCCTCAGTGTGATCGATGACGATTGAGCCACCAGAGGGTAATGTGACCTGCCGCGAGTAGGCGGTCTCAATTTGGTGCTCGATCTGGAAACGGGAGAACAGTGGTATGTCATCCTGGTACAGTTTGAGCCGTTCCACATTGGCCGGCATCACATGTGCCATGAACTGATTGGCCTGCTCGTATATCTCGGGATTGTCAATCAGGATTTCATTGATTTCGGCGTGGAAGTAATCACGTATTGCACGTATGACGAGGCTGCTTTCCTGATAGATCAGAAAAATTCCACTCTGGCTGTTTGCTGCTTCCTCAATCGCACGCCAGAGCTGAACGAGGTAATTTAAGTCCCATTGGAGTTCCTCTTCACTACGGCCTATTCCGGCGGTTCGTGCGATCACGCTCATTCCTTTCGGAATATGAAGATTGGTAATGACCTCGCGTAATTCAGCGCGTTCTTCTGCGCTGATACGCCGCGAGACACCGCCACCTTGAGGATTATTCGGCATCAGAACCAAATAGCGGCCTGCCAGTGAAATATAGGTCGTGAGTGCCGCACCTTTATTGCCGCGCTCATCTTTGTCAACCTGTACAATAAGTTCCTGTCCTTCGCGTAGCAAATCAGCAATACGATTACTGGTTGTGCCAGTCGAGTTGCTAAAGCAGGTGGGCGCAATTTCCTTGTAGGGTAAAAATCCATGTCGGCCAGCTCCATAGTCAACAAAGGCAGCTTCCAGACTGGGTTCCAATCGAGTAATAATTGCTTTATAAATATTGCTTTTGCGTTGTTCCTTGCCAGCGACTTCAATATCAAGATCGATAAGTCGCTGTCCGTCTACGATCGCGACACGTAACTCTTCCGGTTGGGTCGCGTTGAATAACATTCGTTTCATTTAGTGCCCCCCGCGCTTAGTACATGGGTAGACTGTATGTTCACTGTTCGGAGAAGCTGATTGATCAACAGGCTAGGCAAGGATGGTATCCCGATGACGGGCATCTGCTTGGATTTATTGTTTGGGTAAGTTCCCATCAGGAAGTTAATAGTATCGGTGATGATAAAAAATAACCAGTTTAAGTTGCCGTGAGGCCTGTGATCAATATAACATATTGAATATTTTAAAAATATTGCTTTCATATGGCAGCTAAATTAGCTGCCATATGTTGCCTGAAACCGGGAACTGAAATCTATCTATGTTTTAAGCGCGTAATTTATTTACTATCGCTACTTTATGTGGTGAGCGACATTAACCAGACAAAAAACGGTTTGCTTTCAGTATCTGAAAATATAAAAATCGATCCGCAGACATATTCCGAGTGTGTAGTCACGACAGGCCTAGAAAGCAAAATCAAAGGAATCCGGGTGTGAAAATTACAGGTAAAAGTATCGGCAAAAACCTTAGCGATAACCGGGCAATCAGCAAAGCCATTATGCCAGATATTATTATGCCAGATCGCGTGGTTATAAAACAGATAGATGAGACAGCGGAAGGGCAGCGAATCGATAATTTTTTGTGCAAACTGCTTAAGGGTGTACCCAAAAGTCATATTTACCAGTTGCTGCGTAGCGGGCAAGTGCGCGTGAATAGTAAACGCGTGGCCGCCAGTTACCACTTACAGTTGGCTGACAAGGTGCGTATTCCTCCTGTTAGCTGTAAAAACAATATATTGCAGACCAGACCAGAGAAAAAATTGTCGAAATTTTCGGTACTGTTTGAGGACGAAAGCTTATTGGTAGTCAATAAACCTGCAGGTACAGCGGTTCATGGAGGTAGTGGAATCAGCTATGGTGTGATTGAGCAGTTGCGTATTCAGCATCCAGGCTGGAAATTTCTTGAGCTGGTCCATAGGCTCGACCGCGAAACTTCGGGCGTGCTGTTGCTGGCAAAAAAAAGACAGGCATTGGTTGATTTGCATCAACAGATCCGTGAAGGCATGGTGCATAAAAGTTATCAAGTGCTAGTGTCTGGGAAGTGGCGTAATTTAATTCAGAATGTTAAATTCCCGCTCAGCAGATACGTGACGGCGACAGGAGAGCGCCGCGTGGCAGTTGCTACTGAGAAACATGAGCAAGTTAAATCCCAGCAGGCGCATACTATTTTTTGCTTGCAGCAAAACTGGGAAAAATTCAGCTTACTGAATGCGGAATTGAAAACAGGGCGCACGCATCAGATCAGAGTGCATCTGGCTCACCTGGGATTTCCAATTGCGGGCGATGATAAATACGGAGATTTTGAGTTGAACAGGCAGTTACGAAAAAATGGACAGACTGTGTCGCTGAAGCGTATGTTTTTACATGCCGCTAAATTTTCCTGTATACATCCGCTAACTAAGAAACCTCTGTTGCTGGAAGCGCCTTTGGCAGCTGAATTGCGTTTATTTCTGCTATCGCTTGGCTAGCCCTGGAGCTCGGAGTCAGTGGTGAAACAATTTCAAAGAGGATACGCGCTGTTCTATCTTGTTAATCAGTTCCTGATAAATAGTCGTATGCGTACCTCCAAATTTTGCTAAAAAGGTTTGTTCGCCAAGGTGTTCAGGTAAATCTGCCCAGTAGGGCATCAGATCGCTATCGTCAATGCCGGCAAGAATGGTTGCACGTATTTTTTGTGCTGAGAGTTGACTTTTCATTATTCTGGCGGCGAAACTGGTGCCGGCACGATTGGCAGCGATATCATTGAAGGAAAACCCACTGCCGCTACGTGCGTCTTCCAGTTCCTTGTAAAGCCCAATTGCATCAGATAATATCGTGTCGGTATAGGCGGTTATCGCGGCTGATGAGATGAAATGCATCGCAAAGTCAGCTCGTCCGTCCAGGGTAATTCTTGCGCGAGCTGGTGGTGGCCATTTTGCGGCTTCCGGGGAGATAAGCTTGAGTGGAAGCTGTAGCGCGTGAAATGCTGTTATCAGGATCGCTGCCCGTACTTCTTCTCTGGTATTGTTATGCGATGGGTCACGGGTGGTTTCCCGCATGAGCCTGGTCAATATTTCAGAAAGTGTAATCGATCGTGTATGATTTTTCTGGTTTATTTGGTTGAGGAAGGTGTGGTAATGAAATAGTCTTGCAAGTGCCTGCTGATTAAAGAGCGGGGCGCTGAATGAGAGCTGATCATCCTGACTGTTACCCCAGTCTTGCCAGTAATAGGTAACTGCAATTCCATCGTGTGAGATACCTATTTTCCGGAATGCCTCCATGCCGACGCGCACATCCGGGCTGATCATTTTTAACCAGGAAAAGAGTTGTTGGAGAGCAAAATTAGTCAGGCTATCCGGTACGGTCAGTTTGCCGATGCGCAGTGAGTGAATTGCCGGCAGCCCTTCTGATTCAATCAATGAAGCTTCGAGATTCACATAAGCATTATTGACTATCGCAGCAATCTCCGGGACTGGCAGGCTGATCTGAATATATACACTCTGGTTATCCAGCTTAGATTTTGCGTGTCCTTGTCTCAGATGGTGCGCCAAATAATTGAGTGCGACATCAATATCTTCCCGCTCTATAGTGGCGGTAGCGGTAGTGCCTGGTCTGACTTGGTAGCGATGCGTGTCGAGAATACTTTTAGCGCGAGCAATGTGTTCAGGGGTAACTCGCACTTCTCTTGAGACTTGGGGTTTTCTGTCGATTGCCAGAAAAAAAATTGTGCTGATCGCTATCCCGGTAATAGTCAGCAGGATTAGCAGTAGTGCGATAGCCCGGCTCAGTGTTGTTTGTATCACTTTTATTCAGCTAGTTTGAGTATCAAAATAGACCGATATGTCACCAGTAGTACCAGTCCCGTCCAGGGTAGCCTCTCAAAAAGGGCGGGCTATATCCAAAGTATGGGTAGGAATAGTAACCATATGGATATCGACTATATCCATATGTCCGGTTTGCGTCATAATCTTTTGGCCATAGATAGATTGCTTCGGATGTGATCAACGGAATGCGAATGAGTTTATTGCCGATCGTTCGTTCTATTCCTCCTGTAAGGGTGCCGATTACGGTAACTTTGCTATTTTTTGTCAAAATGGCCGGATCCAGAAAATCACTGGTTCTGATAGCAAACCGCCCTTCACCAGTATGGTTGGTTTGAGGGAAGCCATTACGATCCAGCGGATAGTAAAGAATCTGCACCAGTGAGGAATCCGCTTCATTTTCTACTTCGATGACAGTCCCACCCCAGCGTATCGGTGTGCCCAGGTAACTGTTGGTATTCTGATTAGCAAGCTGATATGGCATGTCAACTACTGAAAAATCTCTGATCACGGGTGGCATGCTGCCGCATGCGCCAAGCATGAGCAATAAAATAAGTGATAAAGACGGGTTGAGTAGCAATTGTAATTTTTTCATGGCTTCCTCCAGTTGGTATCCAGTATTTTTAGGAAAAAATCAGGAGAAGGCTTCTCTGTTTGTAGGGTTTTTGTTTTTTGTGCTAATGTTTATGTTTATCTATTGATTAGACAGTGTAATATAATAATGAGTTTGGCGATTTGTTAAATCAGTTTGTTCCTCTGAATGAGCGGTATAATGTAACGGTTGGCTGAACATTCCTGATTCTGCCTTTTTATTTGCCTTGCCGCATGATCAGTTTCGCGGAAACTTCATAAATTCTGACATGGATGGATCGCAGTCTCCTGTTTTGGAGTTAAAGAGCAGCACTTTTTTTGCGCCTGTACTGGTTTTGTACAGTAATGAGGTGCATTTAATTGCTGAAAAACTGCGGCAAAAAATTTCTGGTGCTCCTGATTTTTTTAATAATTCAGCAATTTTATTTGATTTGACTGAATTAAATAATAAGGGAATGCAAATTGATATCGAGATATTGGCCTCAATGTTGCGCGGGCTGCATCTGTTTCCGATTGGCATCAGAGGAGGGAATGACGCTCAGCAGAAACAGGCATGGACGCTATCGATACCGGTCGATTCCGGTCGTAGCAATGGGAGTGTGCTTTTAGAGACGCAAAGTAAGCCGGATATTCAGCCGGAGGCACCAGTTGAAATCATCAAGGAAGTGTTTCGTGCTCAGGCAACGCTTGTCACTCAGCCGGTACGCTCCGGTCAGCGGATTTATGCCAACGGTGATTTGGTTATTCTAGCGCAGGTCAGCGCTGGTGCCGAGATCATGGCCGAGGGTAATATCCATGTCTATAATACGCTAAGAGGCCGAGCCTTGGCTGGCGTGCAAGGTGATACGGCTGCGCGTCTTTTTTGCCTTGATTTGCAAGCAGAACTTATCTCGATCGCAGGTATTTACAAAACCAGCGAGGATCTGAAAGATGCTGTCAAAAAGAAACCGGTTCAGGTTTTTCTGCAGGAACAAGCATTGATTATTGTGCAGCTTGATTAAGTATTTATATTTTTCCGGGAAAGGAGATTCAATTGGCGAGAGTCGTTGTTGTCACATCGGGTAAGGGTGGCGTTGGGAAAACGACTACCAGCGCTGCCATTGCCATGGGGTTGGCCAAACGAGGGCATAAAACTGCAGTCATCGATTTTGATGTGGGGTTGCGCAATCTTGATCTGATTATGGGGTGTGAACGTCGAGTGGTTTATGATTTTGTGAACGTCATAAATGGTGAGGCTAATCTTAATCAGGCGTTGATTCGGGACAAGAACTGCAATCAACTCTACATTCTGCCCGCATCACAAACTCGTGACAAGGATGCATTAAGTCTTGAGGGTGTTGGTCGAGTACTGGAAGAGCTATCAAAAGAATTCAAGTACATTGTTTGTGATTCACCTGCTGGTATTGAAAGGGGTGCTTATCTAGCCATGTATTATGCAGATGATGCTTTGGTGGTGACCAATCCGGAAGTGTCCTCTGTGCGGGACTCGGATCGCATGTTAGGAATTTTGGCGAGCAAATCGCGTCGTGCCGAATTAGCGATGGATCCAATCAAGGAGTACCTGCTGTTAACACGCTATGATCCAAGTAGGGTAGATTCGGGTGAGATGCTTAGTCTGGAGGATGTGCAGGAAATCCTGTCACTCCATTTGCTTGGCATCATTCCCGAATCAAAATCTGTTCTGACTGCTTCCAATGCTGGGGTCCCTGTTATTTTGGATGAGAAAAGTGATGCGGGCCAGGCGTACGCTGATGTGGTGGCGCGTTATCTCGGAGAGAAGCGACCACATCGTTTTATTGAAAGCAAAAAAGGGTTTCTCAGAAAGCTTTTCGGAGGTAAATAATGAGCTTGCTGGATTACTTCAAATTATCCAAACCTAAAACAGCAACACTTGCAAAAGAAAGATTGCAAATTCTGGTCGCGCATGAACGCTATTACCGAAATAAGCCATCGTATCTGCCGCAATTGCAGGAAGAGCTGATGCAGGTGATTCGTAAATATGTACAGGTAGATCAGGACGCGATATCCGTCAAGTTTGAGCAAGATGAAAATCAGGAGACGCTTGAACTAAATATTGTGCTGCCAGATACCCAGTCGAACAGTGCCAGAGAGCATATTGCCAGAGACGTGTTCTGATTAGTTTCGGGTCGAATAATGAGTCTGAAGTTGATTCTGCCAGGGATATATTCTGGGCGGCATAGCCTGGTGAATTTGACTGACAACTGGTGGTTATTATTCCATCCCTGATAGACAACTGGGTTGTCCGTCAGCGCAGTAGTTGTCTGTTGATGCTGTTTTCAATTTGGTTGATCGGTTGTACGGTCACAGAAGTTCGTAATAATGCGGTTAAGACTGTCGTTATCCGGCCTGGGTCCGAAACGTTAATGGGTGGGGATAACCGCTATACTTTGGTGGGCCGACTTTCTGTGCATAATATGCAGCAGAGATTTTCGGCAACAATCAATTGGCGGCACCACGCAAATGAGGATCAGATTCATTTTTTTTCTCCACTGGGGCAAACGATTGCTCGGATAGAGCAAGGCGTAACCGGAGTGCGTTTGGTTACTGCGGAACCTGCGTTTTACCAGGCTGAGAATGTCGAGCAGCTGACACAGGAAGTGTTGGGGTGGATGTTGCCACTTTCTGGATTGCACTTCTGGGTTAGAGGGATGCATTTCCCGCTAACCATTGCGGAACTGGATCTGGACCGTAATGGACGAATTGTTGCTATTCGTCAGGATGGGTGGGAAATTCAGTATTCTGCATTTTTTCCGATGAAGTTTGGTATGCTGGAATTGCCAAAATCGCTTGAGCTTGGCCGCCATAATCTGAAAATAAAGCTAATGATTGATCGTTGGCTGGATGTTAGTGATTGATATAAGAAAAACATTGAAGTTGAACAGTGAAGTTGAGGCGAGTCTTTTTCCATCTGGCCTGCAAACTTTTCCAGCGCCTGCGAAGTTGAATCTATTTCTTCACGTTGTCGGGCGCCGTGCCGATGGCTATCATTTATTGCAGACTACGTTCCGCTTTATTGATTTCTCTGATCGGTTGGCTTTTACTGTTAGAAGTGATGGTATTATCAAAGTGATGAATCCATTGTCGGATTTGCCTGAAGTTGATAATTTATGTACTCGCGCGGCGAAACTTCTGCGGGATAGAAGCGGTAAAACCTTGGGTGTGGAGATTTATCTGCACAAACAGATACCAATGGGTGGGGGTTTGGGCGGCGGCAGCTCAGATGCGGCCACGACCTTAATTGTCTTGAACCGATTATGGGGTATCAACTGGGATAGAGCGCGATTGATGATGCTGGGTCTGGAACTAGGTGCGGATGTGCCTGTATTTATCTATGGTGAGAATGCTTTTGCAGAAGGTGTCGGTGAGAAATTAACCCAGCTTGCTTTGCCACCAGCTTGGTATGTCGTGCTAACTCCCCCCGTACATATTTTGACTGCGGATATTTTTGCATGTAAAGAGTTGACACGCAATACGATTCCTATCAAAATATCGGCCTTTTCCATGGGTGCAGGGCACAATGATCTTGAACCGGTCGCAGCACGGATGCAACCGATTGTAGGTGACTGGTTACAATGGTTAAAGCAGCAACCGGGAACAAGTAAAGTTGGCATGAGTGGGTCGGGAGCCTGCTTGTTTGCTGAGTTTCCGGAAGCATCCAGTGCATTGAAAGTGTTCGAGCGAATTCCCGTGGATATGTGTGGTTTTATGGCGAAAGGGCTTGCAGAGCATCCATTGCTGCATTTTTAGAGAAGATAATGGGGAGTCGCCAAGTGGTAAGGCACCGGATTTTGATTCCGGCATTCGTAGGTTCGATCCCTACCTCCCCAGCCAAACAGCAGTGATCTGTTAACAACAGATTTAATTGTTTTGTAGTGATATGAATTTTCGCCAGTAGTTGCCCCCAATTATCAGGAATAAAATTTCGCATGGCCTACGATAGTTTGATGGTTTTCACTGGAACGGCCAATCCCAAGCTGGCTCAGGATGTAGTCAAGCACCTGAACATCAACCTGGGTAGAGCAACGGTTTCGCGTTTCAGCGATGGCGAAATCATGGTGGAAATTTTGGAAAACGTGCGTGGCAATGATGTTTTTGTGTTGCAGTCTACCTGTGCGCCTACCAATGAGAGTCTCATGGAAATATTGGTGATTGTGGATGCATTGAAGCGCGCATCTGCAGCGCGTGTGACGGCAGCAATACCTTATTTTGGTTATGCGCGGCAGGATAGAAGACCGCGCTCGGCGCGTGTTCCGATTACTGCTAAGGTGGTGGCAAACATGTTGACCAGTGTTGGTGTGGATAGATTGTTGACCATGGACCTGCATTCCGATCAAATTCAAGGTTTTTTTGATATTCCGGTAGATAATATCTACGGAATGCCAATTCTCCTGGGCGATATCTGGAAGCACCACTATGAAAATCTGGTTGTGGTTTCTCCGGATGTAGGCGGGGTGGTCAGAGCGCGGCATATGGCGAAGCGCTTAGAATGTGATCTGGCGATTATTGATAAACGACGCCCGAAACCAAATGAATCAGTGGTAATGAATATTATCGGCGAAGTGAGGGGTCGTACTTGTGTGATTGTGGATGACGTGGTCGATACTGCCAATACTTTGTGCCAGGCAGCTGCGGCGCTAAAAAGCCAGGGGGCTTTGAATGTCATTGCGTATTCTACCCATGCGGTGTTGTCAGGTAATGCGGTGGCGCGTATAGAGGAATCGGAGCTGGACAAGGTGGTCGTGACTGATACGATTCCATTAAGTGAAGAAGCGAAGAATAGTGATCGTATCAATCAATTGAGTGTGGCGAGTTTGTTTGGTGAGTCAATGCTAAGAATCAGCAATGAAAGTTCATTAAGTTCGTTGTTTATTGAATGAGGGTAAACGTTTTGACTTGCTTGGTTATAGGCAAGTCATTTTCTGGGGAATATGATGCAAATTGAAATCAGTGCGAATACTCGCAAGTTACATGGAACAGGTGCCAGCCGCCGTATGCGTACATCAGGAAGGCTGCCTGGTGTGGTCTATGGTGGGGACAGAACGGCACAATCCATCGAGATGGATCACAAAGACATGTATTACAAACTAAAAGCAGAGGCATTTCATGCTTCCATTTTATCGCTCAATATCGATGGTGATCCTGTTCAAGTAGTCTTGCGGGATTATCAGATGCATCCCTTCAAACAGCAGATTTTACATATTGATTTTCAGCGGATTAATCAGAGCAAAAAAATGCATGTCAAACTGCCACTACATTTTCTTAACGCTGAGAGTGCCCCGGGTGTGAAACTGTCAGGCGGCATTATCAGTCATATTCTGACTGAGGTCGAAATATCTTGTCTCCCAAAAGACTTGCCAGAGTTTATAACGGTTGATTTGTTAGAAATGAAGGTTGGGGGTATTTTACATTTAAGTGATTTAACATTGCCGTCAGGCGTGGAAATTTTGGCGCTGGCAAAGGGTGATGATCAGGCGGTGGTTACACTTACCACACCTCGAGGCGGATCGGCTGATGAATCTGATGCCGAGGAAGGAGCTACATCCTCCTGATCAATATAATTTTTCAGGAAGTACTTCGGGCTTCCCGGGAATGAAGTCAATACAGACTGATTTCTGTTTCACGTTTTTTGCTTAAAAGCTACGAAAATGCCCGAATCTCCTGTCAAATTGATAGTTGGTCTTGGTAATCCGGGTGAAAAATATATGGGTACCCGCCACAATGCCGGCTTTAATTGGCTGGATGGATTGGCGGAAAAATTGCGTGTTACATTCAGGTTCGAACACAAATTTCATGGTTTGTGTGCGCATTTCCAGAACGAAGGCATGAATTGCTGGCTTCTGAAACCTCAGACTTACATGAATGCCAGCGGTATATCGGTTGCCACAATTTGCCATTATTACGCGATTTCTCCAGAACAGATGCTGGTAGTGCATGATGAGCTGGATTTGCTGCCCGGGAGCATCAAATTGAAATGGGGTGGGGGCGCTGGGGGTCATAACGGGCTCAAGAATATTCTGGCACATTTGGATAATCAACCATTCTGGCGTTTGCGGATTGGAATTGGCCATCCTGGAAACCGGCAGGCAGTTGTCAATTATGTGTTACATATACCTGGAAAAGAAGAGTCCGTCTTGATTGATCATGCCATCGAACAAAGTATGCGGGTATGGCCCCAAATTATTGGTGGCAGGTTGAGTGAAGCTATGCTGTTGCTGCATACCAAAAAATAATTTTCAGGGTTTTATTGTGTACGACTGCTTTCAGCTGTGGTGCTATTCGTTAACGAGAATCCAATTATGAGTTTGAAATGTGGCATTGTTGGTCTGCCTAATGTTGGTAAATCTACCTTGTTTAATGCATTGACCAAAGCAGGTATTTCTGCTGAAAATTATCCGTTTTGCACGATTGATCCTAATGTTGGTATTGTCGAGGTACCTGACCCCCGTATCAAAGGGTTAAGTCAAATCGTTAATCCCCAAAAGATTCAACCCGCTATCGTTGAATTTGTCGATATTGCCGGATTGGTGGCAGGTGCTTCGAAGGGTGAAGGATTGGGAAACAAGTTTCTGGCGAATATTCGTGAAACTGACGGGATTGTTCACATGGTTCGTTGTTTTGTGGATAATAATGTGGTCCATGTTGCGGGTCAGGTCGATCCTCTATCCGATATGGAGGTTATTCATACGGAATTGGCGCTGGCTGATCTGGCAACGGTTGAAAAAGCCATGCTGCGTGAAAGTAAGCTCTCAAAATCAGGTAATAAGGAAAGTATTTTTCTATCTGGCTTGTTGGAAAGGTTGTATGCACATCTTGACGCAGGGCGGCCAGCACGCAGCCTATCGCTAGATAAATCTGAACAGATGCTGTTGAAGTCGTTATGCCTGTTGACGGCAAAACCAGTTATCTATGTAGCCAATGTCGCGAATCAGGAAATAAAGCATAATCCATTGTTACAGCAGATTCAAGAGCAAGCCGCAAAGGAATTAGCGCCGGTGGTCGTAATCTGTGCCGCACTGGAAGCCGAAATTGCAGACTTTTCTGATGATGATAGACAGATATTTCTGGCCGATATCGGCATGGAGGAGCCCGGGCTAAATCGCCTGATCCGTGCCGCATACCAAATTCTGGGTCTTCAAACCTATTTTACCGCGGGTGTAAAAGAAGTTCGGGCATGGACGATCCCAACCGGCGCAACTGCTCCACAAGCTGCTGGTGTGATACACACCGATTTCGAGAAAGGATTTATTCGTGCAGAAGTCATTTCCTATCAGGATTTTGTTTCGCTAGGCGGGGAGCAGAAAGCAAAGGAAGCTGGCAAGATGCGATTGGAAGGCAAAGAATACATCGTAAGAGATGGAGATGTGATGCATTTTCGCTTCAATGTCTAATTACATTCTTGCTAAAATTACACTCGTATTGAGTGAAAGCCGCTATAATACGCGGTTATTGGACGGGGGATTTTATGTATGCAGTGGTTAAAACCGGTGGTAAACAATACCGGGTTGAAGTTGGTAACAAGCTTAAAGTGGAAACATTGTCTGTAGCAGTTGGTGATGAATTTTTCTTGGATAAGGTTTTGATGGTTGCTGATGGTGAGAGTATTTCCACGGGTAATCCTTTGCTTGAGAAAGCAAAAGTTAATGCAACTGTCCTCAGTCATGGCAGACATGATAAAGTACGTATCTTTAAAATGCGTCGCCGCAAGCATTACCAGAAGCACCAAGGACATCGGCAAAATTATACAGAGATCCAGATTACTGGTATTTCTGCCTAAGGAGAAATATTAATGGCACATAAGAAAGCGGGTGGTAGTTCTCGAAATGGCCGAGATTCTCATTCAAAGCGTTTGGGTGTCAAGCGCTACGGCGGAGAGTTAATTAGGGCTGGTGGTATTATTGTTCGTCAACGTGGCACACAGTTTCATCCAGGAGAGAATGTTGGTATTGGCCGAGACCATACTCTTTTTGCTAAACTGGATGGAAAAATTGTATTTACTATCAAAGGGCCGCTGAATCGGAGAACGGTAACAGTAGTTCCTGCGTAATGTCCATTTCGTGTCCGGATACACAAACAAAAAACCCCATTCATGAAATGGGGTTTTTTGTTTGTGTATCCAGCGTGAGCCTACTCCTGCGGGTAAAAATCCCGCCGTAAGTTGATCTCAGGGAATGAAGTGAAGCGCAACTGCATAAGGGTGATCGAGCGTGAGGAGGAAGCGCGAAACATAAACTGTGAGCCGATAAACAAGAACCGAATAGAAGGAGTTGCCGAGCAGAGTGAGCGGGCCATAGATCGGCGAAGCGACCCCAATTCCCCAAGCGGCCCGGTGCGAACCCGCATGTCGGGTGGTGTGGCAGGGGCGCAGTCTATAATGGCTGTCCCTTATGCCGATTATAATGTGACTTATTGTCATGTTGCTTCCAGTAATTTGGATGCTATACCAAGGCAAAATTCATGAAATTTATAGATGAAGTCAAGATACAGATTGCTGCGGGAGATGGTGGCGACGGTGCGGCGAGTTTTCGTCGAGAGAAAAATATTCCAAAGGGAGGCCCCAACGGTGGGGATGGCGGTAATGGCGGAAGCATTTATGCGTTGGCTGACCATAACCTCAATACGCTTGTTGATTATCGTTTTACGCCGATTTTTCGTGCAAAGCGTGGCGAGAACGGGCGAGGAGCGGATTGTTACGGCAAAGGTGCAGACGACATCATATTGCATATGCCGGTAGGAACAATTATCACGAACGATTTGACTGGTGAGATCGTGGCTGATCTGCACCATGACCAGCAGCGAGCATTGTTGGCGAAGGGTGGCCAGGGGGGGCTAGGTAATATCCATTTCAAATCGAGCACAAATCGGACACCTCGACAATTTACGCATGGTGAACCAGGCGAAAAATTCGAGCTTAGACTGGAACTCAGGTTATTGGCTGATGTGGGTCTGCTGGGTCTGCCAAATGCCGGTAAATCCACCTTGATCCGCGCGGTTTCTGCTGCACGGCCCAAAGTGGCGGATTACCCTTTTACAACGCTTTATCCTAATCTCGGCGTGGTTAGGGTGGATGATGGTCGCAGTTTTGTGATGGCAGATATACCAGGATTGATTGAGGGAGCTGCAGAGGGTGCCGGCCTTGGACATCGTTTTTTGAAACATCTGAGTAGAACAGGTCTGCTATTGCACCTGATTGATCTGGCTCCTTTCAATGAGGAAATAGATCCAGTTCATTCGGCGCGTGCACTGATAGAAGAGCTGCATAAGTTCGACCAGTCGCTCTATGAAAAACCCCGCTGGCTAGTTTTCAATAAGGTAGATTTATTGCCGGAAGCAGAGCGCACAGTCGTTTGTGAGGAATTTTTAAAGGCGTTGGACTGGCGGGAGTCGTGGTTTGCAATTTCAGCATTAACAGGTGAGGGTTGCCAAGCACTAACTTATGCCATTATGCAGTATCTGGAAACATTCTGGTTAACTACCGGAAGGACGTGACGGTATGGCGAGAGAGATTCTGAAATCTTTGCGGCGTATTGTCGTCAAGGTTGGTAGCAGTTTGGTAACCAATCAGGGCCAGGGGTTAGATCATGAGGCGCTTGATCGTTGGGCAGAACAGATAGCCTTTATTAGTCAAATGAATAAAGAAGTGGTACTGGTAACTTCTGGGGCAGTTGCGGAAGGAATGCTGCGCCTTGGATGGAAAAGCCGTCCTTCGGCATTGTATGAGCTCCAGGCTGCTGCAGCAGTTGGGCAGATGGGAGTGGCGCAAGCCTATGCCACGAGTTTTGCCAAGTATGGCTTGCGAACTGCGCAAATTCTGCTGACGCATGATGATCTCTCCAATCGCAAACGGTACTTGAATGCACGATCGACCATACTGGCGCTCCTTAAGCTGAATGTTGTTCCCATCATCAACGAAAATGATACCGTGGTTTTTGATGGAATTCAGTTTGGTGATAACGATAATCTGGCTGCGTTGGTTGCTAACCTGATCGAGGCAGAAGTGCTGGTGATACTGACAGATCAGGCGGGTTTATATACCGGTGATCCGCGTAAGGATCCCAGTGCAACCCTGATTGCCGAGGCGAGTGCGAGTGACCCGGCAATTGAAGCCATGGCCGGAGGAGCGGGTAGCGAAATAGGTCGAGGTGGAATGCAAAGTAAAATCATGGCGGCAAGACGTGCGGCGCGTAGCGGTACGCATACCATCATTGCCTCAGGAAAAACACAGCATGCCTTGATGCGACTGATACAAGGAGAGGCTCTCGGAACCTGCTTGCAGGCAGACATGCCGGTCAGCATCGCGCGAAAATTATGGTTGGCTGATCATTTGCAGGTTCGGGGCAGCCTCGTGCTGGATAATGGTGCTGTCAGAGCGCTGTTATCAAAGGGAAAAAGCCTGCTGCCTGTGGGTGTGCAAGAAGTCAGAGGTGAGTTTGAGCGGGGTGAGGCCGTAGCTTGCCTGGAAGTTAATGGTCGCGAAATAGCGCGGGGGCTCATCAACTATAACGCGCGCGAGACTCGTAGAATTATGTGTCTGCCATCCGGCCAGATTGAATCGGTATTAGGGTATGTAGATGAATATGAACTGATTCACAGAGACAATCTGGTCATTTTATGATGACTGACGTCCTTACCATGCTGGAAACTGATCATTTCCCCCCCTATCGTGCTTCAAAATGGCTGCTGGGTGGTAACGCGCAAACCATTTATCCCTATTTTCTGAGCAGGAAGTTACCTGTTTATTACCGAAGAGAACGCTGGGAACTGGAAGACGGCGATTTCATCGATGTCGATTGGCTAGACGGCCAACCAGACAAGCCTTTAGTGGTGTTGTTACATGGTCTTGAAGGAGGATCACGCAGCCATTATGCACTAAGTATCATGCGGCTCTTGCAAACTATGCATTGGCGTGGTGCTGTCATTCATTTTCGTGGGTGTTCGGGAAACCCCAATCGTTTGCCACGAGCTTATCATGCCGGAGATTCTGCAGAAATAGATTGGATGTTACATAAAGTTGTTGTAGCTAACCATTTTGTGCATGATTCTCGTTGTTATGTCATCGGGGTTTCACTTGGTGGTAACGCCCTGCTAAAATGGCTGGGAGAGCAGGGGGAGCGAGCGAATGAGTTGATTGCTGGTGCTGTTGCGGTTTCTACACCGGTCGATTTGGCGGCGGCGGGTAACGCACTGGATTCCGGGTTTAATAAGTTGTATACGCAGCATTTTCTGGCTTCTCTGAAACGTAAAGTACTGGGTAAAAATAGACACTTCCCGGGATTGTTGAATATTAAAGCTGTGATGGAGTGTAAATCATTATATGAGTTTGATAATCTGGTAACTGCACCTTTACATGGGTTTCGGAATACCGAGGACTACTGGCAGCAATCCAGCAGTAAACAATGGTTAAGTCATATACGGGCGCCCACCTTATTGATCAATGCACGTAATGATCCTTTTTTGCCGGAACATGCACTGCCGGGCGCGAGCGACATTTCAGCATTTATTTCCTTGGAGTTTCCCGACCAGGGTGGCCATGTTGGATTTATTCATGGTGCTTTTCCGGGAAAGCTTGAGTGGTTGCCTAGAAAGATTCTCCATTTCTTCCTGCAAGATTGCTCGTCAAGCAACCACTCTGATACGCCAGACAGTCTCCGTTGATTTACAGTGGTGAATCCTAATTTGCAAGGCCTTGCTGGTGTGATATGGCTAACGGCTATCACGTTAATCTTCTGGGCGGTTTTTGATTCTGTTGTCGCTTTGAGCATATTCAGTGTTGGGCTGTTGGGAATGATAGCCTATCACCACTATAACTTGTCTCGCCTGGATAAGTGGCTGCGTAGTAATAATATTTCTTATCTGAATGCTCCGGATGGACCGGGTGCGTGGGGCTTGGTTTTTGCGCGGGTGGCAAGACTATTGAGGCGTCACCAGAATGAAGTTCGTCGGCTTGAGCATGCTCTCGACCGATTGCATCGTGCAACATCTGCCATGCCAGAAGGTGTGGTGATATTGGGTGATGCTGATCAGCTCGAATGGTGCAATCTGGCTGCAGAAGGGCATTTGGGGCTTAATCTTAAACTGGATGGCGGGCAACATATAACTCGTATTGTTCGACAGATTCAGTTTGTCGATTATCTGAATTTTGGTGATTTCAGTAAACCCATTGTGCTGAAACAATCCCAGAAAAGCGATATTTTTCTTTCATTGCAGCTGGTACCTTACGGAGATAGTGAAAAATTACTGATCAGTCGCGATATCACCCGCTTCGAGAAGATTGAAATCATGCGTCGTGATTTTATTGCCAATGTTTCTCATGAACTACGCACACCTTTAACGGTTATTGGCGGTTTCTTGGAAACTTTACTTGATAGCGGAAAATTAGAGAAAATGGAACAAAATGTACTCGAATTGATGGCGCGTCAGGCTACTCGAATGCATCGACTGATCGAGGATCTCCTGACTTTGTCTCGCTTGGAGAACTCCCAAAATTCACCTAAAGAGGAAAGGATTGATATCGTAAAACTCATGCGAGGAATTTATCAGGAAGCTCAGTCCTTGAGCTCGGGTCGTCATCAGATTAGATTGAATGTCGCCAGAGAAGCTGTGATATTGGGTAACGAAGATGAGCTTCGCAGTGCTTTTAGTAATCTCGTCAGCAACGCTGTGCGCTATACCCCGCAAGACGGCAATATTTCCTTGCACTGGATTCAGGAAGGTGAAGAGGGTGTGTTCTTTGTGCAGGATAGTGGTATTGGTATTGAACCATCATATATTCCACGGTTAACCGAACGATTCTATCGAGTTGACCGTGGACGTTCTCGGGAAACTGGCGGGACTGGACTGGGGTTAGCAATCGTCAAGCATATTCTTACTCATCATCGGGCCAGTTTGGAAATTGTCAGTAAACCGGGTCACGGAAGTATTTTTAAGATCAGATTTCCTGCTTCCAGAGTGCTGTGGGACGGATGTCAAAAGACCTGATCTGGCGTAGACTAATGAACGTCATATACCGGAATTCGCCAATTTCATGAGTCCTGGCCTGTGACCGGTTTTATTTTTCGGGTTTCACTGTTGGCTAAGGCTGTCATTCTGTGGCAGACTGACTTCTCAAGTCCATGATATCGTGGTGGGTAATTGATTTTAACGATAAATGTTCTGAAGAAGCGAATAACTATAACTTAATAAATTATACTTGGGAGGGCAGGAAAAATGGCCGTTAAAGGGCAGTTGTTGCAGGATCCTTTTCTGAATATTCTGCGAAAAGAACGTATTCCCGTTTCTATCTATCTGGTCAATGGAATTAAATTACAGGGGCACATCGATTCATTCGACCAGTATGTGGTGCTATTGAGAAATTCCATCACGCAAATGGTTTATAAACACGCAATTTCAACTGTAGTGCCAGCCAAAGCGATATCGCTGCCGGCTGCGACTGATGGCCAAACGGAGCAAGATGATTCGTGATGTGGATGAGGCGTTAGTCAGGCGCGATACAGCAGTTCTAGTTGATATTGACTTTGATAAAATTGAGCGTAATAGTTTCGAAGAGCTTGAGTTACTGGTATCCAGTGATCAAATATCGGTAGTTGCTGTCATCAAGAGCAAGCGAAAATACCCAGACCCAGCCACCTTTATCGGAAAGGGGAAGGTAGCGGAAATTTGCCAGACTTTGGCGCAAACGAAAGCCGAGATGGTGATAGTTAATCATGATTTATCGCCAGTGCAGCAAAGAAATCTTTCCAATGCTTTGTCATGTCGTATTATTGATCGCACCAGTCTGATTCTGGATATCTTTGCGCAACGTGCCAAAAGTTATGAAGGTAAATTACAAGTCGAACTGGCGCAACTGGAACATCTTTCAACTCGTCTGATTCGAGGTTGGACTCATCTTGAGCGTCAGAAAGGCGGGATTGGCCTGCGTGGACCAGGCGAAACACAGCTTGAAACCGACCGTCGCCTGCTTGGTAAGCGTGTAAAGCTGTTAAAGGAAAGATTGGTAAAGCTTAAGCGGCAGCGGGACGTTCAGCGGCGTTCTAGGAAACGTGCCGCTGTATTTTCGGTATCGATTGTTGGCTATACTAATGCCGGTAAATCAACTTTGTTCAATCGGCTCGTCAGTGCCGAGGCTTATGCAGCAGATCAGCTATTTGCAACTCTGGATACCACAACCCGAAAGCTATATTTGCCTGGCTGTGGTTCGATTGTAGTTTCCGATACGGTTGGTTTTATTCAATCCTTGCCACATACACTAATAGCAGCTTTTCGCGCGACACTTGAAGAAACGATTCAGGCGGATCTGTTGCTACATGTGGTTGATGCATCCAGCATTAATCGAGATAGACAAATAGCAGAAGTCAATAAATTGCTATGCGAAATTGGTGCAAATACCATACCGCAAATACTGGTGTTGAACAAAATAGACAAAACCGAATCGAATTTGACGGCGAATTGCACACGTGACGAGTGTGATAAAATCAGTACCGTTCGGCTTAGTGCGAAAACAGGGGCAGGATTGGAGTTTCTGCAGATTGCAATGTCAGAGGCACTCAATCAGTCTTCGGTCAGCCAGATAGATTGTCTTCCATCACCTTGGTATGGAGTGCAATGAGCATAATGTGTTTGTTTAATTTTAATAACAGAAAGGAATAAATATCATGGGTTTAAATGATCCTCAATGGGGAAAAAGGAGGGGTAACGCGGGTCCGCCTGATCTTGACGATATTTTTCGCGCCTTTAATCAAAAAATAAATGAAATTTTTGGCCGTAAGGGTGAAAACGGTGGTGGCGAGGGTGGTGATCCCGGAGAGGGTCATGGCAAACACAGTGGTGCAGGTGTCGTTGTGATTGCTATCCTGCTCGTGCTGGCTTGGGTAGCGAGTGGCTTTTATATCGTTGACGAAGGTCAAAGAGGCGTGGTGCTGAGATTTGGTAAGCATGTTGAAACGACTACGCCAGGGTTGAGATGGCACATGCCAACGCCCATTGAGAAGGTCGAAGCCGTCAATATCAGCCAGGTTCGTACGGTTGAGATTGGTTACCGAAATAATGTTCGTAGTAAAGTTCTCAAAGAATCGTTGATGTTGACGGACGATGAAAATATCGTCGATATTCAGTTTGCTGTGCAATATATTTTGAGTAGCCCCGAAGATTTCCTGTTTAATAATCGAGATGCTGAGACTTCAGTGCTACAGGTTGCCGAGACAGCGATCCGTCAGGTAATCGGTAATAGTAAAATGGACTTTGTACTCTATGAGGGTCGTGAGCAAGTCGCGGCAGAAACCACCATATTAATGCAAGCCATTCTGGATCGTTATCAGATCGGTATTCAAATTAATCGGGTAACCATGCAAAATGCGCAACCGCCCGAGCAGGTGCAGGCTGCTTTTGACGATGCTGTTAAAGCTGGTCAGGACAGAGAGCGTCAGGTTAACGAAGGTCAGGCTTATGCCAACAATGTTATTCCCAGAGCAAGCGGTGCTTCAGCACGTTTGATGGAAGAAGCCAATGGTTACAGGCAGCGTGTGATCTCAACTGCGGAAGGTGATGCGAGTCGTTTCGAGCAGATTCTGGTCGAATATTCAAAAGCACCGGATGTCACTCGTAATCGTATGTATCTTGATACTGTCCAGCAAATTCTTTCCAGTGCCAGCAAAATTTTGATTGATCAGCAAGGTGGTAACAACCTGTTATATTTGCCGCTGGATAAGTTAATACAGATGGAGTCTGGCGCTGCTAAACCTTCGTCTGGGATGAGGCCACAGCAGAGTATTCCGGAACTTCCTCAAGATGCCAGCACGCGTTCGCGTGAGTCCTTTCGTAGTCGTGAGCGGGAGATAAGATAAGATGAAAGCTATTTCTACTACATTAATCGGATTGCTGGTGGCACTGGTTGTGCTAGGCAGCTCCGTTGTTTATATTGTTGATGAACGCGAACAGGCGGTTGTTTTCCAGCTGGGTGAGGTTGTAGATGTTAAAACTTCTCCTGGTCTGTACTTCAAAATACCTATCGTCCAGAATGTTCGTTTTTTTGAATCCAGAATCCTGACTATGGACACGGATGAACCTGAACGTTTTATTACTTCCGAAAAGAAAAATGTTTTGGTGGATTTGTTCGTTAAATGGCGTATCGTCGATGTCAGACAATACTATGTCAGTGTTAATGGAGATGAAGCCTTGGCACAGACGCGGTTATCGCAAACTATTAATTCCAGTATGCGTGATGAGTTCGGTAACAGAACGGTTCATGATGTTGTATCCGGAGAACGTGATGTGATCATGGAAATCATGCGGCAAAAAGCTAATGTCGATGCACGTAAAATCGGTGTGGAAGTGATCGATGTACGGCTTAAGCGCGTTGATCTTCCGCGGGAAGTAAGTGATTCCGTCTATCAGAGAATGGAAGCTGAGCGTACACGGGTTGCAAATGAATTAAGATCAACCGGTGCAGCTGAGAGTGAAAAAATTCGAGCTGATGCTGACAGACAACGTGAGGTTATTCTGGCAGAAGCCTATCGTGAAGCTCAGAAAATAATGGGTGATGGCGATAGTCAGGCAGCAGGCATCTATGCAGCCGCATTCCAAAAAGATGCAAAATTCTATGATTTTTATCGTAGTCTCGAAGCTTATAAGCAGTCTTTTAAGGATAAAGGAGATCTGCTTGTACTCGAACCTAGTTCGGAATTCTTTAAATTCCTGAAACAATCATCTGGTAAAGACAAGTGAATGAGACTTCCGATAAGTGAGGGTTAAGTTAAGTATCGGAAGCATATCGTGCGGTCCGGTAATTTACTGGCACAATCGCTTATTTGAAGTTTTCAGAAATAAGTATATCGTTAGCATCTGGCATTAATGGAAAACCGGTTTGCTTTATCCAGTTATAGCAGATAAAGTAAACCGGTTTTTTGTCCAGATTGGTACCTTTATATAAGGTACGATTTGGATCTTGATAAAGCTATTTGTGCCGATCAATTTAGGATATGAGCTATGTTGGATACTTTCCTAATGGCAATTGCGTTAATGCTGGTGTTAGAAGGCATCTTCCCCTTTATATTACCTGGAGCATGGCGAGAAACCTTTCATAAACTGCTGCAAATGGAAGATGGACAAATACGGTTTATGGGGCTCACTGCTATGTTAATAGGACTACTTATCCTTTTTTTGGTCAACAATTAATCTTGCATACCAAGTGACTGTCTTTTCTGATTTCCCTTAATAAGGGGTAAGTCGCGCCCTTAATCATGCCAAACTGGTTACTTCCTGAGTATATTGAAGATGTATTGCCGAATGATGCTGCTCATATTGAGAGTATGCGCCGTCGTGTCATGGATTTGCTCCATGTTCATGGCTATCAGTTCGTGATTCCACCTTTACTGGAATATGTCGAATCGCTGTTGTCCGGCAGCGGTAGTGATATGAATTTAAGAATGTTCAAGGTGGTGGATCAGCTTAGCGGCAGAATGATGGGTTTACGGGCGGACATGACGCCGCAAGTCGCCAGAATAGATGCTCATTTGCTGAATCAATCCGGTGTTACCCGTTTGTGTTACGCCAGCAGCGTCGTGCATGCGCTTCCATGTGAAATAGCCCGCACTCGCGAACTCTTCCAGGTGGGTGCCGAGCTATATGGGCATGTAGGGATAGAAAGCGATATAGAAATCCAGCGACTGTTGCTTGCTTGCTTGTATGTTTCCGGTGTTCCAGCTATTCATCTTGATTTTGGCCACGTCAATATTTTTCGTAGCTTGATACAAGATGCGGACATATCGCCAGAACTTGAACGGGAGCTCTATAGCGCGTTGCAAGCCAAGGATACCGCGGTACTAAGAGAGTTGGTGCGGAATGGGCTAAACAAGCACTTGAATAAGGTGACAGGCGAGGCATTATTGTTGCTGCCTGAACTATACGGAGATGAGGCCGTTCTTGCACAGGCGCGACGCTACCTGCCCAACTTTACGGAAATAAGTGTGGCGCTGGATCAGTTGGACACCGTAGCCGATACGTTGCGTTCAGAAGTATTCAACCTTACCTTTGATCTGTCGGATTTACGTGGTTATCACTATCATACCGGTATTGTTTTTGCTGCATATACGCATGGCTGCCCGAATGCAATTGCGTTAGGCGGTCGCTACGATGAAATCGGAAAAGTTTTTGGTCGAGCCAGACCAGCAACAGGCTTCAGTTTTGATTTGAAGCAAGTAGCAGGCTTGATTCACGGTAATGATCACCCAAAGGCTGTTCTTGCACCCTGGTGTCCGGGTGATGATGCTTTGAATGAAATTATCGCCAAATTGCGGGCAGACGGTACTGTTGTCGTGGTTGTGCTGCCAGGGGAAAATGGTCAGGAAGGCATTCGTTGTGATCGCAAGCTGATTCATCGCAATGGTCGCTGGGAAATTACTGAAAATTTTCTAATAGAAGAACCAGGCAGGTAAAGGGAAAATGGCCAAAAATGTAGTTGTTATTGGAACCCAATGGGGGGATGAAGGTAAAGGCAAAATAGTTGACTGGCTGACCGATCGCGCCCAAGGCGTAGTCCGGTTTCAGGGTGGACATAATGCCGGACATACGTTAGTGGTTAATGGGCACAAAACGGTACTACATCTCATTCCATCCGGGATTTTGCGTAAAAACGTTGTCTGTTATATTGGAAATGGCGTTGTACTCTCCCCGGAAGCACTGCTGGAAGAAATTGATATGCTGGCTCGCAGCGACGTAACTGTAGCGGAGCGCCTGCGCATTAGCGCGACCTGTCCTCTGATCCTTCCATATCATATCTCTCTGGATTGCGCGCGTGAAGCAGCAAGAGGGATGGATAAAATTGGTACTACTGGCAGGGGAATTGGCCCGGCTTATGAAGACAAGGCCGCGCGTCGTGCGATACGTTTGCAGGATCTTTTCTATCCAGAGCGCTTTGCCTGCAAACTCCGTGAAATTCTCGATTATCATAACTTTCTACTGGTAAATTATTACCATTCTGCTGCGGTGGATTTCAATCAGGTGTTTGATTCTAATCTTGCGAAATTTGAGCGAATTCGCCCGATGGTGGCAGATGTTCCTAAGCTATTGTTTGATGCGAACCGCGCTGACGATAATCTCTTGTTTGAAGGAGCGCAAGGCGCACTTCTGGATATTGATCACGGGACCTATCCATTCGTTACTTCCAGTAACTGTCTTGCAGGCGCAGCTTCGGTCGGCAGCGGTATTGGTCCACATTTTCTGAATTTTGTGCTTGGAATTACCAAAGCATATACAACTCGTGTGGGTGCGGGCCCATTTCCGACAGAACTAAAGGATCAGGATGGTGAAAATTTGGCTAAACGTGGAAATGAATTCGGTTCCACAACCGGACGCCCACGCCGTTGCGGGTGGCTTGATGCAGTAGCACTCAAGCGGTCGATTCAGTTAAATGGGGTGACTGGACTGTGCATGACCAAACTGGATGTGCTGGATGACTTTGATCAGATCAAGATTTGTATCGGCTATCGACTAAAAGATTCTGACCAATATTGTGATGTATCTCCATTTGGCGCAGAGGCGCTCGCATTAGTCGAACCGGTCTACGAAGCATTACCCGGCTGGCAAGGAGAGACAACCAAAGGCATCAGGGAGTTTGAAAAATTACCGCTGGCAGCACGTCAATATCTGAAACGTATCGAAGCCATCTGCGAAAGCCCAATTGCCATGATCTCCACCGGTCCCGACCGGGAAGAAACCATCGTATTCCAACACCCTTTTGAATAGAGGACTTGCCTGAGCGATTACTCAGTAAGCGCCCAACGCTTTCATCTATCTCCATTTGCATTGGAGTGATTGAATAAATACTGGCGTTAGCGACAGGAATGCATCGATGTGGTTATTGAGCCAGGTGGGGAGTTCGATGAGTTTATCCTCAAGTCATGCGGTGGAAGGTCGAGGCCGTTGAGTTGTGCGGTGGCACGTTGGCCGGCACGCTCTGATCCGGTGAACAGCCAGCCTTTTTGCCGGTTGCGCTCGGACGAATGATGTTTTCTACCGGTTCATTGTGTGTGCCTTGCTAAGGCGTATCTGATTCGTCGGTGCAAATCCGGTCCGGCTAACTATCGCTCCCAGAAGTACTTGTAGCGGTCCAGAAGGTAACAAATGGGCTGAAGCACTACAAGAAAAGGCTTTGCTCTGCTGGCAGGCTATATCTTATTATTAGCTAAAGGCGGCAATCGATAACCCAAGAACGTTTACCAGACAGAAATCACCAGTGTAAATGGCTGATCCGTGACAGAGCGAAAGAGCTGCCCAACGCTAAATGTATAGATTTCCTTATCGGTTGTGAAGCGGTATATATCCTGCGCGTCGGTAATGCCGTCGATTGAGAATATGACATTTACACCCGATATCGCCATATCGACAGTTTTTCCCGCCCCGACAGTTATTTCGTAGCAAAGTGCGCTATCGGGCGAAATAATGCCCTCAACACTATGGGTATTTTGCCCGCTCTGGAATTGAATTCTTTCGCAGTTATCAGCCTGAGCCGTTGCCGTCACCAACATCAATATAGCGCACAAAAGAACAAGGGCGCCGGGTGTTTTCATGTTCGTCATCATAACTTCCTCGCATCAGAGTATTTATTGCGCCATCAGGATACAGTTAGCTTTCTGATGGCGCGCTTACCCGCCAGTCAATATAATAACCGGCAATAAAACGGGGCTTGTGTCCCAAAACCATGAATATCTGATCACAATCCCCGAAAGTCTGGTTATTGAGTAACCCTGGTTAAAACAGGTGTTGCCGCTGGATCCTTAAAATCCGTATTATTATCGCTGAATCTCCCCAGAATCAGTTGCTCCCCGCTCTGACGCACCTCGATTAGATGATTTTGAAAAAATGAAAAAATGAAAAAATGAAAAAATGAAAAAGTGTCGCCTCCTCTATTACTCTCCGCTATCTGCCATAAATCCATACACTCAGTTCTCGGTCAAACTGGGGACAACATCACGCCCACCAATATCCGGGTGCCCAGCAGCAGAGCCGGAGACAATTTGTGCGGAAAAATTGGCTCCACTGCCACAATTTATGCCACTTACTGTACCGCCAATTCCTCTGAATGTATAAAGAGAGCGACTTTGATTAAGCAGGGTCGGGCCTTCCAGTAATAAACACAGCCCGCTCTGGGTGCGATAAAGTCCTGGCGTAATATCCGCTGATCGAACCGGGTTGGGAAGGGAAGGTGCGACAGAGGAAATTTTCTCGAACACAAAGCCCTGGTTGAGCAGGAAGGTAAACTTGAAGGTGGCATCATAAAGCGCAGTCTGACCAGTGTTAATATCTGTCACCGGTATGCGAATCATATTGATATTGCGCCCGGCGCCCACCACATGGCCCGAGTGAAAATCGATACTAAGATTAGTGCCTGGGATCACTTCTGCTGATGCTGCAGTTGTCAGCATACTAATCAAGGATTATGCGAGTACTGTGAACAATGTTCTGGATTTCATTTGGATCTCCCCTTATGAATTGACAAAAAACCAATACTCAGTACATCTGTTTTATTCTTACCAGACATCATTCATCGTGTCAACTCGGTGTGTAGAGAACCGGGCGATACTTTGTGCGGCAAATTATCGCACCCGGCCAAGTGTGTGATCAAGGCGTAATACTGTGCTGATTCAGGCAGGGCAGATAGTAGCGCTGCGCGGCTGCAGGTAGGTGATGAGGCGATATTCGGTAGATTTCATCAGGAATAGAGACGATGTGTTTCACACAAAATCAGGCTGTGTACCCGCAATCTTTATCTTCTCAAAATTCATGACTAAACTTGGCATAATGTAATGTAATGTAATGTAATGTAATGTCGTGGGCGTTCAAGTATGCCCTATGGTCTATTCAGCGATAGCGGGTGTGTTACGTATCCTTGTTGCACCAACCAGGTTATTTCATCAGTGAGGCTTTCGCGGAGAGGTCTTGGGTTGAACCCAAGCTTCTGTTTGGCCTTGCTGCAGGAAAAATGCATATTTTTGCCTGCAAGCCGAACCCCGGTCAGCGGTGCAACTGGAGGTTGATGTGTAACATAATCTGCAACAAATTCAGAAATGATGCCTGTGAGTAACGCCACCCAGTAAGGAATCTGAATATCAGGCATCTTCGAGCCCGTTATTTTCTCGACTATCCGTAGCAATTCCCCGAGCATGAGATTCTCATGGCCTAGAATATAGCGCTCTCCGATGCTACCGTGGCGTGCAGCAAGAATATGTCCAAAGGCGATATCACGAACATCGGCCATATTCAAGCGACAATCAAGATAGGCGGGTACGCGCCGGTTCAGGAAGTTCAGCAGCATCCGGGTTGGTGGCGTGATATGAGAGTCACCGGGGCCTATCGGCAGGGTGGGCGAGACGATGATGACAGGTAACCCATTCCGGGAGGCTTTATGGGCTGCCTGTTCGGCAAGAAACTTGCTTTGACAGTAAGCACCAGGCATATCTTCGAAGCTGCTTTTCACGGATTCATCCAGCAGCTCGGCCTGGGGAGTTTTTTCAATTAGTACGGATTGTGTCGAAGTGTGGACAAAGGCTTCTATATCAATATGTGCCGCTTCTGCAAGCAGAATACAGGTTCCCGCATGATTGACCTGGTGAAAAATCTGCTTGTCACGTGCCCATAAGTCTGTATAGGCTGCAAGATGGTAAATTCGTTGTACGCTTTTGCAAGCACGCCGAACACAATGTTCATCTGTAATGGAGCCACGTACGACTTCAACAGCCGAAGAAACAGATACGCCGTCAAGTTCCAGTACCCGAACTTCTTCGCCTTGTTCGAGCAAGCAGTTCACAAGATGCGTTCCAATGAAGCCACCGCCTCCTGTTACTAATGACCGCCCTTGCGCAGACACTTTAGTTCTCCTTGGATTTTGTTTTCAGAGAACGGCTCAACCTTTATGTTTAACCAGTTGCTGGCTGAGCATAGCAGACTGCTTGTAACTTGCGCTTTCCTCTGAGGTTGACGGTAAAAATACTACCATATTGAATTCCGGAGTGGTTGTCTACGCCTATTGCATCATAGAGTTCCTGGCTGATCAGTACTTCGCCTGGCTGGCAAATTTTTTCCAGACGAGCAGCTGTATTGACCACATCGCCAATCGTGGTCCAGTCAAGTCTGTCAGGAGTGCCGACATTGCCAATGACGACCTTACCCCAATGAATACCGACTCTCAGCAGCAGCAATTCCTTGCCGGCTTTCATGCGCATGTTATTGATATCCACGGCGTGTTTCTGCATTTCCAACGCGCACAGAACCGCGTTACGTGGTTCTCTGAAAAGCGCCATTACGCAGTCCCCCATAAATTTATCAATATGCCCGCCAAACTGATTGGTTATTTTGGAAATCCTGCCAAGAATAGAGTTGAGAGTATGAATGACCGATTCTTCATTTTCATTGTTTTCGACATAGGTCGTAAAACCAACGATGTCACAAAACAGTACCGCGAGAAAACATTCCTCGTTGCTCAGCTCATTACCACCCAGTCGGATGACTTCCCGAGCCTTCTGTTCGACCAGTTGTGGCACGTAGTTGCGAGTGATGTTATGCACTCGCGCTTCATTCAGTATGGAGCCCTCAGCAAGTGAATCCGTAAATTTCTGTTCCAAAGAGACAATCTGCCACAAACTGCGAATTGATGAATCTGCATGGCGATAGCCGCTGACGTTAAACAGGACGAAGAAAATACCTGACTGGCATGAAAATTTAATACGAACACGGTAATTTTCAAAGGTACCATCGGTAGATTCGAGCACGCTTCCCCAGATGACATCATTGTAGAAATGTGTAGGAATCACTGCAGCAAAAGTTTCAACAGCGGCAAAGGTTGTTTTCAGCTTCAGTGCTTGCAACAAACTAGGAGAAATTGACAGCACTTCGCCTGCACTGGAAAAAATGATCAATCCATAACTCAGCCGGGTAAAAATGGTTTGTAGTTTGTCGTATTCACTGGATGGATCGAGTAACTCCGGATAACCAGGCAGGACAGCGTGTAACGGTTGAGCTGCAAGCGTACTGTTGCGCGTCAGACATGCGACTGCATAAGCTGAGTCGGCATCTACAGGCGTGCGTTTAGCGAGGGTGAACCCAATAGCCTCGGCCAGTTTTTTATCCAGGTAAGCCGCATGCTCACAACAGGCCGGATAGTAAATTGATACTAAGGTGTCAGCTGCCTTGGGAAAAGTAACAATGATTTGAAAATTATTTTTTTTACAAATATTTTCAAGATTACGGTCACCATGTGCATCCAGTTCATTTTGCAGTAGCGTAGTCAATTCATCTGGCATGTCAGTATCGATGTCAAGATCACGTTTGATGATCTGATGAAATACCTGCTGGTGCATGGTTTTAACCAGATTGCTGACCAGCTTGTGCAATAATAATATGGTGGAGTCGAGCAGGCGAGGGCAGTTAAGTTGCTGAAGCGAATAGGCGATATTCTGTTCGAGTGCTACCCAGATATTCTGTTTTAATGACGTGATGACAATCGGTGGAAAGATCGACTCATCCTTCCCATCTGTAATGGTATCAACAACCTTTAAGTTGGTCTTAGTGTTGATCATGTGCACAATACTGAAAAATTTCGTTATCCATCAGCGTTTGCAGATAGGTTGCCTCAAGCAGCGGGTCAATCAATTCTTCCATCAGGCCATAAATCGATAAATTTTCTCTTAATACTTCGGGCTCCAGCGGATTTGCGCCAATACCCATTCCTTTGACATAGGTGTTGGCAACTGCCAGACAGAGCAATACCTTATTTTCGGCTTGTTGACTGGAGAGCTGGTCGAGATTAGTACCTACATAAAGGGAAAATTGTGCTGGCAGGCGCCATTCATGCACCGCCTGTAAGCCGATTTGGCGATGATCAGTACCCAAAAATAAT
>NZ_FMWO01000101.1 GCF_900103035.1 Nitrosomonas mobilis
GGCTCTGTTGCAAAAAATAGCGTTGGCTAGAGTAAATCTCTGATATTTTTGATTATGCGGTGTAAATATCGAATTGTCTTTCAATAAGACGGATTTCTCCTATGAGACCTTGCCCATATTTCCATGCATCCATCTGTCCTTTCTTGAACATGTGCATGAGTTCAAACCCCTTGATCGTTGCATAGGCGGTCTTCATGGATTTGAACCCGCGTACGGGATTTATCAGCTGTTTGAGTTTTCCATGATCAGCCTCGACAATATTGTTCAAGTACTTTACCTGCCGGTGTACCGTATCCTCAGGGCATTTCCCTTCTTCCTTCAACTCATCAATGGCAGGACCGAAAGTCGGCGCTTTATCTGTATTAATTGTCTGCGGATGTGCCCATGGTTTTATGGATTTGAGCGCTTTGCCTAGAAACCGTTTGGCGGCTTTCTTATTACGGGTAGGTGAAAGATAGAAATCAATCGTGTCACCGTGCTTATCAATAGCTCGGTACAAATATGTCCATTTCCCTTTAACCTTCACATAGGTTTCATCTACCCGCCAGCTGTAGCCCATCGTCGGCTTGTAGTACCACCGCATGCGTTTTTCCATTTCGGGTGCATAATGTTGAACCCAACGATAAAGCGTTGTGTGATCGACTTCAAATCCACGCTCCAACATCATTTCTTCCAATTCACGATAGCTAATTCCGTACTTGCAGTACCATCTAACACAACCCAGGATTACACCGCCCTGGTAATGTCGCCATTTGAAATCCGACATTGAGAAATACCCTGAAAAAATTCAATAATGCACCAATTTTCTTATTTTTTGCAACAGAGCCGCCAGGGCCACTTATAAAGAAGGAGTACTGCGCGTGGAGTTGCCTAAGTCAAACCATGGGCGACGCAAAAAAGTAACCGTGGAGATCAAATAGCGGCAATAGGGTGAATAGGGTCACTTGATGATGACGGCACGATATGCATACGTCCCCGACCATAATGCGCCTTGCCTACTCGCGGTCACTGCGCGGGCGTGCCAGAGGTGTTCCGCTTAGTGTATTGAAGGTGGCGCGGCAGGCACAGCAGCGGTAGCGTTGTAACCCAGAAGCCGATCCCCAGCGTGCAATTTTGTTATGACCGCACTTGAGACACAATGGCGTGACCAGTATGCGATTTTCAATCAACGTATTGACGGCCTGAATATGCCCAATCTTGTGCAAACAATCTGCTAATAACCTTCTCTGGCGCAGAGTCATTCTTTCAAGCTTTGCTGTCAATAGTTGGAATTCTTTAATTTTCGTCACAGACCCTATCTTATTGATTCATATGGGAACAGCATAGACCGCTATTTAACGGTGACATAGCCACGAATAATATAGGGTAGCGTCCCTTTTTTCCATATTTGACAGCACACCTCAGTTTATGGCTTTAGCAGGATAACTGTACCCGCAAATAAGTGTGGCTTTCACTTTACGAATGTTTGCGACAGAACCGCCGGAATTGCTTATGATATTGGTCAGTTTTACTTGACCACTTCAGGCTGATCATCTTCATAGTCTTTCAAGAGCTGACTAGTTTCTTTACGTTCTTCCGGCGTATTGTTGCCGTATCTTTCGTCTAAAGCAAAAGCAGCCGTTTGTCCATATTTGTCCTTATCCTTGACCTGAGCTCCGGCCTCGAGTAGAGCTTGAACGATCTTTTTGTCGCGTGAACCGGTTGCCAGCATCAAGGCCGTTTTGCCGTATTTATCTTTAGCATTTACATCCGCGCCCTTTGCCAAAAGGGCTTTTACGATCTCCAGCGATTCCTCATTTGTCGGTACTCCGTTCGAATAAAGCAGGGCCGTCGTCAGCGACGTCCATCCGTGACCACCAACAACTGTTGTATTGACTTCCGCTCCCCTATCAAGCAGAGCCCGTACGACATTGGAAGATCCTCTCTGTGCTGCTAGATACAAAGGAGTTATTCCGGAATCACTCTTAAGATTCACATCCACACCATTTTTGAGCAAGAACAGCACCGTCTCGTGTATTTTTTCTTCGCTTACTCCTGACCTATAATCCCACAAGCCGCCCATCTCTCTTTTCTTTCTAGAATCTGCAGCCGACAAAAGCGCTGCCTCGCCTACCGCCTTAAGATCGGCACCATTTCTCAACAAGAGTTTCATATTGTTGAGCATACTTCGTCCCGCAGCGGATAAAAATGCCTCATTCAGAAACTTGCGATCTGGACTGCCCTCTAGCAAGAGTTGCAGAATTTCAGCGTCTTCCATCTGCGCTGCAAGAGATAATTCCGAAGAGTCAATTCTCGCTTTGGCCTTGACCAAAACGCGTACAATCTCAGGGTGTCCTTGCACATTCTTAGAGTGCTTCCTACCGCGCACTGCCGAATATATAGCTCTACCATATTCACTATCCTCCGCATTGGGATCCATTCCTGCGGTTAGAAACAAATTAATCGCTTGAACGTCACCTTTTTCTGCTGCCTCAATAAAGGTATCAGCCGTATAAGGCAACATCAAACGACTCAATTCTATACGTGCCGCCTCGGGACTCATGGCAGGTGGAGGTGTAACCAGCTCTATCAGTTTTTTGGCCGCATCAGTAAATGTAGCCATGTAAATGACAATCGTGCCCAAGAAAATTAGAACAAGGATCAGTGGGTGATTCTTTGCTCTTGAAATCATGCTGTTTGTTTTATTCATATCTGAAGTGTCTCCTCATGACTGGTCAGGGTAAAAGTTAGGCTATGTCTGCATTAGACGTTGAAACTGATTTTCTCGTCCGAGAGCGGCCTGGAGACCAATGATTGGCGAGTTGTGCCCACCCCAACGTTCCAGCCATCTACGCCAGCCCAGGTAATTTTCCAGGTATTTGGTTGCGACCCCATGAAATCTTTTCATCCACTGTTTAAGTCTGCTGTCGTAGGCATTAACATTCTGGATATGGTAAACACCAGCAATGACTCGAATTCCAGCAGAGAGATTGACGGGGCGATGGGTAATTCCGAGGCTATGAGCCACAGACCGGTAGACGGCAGCGCCATCACTACAGAAAATGGCATCTTTTGCCAGGATAGCCCGCAAAGGAGGCTCAATTGTCTTTTTATCAAGCGCATTCAACATGAAATCTGCTGTTGCACCAGAGCGGTCGCGTACTACCAGCACCGGCACCTGATCTTTGCCTGTTCCACGTGCATGGATTTGCTTGCCGCGTTTACGCGGTGGACGATTCAGGTGACGTTGACCTTTGCAGGAAGAGGGAAAAAAGGTCTCATCCGCCTCAATGATTCCTTGCAAGTGGTTGGCTTTAGTAGCCGCCGGCAAAGTCAGGAACCGATGGCGCCA
>NZ_FMWO01000100.1 GCF_900103035.1 Nitrosomonas mobilis
AAAAAAACTTGACTAAGGATGAGAAGGTGACTACGCTTTCAGGTGTATCTGGCGTGAAAGATGTAACTTTGCCGGAACAAAAGCAGAAACAAAAGGTCACAAACAGAGCAAAGACCGCATGAAAATTGTGGTTTTTGTGGTGAAAGGTGATGAAATGTAACAAGGTCATCACGATTTTTAACAAAAATGTTGTTAGATAGGAGGAACTGGAGATGGCAACTACAATGGGAACGAGCAGCGCAGCGTCAACCTCGGAAAGAGGCTACGATATGACGTTGTGGTATGACTCCAAGTGGTACAAATTTGGCATGATCACCATGCTGTCGGTAGCGATATTCTGGGTATGGTATCAGCGTACTTTTGCGTATTCGCACGGCATGGACTCGATGGAACCTGAGTTTGATCGTATCTGGATGGGGTTGTGGCGTGTACACATGACCATTATGCCGCTGTTTGCCCTGGTAACCTGGGGTTGGATTCTGAAAACGCGCGATACCAAAGAGCAGTTGGATAACCTTGATCCGAAACTGGAAATCAAACGTTATTTTTACTGGTTGATGTGGATTGGCGTGTACATTTTTGGGGTGTACTGGGGTGGTAGTTTCTTCACGGAGCAAGATGCTTCCTGGCATCAAGTGATTATTCGTGATACGAGCTTTACCCCTAGCCATGTAGTGGTATTTTATGGTTCATTCCCAATGTACATCGTCTGTGGTATTGCTTCATATCTGTATGCAATGACCCGTCTGCCGCTGTATAGCCGTGGGATATCGTTCCCGCTGGTGATGGCGATTGCAGGGCCACTGATGATTCTGCCTAATGTTGGTTTGAATGAATGGGGCCATGCTTTCTGGTTCATGGAAGAACTGTTTAGTGCACCATTGCACTGGGGCTTCGTGATTCTGGGTTGGGCTGGTTTGTTCCAGGGTGGTATTGCAGCACAGATTATCACCCGTTATTCCAATTTGACCGATGTTATCTGGAATAACCAAAGCAAAGAAATCCTCAACAACCGGATCGTACCCTAATCTGGTAAATTTCTGTGCTGTGGTAGGGTGATTGATGTCACGGTACCAGGAAAAGTATGAGGAAAAAATGACCAGCTGGTTTCAAGGGATTGAGGCCAGCTGGACACGGGAGTGGTACTTTATTGATATAGATAGAGGGATCGTCATGTTGCTACACTTAATATTACAAGCTAAAGAAGGGAGGGGTTTATGAATGAGTTTTTGCTGGCTCTGATATATATCGTACCGCTATTGATGGTGCTGACGTTGCTTACCAAAGGCGAAGGTTTGTTGACTGGTGTGTTCAGAACGAATGAAATACTGAAAGCGGCTAAAATGCCGCCGGAAGCGATTCACATGTCGCGGCTGATTGATGCGGTGTATTTCCCGATTCTGATTGTACTGTTGGTTGGAACCTACCACATGCATTTCATGCTGTTGGCAGGCGACTGGGATTTTTGGCTGGATTGGAAGGATCGTCAATGGTGGCCGGTATTAACCCCTATTGTGGGTATTACCTACTGTTCGGCCATCATGTATTACCTGTGGGTGAATTACCGTCAGCCTTTTGGCGCGACTCTCTGTGTAATATGCCTGTTGCTTGGTGAATGGCTGACTCGCTATTGGGGTTTTTACTGGTGGTCACATTACCCAATCAACTTTGTCACACCGGGCATCATGCTACCAGGTGCGTTGATGCTGGATCTGACCTTGTATTTGACACGTAATTTCTTGATTACGGCGCTACTTGGTGGTGCATTTTTTGGTTTATTGTTCTATCCGGGCAACTGGACAATATTTGGACCTACGCACTTGCCGATTGTAGTAGAAGGGCACTTATTGTCGATGGCCGATTATATGGGTCACCTGTACATTCGCACAGGTACGCCAGAATACACTCGCTTGATTGAGAAAGGGTCATTACGTACCTTTGGTGGTCATACCACAGTAATTGCGGCATTTTTTGCATCGTTTGTCTCTATGCTGGTATTTTTGGTGTGGTGGTATCTGGGTAAAGTCTATTGCACAGCTTTCTTCTATGTCAAAGGTAAAAGAGGTCGTATTGTACATAGAGAAGACGTGACTGCATTTGGTGAAGAAGGCTTTCCAGAGAGGATCAAATAATGAATATCAAAAAACTATACAAGCATAGCGTAATGGGGCTTTACGGTGCGGCCTATGCGGTAGCTGCACTGACCATGACTGTGGCACTCGACGTCTCAACAGTAGCGGCACATGGTGAGCGTTCACAAGAGCCATTCCTGAGGATGCGTACGGTGCAATGGTACGATGTCAAATGGAGTCCGGAAACCGTCAAGGTAAATGAGCATGCGAGAATAGAAGGTAAATTTCATTTGGCTGCAGACTGGCCACGGGCTGCTTCCAAACCGGAGCGTGCATTTCTGAACGTAGGTAGCCCGAGTCCAGTTTTTGTTCGGCTTAGCACCAAACTTAATGGGCACCCATGGTTCATTTCTGGACCGTTGCAAATTGGACGTGACTATGAGTTCGAAGTTAATCTGAGAGCACGTATTCCTGGTCGCCATCATGTCCATTCCATGTTGAATGTAGAAGGAGCGGGCCCAATTGCTGGACCAGGTGCATGGATGAACATCACGGGAAGTTGGGATGATTTTACCAATCCACTCAAATTGCTGACGGGTGAAACCATTGATTCGGAAACATTCAACCATACCAACGGCCTCTTCTGGCACGTATTATGGATATCATTGGGTGTTTTCTGGATTGGTGTATTTACTATTCGTCCTATGTTCCTCCCGCGTAGCCGGGTATTGCTGGCATATGGTGATGACCTGTTGCGTGATCCGGTGGATACCAAGATTGCATGGGTGATGGTCGTGGTGACGCTAGGTTTGGTATGGGGTGGTTATCGCTACACGGAAAACAAACACCCCTACACTGTGCCGATTCAAGCGGGCGAATCCAAGGTTGCGCCATTACCGGTAGCGCCTAATCCGGTTGCCATTACTATAACGGATGCCAACTATGACGTACCAGGTCGTGCGTTGCGCGTTTCAATGGAAGTAACCAACAACGGCGATAGCGCGATTGAGTTCGGTGAATTCACCACAGCAGGTATCCGTTTTATTAACTCTGTTGGACGTAAAACACTGGATCCAAATTATCCACGTGAATTAACGGCGATTGGATTGTCATTTGATGACGAAACACCGATTCAGCCAGGTGAAACCAGAGAAATGAAAATGGAAGCCAAAGATGCACTATGGGAAATTCAGCGCCTGATGGCACTGTTGGGTGACCCGGAAAGCCGATTTGGTGGACTGTTGATGGCTTGGGATGAAGAAGGAAATCGGCATATCACCAGTATTGCTGGTCCTGTAATTCCGGTCTTCACCAAACTCTAAGCAACACTAGAGTTAAGTTAATTGCCACAAACCGGTACATCGCTGTCGTTAGGCAGGAGGTGTACCGGTTTTTTTATTAAAAAAACAAAGAACGAAATACCCTAAAATCTGTCAAAGGTACTGTTGTATCCATGAAATGGCAGTTAAGTATGGGTGTGGCGATCAAACAGATTGAGAGAGATTCGCCATAAATAAATTAAAAGTTTGGGGAGGGTTGACCATGGTGAGGCGATCAATACAAACAGTTTTAGTGTGTTGTGGACTGATTGGTGCTGTTAGCGCAAGTAATGTACAGGCACATGGAGCGGTACCATTGGAAGAAGACGTCTGTGTTCGTCAAATTGGTGAAAATATGGTGCATCTGAGTGCGTATCAACCGCAGCATGATCAGACGGGACAATATTGCACAGAAATACCGATCGCGGGGGAGACGTATCTGGTGATAGATCTGATTGATCCGGCACTAAGAAATATGCCGGTTAGCCTGAAAGTTTATCGCGGAGCGACTCCGGAAGGTGAGACGATTGCCCAAGTGAATGCGGATTATTATCCAAATGGTGTGATTAACGGTTTGGAAAGACTGGATCAGGGGTTATATTCATTGTTGGTAACTGCAGAAGGAGTGCCACCTTTGAATTACCACTACCAGTTACGAGTGGAGATGGTGGATTACGCAAAAATGGCGCGTCAGGCGGTTGGGCCGGCGATAGTACTATTAGTGTTGTCCTGGCTTATCTTTAAACTGGTACAGTCCGGACGAATCAGCAAATGGTTCCGTACCCGTAAAAATAGATAATAGATGAAAATCCATGTTTATCATGCGTGATTAGATATACAATTGTAAAATTTGAACAAGGGGAAATTGATAATGACGGGAATCTGGATAAAAAGTAAATTTCAATGGTTGGTAACAATATTGATCGGAGTGACTTGCTCTATGCAGGTACATGCGCATGGCGGACTGTCTTTAGCAGAAGATATGTGTAAACTGACAGTCGGTCCTTACACTATGCACTTTACCGGATACCAGCCAGAGAGTTCTCAAGAGCAAGAGTTTTGTGAAGATATTCCAAACGTTGGTCGTACGATTGTTGCACTGGATTACATAGACGAGGATTTGCGGCCAATGTCTACCGAAGTGCGCATTATTCGTGACACAGGGTCGGAAGAGAATCTGGATGAAATTACAATATTCCGCTTAGAGCCAAAAATTTATCCGAATGGATCGGTTACATTCGAGCACAACTTTCCGTCAGAAGGAAGTTTTGTTGGATTAGTAACAGTTCGTCATGATGACACCGAGTATGTGTCACGCTTTCCATTCGCAGTTGGAACTGGTGGCAATTCTAATTTGCCGATGATACTTGGGTTACTGGTAGTTGTGGCCGCAGCCGGATTCTTCTTTCTGAGAAAAAATAAGTCCAAGGATAGTAATCAGCAGGCAGCTTGATTGGCTCAGTTTGTTGAATATTTTATAGGATGGATCAAGTATGAAAATGAATCAGTTAATGATGTTAAAGAATGCATATGGACTATTTTCGAGTAAGGGTTTGCTATCAACTCGTTTATTAAATACGTTGCTGTTTAGCTTGTTATTGGTAATATTTACCACCTGCTCTGATAATGTTTTCGCTCACGCATCACTTGTCAAGGCTGAACCTGCGCGTCGCGCAGCGCTTTCAGTACCCCCCAAACAAATACGTCTTTGGTTTAATGAGGAAATTGAAGCCGAGTACGCATCTATGACTGTTTTGAATGCAGAAAAAAAATCTGTAACTGAGAAAAAACCATTGATCCATCCTGATGACCCAAAATCAATTTATTTGGAACTGCCGGAACTTTCTCCGGGGAAATACACTGTTAAATTTCGTGTGTTGTCCGTAGATGGTCATGTGGTAGATTCGGATTACATGTTTGGAATAAAAAAGAAATCAAAATAAAAGCCGTAACCGAGAAAAAACCATTGATTCATCTTGATGATCCAAGATCAAATTATTTGGAACTGCCGGAACTTTCTCCGGGTAAATACACCGTTAAATTTCGTGTGTTGTCCATAGATGGTCATGTGGTAGATTCGGATTATATATTTGGAATAAAGAAGAAATCAAATTAATGGAGAGACGCGAGAGTGCTTGATTTTTTTGCGGCAACTGCGCGCTGGACGCAACTCGTTGCTAATTTGGTATTGTTAGGGAGTTGTTTTTTTCTTGCTTATGCGGGGCGGTCTGCCGCGCTGTATGAAAGCCCCTGGGTCAGGCGTTTAGAGCGTGTTTTTCCATGGCTGGCAGGGTTGATCTTGGCTGGCCTTGTGGGAATACTGGCGATAACAACAGCAGAGGCTACAGGCGTAGATGCGAATGTTTTGTCACCAAGTGCGTGGCTGGGCGTTATTGTCCAAACCAAAATGGGGCATATGTGGGTGGCGCGCGCTGTGTTTGCCTCCATTTTATTTGCACTGATTGTATTTTTACTTCAAAAAAATCCGAGAAAATGCTGGCATTACTATTCATGTGCTGTGGCAGCAGCTTTTCCGCTGATCGCGGGCGCGCTTGTTAGTCACTCTGCTGCAGAAGAAGACTATTTCACTTATGTTTCACTCTACGCAATACATATTCTGCTGGCGGGTATTTGGCTGGGTGCGCTGCCAGCATTTTTACTGATCATTTTTGATAAGCGGTCAATAGATAGTCAAAACGATATTCTTGGCTTGAATATAAGCAGTCTGAGGCGGTTTTCTGGGCTGGCATTACCAGTGATGCTGGCGGTTGTGTTAACAGGCATTATTATTGCTGATCGGATGATTGAGGAGGATTACCATGCTTTGGTGTCAAGTGCATATGGATGGCTGCTAAATACCAAAATTGCACTATTGGTGATTATCTTGATGATTGCTTATCAGGCCCGATCTAGATGGCTGCCCTTATTTGAGAAGCTGGTTAAAGTCGATATGCCACATAATGCTGAATCAACGTCGGGTTTGAATCACTTCCAGCGGCTGTTCTCAGATAATGCTCAGAATAAGAAGCCAGATAATGGCTCAAGCGATGCAGCTGTAGGAGTAGCAAAACTGCAGAAATGGATTCGAATAGAGTTTATCCTGGCATTGTTTCTGGTCTTGTTTGCCACGATGTTGTCTAATACGGTGCCTGCTAAGCATGAGATGGTGGAATACTGGCCGTACCCATTTAGATTTTCTATAGACGCAACATGGGAAAACCCGGTTGTTCAAAGTTATTTCTGGAGTGGCATGGCGGTATTAGCCATAGGAATAGCCTCGATCTGGTTAGGGATTAAAAATAACTGGCAAGTTAGAAAAAGATATGCAGTGTCAGCGACCCTAATAATTACCGCGTTATTGATTATTCTGCCTCAGTTCGCCGTTAAGGCTTATCCGGAAACTTATCAGAGCACGCCAGTTCCATTTGATACAATTTCAATTTCTAATGGAAGTACCTTTTTTGCCGAAAATTGTACCAGTTGCCATGGTCCTCAAGGAGCGGGAAATGGTGTTTTGGCTAAAACATTTTCCCCACCACCAGCGGATTTACTGACAGAAGCGCATACTGCTAGGCACACTGCCGGCGATTTTTTTCACTGGCTAACTTATGGAATAGCAGAGACCGGTATGCCTAGTTTCGCTGCTAATCTATCAGAAGAAGATCGTTGGGATACGGTTAATTACTTGCATGCCATGTCAAGAGGTTACCAGGCCAGGCTGCTAAATTCTTCTATAGTGCCTGGTAGGCCATCCATAGGCCCTCCTATGTTTCAATTTACGACGGTTGATGGTAAGACAGGTATTCTGAAAGACTATCGACAACGCAGTAATGTGATGTTAGTTTTATTCAGCTGGCCTGATTCTTCTGTTAGATTGAAAGAATTAGCCGAAATGACTGACAGGCTCAGAATGCTTAATACGGAAATTCTGGCAATTCCGATGGATGAGTTCAGCAAAAGCATTTTGGAAGATGTTGCTGCGGAGCTTCCTTTTCCAGTAGTGTTAGATGGTTGGTATGAAATCAAGAATAGTTACATCCTTTTCAGAAGAACACTTACCCATCCAGACATTATGGGTGAGGGGGTCATACCTGATCATATGGAGTTTCTAATTGACCGTTTTGGATATTTACGCGCAAGATGGATTCCGTCAATTGATAGTGCTGGCTGGGATGATTCAAATTTACTAGCTAAGGAACTTGCTCGGCTTAACCAGGAGGGTGAGATATTACCTCCTCCTAGCGATCACGTGCACTGATTGGTCGATATACTAATTTATTTGCGACATCCTTTGTACTGCTTATAAGAAAGAGGTGAAAATAATGAAAAAAATATTAAGTGACGTAACAGCTTTGCTTTTATTCTTTTTGAGCATAGCTCTATCCGGTTTCGTCTGGGCGCATAGTGACGAGTACCTGGATACGATTGAAGCACCTCACGGAGGGCAGCTGCGCATGGCTGGCCCTTTTCATCTTGAATTAGTAGCAAAAGATGGTGAGTTGCAACTTTATGTTACTGATCACATGGATAAAGAAATTTCGACCAAAGGTGGATCTGGAAAAGCTAATATTTTTAGTGAGAATGGAGAAAAAGTATCTGTCAATCTAACTCCGTTTCTCAGCAACATGATGAAAGGACAAGGTAAATTTGAATTAACCCCAGAATCAGCAGTATCAGTTTTCGTGGTACTGGAAGGTTATGAGGCACAAGGCGCACGCTTTACACCACTGGCGCCCAAAGTGACCAGCGATGAGAATAGTAATGCGGGTGATCACCACCACCATCATCATCACGATGAAGATGAAAACCATCGACATGATGATGATCTTGAAATTGAATAAATTCACACATTACTACAAAGTATTTTTATGAAAAAGCCAGGAAACCAAAGTTCCTTGGCTTTTTATGTGAATATCTTCAGTTGTCTAGCTTTCAAAAAGACTTGGTGTGAATAAGGAATGCTGCTGCAGATTGAAAATCAATATATCGGTAAGCTTTTTTTGAGCAGCTATTGAGATGATTTACGTGGAATTATTTTTGTTTTTTATTGCCTTCAATTATTATTCGCTTTTAAATCGATGCAAGATTTCATATAGCTCTTGTCAGCCGATTTTACTAACTTATTAGAATACGATCATGCTTAATGATCGCGCTAAAATTCTCCTTAAAACACTGGTTGAACGATACATCCATGAAGGACAGCCCTTGGGTTCGCGAGCCCTTGCGAAATTCTCGGGCTTAGATTTAAGTCCCGCTACAGTTCGTAATGTTATGACAGACCTTGAAGAAATGGGTTATGTCACCAGTCCACATATCTCTGCGGGACGAACGCCGACCGCGCTTGGCTACCGTTTTTTTGTAGACAGTCTACTGGTAGTTAAATCTCTCAACAATTTGCAGATGACAATGCTTGAGAATAGGATGCATCCGGCCAATCCGGCTCGCTTGGTCAATGTTGCCTCCAACTTGTTATCGGAACTTACCCAGTTTGTTGGCGTGGTGATGGCGCCGAGAAGGTCTGGGGGGGCAGTGTTTCGCTACATCGAGTTTATGGCTCTAACCGAGAAACGTATCCTGCTGATTTTGGTTACACCTGATGGTGATGTGCAAAATCGTATCATTTTTACGGAAACGATTTATAATCAATCCGATCTGATAGAAGCTGGTAATTTTCTGAATCAGCATTATGCCGGTTGTACCCTTGAGGAAATTCGTGCGCGACTGCAAGGAGAGCTAACGCAAATTCGACAGGATATTTCTCATCTGATGAATGCTGCTATTGATGTTGGTTGTGAGACTTTGCAGCCAGATAACGAAGCCGTGGTAATTACTGGGGAGCATAAACTTTTTGATGTGAGCGATTTATCAGAAAATCTATCTAGTCTAAAAAAGCTGTTTGAATTGTTTGAACGTAAATCCAAGTTACTGCAGTTGATGGAATTAAGTCGCCGGGCACAGGGTGTAAAAATCTTTATCGGCGGGGAGTCTGATTCGACAATACAGGAAGAAATCAGCGTTGTGATGGCGCCTTACGAAATTGAAGGCGAGATTGTTGGCACGGTTGGTGTAATTGGTCCGCGTCGTATGGCTTACGAACAGGTAATACCAGTTGTTGATATTACTGCAAAGTTATTGTCGAGTAGCTTGTCTCAGCATTAACTCACTTTTTTATTTTTTGATTCAAAGTCTGAATAATGCTACCTGAACCAGCTTATCAACATGGGGTTTCCAGCAGAGTAGGTGTGTTGCTCATTAATCTTGGTACACCTGATGCACCTACCGCCAAGGCTCTGCGACCTTACCTGAAGCAATTTTTAAGTGAGTCGCGTATTATTGAGCTGCCACGCTGGTTCTGGTGGTTTATCCTCAACGGCATTATCCTCAATACACGTCCCGCCAAATCAGCCAGGAAATATGAACAAATATGGATGCCAGAAGGCTCACCACTAAAGGTGCATACAGAGCGTCAAACTGCTTTGTTAGCCAGTTTTCTGCAAGAACAAACCCAATATCCACTGATAGTAGAGTATGCAATGAGCATTGGTACGCCTTCAATCAAAGATAAGCTGTGGCGCATGAAGGAGCGTGGTTGCGATCGTATTCTGGTACTGCCATTGTTCCCTCAATACGCAGCCAGCAGTAGCGGTTGCGCATTGGAAAGCGTTTTTTGCGAGCTCGGCAAGATGCGTAATATACCGGCTTTGCGTACAATTAAGCATTTTCATGATGATGCAGGTTATATTGCGGCATTGGCGAAGAATATAGAAGATTACTGGGCTGAGCATGGGCGCCCAGATAAACTGGTGATGAGTTTTCATGGTGTGCCGCGTAAAACCCTGGATGCGGGTGACCCTTACCATTGTGAATGCCATAAAACCGGCAGATTGTTGGCTGAAGCACTGTCGTTATCCAGCGGCCAATACCAGGTTTGCTTTCAGTCACGTTTTGGCTTTGCAAAATGGCTTAGCCCTTATACTTCCGAAATATTGGAAGAATTGGGTAAGCAAAAGCTCAAACGTGTTGATGTGGTCTGTCCAGGTTTTGTGTCTGATTGCCTGGAAACGCTGGAAGAAATTGCAATAGAGGGTAAAGCAATTTTTATTACTGCTGGTGGAGAAGATTTTCATTACATTCCCAGTCTGAATGAACATCCTGAATGGATTCAGGCGCTTGGCGAAATGGTGCGTGCCAACCTGTCTGGTTGGATAAATCAGCATGTAACTGAAGAAGATGCTGAATACTCTCGCAAGCTTGCATTGCAATTGGGAGCGCTCCAATAATCAGTTTGTCTTGATTTATGCTGGTTGAACAGGAAAACTACCTTCGAGTTGGTTTATTTTTGACTGTTTTGATCGGCATGGCATATTGGGAAGTATATGCTCCCAGGAGAAAGCTGACGGTAGCTAAATGGTTGCGTTGGCAGAATAATCTCACATTAACATTCATTAATAGCATCCTGTTGAAAATATTGCTGCCGGTGACGGCAACCGGGGTCGCTGCCTATGCCGCCTGCAATCAATGGGGCTTATTTAATCAGTTAGTATGGCCAGCATGGCTTGCGATTATTATGAGTATTGTTTTGCTCGATCTGGCTGTTTATGGGCAACACGTTGCACTACATGCTTTTGCTCCGCTTTGGCGACTACATCGCGCCCATCATGCTGATCTTGATCTGGATGTGACGACTGGTTTGCGTTTCCATCCTCTTGAAATATTGTTTTCGATGCTGTTCAAATTTGCCGTCATTGTGTTGATCGGTGCGCCAGTGATGGGCGTTTTAGTGTTTGAAATTATTTTGAATGCTATGGCGATGTTTAATCATGGCAACATATACCTGCCGCGTAAACTAGACTACTTCTTAAGATATATTATTGTTACGCCAGATATGCACTGTGTCCATCATTCAACTCTTCCGACCGAAATGAACCGCAATTTTGGTTTTAATCTGGTGGTTTGGGATAGATTGTTTGCTACTTATCGTGATCAGCCGCAAGCTGGACATGACCAGGTGGTGATTGGGTTGCCACAGTGGCGCAATCCACAGTTTTGCAGCCGATTGGTGAATATTTTGCGGATGCCTTTGGGGAAATATTGATGAGTGCCTCTTAAAACCCAGCGTTCCAAGCGAGACCAAGCACGAATAAAAAATTGACTTGGCATGTAATTTATATGTGAGGAAACATTTTTATAAGCAACGCAGTATTGTGACGAAGTATGTGGGTTTTTAAAGATCCCTTGATAAAAATAGTAGTGAATTCTCGAGTAAGAATAGTATGAAAAAATTGCTAATATTATTTTTAATTTTATTGCTAGGCGGTTGCGCCACATCTCCCACGGGCAGATCGCAATTGATCTTCATGCCTGATGCTGAGTTAAACAGCATGGGTTTGCAGGCATTTGAAACGATGAAACGCGATACGCGAACCAGCTCCAATGTTGCGAGTAACCAGTTTGTCAGGTGTATCGTTGAGGCAATTACGCGTGAAGTTGGCGGCCAATGGGAGTTTGTCGTTTTTGAGGATGACTCTTTAAATGCTTTTGCTTTGCCAGGTGGAAAAATTGGCGTGCATACTGGATTGGTCAGTTTGGTAGATAATCAAGATCAACTAGCCACGGTTATCGGTCATGAAGTGGGACATGTATTGGCCAGGCATAGTAACGAGCGAATGTCACAGCAGATTGGTACACAAATGGGAATTTCACTGGCACAGGCGATTGCTGCGCCACAAACTGCTTTGGGGAAAACTGCTATTGGATTGCTGGGTGTAGGTGCGCAGTATGGCGTGATCATGCCTTTCAGTAGGTTGCACGAGAGTGAAGCGGATCGTATTGGTCTGGATTTAATGGCCAAAGCGGGATTTGATCCTGCCGAAAGTGTCGTGCTCTGGCAGAAAATGTCACAAGCCAGCCAAGGCCCGCGACCGGTCGAATTTCTTTCTACCCATCCATCACATGGTACCCGTATTCAGGATTTACAGGCTCGCTTACCAGCTGCGCGACAAATTCAGCAGCAGGCCAATGCGGCAGGTAAGGTCCCGCGATGTATGAAGTAATTCCAGGGATTTAAATATTCTATAACTACAACTGGTTATCTATTTTCTGCCAAGAAAATATCAAAAGCCAGTATCATTCGGCCTTCGATTTATCATTATCTGCGTTGTCGGTATTTGAAGTTATTTACTAATATTCCAAGGGAGAATCGTTTATGTCAAAAAAATATCCAGTCATCGCGGTAACCGGATCATCTGGTGCAGGCACATCTACTGTCAAATCAAGTTTTGAGCATATTTTTCGTCGTGAGCATCTGAATGCTGCTGTCGTTGAGGGAGATAGTTTTCACCGCTATGACCGTGAGGCGATGAAACTGGCAGTTGCGGACTCTGAAAAATCAGGTGGGCGGCCCATCAGTCATTTTGGCCCGGAAGCCAATGAATTTGAAAAGCTGGAAACCCTTTTCAAAGAGTATGGTGAAACAGGATCAGGTGAGCGGCGTCTCTATCTTCATAATGAGGAAGAAGCTGCACCCTATAACCAAAAACCAGGCACATTTACGCCATGGCAGTTGATTACCCCGGGAACGGATCTATTGTTTTACGAAGGACTACATGGGGGAGTGAAAAGTGAAACTGCCGACGTTGCTAAATATGTAGATTTATTAGTTGGCGTCGTACCCATTGTTAACCTTGAATGGATACAAAAAATTTATCGTGATACTGAAGCCAGAGGTTATTCTGCCGAAGCCGTAACCCATACTATTTTGAGGCGCATGCATGATTACGTGCACTACATTACGCCGCAATTCTCACGTACGCACGTTAATTTTCAGCGGGTTCCGACGGTGGACACTTCTAATCCATTTATCGCTCGCGATATTCCTTCGCTTGATGAGAGCATGGTGGTAATTCGCTTCCAAAATCATCGCGGAGTGGATTTTCCCTATTTGTTGAATATGATTAAGGATTCGTTCGTATCTCGTCCGAATACCATTGTGGTGCCGGGTGGCAAGATGGGCATGGCAATTGAGCTGATTCTGACACCATTGATTCTCGATATCGTCGCGAAGAGTAAGCAATAATCAGTTCAGTTTTCTGTTATCCAGCAGGCAGTAAGCATATTTATACTTAATCCGCCCGCATTTATGAGTTCCATTCTTTCCGGGTTGAATCCCGAACAGCTTGAAGCAGTTACCTGGCCACATCAGTCCGCACTGGTGCTGGCAGGTGCTGGCAGCGGTAAAACACGGGTATTGACCACTCGTATTGCTTATCTGTTGCAGTCAGGTTTTGCGCATCCGCACAACATTCTGGCAGTAACGTTTACCAATAAAGCTGCGCGTGAGATGATTGCACGCATATCCGCAATGTTGACCGTCAATCCACAGAACATGTGGGTGGGCACGTTTCACGGCCTCTGTAACCGTATGCTGCGTTCACATTATCAGGAAGCAGGGTTACCACAGGGGTTCCAGATTCTGGATATGACTGATCAGCAGGCGGTCATCAAGCGATTGCTCAAGGCGCATTCGCTGGATGAGAAAACATATCCACCCAGGCTGATACAGTGGTTCATCAATAATGCCAAAGAAGAGGGGCTACGCGTAAGTCAGGTTGTACCGAAAGATAATCAGGAACGCAAACTGGCTGATTGCTATCAACTTTACGAAACAACCTGCTTGCGTGATGGCTTGGTTGATTTTGCGGAATTATTGTTACGCTGCTATGAGTTGCTGACGCGTAGCCAGATATTGCGCGACCATTATCGTGATCGCTTCAGTCATATTCTGGTTGACGAGTTCCAGGATACCAATCGATTGCAGTATCAATGGCTGAAACTGTTGTCTGGTAATGGATCAGGAGAACATAACGCCATTTTTGCGGTCGGTGATGACGATCAAAGCATCTATGCGTTTCGGGGTGCGTATCCAGGTAATATGCAGGCCCTGGAAAGAGAGTTTGTCATATCTAAAGTCATCAAACTGGAGCAGAATTACCGTTCGCAAGGTAATATCCTGGATGCTGCGAATGCAGTTATTCAACATAATGCAGAACGTCTGGGCAAAAATCTGTGGACGGATGCAGGGGAGGGAGAGCTGGTCCGGACTTATCATGCGTTTACGGATCGCGATGAGGCTGTATTTATTGTTGATGAAATAAAAGCCTTGCATGCCGGGGGATTGGCGCTATTGGATATCGCCCTGCTTTATCGTTCCAATGCGCAATCCCGAATGCTTGAGCATCAACTGTTCAATGCGGGAGTTTCGTATCGCGTTTATGGGGGTATGCGGTTTTTTGATCGTCAGGAAGTCAGACATATGCTTGCGTATTTGCGGATGATCGTCAGCCCGGATGACGATTATGCCTTCATGCGCATTGTCAATTTTCCGACACGCGGTATTGGCGCGCGTACATTGGAGCAACTACAGGATCAGGCTGGTGCGGCCAATATCAGTCTATGGCAGGTGGCATACCAGCAACATGAAGCAAGTGTTGGTGCTGCTCGTGGCAAAGGTCGGACACCCGGTAGAGGGATGAGTGGATTTGTCAACTTGATTTTAGCCATGCGTGAAGCTTGTGCATCATTGCCATTACCAGAGATAGTATCGCTGGTTGAACAACTAAGCGGATTAAATGCTCATTATCAAGCTGAACGTGAAGGTAGTGAACGACTGGAGAATCTAAGGGAGCTGATCAATGCCGCTACCAGTTTTGTACATGAATCAGAGGATGATAGTCTGACGGCTTTTCTGGCGCATGCCTCGCTGGAAGGTGGCGAGCATCAGGCGGGTGAACAGCAGGATGCAGTACAGTTGATGACAGTTCATGCTGCCAAAGGGCTGGAATTTTCTGCGGTATTTGTCTGTGGCTTGGAAGAAGGGTTGTTTCCGCACGAAAACAGCCGCAAGGAAGTGGATGGGTTGGAAGAAGAGCGGCGCCTGATGTACGTGGCGATCACACGCGCTCGGCAACGTTTGTATCTCACTTATGCACAAAGCCGCATGTTACATGGTCAGATACACAGAAACATTCCTTCGCGTTTTGTGTCAGAGATTCCGGAAAATTTGCTTAAAAAATTATGTTCGGATAGAGAATCTGATGCTTCCGGGTTGCCAAACGAGTATGCAAAGGGCTTGGGTTCAATGGCATCCGTCAAAAAAAGAAATGCCAGTCAATCATCTTCGGCTTTGCATGTACATACTTCCGGGCTGCAAATTGGCCAGCGAGTTTCACACCAGAAATTTGGTCACGGTACCATCATTAATTGCGAAGGCCGTGGCGAGGATTTGCGGGTTCAGGTGCACTTCAGTCTGCTGGGTGCTAAATGGCTCTCAATGGCTTACGCCAACCTGACGCCACTGGAAGAACATTGATATTTTTCGGTTGAGTATTCGTTAACAGGATTACCCTATGCAAGCAAACACACTAATGGAATGATCAAATAAGTATGGAAACAGAAAAAATAAATGCGTTGAAATTGCAGCTGCAGGACCTCAAGCAAAGAAGCAATATCTTACGGGGGTATCTTTGACTTCGAGGTCAAACAGATACGATTGACTGAGCTGGAAAGGCTGGTTGAAGATCCATTGATTTGGAACGAACCCGCGCGCGCGCAGGAAATCGGCCGTGAGAAAAAATCGCTGGAAACCATCGTGTATACCTTTCAATCTGCAGACAGCCAGCTGCGGGATGCGCAAGAACTGCTAAAAATTGCGCAGGAAGAGGAAGATGAAGCAACCATCCAGAGTATTGCCAAGGATGTTGCCTCGCTGGAGGCCAGTCTGGCCGCAATGGAATTTCGCCGCATGTTTTCCGATCCAATGGACCCCAATAACTGCTTCCTGGATATCCAGTCGGGTTCTGGCGGAACCGAGGCGCAGGACTGGGCAGCGATGCTGGAGCGCATGTATTTACGCTATTGTGAGCGACGGAATTTTGTGGTGGACGTACTCGAAGAATCACCGGGTGAGGTTGCTGGCATCAAAAGTGCAACCATCAAAATCAGCGGAGAATATGCTTATGGATACCTGCGAACGGAAACCGGGGTTCATCGGTTGGTGCGCAAGTCACCGTTTGATTCTGGTAATCGGCGCCATACATCCTTTGCCAGCGTTTTTGTCTACCCAGAAGTCGACGACAGTATCGAAATTGATATCAACCCGGCAGATTTGCGGGTAGATACCTTCCGGGCTTCAGGAGCTGGAGGGCAGCATATCAACAAAACTGATTCAGCCGTCAGAATTACGCATGCGCCATCGGGCATCGTAGTGCAGTGCCAGAGCGGGCGATCGCAGCATCGTAATCGGGCTGATGCGATGGACATGCTCAAGTCCCGCCTGTATGAAGCAGAGTTGAGAAAGCGTAATGAAACTAAGCAGACCGTGGAAGACTCTAAAACTGATATTGCCTGGGGTCACCAGATTCGCTCTTATGTGCTGGACCAGTCGCGAATCAAAGATTTGCGAACCAATATTGAAGTGGGTAATACTCAAGCGGTGCTGGATGGTGACCTAGATATATTTATAGAAGCGAGTTTGAAGCAGGGCGTACAGAGCGAGAGTGAAACAGGGTAAATGGCTTGCGTAATGGAAGTTAATTCTGATCAAGGTGAGGATAAAATGAATCAAATATCAACAAATCTTGAAGTAACGAGTGGAGCACAGTATTCGCTGATTTTTACAGATGGTGCGGCTAGCAAGGTTAAGGAACTGATTGACGAAGAAAACAATCTGGCCTTAAATTTGCGTGTATTTGTCAGTGGTGGTGGCTGTTCTGGCTTTCAGTATGGCTTTGCGTTTGATGAAATCATTAATGAGGATGATCTCGTGATGGAGAATCAAGGCGTGAAGTTATTGGTAGATTCGATGAGTTTCCAGTATCTGACCGGTGCGGAAATCGATTATCAGGAGAATGCGCAGGGAGCACAATTTGTCATCAAAAATCCCTCTGCGGCATCCACCTGTGGCTGTGGTTCCTCGTTCTCGGTGTAAAAATGTGTGAAGGGATAATCTCGTCCTCTCATCCATTCACACATCGATTGTAGTACGGCGCGTCATCAACCGAAACAATGCGCCTGCTGTACCCAGTATTCGCTGAAGACTTTTATGACTGATTCGTTACGCTGGTAATCTTGGTAATGGCAGTCGGTTGCCGCCAGGATGTGGTACTAAGTAAGCCGTCTGTGCCGGCAATCGGGCGTCCCAGTGTGGATGAATACAACCACAGTTATAGCGATCAATGAGTGGCAGGTGCTTGCGCAGAAATATCATTCCTGCCTGGTTGAGGAAGCCCAATGCGGATAATACCCTGACTGCCGATATCGCCAATTATGAGCAGGCAAAATTCCGTGCCGAAATTGAATGGATCTACGACAAGCTGACAAAGGCAAAGATGCGACTCGATGGAAAATGATTCTTGCGTTGTCGGGAAAAATATCCGGTACCGGCAGGGATCAGGCGTGATGGATTGTACCTAGTATTCTGGCACCACTTGCTCCGGTAACAGCGGGCAGATTACCTGGCAAACCTTCGATTGTTCGTTGGGCAAGCCACGCAAAAGCACAGGCTTCCACCCAGTCGATGGGAATACCTAGTGCATCGGTCAGTTCAATTTTGTGGTGGGGTATGGTTTCGCGCAGCATCATGATCAGTGCGGTGTTATGCGCACCACCGCCGCACAGATAGAGTTCTTCTGCGCAAGGATACCAAGTCATGATCGCATGCTTCATCGCCTCAACCGTAAAACTGAGCAGAGTTGCCTGAACATCCTCCGGACGTTCGCTTCCGGAAAGGAGGGTGGCGAGCCAATCAAGATGGAATAACTCGCGTCCGGTACTTTTGGGAGGCGTTTGTGTGATATACGGTGAAGTCAGCAGTTTTTCGAGCAAGTGAGGAATGATATTGCCGGATTTTGCCCAATTGCCATTGTGATCATAAGCCACGCCGGTGTGCTGGTGGCACCAGGCATCCATCAGCATATTGCCTGGCCCGCAATCGAAACCGGTAACATCGCTTTTTGGCGGCAGGCTGGTGATGTTGGCGATCCCGCCGATATTAATGATCAGGCGATGAGTGTGTGGATGGGAGAAAACTGCTTGATGGAAAGCCGGCACCAGCGGTGCGCCTTGTCCACCGGCAGCGATATCACGATTTCGGAAATCGCTAATGACCGTGATGCCGGTCAATTCTGCCAGTAGGGAGGAGTTGACGAGTTGAATACTGTACCCATCCTGTGGACAATGCCTGACCGTCTGCCCATGACAGCCGATTCCGAGAATCTGGGATGGTACTATCTCCGTCTGTGTGAGCAGTTGATTAACAATTTCCGCATAGGAGCAGGTAAGCTGATTGGCAAGTACAGCAGCCCGATGCAGTTCATTTTCACCGGGTGCATTCAACGCCAGCAGATCCGCCCGCCGTGTGTTGTCAAACGCGGTAAAAGCAGTACCAATCAGCATTGGTGATCGGGAAAAATCAGTCAGTGCGGCATCGATACCATCCAGACTGGTGCCTGACATCAGCCCAATATAATATGAGCTGCTCAAGCGACTTTACTGTAAGGCGGCCATTTCGGTGTTGCGCAGCAGTTCGAGTCTGGCGAGCAGTTCTCTGCTTTGTTTTTGAAAAGCGGTGCGGTATTTTTTATTAATGGCGGCGGCAGCCGGCATGACGATCTTGGTCGGATCCTGTTGGACTCCATTCACCCGCAGTTCATAGTGAAGATGCGGGCCGGTCGCCATGCCGGTCGCGCCGACATAACCAATGATATCGCCTTGCCTGACACGTTGACCCGGTTTCAGATGGCTGGTAAATCTGGATAGATGACCATAAGCGGAGCTGTATGGTCCAGCATGCTGCAAAACAATCAAATTACCATATCCTTTTTGCCAGCCTTGATATTTGACACGTCCATCGGCCGTTGCCATGATTTCTGTGCCTGCCGGAGCAGCGTAGTCAATTCCTCTATGCGCACGCCATTTCTTGAGAATCGGATGATAGCGTTTATTGGTGAAGCCTGAGCTGATCCGTGAAAATTTGAGCGGTGCCATGAGAAAAGGTTTGCGGAGATTATCACCTGAAGGGGTGTAATAGTCACCTTGACCTTCAGCTTTAAAATATACAGCCCGGTGTGGCTTGCCTTTGTTGCTGAATTCCACAGCAAGAATGCGTCCGGGTTGAGTTTGTCCACTGTCATCCTGATGGGATTCGTAGATGACGGTAAAACGGTCACCCTTATGGACGCCACGGTGAAAATCGATGTTGCTGGTAAAAATATCGATCATTTGCAATGCAATTTCGCTCGGGAGTCCGGCTTCATTGACAGCAGCAAACAGAGAGTGGGTGATCACGCCCGATGAGATTTGCAGTGTGGTATTATCATTTTGGCTTGATTGTTCTTTTAATTCAAAAACACCATCTACTTTTTCTACCTGCAGTTGTTTTCCATTGCCGTAAAAATAGCGTAGCAACAATAGTTCTCCGTCTGGACGGATTTCGGCATGTACGATCTCGCCTGGCTTGAGTCTGTGCAAAGCTTCGCTGGTACGTGAGGTATCGAGAACATTCAATTTGTCCTGTTGGTTGACATTCAACCGATCAAGAATCGCATGAATGGTATCGCCCCGGCGAATACTTTCCTGATGCCAGAAAGTCATATCAGGGTCAGAAATTGCCAGGTTCTCCGGCAAAGCCAGCGGGCGCACAACCCGTTCGTTGGAAATTTCCTGAAAGGATGCATCTGGCATGATGCCAAAGGCGGTGACCATGCCAAATAGAGGAAGGCTAAGCAGAAGGGTTAGCCAGCGGGTGCGTTTCTGCGATAATATATTCGTTTTTTTGGGGGGCAGGTAAGGTTGATAATACATTAACAATACTTCTCCTCATTTATTAACAAATAACCTGAATTCAACCTTAAGTCTAACATGTAACCGCATAAATAATATGACGACGTCCACATTTTTATCCAGTTACCGTGCCTGAACTATCCGTGAAGCAAGCTATACAAGTCATCAAGCGTGGCTGCCATGAATTGCTGATCGAACAGGAGTTGGTGGAGAAGCTGCATAAATCTGTACCACTTAGAGTCAAGGCAGGATTTGATCCTACCGCGCCAGATTTACATTTGGGTCATACGGTCTTGCTGAATAAGCTTAGATTGTTGCAGGATATGGGTCACCATGTTCTATTTCTGATCGGCGATTTTACCGGCATGATTGGAGATCCTAGCGGTAAAAATACTACGAGACCGCCCTTAAACCGTGAACAGGTTGCCATCAATGCTGAGTCCTATACTACACAAGTATTTAAAATACTCAGGCGAGAACAAACGGAGGTTGTGTTCAATTCAACCTGGATGGATCAATTCAATGCGGTTGATCTCATCAAGCTTGCCGCTACCCATACCGTGGCGCGCATGCTCGAACGTGATGATTTCGATAAGCGCTATCGCAACAATCAGCCCATCGCCATTCATGAGTTTCTTTATCCGCTGATTCAGGGATATGATTCCGTCGCGCTCAGAGCCGATCTTGAACTGGGTGGGACCGACCAGAAATTCAATCTGCTGATGGGGCGTGAGCTGCAAAAACATTATGGACAGGCTCCACAATGTATCCTGACCATGCCGTTGCTTGAAGGGCTCGATGGCGTGCAGAAAATGTCCAAGTCTCTCAATAATTATATTGGTATTACCGAATCGCCAACGGAAATATTTGGTAAATTGATGTCGATCAGCGATACGCTTATGTGGCGATATCTGGAGTTGTTGTCATTCGAATCACTGGAAACGATACAGCAATGGCGCAGTGAGGTTTACCAAGGACGTAATCCTCGTGATATCAAAGTACAGCTTGCACTGGAAATCGTCACGCGTTTTCATGGCCTGATAGATGCAGAAAAGGCGTTGGTAGATTTTGAAGCGCGTTTTACCAGAGGAGCACTACCCGATGAGTTGCCGGAAAAAGCGCTGCATATTACTGGAGATGTCATTCAAATTCCGCAACTGCTTAAGCTTGCTGGACTGACAGCAAGCACCAGTGAGGCTTTGCGTATGATAGAACAGGGTGGCGTCAGATTGGACGGGAACAAGGTTAATGATAAGACCATCGTTATCCCGCTTAATGCCACAGTAATAATCCAGGTTGGCAAACGGAAATTTGCAAAGGTTACGCTTTTGCCAGAAAAACCGGGTGCCTAGAAAACGATTCACACCATGAGCGCCATGAAGAAAAAAACCACAGAGACTGAAGCGATTCCTCAAGCGAAAACGCAGCCGCAGGACTTTGAGCACGCCGTAGCCGAGCTGGAAGGTATTGTTGTGGCGATGGAGAGTGGGCAGATGAATTTGCAGGAATCGCTTTCTAACTACAAGCGCGGGATGGAGTTGTTACAATATTGTCAGACGACGCTGGAAAACTCACAACAACAAATCAAAATATTCGAAGCGGATATGCTTAAAAATTTTACGGTTACGGACAGCCAATGAGCGCTGATTTTTCTGTCTGGATGAACGATTGCCTTGCGCTGGTTGAAGTATGTCTGGATAAACATCTTGCCACAGTAGATTGCGCGCCAGCACGTTTACATGAGGCGATGCGCTACGTCGTACTGGGTGGGGGTAAGCGGGTACGCCCTTTGTTAGCACTCGCGGCCGGAGAGCTAAGTGGGGCGGATCAGGAGCGTGTAGTATTGACTGGAGTGGCAGTTGAGCTAATTCACGCGTATTCTCTGGTGCATGATGATCTGCCGTGTATGGATGATGATACTCTGCGGCGCGGGAAGCCAACTTGCCATATCCGTTACGATGAAGCAACTGCGTTACTGGTAGGTGATAGTCTGCAGAGTCTGGCTTTTCAGATATTGGCACAACCTGGTCTGACGCAGAACCCAGGCAAACAGCTGGAGATGGTTGAACAGCTTGCGATAGCTGCGGGTTCGCGTGGTATGGCCGGCGGTCAGGCGATTGATCTGGATAGTGTCGGGAAGACATTGAGTTTGTCGGAACTGGAATTCATGCATATTCATAAAACCGGTGCGTTGATTCGAGCCGCAGTCATGCTGGGAGCGTATTGTGGTGATGAATTGAATGCATCTCAGATCAAGCAACTCGATCATTTTGCAAAATGTATTGGTCTAGTATTTCAGGTGGTGGATGATATTCTGGATGCGGAGGCTACGACGGATACACTGGGCAAAACTGCTGGCAAGGATGCGGAAAACAATAAACCGACGTATGTTAGTATATTGGGTGTTAAACAAGCGCGTGAACTGGCAAAATCAATCCACCAGGATGCCTGCCAAACTCTGGATAAGCTTGGAGCCGATGCTACCCGCTTGCGGCAGGTGACCGATTTTATTATTGAGCGTGAATTTTAAAGCTGTTCTGAAGTGCAGCTAACTGTTATCACGTATCTTTTACATCCCATCCATTTCTACTAAGTTTTTTTCTGATCCTGATGTATCCATTACTTGATGGTATCGAAACACCTGCACAGTTACGTGCCCTGAAACGCAGTCAATTGCCACAGCTTGCCAGTGAGCTGCGGCAATTCCTAGTGGAGTCCGTTGCCGGTACTGGCGGTCATTTGTCGTCCAATCTTGGTACTGTCGAATTGACGATTGCTCTGCATTATGTATTCAATACGCCCTATGATCGATTGGCCTGGGATGTGGGTCATCAGACCTATGCGCACAAAATATTGACTGGCCGTCGTGCCGGAATGGCGCGGTTGCGTATGCATGGTGGAATTGCTGGGTTCCCGCGGCGTGATGAAAGTGAATACGATACCTTTGGTACGGCGCATTCGAGTACTTCCATCAGCGCTGCGCTGGGCATGGCAGTCGGTGCGCAGATTAGTGGTCTGAAGCGTCAGGCCATTGCCGTGATCGGTGATGGAGCAATGAGTGCCGGCATGGCCTTTGAGGCACTGAATAATGCCGGAGTGATGGATACCAACATGTTGGTAGTCCTGAATGATAATGATATGTCGATTTCGCCACCAGTCGGTGCACTCAACAACTATCTGGCCAAGTTGATGTCGGGCCGATTCTATGCAACTGCGCGCCGTGCAGGAGAGCGGGTTCTGGGTGTGGTGCCTTCGATGCTGGAGCTTGCCAAGCGCGCGGAAGAACATGTTAAGGGAATGGTTACACCAGGCACGCTGTTCGAAGAATTTGGTTTTAACTATATCGGACCAATTGACGGGCATGATCTCGATATTCTTTACGCCACTCTGAACAACATTAAGCAATTGGAAGGTCCTCAATTCCTGCACGTCGTCACGCGCAAAGGTAAAGGATACAAACCGGCTGAGGAAGATCCAATTTTGTATCATGGCGTGGGGAAATTTGATCCTGCGCAGGGTATTGTTGCCAAGGCAGCAGCAAAAAAACTACCGTACACCCAGATTTTTGGCGATTGGCTGTGCGATATGGCTGCACGCGATCCGCGTCTGATTGGCATTACCCCTGCCATGCGTGAAGGTTCCGGATTAGTTAGGTTTTCAAGTGAATTCCCGGACCGCTATTTCGATGTTGGCATTGCCGAGCAGCATGCCGTTACTTTTGCTGCAGGTGCTGCCTGCGAAGGATTGAAACCGGTTGTTGCAATATACTCAACCTTTCTGCAGCGCGCCTATGATCAGTTGATTCATGATGTTGCCATCCAGAATCTGCCGGTGTTATTTGCGATTGATCGTGCCGGGCTGGTTGGGGCTGATGGACCCACGCACGCGGGCAGCTTTGATCTGACCTATCTGCGTTGCATTCCCAATATGACGGTCATGGCCCCTGCGGATGAAAACGAGTGTCGGCAGATGTTGTATACCGCTTTTCAGATGAAAACCCCGAGTGCAGTGCGTTATCCGCGTGGTACTGGTCCTGGTGTTGAAATCGAGCAGGAAATGCGGGCTATTCCGATTGGTCGCGGAGAAATACGTCGCCAAGGTCAGCAAATTGCTTTGCTTGCATTTGGCAGCATGTTGTCACCTTGTCTGGAGGCTGCCGAAGTGCTGAATGCCACGGTTGCAAACATGCGCTTTGTTAAACCCTTGGACCACACTCTGATTGATTCCTTGGCAGCGGAACACGAACTGCTGGTGACGGTCGAAGAGAATACTGTCATGGGCGGTGCAGGAAGTGCAGTTCTCGAATATCTTGCCAGCCGCGGTATCGTCGTGAGTGTGGTGCAACTCGGTTTGCCTGATAGTTTTATCGATCAAGGCGATCCGGGACAAATGCTCGCTGATTGTGGTCTGGACAAAAATGGTATTGTGCAGGCAGTTCAACAAAGAATGACTACCAAGGTTGCTAGTTGTTAAATGGCTGTTTTGTTTTAGGGTTAACAAAACGGCATATAAAATATACCGGCTCGTTATCAACTGATAGGAAATGCTATGAATAAGCAGATCGATTTACCCATTGCAGATGTACAGAACTCTGCAGATACCAGGCGAATCGCAATTGACAGGGTGGGCATCAAAGCCATACGTCATCCGGTTAAAGTGGGAGATAAGGATGGTGGTGTACAGCATACGGTAGCACTTTTTAATATGTATGTTGATCTACCTCATAATTTCAAGGGAACGCACATGTCCCGTTTTGTGGAGATCTTGAATAGCCAGGAACGTGAGATCTCGGTAGAATCGTTTGAAAGTATTCTGCGTGCCATGGTTGCCAGACTGGAATCGACTTCCGGGCGTATCGAAATGACATTCCCTTATTTTGTGAACAAGGCGGCTCCAGTGTCGGGTGTGCAGAGCCTGATGGATTATGAGGTCATGTTTATTGGGGAAATCGGCCAGCCATCTGGTCAGTATACTTTCACCATGAAAGTCGTCGTGCCGGTTACCAGCTTATGTCCATGTTCCAAAAAAATATCGGATTATGGTGCGCATAACCAGCGATCACATGTCTCGATTGCAGTTAAAACAAATAGCTTTGTATGGATCGAGGATATTATCCGGATTGCCGAAGAAAACGCTTCTTGTGAACTGTTCGGGTTGCTCAAGCGCCCCGATGAGAAATATGTTACGGAAAAAGCTTACGATAATCCAAAATTTGTTGAAGATCTGGTGCGTGATGTTGCCGAGGTGCTAAATCGAGATAACCGGATAGATGCCTATGTGGTGGAATCAGAAAACTTTGAATCTATTCATAACCACTCGGCCTATGCGATGATTGAACGTGATAAACAAAAATCTTAAAACCGGCTGAAATAGTTGACTGAGATCAATTAAATTCTGTATAGTGTAAGGCTCGGACGCGGGGTGGAGCAGTCTGGCAGCTCGTCGGGCTCATAACCCGAAGGTCGCAGGTTCAAATCCTGCCCCCGCAACCATTTCAAACGTAACACTCTTCTCTCATATCCTCCTCCACAAAAAATTTTCTTGTTGCGCGCCAGCTTAGTTTTTACAAGGTACATGTCAGGCGGGTTAAGAAGGGGGCACGCAATGAAATTATCTTATCTGTTCCTGTTGGCTTTAGGTGGCTATCTTTAGTATCGGGGTGGAGAAAACCAGTTGAAAATCAATGTCGTGTCCGAATATGAGGCTGAACAAAAAAACTGGAAAGTAACGGCAAAAAATGAATACGGCATACACATCCAACCTGTCGTCGTATAGAGTAATGGACATTGGTGTACGCTCTTTTTCGTGACTCCGAATACTCAACCCGTCACCACGTTATATTACATATATGACGCCATGTGCAGTTGGTGCTATGCATTCAGCCGCAGCTGGACTGCGTTGCAACTGGCATTGCCAAAAAATATCGAGATTATTCATGTGCTTGGAGGATTGGCGCCGGATACGTCGGAGCCGATGCCGCCAAGTATGCAGAAACATATCCAGCAGGCATGGCGCCAAATTGAACAGACTGTTCCTGGTGTTCAGTTCAACTGGGATTTTTGGTCACAGAATCAACCGATCCGCTCAACCTACCCGGCCTGTCGCGCTATCCTCGCAGCCAGAAAGCAACGAGAGGAAGCCATGTTGCCCATGCTGCACGCCATACAGCAGGCGTATTACCGGCGTGCTCAAAATCCTTCACTGTCATCTATTTTGGAAAAATGTGCCGGTGAAATAGGGCTCAATACGAAGATTTTTAGCGAGGAACTGAATAGCCCAGAAACCATACAAGTTTTGCAGCGCGAAGTTCAGCTAGCGAGAAGGCTGGGGGCCCATTCTTTTCCAGCCTTACGGTTATTGCACAATGGTAGCGTATCCCCGGTTAAAGTGGATTATGTAAACTCCCAGACCATGCTGAATGAAATAAACATGATTATTCGAGAATCTAGTCGGAAAGCATGAAATTGAGAGCATCTATATGCAAGATACATTTAATTTCGTCGGCGATACCGTTTTTCATGATTAGTTCACGCGGCTGCAACACTTCCAGTAATGCAACCATCGGCTTGACTACAACCGGGATCAATCTGGGCGACTAGATAGCATGGTAACCACGCGCTGGCCACGCAGCCCCTTGCCTTGCTCGGGCGTAATTATCCATGCCTTCGTCCAGAAAAGTGTAGGAGAAAGCGTTTGACAATCACTACTGCCTAATATATTAGAGGCTATTTTAAGCTGGGGATGCTGAGCCCAGCATCCCCGTTACCGCCTCTGGCGTAGCAAGAAAATCAATCGCCCATGAGGAGCTAGAAAAATGGCCGAGATGGAAGACCGCTGGTTATCAGTAGACGAGATCGACGAGTGGGTTAAGGCTGGTGGCGCGATAGACCGTAACAAGAAGGGTTCTAATGAATGAAGATCATCGACAACATCAATTCTTTGTTGGGCGACGATCTGAAGGCCTCCATCTACCCCAAGGCCAAACTGAAGATCGCAGCATCGTGCTTTTCGATCTATGCCTATGAAGCCTTGAAGTTGGAACTCTCAAAGATTGATTCGTTGGAATTCATCTTCACCGCTCCAACCTTCATTCCTAACGAAGTTACAGACAAACTCAGAAAAGAACGCCGAGAGTTTTTTATCCCTAAGGTCAACCGGGAACGCAGCCTCTTTGGCTCCGAATTTGAAATCCAGCTTCGCAATAAACTCACCCAGCGCGCTATTGCCCGCGAGTGTGCCGAATGGATGCGCCGCAAAGTCAGATTCCGCTCTAATAAAACCAAATCTCCGATGCAGCAGTTTGCCTGCATTCAGGGGCCTTCGCTGGAAGCGGCCTATATGCCTTTGCATGGTTTCACCGCCGTGGATCTGGGATATCAGCAGGGTGATGCTGTTTCCAACATCGTCAATCGGGTAGAAGAGACGGCCTTTACGTCGACATACCTTCAGCTCTTTGACCAGATCTGGAATGATCCAACGAAACTTGAAGATGTGACTACCGCGATCTGTGATCATATCGCGTCGGTCTATCAGGAAAATTCGCCAGAGCGCATCTACTTCCTGATGCTCTACAACATCTTTAGTGATTTTCTCGATGATATCGACGAAGATGTCCTGCCCAATGACCGCACGGGTTATCAGGACACGCTGGTCTGGAACAAGCTTTTCAATTTTCAGCGTGATGCCGCCATAGGCATTATCAACAAGCTGGAAACCTATAACGGCTGCATCCTGGCCGACAGCGTAGGGCTTGGTAAAACATTCACAGCTCTGGCCGTTGTGAAATATTACGAGCTGCGCAACCGTTCGGTGCTGGTGCTGTGTCCCAAGAAACTTGCAGACAACTGGCTGAATTACAACAGCAACCTGACGACCAACATCTTCTCCAGGGATCGCTTCAATTATGATGTGCTGTGCCACACCGATCTGTCCCGCACCTCGGGAGAGTCGTTTGGCACTCCTCTGAACCGCGTTAACTGGGGCAATTATGATCTGGTCGTGATCGATGAGTCGCACAATTTCCGCAACAACGATGCCGTTAAAGACCGGGAAACCCGCTATCAGAAACTGATGAACCAGATCGTCCGCCAGGGCGTTAAAACCAAGGTTCTGATGCTGTCCGCCACCCCAGTCAATAACCGCTTCAATGATCTGCGCAACCAACTCGCGCTGGCTTACGAAGGCGACTCTGAAAATCTCAGCAAGAAGCTGCGCACGGACAGATCAGTGGAAGAAATCTTCCGCAATGCCCAGATGGTCTTCAATAAGTGGTCAAAACTGGCACCTGAGGATCGCACGGCGCGAGCTATTCTGGATTCCCTTGATTTTGACTTCTTTGAGTTGCTTGACAGCGTCACCATCGCCCGTTCGCGCAAGCACATCCAGACCTTTTACGACACCAGTGATATAGGCCAATTTCCCGAGCGCCGCAAACCGCTCTCATTTCATTCGCCACTGGCCGGGCGAACGGATGTCATGAGCTTTAACGAGATCTTTGAACAGCTCTCGTTGCTTAAGCTCGCCGTCTATGCGCCGATTAGCTACATCCTGCCCAGTCGGCTCAAAAAATATGAAGACCTGTACGACACGCAGGTAGAAGGTGGCAAAGGGAAGCTGAAGCAGGCAGATCGCGAAAGAAGCTTGCAGGCATTGATGACGACCAATCTGCTCAAGCGTCTGGAAAGCTCGGTTGAGGCTTTTCGGCTTACCCTGAAAAGCCTGCATGACAACCACGCCCGGACTCTGAGCAAAATTACTTCATTCAGGGTCGCAGGCGCTGCTGGCAGTGTCTTTGGCTGGACCGAAGCCATAGCAAACCTCGAAGCCGAGGAGGATGATATCCCAGTTCCGGATGACGCCGAGATCGGTGGCAAGGTGAAGATAAACCTTGCCGACATGGATCTTCCCTCGTGGGAACATGATCTGAAGGTTGATCTGGAAGTTATTAACGCCTTGCTAAGCTCCATGGCAAAAGTCACCCCCGAGGACGACGCCAAGCTGCAACACTTGAAATCCCTGATTCTCGGCAAGATTAACAACCCTATCAATGACGGCAATAGAAAGATACTTGTTTTCACTGCCTTTGCTGACACAGCCAACTACCTCTACAACAATCTAGCGGATACCCTCCTGGCAACGCAGAGGCTGCACACCGGGAAAGTAACCGGCAAGGATGTGCCGAAGTCAACCCTCAAAAAGAATTATGATTTTCAGTCGCTGTTGACGCTTTTTTCTCCTCGCGCCAAGGAGAAGGCCCAGGTGCTGCCAAATGAACCAGCTGAATTGGACCTGCTGATTGGCACCGACTGCATTTCCGAAGGGCAAAACCTTCAGGACTGCGACTATCTGATCAACTACGACATCCACTGGAATCCGGTTCGTATCATTCAGCGATTTGGCCGGATCGACCGTATCGGCTCCATCAACAAAACTATCCAGTTGGTCAACTACTGGCCCGACATTTCTCTGGATGAATACATCAATCTTAAGGAGCGGGTCGAAAATCGAATGGTCATTGCCGACGTGACAGCCACTGGTGACGATAACGTCCTCACCGCAAAAAGCAGCGATATATCCTACCGGAAAGAGCAACTTCGGCGGCTGCAGGAGGAAGTGATCGAGCTAGAGGACCTGAAAACCGGTGTATCCATCACTGATCTTGGCCTGAACGATTTCCGTATGGACCTGCTGAATTATGTCAAAACTAATGGCGACCTCGCCAACGTGCCCAATGGCTTGCATGCGGTTGTCCCCGCCAGACCCGAGCTGGGATTGCACCCTGGTGCCATCTTTGCCCTGCGCAACTGCAACCATGCGGTCAATATCAATCAGCAGAATCGGTTGCACCCCTACTATTTGATCTATATCTCTGGCGACGGGCAGGTCATTGCCAACCACACCGAGGTCAAAACACTGCTGGATCTGGTGCGTTCCAGCTGCAAAGAGCAATCGGAGCCCATTCAGTCGGTCTGCCGCCTCTTCAATCAGCAGACCGACGAAGGCCGGAACATGAAATCTTATTCCAACCTTCTGGATACCGCGATCCGTTCGATGATCGACGTCAAGGAGGAAAAAGATCTGGACAGCCTCTTCTCCGGTGGCAGAACCACGGCCCTGGTGAACACCATTGCAGGGCTTGATGATTTCGAACTCATCGCCTTTCTTGTGGTACAGGAGGGAGCGTGATGAAGCCACGAAACACACGAAAAGTGAAAAACGGGAAATATTCTTCTTTCGCGTCGTTCGCGATTTTCGCGGTCACAAAATGGGGATGGGCATGAGTACGTTATTTGCCTACCCCGAACCGGCAAAGTTCGGGCGTATGCTGCCCAAAAGTAAAATATATGAGTACGCAAGCACGAGTACTGCCGTTAAAAATCTGTTTGTCCGGCAAGTGAAACAGATTGTCTGGCAATTCAAGCTTGCCCCGGAAACCGTCAACCTTAAGGGGACGCCGTCTGTTCCGGAGATCCAGATTTTCAGTATTGCTCTTAAGGGGGGCGAACTGAAAACAGAGGCGCTGCGTTGCATTGACCTGGCCATTTCCTTTCCGATCATTTTTGAGCTTCAGTTCGACGGCAAAGTAAAATCCATTGCCGCCTTTAAAAGACCGAGCGAAGCGGATGCCGGCAAGTGGGTTATTAGTGAATATTTCGTTAGCGACTGGGTAAAAGAGTTAACCACGGAAAACACAGAAATTAACAAACAAAATCCTTCCGTGCCGTCTGTGTATTCCGTAGTTCAAAGAAAGCCTTTACCTTTGGTAAGAGATTTGGGGCAGTTGTATGAAAAAATACTCGATGGATTGATGCCCTATCCGGCACGGCTGGGCGAAGACCTGCAAACACGGGTGGAACGGATGGAGCGCATTCGCCTCAAGCAGCATGAGCTGGAGCGTTGCGAAGTCCGGCTCCGCAAAGAGAAACAATTTAACCGCAAGGTTGCGATCAACGCCGAGCTGCGTGAGCTGAAACAAGAACTGGAAGGATTGATCTCATGAACCACGAAAAACACGAAAAGCACGAAAAAATACTGTATAGAGAAGAAGTGTTCGCCATTCAGGGTGCCATCTTCGATGTGTATCGTGAAATGGGCTGTGGTTTTCTGGAAGCCGTCTATCAAGAGTGTCTGGCAAAAGAGCTGAGGCAACGAGGAGTTCCATTCCAGCCGCAAAAAGAATTAATCCTGACCTACAAAGGGCAGGCTCTGGAGCAGCGATACAAACCTGATTTTATCTGCTTCGACAAAATCATTGTTGAGTTGAAGGCGGTTACGGAGTTAGGCAAAGCACACAAGGCCCAGCTGTTCAACTACCTGAAGGCAACCGGATTGAAACTCGGCTTGTTGGTCAACTTTGGCCACTACCCCAAAGCGCAAATTGAAAGAATCATCCTATGAAACACTTTCGAGTATTTCGTGTGTTTCGTGGTTAAAGAAAGAGGTTGTATATGGAAAAGATGAAAATGCACTCCCCGAACCTGACTCAGGAAAATATCGCCCGTATCCGTGAGCTGTTTCCCGGCTGCGTGACCGAGGCTCATGGCGAGAATGGTCAGCTGAGGCTGGCGGTAGACTTTGATCAGTTACGACAGGAATTGTCGGAATCCATCGTGGAAGGCCCCCAAGAACGTTACCACCTCAACTGGCCCGGCAAGCGGGAAGCCCTGCTCACCGCGAACGTGCCCATTGCCAAAACCCTGCGCCCCTGCCGGGAAGAGAGTGTGGATTTTGATACCACGAGGAATCTGTTTATCGAGGGCGACAATCTGGAGGCCTTGAAGCTGTTCCAGGAGACCTACCTCGGCAAGGTCAAGATGATCTACATTGATCCGCCGTACAACACGGGTAACGACTTTATCTATGAAGACGATTTTGCCGAGAATGTAGAAGAATTCCTGAAAAGGTCAAATCAGAAAGATGAAGAAGGCAATCGGCTGATTGCTAATACCGAGGCCAATGGGAGGTTTCATTCGGACTGGCTTTCTATGATATATCCGCGATTAAAACTTGCGAGGAATTTACTGCAGGATGACGGTGTTATTTTTATTAGTATTGACGATAGCGAACTAGCCAATCTCCGAAGGATGTGTGATGAAATATTTGGGGAATCCAATTTTGTATCAAATATAGTTTGGCAATCGCGAACCTCAATTTCGGATGATCATGAGGTGTCAATGAATCATAATCATACGGTCATATACTCTAAAGACCGTGTTCATCTGAAGTTTTACGGTGAGAAGCTCAACGAATCGGAATATCAAAATAGGGATAATGATCCAAGAGGGCCATGGAAACTGGTTCCGCTAGACGCAAATAAGCCCGGGGGAAATACACATTATCCTATTTTGAATCCCAACACTGGAGAGGAATACTGGCCGCCTGAAGGTCGGAGTTGGGCAATAAACCCTGAGCAATATAAGAAACTATGTGATGACAATAGGATTGCCTTTGGGCTAGGTGGTGATTCGGCTCCAAAAAGAAAGCTTTTCCTAATGGAAAGACATGAGAAAGGAGACACCAGGACACCAAGCTCTATTCAAATATTTTGTGGGACTACGAAGGATGGATCTGCTGAAGTTGTCGAGCTATTTGGGAAAAAAAAGATTTTTAGTTATCCAAAGCCAACTACTTTTATATCTAAGTTAATCCAATTTGGAATCTATAACGAGAAAAACCAGATACTTTTAGATTTCTTCGCAGGTTCTGCCACTACCGCCCATGCTGTCATGCAGCTTAACGCCCAAGACGGCGGCAACCGCAAATTCATCATGGTGCAGCTTCCCGAGCCCTGCGATGAACAGTCCGAGGCATTCAAGGCAGGCTATAAAACCATCGCCGAGATCAGCAAAGAACGTATCCACCGCGCTGGCAGGAAAATCAAAGACGAGTTAACCGCGAAAGGCGCTAACAACGCGAAAAATAAAGAAAAATTATTCGCCGAGGGCGATAAAGAAACCTTTCGCGACGTTCGCGATTTTCGCGGTTCCAAAGATTTGGATATCGGCTTTCGCGTCCTCAAGGTCGATACATCCAACATGGCCGACGTCTACTACACGCCGGACGCCATTGACCAAAGTCAAATACAGCTCTTCACCGACAATACCAAGTTAGACCGCACACCCGAAGACCTGCTCTTCCAGGTATTGCTGGACTGGGGCGTAGATCTTTCACTGCCTATCCGAAAAGAGGTCATCCAGGGCAAGACCGTCTTTTTTGTCAATGAGCCGCCCTACGATCTTGTCGCCTGCTTCGATACCGGCGTGAATGAGGACCTGGTCAAGGAGCTGGCCGGATTTGAACCGCTGCGTGTCGTTTTCCGTGACAACGGCTTCGCATCTGATGCTGTCAAGATCAACGTGGAGCAGATCTTTAAGCAGATGTCTCCGGGCACTGAAGTGAAATCGATATAAGGAGGGCTTGGCATGAAACTAAAGTTCAAAGTCCAGCCCTATCAAACCAATGCGGTGGAATCCGTGGTTGACTGCTTTGCCGAGCAGGTGAATACCTCGGGCATTGCCTACCGGATCGACCCGGGCGTGGCGAAAAATAGGACGGAGTATACACAAGCCAGCCTTTTGGAGGCTCATGGTTTCAAGAATGCTGATATTCAACTGACCGGCGCCCAGCTGCTGGCCAATATCCATGCTGTCCAGCGGCGACAGAATCTGTCCTTGTCGGACAAGCTAGTGTCAAGCGCCGGATGCAAGGTCAATCTTGATGTGGAGATGGAAACCGGCACCGGCAAAACCTACTGCTACATCAAAACCATTTTTGAGATGAACAAGCGCTACGGCTGGACCAAGTTCATCGTGGTGGTACCCAGCATTGCCATCCGTGAAGGCGTACTCAAATCGCTGGAGATTACTGCCGAGCACTTTACCGAGAGCTATGGCAAGAAGGCCCGCTTCTTTGTCTACAACTCCAGGCAGCTGCACCATCTGGAAAGCTTCTCTTCCGATGCAGGCATCAACGTCATGGTCATTAATATCCAGGCGTTCAATGCTACGGGAAAGGATAACCGCCGCATCTATGACGAACTGGACGACTTCCAGTCGCGCAAGCCTATCGATGTGATCAGCAGCAACCGCCCCATCCTGATCTTGGATGAGCCTCAGAAAATGGAAGGCGAAAAGACGCTGGAGGCGCTGGCCAAGTTCAAACCATTGATGATCCTGCGCTACTCGGCCACCCATCGAACCACGCACAACAAGATCCACCGCCTCGACGCCTTGGACGCCTACAACCAGAAGCTGGTGAAGAAGATCGCGGTGCGTGGCATTGCGGTGAAGGGTCTCGCTGGTACCAACGCCTATCTCTACCTGGAATCCATAGAGATTTCCAAGAAGGCACCGGTTGCCCGAATCGAAATGGAAGTGCGCCAGGGCGGCGGGATCAAGCGGATCGTCAAACGCCTGGAGCGCGGCAAGGATCTGTTCATTGAATCAAACGAGCTGGACCAATATCGCGGCTTTGTCATCGCCCAGATCGACGCCAACAAGGACACAATTGAGTTTACCAGCGGACAGGTGTTGTCGGCAGGTGATGCAACGGGTGATGTAACCGAAGCGACCATGCGGAGAATTCAAATTCGTGAAGCCATCAAAGCGCATCTGGAGAAGGAAAAGCGACTCTTTACACAGGGCGTCAAGGTGTTGTCACTTTTCTTTATTGATGAAGTCGCCAAATATCGCGATTACAGTCAGGCGGATGACCAGGGAGAATATGCCCGTATTTTTGAGGATGAGTACGAACAGCTTAAGTCTGAATATTTAGGCGAGCTGGCGCTTGATAATGAGGCTTACCGCACGTATCTGGCCGACATCAATGTTGGTCGTACCCATGACGGTTACTTCTCCATCGATAAAAAAACCAAGAAGCTTACCGATCCGAGCTTCAAGACACGTGGAGAGGGCGCCGGGCTCTCAGATGATGTCGATGCCTATGATCTGATCCTGAAGGATAAGGAACGGCTACTCTCCTTCGCGGAACCGGTCCGGTTCATTTTTTCCCATTCCGCCCTGCGCGAAGGTTGGGACAACCCCAATGTTTTCGTCATGTGCATGCTCAAGCACAGCGACAACACGATCTCGCGCCGCCAGGAAGTTGGCCGAGGGTTGCGGATCAGCGTCAACCAGCATGGGGATCGTATGGATAACCCGGCAACGGTTCATGACGTGAATATCCTGACCGTAGTCGCCAGCGAGAGCTACAAGGACTTTGTCGGAAATCTTCAGCGCGAGATCAGCGGCTCCCTCTCTGCCCGCCTCCGCAAGGCGGACGAAGCCTACTTCACCGGAAGAACCATCACCACGGAAACCGGTGTGCTGGAAATTACCTCGGTTATGGCCAAGCAGATATATAAGTATCTGCTCAAGAACGACTATACCGATGACGTGGATCAGGTTGCCGAAGCCTACCACAAGGCAAAAGCCAACGGGACCCTTGCGGCGCTTCCGTCCGAGCTTGCCCCTCACGCAGAACAAATTTTTAGCCTGATCGACAGCGTCTTCAGCGAGTCGCAGCTGCCCCCCGTGGGGGATGATCGCAAGCCGAAGACTAATCCGCTGAATGCCAACTTCGAGAAAAAAGAATTCAAGGCGCTATGGAACCGTATCAACCAGAAGGCCGTGTACCGTGTTGAGTTTGATTCCAGTGAACTCATACAGAACTGCATCCGGACGCTCGACAAAGAGCTGCGGGTGACGCCGCTGACTTACACGATTCAGAAAGGTGAGCAGGCAAATCAGGCAAGTTACGAGCAACTCAAGTCTGGACAGATCTTTGAACTGCGCGAAACGGGCACCGAATATGGAACATCCGTCCATTCCATGGTCACCTATGACCTGCTCGGGAAAATCGCCGAAAACACCCAACTGACAAGAAAGACAATCGCTGAAGTTTTAAGCGGTGTTCAGACGGCAGTTTTCAAGCAATTCAAACAAAACCCGGAGCATTTCATTGCCGAAAGTTCACGACTTATCAATGAGCAGAAGGCAACGATCATCATTGAACGGCTGAGCTACGACAGCATCGCTGAGACCCACGATATCGATATTTTCACCGCAGGCCAAAGCAAACAGGATTTCACCAGGGCCAGCGAGAAGCTGAAGAACCACATCTACGATTATTGTGTAACCGACTCAAAGGTTGAGCGGAAGTTTGTGGAAGAGCTGGACACCAGCACCGAGGTGGTCGTTTATGCAAAACTTCCCCGAGGCTTCCTGATTCCTACTCCCGTTGGCGACTACAACCCGGACTGGGCCATTTCGTTCAAGGAAGGCTCGGTCAAACACATCTATTTCGTTGCCGAAACCAAAGGGTCCATGTCCAGCATGGAGCTGCGGGCCATCGAGCATACGAAAATCGACTGCGCCCGCAAGTTCTTCGCGGAGATCAACCGCAGGATTGATCCCGAACACGTGAAATACGACGTGGTGACTAGCTATGGGAAGCTGATGGAGATTGTAGGCAATGGAGAGACATCCGCTTAAACCCAAGACTGGGAGTATAAAAAATCTGTATAAGCGGTACTCTGTCCATGTATTTGAAAAAAAAACAGAATGCTGGTATCAGGTCAGCTTGTCGACTAGTTATTAGCTGACTATAAACCTCTCCAGAAGGCCTACCTGGTGAGTAAAGCATCCTCAAGCAATTGACGAAAAAGCTTGCTGAGCATGCCCTTGAAGCCGGGATGGAGCAACATCCTGGTTATGCCAAACATGATGTTGCCGGTAACAATACCGGTAATTTACGCAACGGCAAAAGTTCTTCATGATTAGTTCACGCGGCTGCAACACTTCCGGTAATGTCGAAACCCGTGGCGGTAGGTAATAATGGAGAACTGTTCGATAGTCTCGATAGTAAGTAGATGGCAAGGCTGCAGGGGATGGCTTGCCGGCACGATAATCGCATGGTGCTATGTGTAATAGGGAAAAGATATCGGATCAGTGACATTGCCCAGTGCTTCTGTTGCAATCCGATGTCCGCCTGGCCATCCAGCAGCATGGAGACGGTCTTACTCGAGCAGGACTGATGGAGCACGGAGCGCACTTTTTAATCAGAATCTCACCGTGGTTTGCACGAAAAAATAATTGGTGTCTTTTTCGCCGTTTATGGGCAACCCTCCCCGGTTGGCCAGTTGCGTCAGGCCATCAAAAAAACTACCCTTGAACCAGTGCTGATAACCGGCTTCCAGATCGGTAGTTTCTCTGATCCGGTAACGCCCGACCAGCTCGATGTCATGTCCAAGAAAGCTTCCGGAACTGCCTGTCCTGTCCTGCAGGTTGGAAAATCCCGGCAGGGCGGACCCAGAGAGCGCGTCGCGCTTCTCCGCGAGCCAGTTCAGATGATGCTTGATAAATATCCTGAAGTCATCCCTGGGAAGAGCGGTCAAGCGCCATCCCACCTTGATCAAGTTCGAGTGACTGAATGGCCCAAACAGACTGGTGTGCCCAAGATCTGGGCGGCGTAATCCGAACAGGCGGTCGAAAGTGGCGCTCTGATCGCCATCTGGATTCCTGGTGCCGCTGGCATAGACGAATTCTCCGGCCAGGCGCGGAATCCAGGGTTGGTTCAGGGTGTATGCGAGGCGCGCGAAGGCCATCCAGGCGAAGTGGTCCTTGCCGTGCCGGTCACCAACCTGTGCTGCGCCTTCGAGGTCATAATCTAACTCTCCTGTTTGCTCCGATTCGAAATCGCTGCGCTGTCTGATGTCTTTTTTGACGATCCGCGCGCCTGTGGTGTGTAGATGCTTTGCGCGGTTGGACTGTCTGTCGAATTCATCGCTGAGCCCCAGATAATAGATTTCGCCGCTGGCCCATTTGTTTTGGGTTGACTCGAAGGCCGTTCCCCAGAACAGCGTGCGATTCCGCGCGTCATCCAGTTCATCGTTTTTGCGGTTGACTGGTGCGGTCAGGAATGCCCGCACGCGCCAGTCCTTGTTGTTGCCGATCGACAGATGCCCGCCATCAAAGTTATTGGTGGTATTCGGGAAATCGTTACGCCCGATCAGCCGCGCCGCGCCCAGTTCCAGAGTCATGCGACCGAAATGTAAATCGGTTCTAAGTTCAGTGCCGAATACGTTCTTAAAAGTGGCAGAGCCAAACAATTGCAGGATGTCGAATTTATTTGCGACTTCACGTCCAGCAAAATCACCAGCCTGGGCGAAATGCGTGCGCGAATCCTGTCCTTCGAATAACACCCAGTATGGGCCACGATTGATCCCCAGCCGCACACGCGACTGCAGCGGTAATTGAGTGTTGTCGGCGTTGCGTTGTCCGGTGCGCCAGTTGTTCGAGACGAACTCGAAACGTGTGCGCTGACTCAATCCGAATTCAACCCAGTCTGGCAAATTAAGCGCCGCCTTGGCTATCCGATTCCATTTGATGCGATTGGCACGCACCAGAGCTTCGTCGGGCACTTCGCGCCATTCCTTGGAATGAAACGTTTCTTTGGCGCGTTGCGCGGCCGCTTCCAGCGTCGGCCTGGCGGATGCGAGCGGTTGTTTTGTAATAAAAATTGTCAATAACAGAACTAGAAGGGTTTTTGATTTAAGTTTCATAATATTTTGCGCTCTTGTATGCTTTTCTGGTATTCCAGTAAGTGCATGATTTTTTGTTTTTGATATCCACTGAGCCATGGCGGGTACTGTCTACAGCACGGAAAATTACTTGCCTGGAATCCGTTTGATGATTTCCAGGCGGGGCTGAAACAGGGTTAATCTTCATTTTTTATATCGCTCCTGTTTATTCAAGTACGCATTCTAAGTGTGATGTGTTATCAATAAAACTAATATATTTCCTGATTAGTTACTTCTCTCAGAAATCTTGTAAAATCTACAAATTGCGAAGAAACGTAGCAAAATCAGAGGAGGATGGCAATGGCGATGAATAAAATTCAGTTTCAGGCAGGCCTGTCACTGCATGAATTTCTGCATCAATATGGCACGGAAGCACAATGTGAAGCAGCATTGTTTGCTGCGAGGTGGCCACATGGCTGGAGATGCCTGCGCTGCGATGCGGAGCGATATTCCTGTACCCATAACGGCCGCAAGCTATGGGAATGCCTGGGTTGTGGCTACCAATGTTCTTCAATTGTCGGCACCGTGTTTGAAAATACTAAATTACCGCTAAGAACCTGGTTTCTGGCCATTTACTTGATGACGCAAAGCAAGAATGCGGTCAGTGCATAGGAACTCAAACGTCAGCTGGGGGTAAGTTACAAAACGGCATGGTCGATCAAGCATAAGCTGTTACAGACCATGCTGCTGCGCGAAGAGCAACGCCGTCTGGATGGACGCGTGGAGGTTGACGATGCTTATCTGGGAGGTGAAAGGGCGGAAAAGCGCGGCCGGGGCGCGACAAGTAAGACGCCATTTGTAGCGGCAATACAAACAAACAGCGAGGGGAAGCCACTTTATATACGCTTGACTCCCGTAGCGGGTTTTACATACGAAGCGCTCAAACAGTGGTCGGCTGAATGTCTGTCATCTACTGCACGAGTCGTATCTGATGGTTTGGGGTGTTTCGGGGCGGTTACGCATACAGCCGCGCAGCATGAGCGCCATATTGTGGGAAGTGGCAAATCTGCTGTGCAGCGTGCCGAGTTTCGCTGGGTCAATACGCTTCTTGGCAATCTCAAGACTGCCTTCAGCGGAACCTACCATGCATTCAATCACGCCAAGTATGCACAGCGCTATCTTGCAGAATTCTCCTATCGCTTCAATCGCCGTTTTGATTT
>NZ_FMWO01000112.1 GCF_900103035.1 Nitrosomonas mobilis
TGGCGCCATCGGTTCCTGACTTTGCCGGCGGCTACTAAAGCCAACCACTTGCAAGGAATCATTGAGGCGGATGAGACCTTTTTTCCCTCTTCCTGCAAAGGTCAACGCCACCTGAATCGTCCACCGCGTAAACGCGGCAAGCAAATCCATGTACGTGGAACAGGCAAAGACCAGGTGCCGGTGTTGGTAGTACGCGACCGCTCTGGTGCAACAGCAGATTTCATGTTGAATGCGCTTGATAAAAAGACAATTGAGCCGCCTTTGCGGGCTATCCTGGCAAAAGATGCCATTTTCTGTAGTGATGGCGCTGCCGTCTACCGGTCTGTGGCTCATAGCCTCGGAATTACCCATCGCCCCGTCAATCTCTCTGCTGGAATTCGAGTCATTGCTGGTGTTTACCATATCCAGAATGTTAATGCCTACGACAGCAGACTTAAACAGTGGATGAAAAGATTTCATGGGGTCGCAACCAAATACCTGGAAAATTACCTGGGCTGGCGTAGATGGCTGGAACGTTGGGGTGGGCACAACTCGCCAATCATTGGTCTCCAGGCCGCTCTCGGACGAGAAAATCAGTTTCAACTATTAATGCAGACATAGCCTTGATTAAACAGATAAATGCCGTGAAACTTTAGAGTCTTTTTTATTAGCACCCTACTTTTGCAGAGTACGAAGCATCTCCTCGAACAAAGGCCGATCTCGTAAAGTCATGAATCCCTCCTTAAAGATAACCGCCGAAAATTTCGCGGCACCCTCGCCCAGAGCCATTTCCTTAAGGACCAATGAAAACCTGCTTCCATCAAACAATTCCGTATTGTCCATATATGGCAAATCAAAAAAAGATACCTCAAACACCATTCGCCTGCCTTGCTTCATGCTTGTCAGAACGCCGTCCTGATTGAAAAACTCTTCATAAGGCGTAATCTCAACAGTCGCACTGGTATCGCCCAGCTCAATAAGCTCAATGTCAATGGAGGGAGACCCCTGGGCCTGCTGGGCAACATCAGTCAAGCCCGCCTCAGCTGGCTTTATCTCACTGCATGGCACATGGTCGGTAATGTCAATTAAGGATACAGCTTTACCATCCTGAATCTCTTTGCGCCCCGTGACATCATATAACCGCACACAGCGAAGAGACATATCTTGAGTGTCTAAGGATAGCTCCCTTGTCAGGCCTATTGATGAGAGTGCAGCGGTCTGTTTTGAGGCAACCCTTGCAGCAACTTTCTTTACCTCGTTCTGCAAAGCCAGAAAGGTTTCTTTTTCAGTCGAATGTGTGGTATTCCGGATGGCGCGGTCTAGACGACCGTTGAGATCCTCGAACAGAGGCTTCGCGTTGAGGTACTCTTGGAAGTTCAGACTTAGGAGATCAAGAAACATAATGCGCTTCCTGAAAGATATTTCCGAATCGAGCTCATCATCGGTAAACGCCCCAAGATATTTAGTCAAGAGAGTATCAAACATTCTTTCTCGTATGGACGTATCGGATTTCTCTCGCTCGGTCATGATCTGCATATAGAGTTGCGTTTTTCGACTCTGCTCGCTGTAATTGCTAAGGACAATTGGCACGCTGCCTTAAACCGGCAGCGAATCATCCTTGGAGAAAAATATCTATCGGAAAATCCGCTTGCGATGGGCGGAATGTTACGACGTAATAAATGAGAAGCCCAGTTTTTAGCTTAGACCTCTAATAGAAGTGTGTTCGCCTACTCATTAACTTTAATAATGCACCCCTTCCAACCCAATTGACTACTCATGTTGACCGCATTGGTGAATATATCTGAACCATTCCCGCGCACTGTCTTTCTCCCTTCATAACAACAAGGCAACTGATACGCACGGAAGCCGAGGAAGGTGGCACAGCATCATTCGTGCAGGATGGATCACTTTTGTTTTTCCTGCTGTCGAGAATAATCTCAGAACGAAGCTGCGCGTTGGGCACGAGCACGCCATGGAAACGAATGAGGCTGAGCCTTGGCCTGAGAACTGCCGCGGCCAGCCGCTCATTGGCAATTGCCGGTCGCGTAATGTAACGTCACAGGTGCTTCCGTTCCTTGCGCTGATTCATGGCGCAACGCACCCAGAGGCATGCAGGCTAAAGCCGTGGGCGTGGGCGCAGCTTGTTGTATAACGCAGGCGTAAGAACCCATGGGCCAGAAGCCACATTCAAGCAATGCCTCAAATTCGTCTTTAACAAAGTCGGGCAACCCTGAACCGGCTTTCCGTCTCAACCTGTGCAAAGAAAGTTCCGATGTACTCTTGCACCAACCGATACAAGGTGGTTTCTTCCGGTCGGTGCCATTCATTGTGGGGCTGATTTTCAACCACTGCGTGTTGAGCTGGTTGGCACAGGTTCTTTTGATGGAATTGGGCGCGGGGTATGGCCGTCGACATGATCCTGTACAGCGAGTGGTGGCGGA
>NZ_FMWO01000098.1 GCF_900103035.1 Nitrosomonas mobilis
TGGCTGTTCTCAGCCGGACAGTTGCAAAGACTGATTCGACTGGATTAGTTGTTCTAATGTGTTGCCAGTTTTCTGCAGGATAATCATAGAAAGCCAGCATGGAATCTTTATCCTTTGCCAGACACTCCATCGCTTTTGGATATTTAGGACTAAAACGTTCAATACAGTTATCAAATGCTTTATAAGCCTTTTCCCGTGTTTCCGCCTGCCAGATATTGTGCAGCGCTTCCTTGACCTTGGGTTGCATGGCCTTGGGCAGCTTTTCCATTACATTGGCGATTTTATGCACTCAGCAATGCTGTTGATCCGTATCCGGCCAGCACTGGGTAACAGCCTTCCAGAACCCCAGCGCACCGTCACCGATAGCTAATTTGGGAGCACCTTTGAGGCCACGTTGTTTCAAATCCATCAATACTTCCGTCCAGCTCGCTTCAGACTCACGATAACCATCAGACAATGCCAGCAGCTCTTTACGCCCCGTTTCATCAGAACCGATAATCACCAGAAGACATAACCGGTCATCCATCCGCACAGTGCTGTAGATACCATCAGCCCAGACATAAGCATACCGTTTGCCACTCAGATCGCGGCGAGTCCAGTTTTGATAATCCTGTTCCCAGTCCTGCTTCAAGCGGCTGATCGTCGCAGGCGATAATCCAGGCGCGTCTGTTCCCAGCAGGTGTTTTAAGGTCTCTGTGAAATCTCCTGTTGAAACCCCTCTCAGATACAACCAAGGCAGAAATTCTTCAATGCTTCGTGTTCGTTTCAAGTAGGGAGGGATCAGGCTGCTGTTAAATTTGATGCCAGAACCGCTGCGATCACGTACTTTCGGCACTTTGACTTCAATATCACCAAGTCCGGTTTGAATCGAGCGCCCCGGTAGATAACCATTTCTGACAACTGCCGATCTACCCTCAGCGGTTTTCAAACCGCCATGATGATGGATAAAGCTGGTTACTTCTGCTTCAATCGCTGCCGACAACATCTTACGTGTGCCTTCTCGCAGCACTTCCTGTAACGGATCATTTTGTTCTGGTTTATTCAGATTAAAAACTTTACTATCTGTCATGCGGTGTTTCCCTTGTTTTGTTGGTTGATCTGCTAGATCATCAACAACAGGTTACACCGCTTCCTTCTCCCTTGTCATACACCAGAAATAATCATAGCTCGTGGTAATGCGGAAAATTATGACTGCATAGATGGGAGAGCCGGACGGTTACGTTCAAACTGATGGAAGTGGCGCAGAAGAAATGGTTCCGACTAAGGGGCTATAAATTGTTAGCGGATGTTGCGCAGGGCATCACATTCGTTAACGGGGTTAAACAAAATGGAGATCGAAAACAGGTAGCCGCTTGATTCTCTATACACCAGATTTGACAATAAGCTCAGGAACGTAGATTCAAGTCTTAAATAGACTATTGGAACAGGCTAGCAGATGCTATTTCTAATTTCTAACGAGATAATGATTTACTGAGGACAGATCAAGATGGTAGTGACACAGTTCTCTATTTTCGTCTGGCGCGAACAGAACTGGTATTCGCTCGTTATATAATCCGACAAGCCTTGGGTCAAGATCAATATCAATAATTTCCAGCTGAAAGTTAATGGTTTCTTGTAGTGCTTGCAGAGCAATGATCATCTCTTTACAAAGATGACATCCCTGTCTTGCATAAACAACCAGCTTCTTTACCTGATCACCCATACTAAAAAATTTTATTTATCTACTCGAATTGAAATAAAAGTGGTTCTATCCCCACGGCGCACTAACAGAGCGACATGTCGACCCCGTTCGATTTTATCCAATAAATTGTTAAATTGCTCAACTGACTTAATATCCTGATCATTAATGCCAAGTATAACATCGCCGCTAAGGATACCGGCACTTCTAGCTACACCCTCTACCACCTCCTCAACCAGCAAGCCACTTTCAACACCCAATTGTTTTTTCTGGTTATTCGTCAACTCTTTAAGAACAAGACCAAGCCGATTCGCGTTCTTACCAGACTTGTCCTGCTCCTGCTGAACAGCAACAGCGTCATCGCCGGGCATTTCACCAACCTTGATTGTCAAATTTTTGGTTGATCCATTGCGCCACACCTGCAAGCTGGTTTTGGAACCTGGCTTGGTATTACCAACCAAGCGCAGCAAATCACTGGAAGCGATCACTTCCTGTTCATTAAACTTCAGAATAACATCTCTTGCCTTGATACCAGCTTTATCTGCAGGCCCATCCTTTTCGACTGAAACCACCAGCGCTCCCCGAGGTTTATCGAGATTAAACGAATCTGCAAGCTCCTCTGTCACTTCTTGAATCATCACCCCTATTTTTCCACGGGAAACCTTACCATGCTCCCTGAGCTGCCTGGCAATACCTGTGGCCACATCGATTGGGATAGCAAATGATAAACCCATGAATCCCCCGGTGCGGCTATATATTTGGGAATTTATACCAACCACCTCACCTTCCATGTTGAATAGCGGGCCACCAGAATTACCAGGATTGATTGCAACATCTGTTTGAATAAACGGCACATAATTCTCCTGAGCAAGCGAGCGTCCTTTTGCACTGACTATTCCAGCAGTCACGCTACTTTCAAAGCCAAATGGCGCCCCAATAGCAACCACCCACTCTCCAACCTTGAGTTTATCAGGATCGCCCTGCTTGACGGTAGGCAGACTGCTGGCATCAATCTTGATCAGCGCAACATCGGTTTTTTTGTCAGCGCCGATTACTTTAGCTTTAAATTCACGCTTGTCAGCAAGCTTAACATTTATTTCATTTGCAGATTCAACGACGTGAGCATTAGTTAGAATATAACCATCTTTACTGATAATGAATCCCGATCCCAATGATCGCGATTCATATTTTCTAGGACCCGAGTAAGGTTGCATATAGCGCCGGAAAAAATCATAGAATGGCGAGTCTTCGGGTAAATCGGGAATTTTAGGGAAAAATTGTTCTGCATCTATTTGTTGACTTTGCACTGTGCTGATATTGACAACTGCCTGCCCTTGTGTTTCGACTAATTGAGTAAAGTCTGGCAGTTTTAACGCTTCTTTTGCTTGTGGTGATGGCGACGACAGCAACAGCAGCATTACTAAACCTGCGCTCCACAATTTCCAGAAAATTTGCAACGATTGGGTTACTCTATGTTTGCAAAATATTCTTTCATCAGCGAGGGACAACAAACTAAATTTATAGGAAAGTTTCATGCTTGCGGTAAGTGACATTACTTGAAGTATTTTAGAAAATGTTACTCTGAATGCTTAAAATAAAGGAAAAACTACAGCCGTTAACTTCAACGCTATTCAATAGAAGATCAATTGCCTGAAGGAGCAGGTCTAACTGATGTTTGTGGCATTTGCGGTGCGTTGATCTGATTGGCACTGCTGGCATGCGGATGATAAATCATGCCTCCATGGCTAAATCCCCTGTAAGCAAATGGAAAATCTGTGCGATTATAATCAATTGATGTCGGAAGATGCGAATAACCTGATGGTGGCAAGAAAGTCACTGAGCGATTATCAGTGTCCATTGATCGTTTTTCTATCTTCTCAGCAACCAGCATTTCCTGTTGAACAGGGCCAGTACCAACAGAAATAGAAACCATCCAACCGATTGCAAGAACAGCAATCGAAGCTGCGGCCGAGAGACCCAGTAGTTTTGATTTGCTCGCACGATAAATCTTATTGAGCTGAGGCACTAGTAACGTTGGCTCACTGACCAACTGTTGGTGAACTTTTTCAGAGATATCCAGGCTAGAAATAGAAACTGGCTGGCGCAATGCTTCACCAATAACATGGTATGTCTTCCATTCCGCAAGCAATTCATCGCTTCTTCCAGCTAATTTGATGAGCTCACCCGCTTCATCGTCATCGAGCTCACCATCAACTAATTCCGAAAGTTTATTATTCATAATTTCACCTCTTTTTACCATCTCTTATTTTTATCCGTACCCAACAAAGGTCGCAATTTTTCAGCCACAGCCTCGCGCGCTCTAAATATTCGGGAACGTACCGTACCGATCGGACAACCCATAATATTTGCGATCTCTTCATAACCCAGCCCTTCGATTTCCCTGAGAATGATTGCTGTGCGTAATTCTTCCGGCAAAGAATCCAACGACTGATTTACAGTTTGAGCAACTTGTTTACCCATTAGTTCACTTTCAGGGGTATTCATCTCACGCAGTGCATCTGCCCCCTCAAAATTTTCCGCATCTTCATTATCAAAACTATTAACCGTAGTAGGTGCTTTACGCCCCTGTGACACTAAAAAGTTTTTAGCTGTATTGATCCCAATTCGGTAAAGCCATGTATAAAAGGCGCTATCACCACGAAAAGAGGGAAGTGCGCGATAAGCCTTGATAAATGTTTCCTGCGCGATATCTTCCACTTCGGCCTGATCACGGATAAATTGTGACAGCAAGCGCGCCAGCCTGCGTTGATATTTAATAACCAGCAGATCAAAAGCATGCTTATCACCTCGCTGCACTCTTTCAACCAATTGTTGGTCGACCTCTCGATCACTCATACCAGACACTTCCAAAATAGATGCTTAGAATTGTTTCCGTTGATACTTCGATACTAAATCCAAACTTTACCCAACCAGACACAATTCAGTTTTCCATTCCCATGGAAAAAGAAAAGCAAATGAGTATACTCGCTACCAGTCAATTTGATAAAACGTAAGCAAGAATATTACAGTCCTGTAGTAGTCAGAAGCCAGTCAACCGAACTAACTATTACTTTTTAAAGTGTTGCCGCCCGGACGCCAAAAATTATCATCAGCAGCGCCCTCAGTACATGCAAGCTGACCGCGGCTAACGCGAGCATTCATCTGCCCTGCTGAATGAGAATGGCAACTTCAGCAGAAAAAGCTTAAAAGCCACCAATTAAGTTAGCAAAAAATGTACCCAACGGAATGAAGGGGAACAGCGTATTAAGCGAAGCACCTAAAGCTCAGCGAAGCTCCCAGTGAAGCACCTATACAAATGGCAAAAACAGAGTTCAGCATACCCTGCCTTCATGCCTCGAGTTAAAGTATGGTTATTGATTCAATGGATTTAGTTCAGTCTCATCAATTCCTATATCTGAGTCTGCATCTATTCGCTCAACTTTCAATAGATGCAAGCGGCGGCTATCTGCCCTCAGAACCGTAAATCGGAAATGATCAATCACGATTGATTCGTCATTCTTGGGTAATCGACCAAATCGATTAATGACATAACCGCCAATCGTATCGAACTCCTTATCACTAAAAGCCGCGCCCAGGGTTTCATTAAAATTCACAATCTCGGCGATTGCCTTCACCCGGTAATACCCATTGGTATCTGCAACGATATAATCACCCGCCTCGTCAAAATCATATTCATCCTCAATTTCTCCAACAATCTGTTCGAGAACATCTTCGATCGTCACTAGTCCGGCAATACCACCATATTCATCAACCACAATTGCCATATGGTTACGATTCCCACGAAAATCCTTCAACAAAATATTCAATCGCTTGGATTCGGGTATATACACCACAGGCCGCAGCATATCACGCACATTAAATACTTCCGCGTTTGCATAGTAGCGCAGTAAATCCTTCGCCAGTAAAATACCAATAATTTGGTCTTTACTACCATCCGTCACCGGAAAGCGGGAATGCGCAGTTTCAATCACAAATGGAATAAATTCCCCAGGTTTATCGCCAATGTCAATTGTATCCATTTGCGATCGAGGTATCATGATATCGCGTACCTGCATCTCTGAAACATGGAGCACACCTTCAATCATAGTCAATGCCTCAGCATCAAGCAGATCACGTTCATAGGCAGAATGCAGCAGAGTAATCAGCTGTTCACGATCTTCCGGTTTACGCAGCAGCAAAGCACCGACTCGTTCAAACCAATTACTTTTAGACGCAGGATCATTCATGAAAAAATATTCGCACAAAAAAAATTAAATAGCTTTAACCAAACCTAAAAGCGAAAAAATAAAGATAAACATATCTCGTAATTTTTTCATAGAAATCTCTATTTATACAACATCATACGGATTGTTAAATCCAAGTCTGGCCAAAATATCAATTTCGAGCGCCTCCATCGCTACAGCCTCGACATCATTCAAATGATCATAACCTTGCAGGTGAAGCAATCCATGGACAGTAAGGTGAGCGTAATGTGCTTTCAGGTTTTTTTGCTGCTGTACCGATTCAGTATAGATAATCGGTACACATAGCGCGATATCACCACGTATAGATGAACCATTCTCATAAACGAACGTCAGTACGTTAGTAGCTGTTTGCTTGCCACGGAATTGGCGGTTGAGTATCTCTCCTTCCTGCTGATCGACCAACCGTATTGTGACTTCTGCCGGCTTCTGCAGCGCCACTTGCGCCCATTTTACAAAAAGCTGTCTACCGGGTAACCCAGATTTATTTACCGCATACTGTACTGTCAGGGTTAATCCGGTTTTAGCCGACATAGAGCATCAATGAGCCCCCGAAGAGTCTATTGAGTAACGGCATGTCTTTCGTAGGCATCCACAATTCGCTGTACCAGAGGATGACGCACCACATCATCAGTTTTGAATCGCGTAAAAGCGATACCTCTAATATTACTCAGCACCTGCTCTGCTTCAATCAAACCACTTTTCTGGTTTTTAGGAAGATCAACCTGGGTGGTATCGCCTGTAATTACTGCTTTGGAACCAAATCCAATACGAGTTAAAAACATTTTCATCTGCGCTGGGGTCGTATTTTGTGCTTCATCTAGAATAATGAAAGACTGATTAAGTGTACGGCCGCGCATAAAAGCCAATGGAGCAATCTCAATTGCGCCTCGTTCGAACTGTTTTCCGGTTTTATCGGACCCCATCAGTTCGTATAAAGCGTCATAGAGCGGTCGCAGGTAAGGATCAACTTTTTGAGCCATATCGCCTGGTAGAAATCCTAAATTCTCTCCTGCCTCTACTGCCGGACGCACCAGAATAATTCGACCAACAGTCTCTCGCTCCAGTGCATCTACAGCAGTGGCAACAGCGAGATAGGTTTTACCCGTTCCTGCTGGCCCTATACCAAAAGTAATGTCATGCGTGTGAATCTGCTGCAGATAAGCAGTCTGGCGCGATGTGCGTCCTGTAATGTTGCCACGACGAGTAATAAGCTGCGGAGAAAGCACTGAATGAAGTTGGGTTGAAAGCTCAGGTTGCAACTGATTTTTAGCAGCAAGACTCTTGATTTCAATCAGACCCAGTTGGATCTGTTCAATGCTGATGTGTTGATTAGATTGGTCATAGAAATTTTTAAGTGCTTTCGCCGCAAGCCGGGTTTGATCGGCAGCGCCATACAGGCAGAAATGCTCCCCACGACGGAAAATTTCTATATTAAATGTATTTTCCACCTGCTTGATGTTTTCATCCAACACACCACAAAGATTGGCTAGACGTCTATTATCAGCAGGTGAAAAAGATATTTCTACGGATTCAGGTTTCAATTAATTAACTGTTAGGCACGCAAAACACCGCGTAACGTATGAGTTAGTGCCTGCGTAATTTCAATATTAGCAAAGCAACCAATTAAATTCATATTTACCGGAAAATTAACCGTTCTATTATTATCCGTTCGCCCATAATATTCATTAGGACTTTTCTTTGAGATGCCTTCGACTAATATGCGTTGAGTAGTCCCAACCATACTCTGACTAATAGCATCAGCTTGTCGCTGAATTTTTGCCTGCAATTTATGCAGACGATCCAGCTTAACTTCGTGGGGTGTTTCATCTACAAAATCAGCTGCCGGTGTTCCAGGGCGGGCACTGTAAATAAAGCTATAAGATTCGTCAAAATCAACTTCTTCAATCAGCTTCATCGTTGCCGCAAAATCAGCATCAGTTTCACCTGGAAACCCCACGATAAAGTCTGATGAAATGGATACTTCTGGCCTTAAAGCTCGTAGTTTCCTAATGATGCACTTATATTCCATAACAGTATACCCGCGTTTCATGGCAGCCAGAATCCGGTCTGAACCTGACTGTACCGGTAGATGCACATGGCTAACTAATTTTGGTAATGTTCTATAGGCCTCAATCAACCGTGCAGTAAATTCGCGTGGATGCGAAGTTGTAAATCGAATCCTCTCAATACCAGGAATATCCTGAACATAATCAAGTAACAAAGCAAAATCCGCTACAGCATCCTGTGCCATCTTTCCAGCATACGCATTGACGTTCTGACCTAACAGTGTTATTTCCTTGACGCCCTGAATTGCCAAACCAGCAATTTCTGTCAATACATCATCAAGTGGCCTGGAAACCTCTTCTCCTCTTGTGTAAGGAACAACGCAGAAACTACAGTATTTGCTGCACCCTTCCATGATAGACACGAATGCAGTAGCACCCTCAGTACGTGCAAGTGGTAGACGATCAAATTTTTCTATCTCGGGAAAGGAAATATCAATTTGTGGACGTCCTGTTTTATGACGGGCATCTATCAGAGCAGGTAAACGATGTAACGTCTGAGGTCCAAACACCAAATCAACGAATGGGGCGCGCCTGACGATTTCAGCGCCCTCCTGACTGGCAACACACCCACCAACACCTATTAACAAATTTGGATTGCCACTTTTGAGATGCCGCACACGACCCAGATCGTGAAAAACCTTTTCCTGTGCCTTCTCACGAACTGAACAAGTATTGAATAGAATCAAATCAGCTTCACCAGGAATTTCCGTTCTCTCCATCCCTTTTTCAGCATGTAGTAAAGATGCCATTTTGGCAGAGTCATACTCATTCATCTGGCAACCAAATGTCTTGATATAAAGTTTAGCTGTCATCATAAGCAACTTAAGGAATAAACATCTAACTCACAATAATCTAGTGAGCCATTTTAATTACGGAATTCCAATAAAGCCGAGCTACCACCAGTTATCGACTGCAATATGCTCAGCAGCCAAGCCGATTGTAGCTCGTAATTTTTCTATTTTTTGAATCTTCAGAAATTACTCATCATCGTCGTCTTCATCAGAAGATTCATCTGCAGCTTCGCTTTCTTCTGTGTCTGCATCCTCGTCTTCCTCATCTTCGTCTTCGTCTTCGTCTTCGTCTTCGTCGTCACCCTCTTCTGGTTTCAGCACCATTTTTCCTGCTGCCAGGCTGGCGTTCAGATCAGTCATTGGCGCTTCTTCATGTACCAGATTCTGGTGACAATCTATGCAGGTCGCACCTTCTGTTTCCATTTTCTTGTGTGCTGCCTGGGCATCCTCTCCCGGTGGGTTCGGTTTTTTGTGACAGGTGCGACAGGTGATGCTGTCCCATTTTTTGAGATTCATCCGTGCATCGTGTGCCATGATCAATCTGCGCTCGTCAAATTTCTCCAGCGTGGAATAATCATTTTTCAATTCCAGGTACAGCTCTCTGGCGCCATCCACTATGTGAGTGGCCACTGCCAGATGAAAATTCTCTATCCCTTGCGGAATATGGCAGTCCTTACACCCAGGATTGACTCCCAGCGCGCCATAGTGGGTGGAATGCTTGAGTTCTTCCTGTGGATAACTCATCGAATGACAGCTGGTGCAGAATTCTTCCGTAGATAACGCCGCTTCTCCACCAAATACGACTGCCAGCAATACGATACCCAGCAACCCACCTACCAGCAAGGTGCCAATCGATCCTTTTTGTAAAGTAGTCATTAGTCTTTTTCCTTTTTGGTTTCTTTAGCGCTGGCCTGAAACTCGTCGTGATATTTGAATTTAGGCTCTCCAGTATAGACACCATCTAATTTGTAATGTTCATGCATGGCTTTTTCGTCCTTGACCATTT
>NZ_FMWO01000097.1 GCF_900103035.1 Nitrosomonas mobilis
CAATGGCGATGAATAAAATTCAGTTTCAGGCAGGCCTGTCACTGCATGAATTTCTGCATCAATATGGCACGGAAGCACAATGTGAAGCAGCATTGTTTGCTGCGAGGTGGCCACATGGCTGGAGATGCCTGCGCTGCGATGGGGAGCGATATTCCTGTACCCATAACGGCCGCAAGCTATGGGAATGCCTGGATTGTGGCTACCAATGTTCTTCAATTGTCGGCACCGTGTTTGAAAATACTAAATTACCGCTAAGAACCTGGTTTCTGGCCATTTACTTGATGACGCAAAGCAAGAATGCGGTCAGTGCATTGGAACTCAAACGTCAGCTGGGGGTAAGTTACAAAACGGCATGGTCGATCAAGCATAAGCTGTTACAGACCATGCTGCTGCGCGAAGAGCAACGCCGTCTGGATGGACGCGTGGAGGTTGACGATGCTTATCTGGGAGGTGAAAGGCCGGGAAAGCGCGGGCGGGGCGCGGCAAGTAAGACGCCATTTGTAGCGGCAATACAAACAAACAGCGAGGGGAAGCCACTTTATATACGCTTGACCCCCGTAGCGGGTTTTACATATGAAGCGCTCAAACAGTGGTCGGCTGAATGTCTGTCATCTACTGCACGAGTCGTATCTGATGGTTTGGGGTGTTTCGGGGCGGTTACGCATACAGCCGCGCAGCATGAGCGCCATATTGTGGGAAGTGGCAAATCTGCTGTGCAGCGTGCCGAGTTTCGCTGGGTCAATACGCTTCTTGGCAATCTCAAGACTGCCTTCAGCGGAACCTACCATGCATTCAATCACGCCAAGTATGCACAGCGCTATCTTGCAGAATTCTCCTATCGCTTCAATCGCCGTTTTGATTTGGCTGCCATGGTGCCGCGATTGCTGCGCGCCGCAACGACAGAACCTCTTCCGATCGGTATATTGAGAATTTCTGAGACAGGTAACTAATCAGGTTTTTTAATAACTCGCCGACCGTCGTTCCGTCGTCAGGAAATACGCTGATACCAATGCTGGTTGTTATAAAAGATTCTCGTTCTTTAAGATAAAATGCATTGGAGAATTCGCTGATAATTTTTTCTGCTATGGCAACAACTTCAACATTGTCATGTATCTGTGGCATTAGCAGGACAAATTCATCGCCACCAAAGCGAGCGACTGTGTCATAGTCCCTGAGGTGGGATGAAAGACGATTAGCAACTATTTTCAACAATATATCGCCATACTCATGACCCATCGTATCATTAATGATTTTGAAATTATCAAGATCGATGAACAGAATGGCGAGTTTCTCATTGAAGCGTTTGGCCGCATTGATACGCAGCTTCAATTCGGTTTCCATCTGGTAACGGTTGGGGAGTAGAGTCAATTGGTCGTAGGTGGCCAAGTGTTTCAATTTGTCTCTTGCCTGCTTGAACTCGGTGACATCATTGATGGATAGATTAATCGTGTGAATCTCACCGTTGTCGCCTAACAAGGGCCTACTCATTATTTGCACCCAAAATGAAGTTTTTTCATTTCGATCAGCTTCATGCGTGTCGCGTTTCGCCGATTCGCAGTTGTATTTGCTCATTCGTAGTTCGCAGTTTTGCGGTTTTTTTGTCTTGCGAATTAGTGCATTAAATTGATAATAGACGTCTTGATCCGACTCGGCAATAAAGGTGGACAAGGATTTTTGGATGATCAGGTGTCGCTCCATGCCCAGCATTCTTACAAGAGTCAGGTTTATTTCAAGGATGAGCCCATTTGCACCAATCGTAAGATAGCCTACTGGGGCCAAATCGTAGAGGTTAATATACCGGTCACGAGCTTCGAGCAACTCCTGCTGGATAAGGCGTAACTCCTCGTTCTGTATTTCCAGCTCTATTTGGTGAGCGTGCAGCTCGTAGAGCAGGCGAGGGGTGTCTTCTGGCAAGACCTTCTTTTTTGTGGAGAGCTCCCTATTAAGCTTGGCCTCTGCTTGCTTGCGCAGCTTGTCAAGCTTGGTTTTTCTCTCATCTCGAAGGCTCATAATGGCACCTTTGCAAAAAATTGTAGTGGCCAGAGCCAGTCTCTGATGTAGTTAATTATGCGGTATAAGTATTGAATTGTCTTGTCTTGTCTTGTCTTGTCTTGTCTTGTCTTTCAATAAGATGGATCATCCTACGAGGTCTTGATCACGTTACTACATATTCATGTGGTTTTTCCTGCGTATGTTTTGATTTCAAATGCTTTAATTGCTACATAGTCATAGCATCTGCCAGAAAACCTCATTTTTTTAGGGAGGCTATCTACTTTTTAGACAGTGCGAGTGAAATGCTGCACATTTGCCTAGACTTTATCTGAATGGTGGCATGGGGTTTCACAATAATAACGCAAGCGGATCAATACACGGATTGATCCGCTTGCGCGCAACTACAACGCTGAAATTAGTTTGCGTTTGACCTGGATCAAGTGATCGCAGAGTACGTTCGCCTTCTGGTCTTTCTGGTGGATGGATGCACAATCCGAACTGGTATTTGTTGGTGATGCAGGTACAACCGAGGCGAGTCGCCCAGGAAGACGCTGTGGTGTTGAATTTGCCAATTACTACTCTCCAGTGCACTGGTTGACATAAGTACTCACTTTCCCTGGATTCCAGATAACGGGTTCAGGTTGGTGGTCATTCTCCCTTCATATTTTGTTCGCATCTACTCACAAGAGCGTAAATCTTATTATTAGCCTGAAAGTTTACGCTTGCACTTTGGTTTTCAAGCCTGTACGCTTCTCAGCGTAAAATATCGTGTCTATAGCTTAGTTTTTGAGTAACAGGCGCCTCTAAAAATGTAGAGCTTTAAACGAGACCAGGTACGAATAAAAAATGTTGACGCAGCATATACTTGATAAGTAAGAAAACATTTTTATAGGCAACACAGAGTATTGTGACGAAATATGGATTTTTAGAGGTACCCTGATGAAAAAGCGCAAAACGCTTGGTGCTTTTCAATAATCTGGCTAATCGGAGGGAATTTTGACTACTCATCCAATTCGAGTAAGGAAGGCTGCTGTTTTGGGGGCTGGCGTCATGGGAGCGCAAATTGCTGCGCATCTGATCAATGCCAACATCGAAACCCTGTTGTTTGAGTTACCAGCGGATGAGAAAGATACCAACGCCAACGTCATTCGCGCTATCGAGAAATTGAAAAAACAGGAGCCTGCGCCGCTATCGATTGTCAGCCGGGCGATCTATATCGAACCCGCCAACTATGATCAACATCTGGAAAGATTGGGCGACTGCGATTTGATCATCGAAGCAATAGCCGAACGTCTCGATCTGAAGTCCCAGCTCTATGAGAGAATCGCACCGCATTTGCATGATCAAGCCATTCTAGCCAGTAACACCTCCGGTCTTTCTATCAGTGAACTAGCTGCAGCGGTGCCGGAATCTCTACGGGCACGTTTCTGCGGTGTGCATTTTTTTAACCCGCCGCGTTACATGCATCTGGTCGAACTGATCGCAAGTGAATACAGTGATGCTACCATGCTTAATACACTGGAAACCTTCCTGGTCACGACACTGGGCAAAGGCGTTATCCGCGCCAAGGATACGCCCAACTTCATCGCCAACCGGATTGGTATCTTCTCAATGCTGGCGACGATGCATCATGCCAGGCAGTTTGGGCTGGGGTTCGAGCTGGTGGATAAACTGACCGGTTCCCTGATCGGACGCCCCAAAAGCGCCACCTTTCGCACTGCCGATCTGGTCGGGCTGGATATACTCATGCATGTCATCCAGACCATGCAAGACAATCTTGCAGATGACCCCTGGCATGGCTTTTATACTGCTCCCGATTGGCTCAGCAAGCTGATCAAGAAAGGCTCGCTTGGCCAGAAAACCGGCAAGGGCGTCTATCAGAAGCAGGGCAAGGAAATCCATGTGCTCGATCCCGATCGTGAAACATACCGGCTTGCCGAGCAGGAGGTCGATGGCGAGGTTGAAGTCTTGTTGAAACAGAAGGATACGGTTGCCAGGTTTGCAGCGTTACGCAAACATTCACATCCACAGGCACAGTTCGTGTGGGCGATTCATCGTGATTTGTTCCACTATTGTGCAGTCCAACTTGAATTCATCGCAAACAATGCGCGCGATCTTGATCTGGCGGTACGCTGGGGTTTTGGCTGGCAGCAGGGACCGTTTGAAATCTGGCAATCGGCCGGGTGGAATGCAGTGTTGGATTGGATAAACGAGGATATCGCCGCAGGAAAGGCTATGGCAGCTGTTGCCATGCCCGCATGGGTGCAAACGATTGGCCAGCAGCGTCCGATACAAGGTGTGCATGCGCCAGAGGGTTCTTTTTCGCCAGCAACCGGTGAGATTCAGCCACGGTCCAGTTTGCCGGTTTATCGACGGCAACTGTTTCCGGACAGGCTGATCGACGAGCAGCCAATTTATGGCGAAACCATTCTGGAGACAGAGGAATTGCGTCTGTGGCATACCGGTGATGAAATCGCGATCGTCAGTTTTAAAACTAAAAAGCATACTATCGATAATGCTGTGCTGCGAGGAATGGAGGAAGCGATTACCACAGCAGAAAACCATTTCCGTGCCTTGATTATCTGGCAGACCGAGCCACCTTTCTCACTCGGCGCCAATCTGCAAAAAGCGACCGAGCGCCCAAAAACTGAGATGCCGCCATCAGCGCTTGATGATTTTATCAGAAAGATCAAAAAATCTGCGCAGGCAACCATCCTCAAAGCTGCGCACAGTCTGGATATGGCGGATGTGTTGATGGCGGGTAAGCTTGCCGAAGTGGAAACGATGATCGCCCATTTTCAGCAGACTAGTCAGCATTTGCGTTATTGTATGGTGCCTACGGTTGCTGCTGTCGATGGTCTTGCACTGGGAGGAGGGTGTGAATTTATCATGCACTGTGACCGTGCGGTAGCAACGCTGGAGAGCTATATCGGGCTGGTAGAAGCGGGTGTGGGTTTGTTGCCGGCTGGCGGTGGGTGTAAGGAATTCGCCTTGCGCGCTTCGCAACAGGCCGTCGAGAGTGATCCATTTATGCATCTGCAGCATTATTTCAGAACGGTTGCCATGGCAGAGATGGCTAAAAGTGCCGAACAGGCAAGGGCGCTCTCCTATCTGTCGCCATCTGATGTCATTGTAATGAATCGTTTTGAACTATTGCACGTTGCCAAGATGCAGGCGCTTGCCCTGGCTGAAGCTGGCTATCGTCCGCCACTGCGGCCACGTGAAATCGTAGTGGCTGGCGCAACCGGAATTGCAACCTTCAAAAGTAATCTTGTCAATTTGCTCGAGGGGAAATTCATTTCTGAGCATGATTACCTGATCGGTAGCAAAATTGCGCACGTCATATGTGGTGGTGATGTCGTTGCGGGTAGCTGCGTTGATGAGGAATGGCTGCTGGGTCTGGAGCGCGCCGCGTTCATCGAGTTGTTAGCGACCGAAAAAACCCAGGCACGTATCGCGCATACGCTTAAAACTGGCAAACCCTTGCGTAATTAATGATGAGTTAGTTGCCAAATCAATATCCAGGAGAAGTCTAATGACCAAACAAGTCCAGGAAGCTTATATCGTTGCTGCTACTCGTTCGCCAGTGGGTAAAGCACCAAGAGGCATGTTCAAGCATGTGCGTCCGGATGATCTGCTGGTCCATGTCTTGCAGTCTGTCCTGAAACAATGTGACGGAATGGATCCGATGGCGATCGACGATGTGATCGTCGGTTGCGCTATGCCCGAGGCTGAGCAGGGCATCAACGTTGCACGTGTAGCTGTCTTGCTGGCGGGATTGCCCGATAGTGTGCCTGGCGTGACGATCAATCGCTTTTGCGCATCAGGTCTACAGGCGGTTGCCATTGCAGCAGACCAAATTCGCCTGGGTGAAGCGGATATCATTATTGCAGCGGGAACGGAAAGCATGAGCATGATTCCGATGATGGGTAACAAGGTTTCGATGAATCCTCGTATATTTGCCGGCAATGAAAATGTTGCCATTGCCTACGGAATGGGTATTACAGCCGAGAAAGTGGCAGAAAAGTGGAAGGTTAGTCGCGAAGCACAGGATGGATTTGCATTACAGAGCCATCAGCGAGCGATCAGCGCAATCGAACGAGGAGAATTCAGGGAAGAAATCTCTCCGTATACCATCGATGGAAACTGGCCTGATCTCAATCTGCATCAAGTTCATCATGTATCAGTCATGAAAGATACCGACGAGGGGCCACGCGCGGATACTAGCCCGGAAGCGTTGGCCAGACTACGACCGGTATTTGCCGCGCAGGGCTCGGTAACCGCCGGAAATAGTTCGCAGATGTCGGATGGTGCCGGTGCGGTCGTGGTCATGAGTGAAGCGGCCATGCAGCGTTTCAATCTGACGCCACTAGGGCGTTTCATTGGCTATAGTGTCACGGGTGTGCCACCGGAAATCATGGGCATCGGTCCAATCAAGGCGATCCCCAAAGTGTTGCAGCAAACGGGTATTAAACAGGATGAACTCGACTGGATCGAGCTCAATGAAGCGTTCGCTGCACAAAGCCTTGCCGTCATCAACGAACTTGGACTGGATCTCGCCAAGGTCAACCCGTTGGGTGGGGCGATTGCGCTTGGTCATCCATTGGGCGCAACCGGTGCTATTCGCGTCGCCACACTGCTCAATGGCCTGCGGCGTCACAAGCTTCGCTACGGCATGGTTACCATGTGTGTGGGAAGTGGCATGGGTGCAGCAGGTGTATTTGAAGCGCTGTAAGCGGCTATGTCACTGGATGTAACCGTTCTGATCAATCAGATTATTCATAACGCACAAAATTCTCCGCTAGCGCATCGGGCCCGTAGTGCTCGATCAGGCTGTCAACTTCCATCAACAGAGTTTCATCTTCGTCTTCATCGAGTATACCTTCGCCCACCATGCTTGCTCCAAGACCACTGCTTATGGCATCGCGGATAGCCTGAAGGGTTGGCGAATGATTTTTCCAGTTTTCATCACCTGCGACAATCTCAATCGCGCGACTTAACGCCTCATTCGCATAAGCACGCACAAAGTCGTGCGCCGGAGCGTCTTCACCAAATTCCTCGATTAAGGTATTAAGTTCATCCAGCAGTGATTCATCTACGTCAAAGTGATGTAATTTCTCAGACTCGGCAAAAGATTCTGGCAACAGGCTGCGTAGAAACTCCCTGACACCACTCAGGGTCGGTATGTCTTCAATATCCGGGTCGTTGACCACTTTCTCAATCAATGTGGAGAGTTCGGGACTGGTATAGGTTGCTATATCGATAGGATTGCGGATCATGTTTTTTTCCTCATATTTAACAGGTAATTATTCATGGCTGTTTCCTTATGAAGGATGGTCCCAGGCAAGCCAGCCCAGTCGCAGGAACTATTGGCTTTTAGGCTATTGTTACATCTTTCGACAGGTAAACATCCTGAATTGCGTTCAATAGCGTGACACCTTCAGCAAAGGGTTTCTGGAAGGCTTTGCGTCCAGAGATCAGCCCCATTCCGCCAGCACGTTTATTGATCACGGCGGTGCGAACAGCCTGATGCAGGTCGTCTTTGCCGGATTCGCCACCGGAGTTGATCATGCCAACACGCCCCATATAGCAGTTAGCGACCTGATAACGGACGAGATCGATCGGGTGGTCGCTGGTGAGTTCGCTGTAGACTTTAGGGCTGGTTTTGCCGAATTTGATTGCATTGAAGCCACCATTGTTCTCTGCCATTTTCTGCTTAACGATATCCGCCTCGATAGTGACAGCCAGGTGATTGGCCTGGCCAGTCAGATCGGCACTGACATGATAATCCGCATCCGCTGTCTTGAAGGCAGTATTGCGTGTATACGCCCAGAGTATGGTTGCCATGCCCAGTTTATGGGCATGGCGGAATGCTTCTGATACTTCTTCAATCTGCCGACGGGATGCTTCCGAACCAAAGAAGACGGTTGCGCCCACTGCACAGGCGCCCATGTCGAATGCCTGTTCGACGCTGGCAAACAGCGTCTGGTCGTACTTGTTCGGATAAGTCAGCAGTTCATTGTGATTCAGTTTGAGAATAAACGGGATTTTATGCGCATAACGTCGCGAGACTATGCCGAGTACGCCCAAGGTTGAAGCGACTCCATTGCAGCCACCCTCTATAGCGAGCTTGACGATATTCTCCGGATCGAAGAACTGTGGATTAGGTGCAAACGATGCGCCTGCCGAATGCTCCACGCCCTGATCGACTGGTAGCAGGGATAAATAACCACTTCCCGCCAACCGCCCATGATTATAGAGTGCTTGCAGATTACGCAGAACCGACGGCTTGCGATCGCTTAATGCAACTACGCGATCAATAAAATCCGGACCGGGCAGGTGAAAACCTTCCTTGGGCAAGCCTTTGCAGACATGGGATAGTAAAGCATTCGCTTCATTACCAAGAAATTTTGCTATATCAGACAAGAGAACCTCCACATTGGTAAATGAGTGGTGTAACAGTTAAGAGTATGCGCGTTCTTTGTTACATGAGGGATATCTTTAATTGTAGCGGATACAAAAAAGCCCATCAATTTATTGATGGGCTTTCAGGCCAAACGATTGTCAATGCTACGGAATTACAGCAGCGGAATGATCATCAATGCCACAATATTGATGATTTTGATCAATGGGTTGATGGCAGGTCCGGCAGTATCCTTGTACGGATCGCCAACCGTATCGCCAGTAACGGCAGCTTTATGTGCTTCACTACCTTTGCCACCGTAATTGCCATCCTCGATATATTTTTTGGCGTTATCCCATGCGCCACCGCCGGCCGTCATGGAAATGGCGATAAACAAACCGGTGACGATCGAACCCATCAGCATCCCACCCAGTGCCTGCGGGCCGAGAAAAACACCCACTAATACTGGTACAAGTACGGGCAGTAGTGAAGGAATCATCATTTCCTTGATGGCGGCCTTGGTCAGCATGTCGACCGCACGCGAGTAATCAGGTTTCGCCGTACCTTCCATGATGCCCGGAATTTCCCGGAATTGGCGACGAACCTCAATAACGACCGAGCTGGCCGCACGTCCAACGGCTTCCATTGACATAGCGCCAAAGAGATAAGGCACCATACCACCGATGAAGAGGCCGATAATCACCAGATGATTGGATAAATCAAAAGTTAGCACTTTGCCGGCATGTTCCAGGCCATGTGTGTAATCGGCAAATAACACCAATGCAGCCAGACCGGCAGAGCCAATTGCGTAACCTTTGGTGACAGCTTTGGTGGTGTTGCCGACAGCATCAAGCGGATCGGTAATGGCACGAACCGATTCGGGCATTCCTGACATTTCAGCGATGCCACCTGCGTTATCGGTAATCGGACCGTAAGCATCCAGTGCCACGATAATGCCAGTCATGGATAACATGGCCGTGGCAGCAATCGCGATACCGTAAAGACCGGCCAGTGAATAAGCAACCATGATGCTCGCGCAGACTGCCAGCACGGGGGCAGCGGTGGCACGCATGGCGACACCCAGCCCAGCGATGATGTTGGTTGCGTGTCCAGTGGTGGAAGCGTTGGCTATATGTTGTACCGGCGGGTATTCAGTGGATGTGTAGTATTCCGTAATCACGACCATCAAACCGGTCAGTACCAGACCGACAGTTGCGCAGGCGAACAAACGCATGACCAGATCACCACCGCTGCTTTCAATACCATCCAGCATCAATGTGGTGTCTCCCATGAACCATACCGTAACCGGGAGGTAGGCAAAAAAAGCAATACCGCCAGCAACTGCCAAACCTCGATATAGCGCATTCATTATTTTGCCACCATCACGCATTTTGACGAAGTAGCAACCGATGATCGAGGCTACAATGGAAGCCGCGCCCAGCATCAACGGGTAAACGACTGCACTGCCCGTATTGGTCTGGAACAATAGCGCTCCCAGCAGCATAGTGGCAATAATCGTTACAGCGTAGGTTTCAAACAAATCAGCTGCCATACCTGCGCAATCGCCGACGTTATCACCGACGTTATCGGCAATCACCGCAGGATTTCTGGGATCATCTTCAGGAATACCGGCTTCAACCTTACCGACCAGATCCGCACCGACGTCCGCACCCTTGGTAAAAATTCCGCCGCCCAGTCGCGCGAAGATCGAAATCAGCGAACCACCAAAAGCAAACCCAACCAATGGCTGGATAACGTCACTGGTGGTCGCACTTTCAGCTGCACCATTGAATAATAGCGCTGTGTAGCCAGCGACACCTAGCAATCCGAGCCCCACGACCAGCATGCCGGTTACTGCACCACCGCGAAAAGCTATATCGAGTGCTTCGTTCAATCCGATACGCGCTGCTTCAGCGGTGCGTACATTGGATTGAACCGAGACCGTCATTCCCATGAATCCAGCCAGACCGGAGAGTGCGGCACCAAGTGCGAAACTCAGGGCAGTGCTCCACGAGAGTGCCAGACCGATCAAGGCGAATAAAATGAAACCCACCATACTGATCGTTGTGTACTGACGTTTGAGATAAGCCGACGCGCCTTCCTGAATAGCGGCCGCAATTTCCTGCATACGCGCGTCACCGGAGGATTGGGCATAAATCCGCCGAACCCAGATGCCACTGAAAATCAGGGCAAGTATTGCACTGCAGATCGCAATTGTTAAACCATTTCCCATAAAAAACTCCAATTAAAATCAGACCAACCCAAATAAACGTGCAACCCGGCCTGGGAGCTGCCCGTCGATTTACAATTCCAACGCCCCATTCTATAGGCTTACTGTTGCTGTAAATATGATAATTGCAAACTAAATATTGAAATCACGCAACTTCTTGCTTACCGCTACATTTTTTAGTCTGACATAGTCGGGCAGACCATTTTTGTAGGGAGGGTAATCCTCACCTTCAATCAAGGGACTGAGGTATTCGCGGCATTTGCTGGTGATACCAAAACCATCGGCGCTGATGAAGTCTGCGGGCATCATTTTCTCGACATTGGCGACGTCGGCAAGTTTGGCCATACCGGTTTTCCAGGCGTAAGGCGTATTGGATGTTCGTTCGATCGTGGGCATGACCGAGTTGTGTCCGGCAATGGCATACTCCACCGCAGCTTTTCCCATGGCATAAGCCTGCTCAACATCTGTTTTAGAAGCAATATGGCGTGCGGCACGTTGCAGATAATCCGCTACCGCCCAATGATATTTGAGTCCGAGGCCATCCTTGATGATATTGGCGACGACTGGTGCGACCCCGCCGAGCTGTGCATGGCCAAAGGCATCACGCAACCCCTGATCTGCGAGGAATTTGCCGTCTGCATCCTTGACACCTTCCGAAACCACAACGGAGCAGTAACCATGTTCCTTGACGTACTGATCCACTTTGGCAAGGAATTTCTGTTTGTCGAAAGTAATTTCCGGAAACAGGATGACGATTGGGATCGGGCGGTCTTCGCTGGAGGCGAGCCCGCCTGCAGCCGCAATCCAGCCAGCATGCCGTCCCATGACTTCCAGCACAAAAACTTTGGTGGATGTTTTGGACATACTGGCCACATCAAAGCTGGCTTCAAGTGTTGATACTGCAATATATTTGGCAACTGAGCCAAAACCAGGGCAACAATCGGTAACTGGCAGATCATTATCGACAGTTTTTGGTACATGAATGGCTTGCAGCGGATAACCAAGCGTATCCGACAGTTGTGAAACTTTGAGACAGGTATCCGCCGAGTCGCCACCACCGTTATAGAAAAAATAACCAATATCGTGCGCTTTGAACACCTCGATCAGGCGTTCATATTCACGTTTGTTATCTTCAAGACTCTTGAGCTTGTAGCGACAGGAACCAAAGGCGCCAGACGGTGTGTGGCGCAGTGCCCGGATGGCATCTGCCGATTCAGCGCTGGTATCGATTAGATCTTCGGTCAAGGCGCCAATGATACCGTTACGCCCCGCATAAACCTTACCAATTTTATCGGCATGCATGCGTGCGGTTTCCAGCACGCCCGCCGCAGAAGCGTTGATGACAGCAGTAACGCCGCCCGATTGGGCATAAAAAGCATTTTTTATAACCATAATTTGGGTTTCTCCTGATTAATCAAACAAAGATAGGTTACTTTTTTTCGATTATATGTCGAAGCGGTAATGCTGCTGGCCGATTCAACGACCAACTTGTTCGCGTGAGTTACTCTTGAGTTATTTAAGTGCGGCGATAATGTTATTTCGGATGACCTGGACATCGCCTGTGCCGTTTACCCTGATATAAGTCGGAGCGTCTGTCTCGTTACTCGATGACCAACCGGAATAATAGTCGATGAGCGGTCTGGTCTGGCTATGATAGACTTCCAAGCGTTTGCGGACAGTTTTTTCCTTGTCATCGTCACGCAGCACCAGTGCTTCTCCCGTTACATCGTCCACACCAGGTTGTTTTGGCGGATTGAAAACAATGTGATAAACCCGACCAGAAGCTGGGTGAACCCGGCGTCCCGAAAGACGACTGATGATCTCGGCATCAGGCACATCGATCTCGACAATATAATCAATTGTAATTGCCGCGGCTTTAAGGGCATCTGCCTGTGGTATGGTGCGAGGAAATCCGTCAAACAGGAAGCCATTATGGCAATCAGGCTGGCTGATCCGCTCCTGCACCAGATTGATGATGATATCATCCGGTACAAGTGCTCCAGAATCCATGATTTTCTTGGCCATTATTCCCAGCTTGGTACCTTCCTTGACAGCCTGGCGAAGTATATCGCCAGTGGAGATTTGCGGTATGGCGAAATGATCCCGGATAAAGCCTGCCTGCGTGCCCTTTCCGGCTCCCGGTGCGCCTAGCAGAATAATGCGAATGGTATGTCTCCTTGTGTCTGAATCTTTTGGTGAGATAGGAAGTTTGCCGAGTAATTTCAACTCATCCCCTTGGCAACAGCCTTCGAATTATATCTCACGTAGCCGGATTCTTGAAGTTTTTGATGGTTTTCAGGTGCATGGCATGGTGACAGCTGTCACGTGCATATTTTTCAGTTTACTATGCGATAATTTAACTGTTTTTTCTCAGGAAAGGTTATGGACGAAAATAGAAACAAGGCGCTTTCTGCTGCGCTGGCACAAATCGAAAAACAGTATGGCAAAGGTTCAATCATGCGCATGGGTGATAGCGATATTGCTAAGGATATTCAAGTAGTCTCGACCGGGTCGCTTGGACTGGATATCGCGCTGGGTGTGGGTGGGTTGCCACGCGGGAGGGTGATCGAGATTTATGGGCCGGAATCGTCCGGCAAAACGACGCTGACGCTACAGGTGATTGCCGAAATGCAGAAAATAGGTGGGACGGCTGCCTTTATTGATGCTGAGCATGCTCTGGATCCACAATATGCCCAGAAAATTGGAGTGCATGTGCAGGATTTGCTGATTTCGCAACCGGATAACGGTGAGCAGGCGCTCGAAATTACCGATATGCTGGTGCGCTCCGGGTCAGTTGACGTGGTGGTGGTTGATTCGGTAGCGGCGTTGACGCCACGCGCCGAGATCGAAGGTGAAATGGGTGAACCACAGATGGGGCTGCAGGCAAGACTGATGTCACAGGCGCTGCGCAAATTGACTGCCAATATCAAGCGCACCAATACTATGGTCATTTTTATCAATCAAATTCGCATGAAAATCGGGGTAATGTTTGGTAGCCCCGAGACAACCACTGGCGGCAATGCATTAAAATTTTATGCCTCCGTGCGACTGGATATTCGCCGTACCGGTTCAATCAAACGCGGAGAAGAAATCATCGGTAACGAGACGCGTGTCAAAATTGTTAAGAACAAAGTAGCTCCCCCGTTTAAACAAGCTGAATTTGATATTCTGTATGGTGAAGGGATTTCGCGGGAAAGTGAAATCATTGAGCTTGGGGTGCTGCATAAACTGATTGAAAAATCGGGTGCATGGTATGCCTGTAATGGTGAGAAAATCGGGCAGGGCAGGGATAATGTGCGCGATTATTTGAAAGAGCACAAAGATCTGGCGCAGGAGATTGAAGCTAAAATCCGCACAGCTGTTGGGTTGGTCGAAGCCAATAAACCAGAGCAGCTTTCGGCTGCGCAATGAATAACCAACCTGGACTGATGGCGCGCGCCTTGAGGTTATTGGCGCAACGTGAGCACTCCCGGTTGGAATTGCAGACAAAACTGGCCGAATATGCATCAACACCTGAGGTATTGGTCAATTTTCTAGATTCGCTTGAGCAGCGTAATTTGCTTTCAGATGAACGAGTAGTAGAGCAGATTTTACATTCTCGCAGAAAACGTTACGGTAGTAGACGCATTGCGTCCGAGTTACAGGAAAAAGGTATTGCCGAGCATGTAATCACGGCTGCGTTGCAAGATCTCAAGGTAACGGAATTCTCAAGCGCGCAGGTAATATGGAGCAAAAAATTTGGGGTGGCACCGGCCAATCACACAGAGCGTGGCAAGCAGGAGCGCTATCTGGCGGGCAGGGGATTTTCATTTGACGTGATTCGCCAGGTGCTGGCTGACGCAGAAAAAACACGCTATCAGGATTGAGAGTATTAACATTAGCAAAACTATGAAAAGCAGCGAAATCAGACAAAAATTTCTGACATTTTTTGAGTCGCATGGGCATGCTATCGTTCCGTCTAGTCCGCTGGTGCCAGGGAATGATCCAACCCTGCTTTTTACCAATGCGGGTATGGTGCAGTTCAAGGATGTTTTCCTTGGCAAGGAAACCCGGCCATATATTCGTGCCACCAGCGCCCAGCGCTGCGTACGTGCCGGCGGAAAGCACAATGATCTGGAAAATGTGGGTTATACCGCGCGCCATCATACTTTTTTTGAAATGCTGGGTAATTTCAGCTTTGGCGATTACTTCAAGCGCAATGCCATTTTATTTGCCTGGGAATTTCTGACTACAACGCTATGCATTCCTAAAGACAAATTATGGGTGACGGTTTATGCGGAAGATAACGAGGCTGCTGATATCTGGCTGAATGAAGTCGGGATTCCACCAGTACGTTTTGTGCGTATCGCAACTGCCGACAATTTCTGGCAGATGGGTGATACCGGGCCATGTGGACCTTGCTCCGAAATCTTTTATGATCACGGCCCGGAAGTTGCCGGTGGCCCGCCCGGTTCGGAAAATTCGGATGGCGACCGTTTCATTGAAATCTGGAATCTAGTGTTCATGCAATACGACCGGGACGGTGAAGGAGCATTGCATCCACTGCCCAAACCCTCGGTTGATACCGGCATGGGGCTCGAACGAATTGCTGCGGTGATGCAGGGAGTACACAGCAATTATGAGATTGACCTGTTCCAGAGTCTGATCCGGGCAGCAGCCAACGTGACGGGAACCTCGGATTTGGCCAATAATTCACTCAAGGTGATCAGCGATCATATCCGGGCCTGCTCTTTCCTGATTGCCGATGGCGTTATTCCCGGCAATGAAGGTCGTGGTTATGTACTGCGCCGCATCATCCGCCGTGCAATTCGTCATGGTTATCGGCTGGAGCAGAAACAACCATTTTTCTATTTTCTGGTGAATGATCTGGTTGGGTGTATGGGGCAGGCTTATCCCGAATTACTGACAGCGAAAGCACATGTCGAAATGGTGCTGAAGCAGGAAGAGGAGCGATTCGCGGAAACGCTGGAAAATGGCATGCAAATCCTGGAGGCGGAGCTTACCAGAGAAAAAAAACAGCTTGCTGGCGAAGTAGTGTTCCGTTTGTACGATACCTTCGGTTTCCCGGTTGATCTAACGGCAGATATTGCCAGAGAACGCGGTATAGGTATTGATCAGGCTGGATTCGAGGCGGCCATGACACAACAGCGGGAGCGCGCCCGCGCCAGTGGTAAATTCAACATGCAGTCTGGCATTCGTTACCATGGAGTTGCCACACAATTTCATGGCTACGACTCGCTGCAACAGGAAGCAGTTATCCAGGCAGTTTACAAACAAGACGTACCCGCTGATTTTGTCGAGGCGGGTGAGGAAGCCTTGATCGTGCTGGACCAGACACCCTTTTATGCCGAGTCCGGCGGACAGGTAGGGGATAGTGGTGTGCTGCTGACCAGTAATGGCACCTTTGCAGTGGCTGATACTCAGAAGTTGCAGTCGCATGTTTTTGCCCATAAGGGTGTGCTTGGTCACGGGCGAATTGTTGTCGGTGACAAAGTAATTGCCAAAGTGGATGCGCACAAGCGGATCAGTACAGCCTGCAACCATTCTGCCACCCATCTGCTGCATGCCGCACTGCGGCAGGTATTGGGCCAGCATGTGACGCAGAAAGGCTCACTGGTAAATGCCAATCGATTACGTTTTGATTTTTCCCATTACCACGCCATGCAGTCAGATGAAGTTCGTGCTGTCGAGAACATCGTCAATGCGCAGATCCGGCAGAATCATGAGGTATCGACCCAACTGATGACCTACGATGAAGCTGTAAAGCAAGGGGCGATGGCGCTCTTTAATGAAAAATACGAGGATGAAGTGCGTGTGGTGGCAATGGGGGATTTTTCGACAGAATTATGCGGTGGTACGCACATTGCCCGTTGCGGCGCAATCGGATATTTCCGAATCGTTGCCGAATCCGGAATTGCTGCTGGTATTCGCCGTATCGAAGCACTGACCGGGGAAGCTGCACTTGAGTATGCACAGCAACAGGAGCGAGAATTGCAGGAAGCTGCCGGCTTACTAAAAGCGTCGCCACAGGAAGTTACTGTCAAGCTGATGCAGACACTGGATCATGTTAAACAAATGGAGAAAGAGCTGGGCACGCTGCAATCGAAGCTGGCGAGTCTGCAAGGTGCAACATTGATCGATCAGGCACGGCAGATCAAGGGAATCAACGTGCTCGCGGTTAAGCTGGACAACGCGAACAGCAAAAACCTACGCGAGGCACTCGACAATTTTAAATCCAGGCTAAAGCCTTGTATCGTAGTGCTCGGCGTGATTGAAAATACTAAAGTTAGCTTGATCGCAGGTGTTTCAGAAGAATTAACCGGCCGTCTCAAAGCAGGCGACTTGATCAATTTCGTCGCACAACAAGTCGGTGGCAAGGGTGGCGGACGTAGCGATATGGCGCAGGCTGGCGGCACACTCCCCGAGTATCTGCCACAAGCGCTTGCAAGTGTCGCAGACTGGGTGGAGCGGAATGCATAACGGAAGTTCTGCGCCGCATCAAAAAAAACTACATTTGCAGCATATTACGGCATCCATTTCATTCAGGGATTAACCGTGTAATATATTTTTTATATAATAATCATAGTGTTTTCAGGGGTGCGACAATTTGTCGCATTGCTATTTGCTGATTTGCATTTGATAATCACTTTGGTTCATCCAAATATTTAATTTATTGAGCCAAACAACAAATGGGGCAAATGGAATGAAAGCAGGTAACCTAAAATTGATTATATTATCGATGACGGCAGCCATGTCAACTGCTGCCGGACAAAGTGCGCTGGCGCATACGCGGCTGAATGTGCCCACCTTGACTGAAGGCACACGGGTTCTGAATCACATGGTGATCGGCGATAACTGTGCTGCGGATGCTGGTGATGGTCGACGCGTCATTGGCACATCTGTTGTTTTTCCGGACGGGAGTGACTCGACCATTTTGGTTGATGGCCAGCCGCATGAAGGTGAATTAACAGATTTTCTAACCAACTACGGCAATAATTTTCAGCTTATTTTTGATCGTAGCGCATTCGATTACATGGATGAAAAAACCGACCCATTAGGTAACGTAACCGGTTTCTGGTCGGGCGGGGGGCAGGGCACTCCGGGTAATCTCAATGTTTTTACGCCAGTTAGAACCACTGCGGCCAGTATCGAGCCCACTTCCTGTGCCAAAAGCGTCAGGTTGACGATACAAGTTGCGGATATCTGCAGGATTACCACGATCGATAATCTCGGCACAGACGATGATTTTAATGTCAAGCTGTGGACGCATAACGCATTGGGTACACCATATGATCGCCAGAGTAGCGAAGCCGACAGCGGCCCGGCTTCGCTGATGATTACTCGCGATCTGTTGAATAATCCATTAGCGGAAAGCTGTGGAGAAGGTGTGGCGGTTGAAGTTCGGCCATCCGCTGCGCAGACTAACCGTGATATGCCGATCAAGTTTGAAGGCCAACAGATCTGGCCTCAGCTCTAAACGGATTGCTGTAATGCTGGAACGGCGATGAAGCCGGTTCCGATCCGATGATGTTAACCATACCTGGAGGGTGTCATGAAAAATTTATCTTGCTTTAATAACGCCATTTTGATCGCGGCCGTTGCTGTATTGCTTGGGCAGGGCGGATTTGCCAGTGCGCACACTGAAGGCGCAGTGATGGACCCAGCGGGTAACAAAGCCAGCTTTACCGCATTGGCGCTGGTCACCTGTTTCAATGATGGCGGTGGTGATGCCGACCATATCATTGCTCGGGTGCGGGACAACTCCCCTGCAGTGCCGGGTCTGCTGGTCAGTCTGCAAATTCTGAAGGGTGGTCGTGCAATCAACGTGACTGATGCCACGTCAGGTGACGCAGATTTTAGTAATTTTGTCGCGTTACACGGCGGTGGTGGCGTATATCAGCTGATGGCAAATAAAACGGCAATCGGTGCACGTGATTTTGAGGTGGAATTTCACTGCAATGCCGCTGATGGCACCCATACCGGTACAAGTACATTTGTCCTGCAGTTTGATTAATGGAGTGCAGAGCTTGAAAAAGCATGCGGTTTATCTGTTACTGGCAGGATGGGTGAGCGGGTTGGGAATGATTTCACCGGCATTCGCGCATCTGGAAGGCAATACGCCGCCACCCGGTTGCCAGTTGAGCCAACTCGATGGTGCGCCTGCTCAGGATTGGGCTGCGCACAAGGGGGGGGTGATCTACATCGATTTCTGGGCATCATGGTGTCCGCCTTGCGTCAGGTCATTTCCCTTCATGAACCAGTTGGTACAGGACTTTGGCGAACGTGGCCTGCAAGTGGTCGGCGTGAATCTGGATGAGAAATTGAGTGATGCGCAACAGTTCCTGGCGCGCATTCCCGCCGAATTCTCTGTAGTGGTCGATGCGGATAAACAATGCGCGGTTGATTTTGGAGTTATCGCCATGCCTTCTACTTATATTATCGATAAAAAGGGCTTGGTGCGCCATATTCATCACGGTTTCCGGCCCGGTGAAGCGCAGGCGTTGCGTGACCTCATTGAAGCGCTACTAGCGGAGAGCAGCTGAGGTTAGGAACTAAAATACTTGAATATTTTTTATATATCATTGATATGACAAAGTTATGCACTCTTCTGCTAATTTCAGGACTGATATCCGGTCTGATGGCATGCACATCAGTTGCGCCCTGGGAGCGAGGCGTGCTGGCACAACCGCAGATGGCGCTGGATCCCAACCCATTGCAAAGCGGTCTGCGCGCACATAATTACCCCAGTCGCGAAGCCGGCGCCAGCACTAATGCATCGGGTGGTGGAGGGGGGTGCGGCTGTTTCTGAAGATTTGCGCCTATTCTGGGTATTAATCATTTCTGTCTTTTTTACCTAGCCTGTTTCTCTTTTTGTCAATCTTTTTATGTCGCCGCGTCTGATCCCGCCTGCTTGCTCCATTACGCCAAATTCCATTACTCAAAGCTCGATTAACACGGGAGAGGGTCCACCACCTGGCCATACAACGCTGCACACGTTGACATCGGCGGCGCTGTTGCTCCCCAGTTTGCTGTTGTCGTCCACGCCAACTCATGCCCAGTATGCGCGGTCAAGCAGCGACAGCGTCAGTTTTCAATACAGCCGCTTCGAAGAAGGTAAACGCAACCTAGTCAATGCTCCCAACAATCTTGACCCGATCCGAGTGGATGTGCTGCACGGCAGTGGCAGCTTCACCCTGACGGATCGCCTTAAATTTTCCTTTGGCTACACGCAGGATACCTGGTCGGGCGCAACGCCTGTTACGACTGCGCCACTAGTGACGAACGGCAACCGGCTGATATTGGAAAATGCGCCCGGTGGTGGTGTTACCACGGTCGGTGCCTCGCCTTTTATCAATACGTCAATTTTACTGGATCGGAACCTTAACCCGCTCAGGTCGGATACCGCTACCGGTCAGCAGGTAATCGACAACCGATCCGTAGAAATACTTTCCACTGCTTCGCCTGAAACGCGCAATCAGGCGGATTTCAGTCTGGGTTATGAGTGGAATGAGGCAATTGTTAACATTGGCGGGGGATTTTCGCTGGAACCCGACTTCAAATCGAGTTACGGTAATCTTAACGGACAGCTTGATTTCAACCAGAAGCTGACTACATTGAAATGGGGAGTGGGATTCACGCACAGCGACATCGCGGCGATTCTTGATCATGATATTCTGCCTTATTTGACGCGCAGTGTATTTGATAGCCAAATCGAGCGTCGCGGTGGTTCGGAAATTCTGCATGGCACTAAAAAAGACTGGACGTTTAATCTGGGTTTGACACAGGTATTGAATAAAGGCGCGCTGGTGGATGCCAATTTCGGGTTTACTCATAGTCGCGGGTTCATGGAAAATCCGTACAAAGCAATGACGGTCATTTTCATCGATCCCGAGACTGTCAGCCCTGATCCCAATGCACCGCTTTCCGGTGTTGTGCGTGCCTTGTCCGAGCAACGCCCTGATTTTCGTAATCAAGTTGCGTTCAACAGCAAATATGTTCAGCATATCAGCCCGTTCAATGCTGCACTGCATCTGAACTATAAATTTTCCTACGATGACTGGGGCGTGCTGGCCAATTCGTTTGAGGCGGACTGGGTGCAGCCGCTGGGTAAGGGCTGGACGCTTACGCCGCGCATTCGTTACTATTCACAAAGCGCTGCCGATTTTTACCAACCGTTCCTGTTCTCCGATCAGGCATTCAGTAGAATCAGTGTCGATCCGGCAGGTCGCCAGATATGGGTAGACACTAATAATCCCAATACCGAATTTTTTCGAGATCGAAATGCCAATTTCTTTGATGCACAAGGTAATACGGTTGATCAGGCTCTGCTGAACATTCAGCCTAAATTCACCTCGTTCGATCAGGAAAAATTACCCGGAAACTTTTCAAGCGATCATCGTCTGTCAAGCTACGGCACGCTCAGCGGCGGGATAACGATCAATAAAAAATTCGCGCGTGGCTTTGAGTTGGAGGGAGGTTTTGAGTACTATACCCGCGCCAGCGTATTGAAACTGGGCGGGCGCGGCAACAGCAGTTTTGCGGATTTTGATTTTTATGTGTGGAATGCTGCGCTTAAAATCTACCCCGACAAACTTAACTTTTCCAGTAGTACCGGTCAGCAGCATGATACGAGCCACAATCAGTCATTTCAGCATGACGGCCATAGTTTCCATGGTGGCCATACCGCTGCGCCAGCAGGCGTGATGTATGCACACATGCTGGATAAACCCGGTGACATCATGGTGGGCTATCGGTTTATGTATTCTCGTCAGGCAGGCGATATGTTGCATGGCGATCGTTCAGCGAGTGATGCGGAAATCGTGAACCAGAGCTGCAGCGCTGCCATTCCGTGTCGGTTCACACCAACGGACATGAATATGAAAATGCATATGCTGGATATCATGTATGCGCCCACTAGCTGGCTCAATCTGATGGTGATGCCACAGTTTATGGACATGGATATGAATATTCGCGAGCTGGATGGGCGTCCTCCGCGGATATCGGGCGTGCATGAACATACCGGTATTCAAGGCCATGCCACTGGCGGCGTTGGCGACACCATTATATCTTCACTTTTCAAGTTATATGAAGCACCCAACCACCACCTGCACATGGGATTGGGTTTGAGCGCGCCGACTGGTCGCGTGAATCTCGATTTTCGTCGTGTTTTCCAGATAGATGGTGGACGAGTGCATTTTGATATGCAGCTGGGTAGCGGTACCTGGGATTTTCTGCCTAATCTGACCTATAAAGGTGATTACAAGCGTTGGTCATGGGGGGCGCAATTGAGTGGAATCAAACGTATGGAGCGCAGCAATACATCTGGCTATCGGCTTGGCGATCGTTTCCAGGCAACTACCTGGGGAGGGTACCACCTGGCTAACTGGTTATCCGCCTCGGTAAGAGGTATTTATACGGCACAAGGCGCGATCAAGGGCGACTTCAACTCTTTTAATAGACGTGTCGGGCCGATGGACTTTTCGGGCAACAGCGGCGGACAGTTCTGGGATATCGGTCTGGGCGTGAACGTTATTGTGCCGCGTGGAAAATTCGCGGGTAACAGTTTCGGTTTTGAGTGGTTGCAACCACTTCACGATGATGTAAATGGCTTCCAGCTTGAACGCAAAGGTGCATTGAGCGCAACCTGGAGTTACCATTTTTGAAGATTTATTGAACAGTTTACACTATTTTTTTCAAGCAGCTAGTTATTATTTGTAGTTTTTATATCATCAAATACGCGCCCGCCAGATGAAGGAGGTGTTAGATGTGAATGTTTTGGAACTATTACAGATTGAGGATTAGTTGCGAGAGATTGTTCTACTATTCGCAAAGTTAAAACAAGTATTGCTAGAAAATGATAAGGGAGATCAAAATAGGATAAACCAAGAAAAGCCCCGCCCACAGCATAACCAATATATCCCACTTGAATCATGGAAGCCAAATCATAAGCCCATTTGTGCTTTTCACTATCTCTGGTCAGTTTCATTATTTTGCTAGCAGTTCTCCATGCAATCCATCCGAGCATCAAGAATACAAAGAGGCCAACATAGCCCTGTTCTCCCAGCATCTCGAAATAAACACTGTGGACATCTGGATAGTGAATTCTGCCGCTACGATCTATTAGACCCGGAGCATAGTACTCATAGTTGTCTTCATGAAAGCTTCTAAATCCACCACCGATTAATGGCCGCGCATTAGCCATTTTGATTGCAAGTATCCATGCATTGATACGCCCCATTGCGGATGCATCTTCCTCGTAGTTATTAATTGTACTCATACGGTCATGCCAGCTTTGAGGCATGAACATAAAAACAAATGGAATCATCAACAAGATTACAAGTAGTGGAACTAGTTTTTTTCGACTTTTCAACCAGAGGAAAACACCAATTGCCGCTATCGCCAGAAATGCTCCTCGTGATTGTGTGCCTAATATTGCTATTGCTACCAGCGGTATAGATAGCAACAATCCGGAGCGAATCCATTTCTTATGCGTATGAAGATAGAGGTACCAGATTAACGGCAGAACCATGACCAATGCTAAGCCAATTTCTGTGTTTCCGGAGATAAAACTGTCTTCTGGGCCCAATACGTGACTACTTCCTCCGCCCATCAAGGTAAAAATGCCGCCTTTAAAGCCATAAAACCCTATTGAAATAGCGATTACCCATACCAGGCCATTAATTTTATTTCTATCATGCATTACCCATAGTGTAATAAAGATAAAAAACTGTATCTTGATTACCTTTATAAACTCCATCCAGGATTCATCTGGCTGTAAAGAAAATAAAGTTGTGATAACAAACCAGATATTCAGGATAATTAACCAGCCGACGGCTGGGTGCCAAAAAAACTCCAGTTTTTTCCTGGAGATTACCAATGATATGAGGGTAACCAGCGCAATCAGTAATGCAAAAGGAAAATTATAGGCAAATCCCCATCCCAGCCGGTGAGGGTTCATATAGCCAATCCACGACCAAAGCAGCACGCCAATGTATGGATTGTTGAGCACAAAAACCAATCCTGTAAAAACGATAGCTGTAACGATGATGTCTCTCATTAAATTACTAGTATCAGATAATGTAATGTTGTCGCAAGTAGTGCGTTAGCTTAGTTGGTTTTTGACCAGTAACGATATAGTGTAGAAGGTAGCTGCAAAAGATAAGGGCGGGTCATTTTACTAAAAGAGTTTAGCAGTCCAAAAAAATATACATAACTTTTGTTAAGATACTGCTTGGAGAAGCTAGGATTCCTCAGAAGAATTTTGGCGTTGTTCCAAATAATGGCTTTTCTTTCTTTTGTTTCCGCAACCGTAGGTACGTCGCTCCATTGGGTAACTGTATTTTGGGGTTGCGGCAAGGGGCAGGGAATATGATTTGGATATGCTTGCCATGGAATTTCCAGAACACCTAACTGTAATGGGAAATTTTTTAACCACTCCAAGTAAAAATGATGATAGAGGAAAGTATCAATGGGATGGCCTGCGATACTAGCAATAAACTCTGCGTCAAAAAACGGCATCTCGAATTCAATACGCGCTAAATCCATATTTTCGAAATGGTTGAACATATGTCGCCGCTGATCATTTAACAAAAAGAATAAATAAAAAATACGTCCAGCATCTCTAGGTTTAAACGAGTTTATTTCTTCCTCCAGACCTTTGCCAAATAAGTAAACTGAAAGTTTGGCGATGTCTGGTTTAAGTAATTTTGGAGTTATACCCAGGCCGTTATAGTTCATGAAAAGCCCAGTTGCCTTTTTTAGATCTGCCTCACGACAAGTTTGAACAATACTGGCATTAAGATAAACATGCCCTAGCCCGACACTACCACCATCACCTGTCCATACAACACTGGGGCGCTTCGGGTTTTGCGCAAGAAACTTCGGTGATTTCAACCATTCCTGAACTGCCGTTTTACCATATGGGTCTCCTTCAATGAGCGGATGAAATTCAATATGGGAAAAATTTGTGAGTGACATTCTCCGAGCCATCATTTCGCTAAATACATAATCCTGGCTACCAGGTAATCTAAAATTTGCAGCAAAAACTTCTGCTCCACACACTTTAAGTGCAGCAACTTCAGCGCGGGAGTCAAGCCCACCACTCAAGAATGCAGCTACAGTTTTTTGTTCGCGTAATCTGATTTTGGTTGAATCAAGAAAAACCTGATAAAGATGTTTCGAGAATTTCTCATCAGATACATCTTCTGTCAGATAGGAATTTGGTAAATTATCCCAGCGCCAGTAACGCTCACGGCTGCATAAATGTGACTCACAAATTGTTAGCTCCCCCGCCTGTAAAGTAATAATGTTTTCATAAGGTGAACGATCAGCGAGGGGGTACCCAAAGCATGCTATTTCTGCGATACCTTGTAAATCCAGTGATCTTTTGCAGAAGGATACAGCTTCCAGTATTCGTAGAGCAGTTGAAAAAACAACATAATCAGGCGAAATCCAGCAATAAATGGGTCTGACACCGAGTTTATCAACCATCAAGTAGAGTTTGTGCTGGGCATGTTCGTAGGCAACGGCACAATAGGTTCCACGGCATGCGCGGAGGGCATCTTGCTGGCCATTTATCAGGTTGGTCGTTATTTTCTGCAAACTTGCCAACCGTGATCCGGGTAATTCCGATTCAAATTGCAGCAAAGGATCTCCTGCCACAAAAGCAGTCATATTTCCCTGCTTAAAGTGTCCTGGTTCCCTAAGTGCACCTATATCGATCTTGGCAAGATAAACTTTATCATCAATGAATTCTATTCTGGATTTCTCATCATCCGGGTGGCGAGATAAGGCCGAGCGAAGTTCATTAATAAAAGTAATAGGGATGGATCCATCATTCCGACGAGCATAGATACCTGCAAAAATAGTCATTGGGAGTCCTGGGAATCAAATATAACGATCTCTAATCGGCAAATTATTCAATAAATTGAAATAATAGAAAAGGGTTTTTTAGCTGCTACACGCATTGGCATCTACATGCTTGGCATACACCGTCGTTAAAGAAGTAACTGCGAGCTTAAGAACCACAATAACGATTAAGTAGATTTATTATTATTTATACTTTAACCAAATACATTTACTGATGTTTTTTAAAAAACAGATTAATGGCTTCATGATAATAGTGTCGGTTAAATATCGAAGTTGAAGTTCCATAAAATAGTATTCCTGTGGCGATCAGAATTGAAAGTTTGATAATTTTATTGCTATCATCACCAATGAACCATCCCATACCTCTTACCGCTAAATACATGAGTAAGGTAATAATAACTATTGGAATTATGGCAAAAAATAAATCCCTTAACTGTAAGTTAATTATATGTAACGAACGCTGATAATTAATAAAAAGGATAATTGGGTAAACTGTAACCCACATGATGGTAACGCCAATGATTCCCCAGTGAACGCTAAATAAAAAAGTAATAGGCATAACAGCTGAGGCTAAAAGAACATTTTTGAGACCAATATCGGGTCTCCCAAGTGCATCGGTAGCAGAGGGAAGAAAATATGCAATCATGCGAAATGGCATCATTAGTGCCAGTAGTTGCAGTGGTAGTACTGCTGCCTCCCATTTTGACCCGAGTATGACCAGTATTAACTCGTCGGCAATACTCGATATTCCCCATAAAACCGGAAATGCTACCAGGCTTAAAACGCGTATCGCTTTCAGGACAAAACCGCGAAACTGCTCGCGATCATTCTGTATTTTTGAGAATACTGGAAAAGCTACCTGATTGACAATCGCGGAAACTCGCTGAACGGGTAGGGAGGCAAGCTGCATCGAGACGGAATAGAAACCAAGCATTTCCTTACCCAGTAGTTTCCCAACAATGATTACATCAATTTGAGTGAAAAAAAACCAAAGCAGGCGAGATGCGGTGATATTGCCGCCAAAGGTAAGCAGACTGCGCATACCAGTCAGTGAAAATCTGGGTCGTAAATAAAAGGGCGAAACGATATTCAATGTAACGACACCGAAAAGACTGCTAAGAAGATTGCCAAAAATTAACGCCCATACACCAAATTGTGAGAGCGCCAATATCAGAGTCAGAAAACTCCCGAAGATGGTAGCTGCGAGATGGATCAGTGAGAGATACTTGAATTTTAGTTCACGATACATATGCATGGATGGCAAGGTACCGAATATGGACAGTAGAAACTGTAATGACAAGATACGTAAAATCAAGACAAGACGTTCTTCGTTAAAGAACGCAGCGATAAGGGGAGCAAGCAGATTGAGTAATGCCAGTAAACCTAGATTGATTGCAATGACGATTGCAAAAACGCTGCATAATGAGCCTTCATCCAGATTCTGTTTCTGTATCAATGCCGGTGTAAGTCCAGCCTCGGACAACATCAGCATGAAAGCGGTAAAGACCGTTGCCATAGCCAGGAGGCCATAGTCTTCCGGTGTCAATATTCGTATCACGATCAGCGTGATAGCCCACGTGATGATCTGCGCGCCGAACTTTCCGGCTGCCGTCCATTTCAGGCCGCTGATTGCTTGTTCACGTATTGACATTGATTTATAATTTTGAAGCCAAAGATGAAATTTTTCGGGATACGTGAAGGCATCTGCTGCGTTGCCTTGTGTAGGCTTTAGGCTATATCAGGTGTCATCACCGCACGCAGGATAGCATTACCCCGTTCATTTCTTTCTTTGTAGTTAAACCACCAAATCGAGCCTTTTCTGATGGTGAAACCGACATCGTTACCGATATAAAGCAGGGAAGCAATCTGTCCCAATGTAGGCTGATGACCGATGATAAGGGTAGTATCGCTTTCATAGGGCCAATTGACGGCGGTAAGTATCGATTCTGGTGTGGCGCCTGGACCAATTTGAGGAAGAGTCTCGAATTTGGTGGTTAATGCCGCTGCAGTTTGCTGAGTTCGTTTAGTTGGACTGACGACAATACGAGTATTTTCTGGAATTCTTGACTTGAGCCATTGCGCCATTTTTTGTGCCTGCTTTAAGCCTTTATCCGTGAGCTTGCGCGACTCATCAGGGAATCCATCTTCTGCTTCAGCATGGCGCCATAAAACTAAATCCAAGGGTTTTTCTCCTATTCGAACAAGAACATTATTTTTAGGTTACGTTATTTAACATAATATCAATTATAAGAACCCCAGTATTGTCTTGTGATAACAGGTAATCAAGATTATTCTTGGGGTTCTTCTTCAATTTTTGAATTCGAGGGGATGCGATAGCCTTCTGATGCCCATTGTCCCAAATCAAGCATTTTGCAGCGCTCTGAGCAAAATGGACGGAAACGGTTTGACACAGTCCATTCAACATATTCGCCGCATTGTGGACAGTTAATAATTGGAGTGCTTTTTGACGATATTTTCATCAGATCAGCCTTGTTTACAAACGACAGAATGTAAGCTCGAAGGAAAAATCTTCCTCGTAAACGCTTGTTTTATGCGTTGCTTCAAGAGGAAGAAAGCGGATATTAAGAGCATACTTGTTTGCACTTATTTCTGGCACACAGGGCAAATTATCGTCAATATGTAATCGCAGCAGATGTGCCTGATGCTCCGAACCCGCTTGCTGGAATAAGCCCTGAGTAGCAACATGATTAAATGTTTTGCCACTGTTTCTAAGCATATTTAGCACAATGTCAATACCGTTACGAATAGGCATGAACGGTTCAATCCATTTCTCAAGATCTGTTTGACGCACTTCTGATCTTGTCTGCAGCCAATAATGATAGCCAGGTAAATCAAATTCGCATGCGCCTCCGGGGATGCCCATACGCTGCTTGATATTCATCAACCATTCATTATCACGCAGATGACTGCCAATTCTGCCGGGGATGTCCAGTAAACCACGAAACGCAGACTTGATATCCAGCAACAAACGCTCCAGCACAGCTTCCGATACCTGTGGATTCTGACGCAGGCTTTCCAGAATTGCACGTTGCTTGTCCAGTTCTTGCAGCAAATCGGATTTAAGATCAGAACGGCTAGTTATATCGAGTATTTCAAACAGCAGTGTCAAAGCAGTATGGTGATCAAATGCAGTTTCTCTTACGGCAAAAAAATCTATTTTGTTAAATAAATCTTCCAGCCGTAACAACATGCGAATTTTTTCGTTGAGGGGTAGTTCGTAACAGATCATCACGATCGTAAAGTGGCGTTGAATTCAGATAGCATAGCAGAAAAGCTATGGTACAAGCACCTGTAATATGCCTAATCTGTAGCGCAAGTTGCAAGTGCAGTGTATTTACTATGTAAAAGTTTTACCTGTTTAGCCAGATAGTGTAAATCCGAATCATTCTGAATAACATCATCTGCAATATCGAGTCTTTCTTTTCGCCTGAGCTGTGTCGCCATGATTGCCTGCACTTCTCCTTTGCTGACTTTGCTGCGCGCCATGGTACGGGAAATTTGGAGCTCCTCTGAGCAATCAATAACCAGGACACGGTTTATTGTTCCCCGGTAATCATGGGTTTCGAGTAACAAAGGCACGACCAGAATGCCATAATCTGATCGGATAGTTGGTATGCGGTGTAATGTTTCCTGATAGATCAGTGGATGCAGGATAGATTCAAGCTGTTGCTTCGCTTGTGTGTTCGCAAATACTAATTTTCGTAAGGCAGCCCTATCCAGGATATCGTTCTGCAGGAAAAAACTCTCACCAAATGTCTGACGTATCGGTTCAATCGCCACACCTCCTGGCTGAGTCAGGGTGTGAGCGATCTGGTCAGTATCGATCACATCAACCCCTTGCCCCTGGAATAATTCAGCTGCTCTGCTTTTGCCGCTACCGATTCCTCCAGTCAGACCAACGATTAATGATGCTTGATGTTTTCTCACTGACGAAAACCGTTAGAACATTGCCAAATAAAGCTGGTTGATCTGTTTTCCCCAGAATAAGGCTAAAAGTCCACCGCCCGCCAGATAGGGGCCAAAAGGAATTGCGACATTCTGGGTATGCTTTTTACTTAAAATTAACATTACGCCCACTGTTGCACCTACAACAGAGGCGAACAGAATCACCATCGGTAATAACTGCCAGCCCAGCCAGGCGCCAATTGCAGCCAGCAGCTTGAAATCCCCGTAGCCCATTCCTTCCTTGCCAGTTAGTAATTTAAATACCCAGTACACTGACCATAGCATCAGATAGCCAGCAGTAGCGCCAATTACTGCTGAATAAATATCTGTCAGTCCACCGTGAAGATTGTATAGCAGACCTGACCATAGTAATGGCTGTGTGATGCTGTCAGGCAGGAGTTGGGTATCGATATCGATGAAGGTTAATGCAATCATTGCCCATAAAAAAATGAGCGCGGCCAATACCGTCACCCCAAATCCGAAATGCCAGGCCACAAAACCGCTGAGAATAGCGGTCAGCATCTCAACCAGTGGATATCGCAATGGAATGGATGATTGACATTCCGAACATCGCCCCTGCAAGAACAGATAGCTAACAACCGGAATGTTCTCAAGTGCAGAAATTTTATGCTGACATTGTGGACAAGTTGAGCGTGGTGTTGCCAGATTAAAGACTGGCTCAGTTACTATTTCTTCCGCACGTAATTCGGCGCATTGTTGACGCCATTCGCGCTCCAACATTTTCGGTAACCGGTAAATGACCACATTCAGGAAGCTTCCCAGCATTAGACCAATGATGGAAACCAACGTAACAAAATAGACAGGCGACTCTTGCAGAGAATTTATCAGGTTAGACATGGCATTATTTATACAACTTGCCCCATTTTGAAGATAGGAAGATACATGGCAACTACCATTCCGCCAATCAACGTTCCCAGAACAACCATGATAATGGGCTCCATCAGGCTGGATAGTGCTTCCACGGCATCATCCACTTCTGCTTCAAAAAAATCAGCAACCTTGCTCAGCATGGCATCAAGTGAACCCGATTCCTCACCAATAGCCACCATTTGTAATACCATGCTGGGGAAAACGTTAGTAAGTGTCATCGATTCTACCAGACTGTTACCAGTACTGACTTCCCCCTGAATCTGCTTGGTGGCTTCATAATAAACTTGATTACCCGCAGCGCCTGCAACCGAATCGAGCGCCTCAACCAGTGGCACGCCGGCAGCAAACATGGTTGAAAGTGTGCGTGACCAGCGAGCAATGGTTGCCTTGCGAATAACCTCGCCAAAAATGGGTATTCTTAATGCCAGTCGATCCATAACACGCTGCATTGGCCGGGATCGTTTCCAAGCGTAGAAAAAAGCGTACAGCCCCCCGCTCACCCCGCCAAATATGGCCCACCAGTACTCCACGAAAAAATCGGAAACTGCCATTACTGCCAAAGTCGGCGCAGGTAAATCGGCGCCAAACCCTTCAAATAACTCCTTGAACGCCGGAATGACAAATATCATGATTACTGCTGTAATCACAAAAGCAACCACAATAATGGAAATGGGATAAAACAAGGCTGATTTGATTTTTCCCTTAATAGCTTGAATTTTTTCCTTATAAGTGGCGAGCCGATCAAGCAGGCTATCCAGGATACCCGCTGCCTCACCAGCCCCAACCAGGTTGCAGAATAACGAATCAAAATAAAGCGGGTATTTGCGGAAAGCATCCGCCAGATTGCTTCCGGTTTCGACATCGGTTTTGATATCCATCAGTAACTTTCCAACGGCACGATTGCTATGTCCTTTGCCAACAATATCAAATGCCTGTAATAGAGGCACACCCGCTTTCATCATGGTTGCCAATTGGCGTGTAAACAGAGTGATATCCTTGTCGTTAATGTTACCGCTTGCGCGCGCCTTGGCAACCTTGGTCACCATAATGCCCTGTCGTCGCAGGGTTGATTTCACCACAATTGCTTCGGCTGCACGCATCTCGCCTTTGACTGCCTTGCCGTTTTTATCTTTGCCTTCCCATAAGAAGCTGAATTCCTTAATTTTGGCCTGTTTTGCTGCTATTGTCGCCATGCTGATTCCTTTTATTTGATTACTCGGATTCGTAGCAATATTTACGGCATTTGCCAGACAATAATTGAGCTAAACTGTAATGGCCGCCAGACAATCTGCGACCGTTGGATAACGCAGCCTTACCCGCAGTTCCTGCTTCATACGCACATTTTTCAGGCGGCGGGATTCCTGCATAAATGACAGCATTCCCGGTGAAAGTATTGTTTGTGCCTGCTCTCGGGTAATCTTCCGTGGGCGAGGTAACCTGAAGTGATCTGCAACCAGGTCGAAATAATCTCCCATTTTCAAATGAGAGTCATCACAAGCATGATATACCCTTCCAGGTTTGCCATAATGCACTGCTGCAACAATGATTCGCGCAAGATCATCAGCGTGAATATGATTGGTGTAACTGTCCTCGTGTGCCAGCAATGCTGGTAATCCCTGTTGCAGGCGCGTAGTTGGCAGGCGATTTTCAGCGTAGATACCAGGTACTCTCAATATCGAAATTCGAACACCGTGACGATTTCCCCAGTTTCTAATTTGCCGCTCTGCGTCCAATCTGCGCCAGGCACGATCATTACGAGGGTTGACAGTACGACTCTCATCTACCCAGCCACCACCACAGTCGCCATAAACAGCGCTCGTGCTGATATAGACAAACTGTTGTGGTAGTATCGCTGTTTTTGTTTTTGACTGGCGATAAAGTGCTGTCAGTAAATGTTTGGTGCGCGTATCGTTGCGGCCCTGTCCTGGTGGCGGAGCGAGGTGAACAATTGTATGTGCTACCCCGGATAATCTACCGAGGCTGGCTGGATAATCCAGATCCCCTGCTACTGGACTGATGCCATGCGCACGTAATTTATCAAAGTTTTCGACATTGCGGCACAAGCCAATCAGGTGATACCGCGTCTTGAGCAAAACAGACAATCTCATGGCAATATCACCACATCCTACAATCAACAGCTTATTTTTTACCATTTTTAGTAATCGGTTTTAAATGAAACCTTATCAAATTCTACTGAGACCCAGCGGTCATATTTTTTCTGCTGAACCAACAGAAACAATTCTCGAGGCAGCATTACGGCAAGGATTGTCGTTACCCTATGGATGCCGGAATGGCGCTTGTGGAACCTGCAAAGGAAAAATTATACAAGGTCACGTAGATTATGGCTGCTATGACGAAGCGATGTTGACTGAATTGGAAAAACAGCAAGGAATGGCACTATTTTGCCGTGCCATGCCGCAGTCTGATCTGGAAATAGAAAGTCGTGAAATAGTAACCATCAAAGATATCAAAATCCGTACCCTGCCATGCCGGGTTCAGAAACTAGATCATGTCGCGCCTGATGTGATGATCATTTATCTGAAATTACCGACGAATGAACGTTTGCAATTTTTACCTGGGCAATATATTGATATCTTGATGAAAGATGGTCAACGGCGAAGCTTTTCCTTGGCAAATGCACCTCAGAATGATAATTTTTTACAACTGCATGCGCGGAATTACAATGGTGGTGTATTTTCTCAATACGTATTTTCGCAAATGAGAGAAAAAGATATATTACGTATTGAAGGTCCGTTTGGTACTTTTCGTCTACAAGAAGCGCCCGAGAAGAACACAACAATTATTTTTCTGGCAGGCGGCACGGGCTTTGCACCCGTCAAAAGTATGCTTGAACATATTCTTCAAAATGAAAGCAGCCTGTTCAGGCAATGCGATATATTGTTCTATTGGGGAGCACGCGCTCGCGCGGATCTTTATCTGGATAAGTTGCCCAGAAAATGGGCGATGGAAAATAAAAGTTTTAATTATGTGCCCGTATTATCAGAACCAGCTCCAACCGACACATGGTCAGGACGAACGGGTCTGGTTCATCAAGCAGTTATGGAAGACCTGACCGATCTTTCAAACTGCCAAGTCTATGCGTGCGGTGCACCTGCGATGATCAGCGCAGCCTATGATGATTTCACCCAGGCACACGGCCTGAAGGTAGAAAACTTCTTTTCCGATGCGTTCACACCTTCTACTGCTACTAAATAACTCCTCAGACAAATATAAAGGTTCTGTTTAATGTAATAATTCTGGTTTATATCCGTTAAGTTGCCGACACTTGGAAGAGATGATGAGGGAGCGTGTTGTGTCTGTAGATTATTCTACGGTGCGCCATTGGACGATCCGGTTTCTATCATCATTGGAAAATATTTTTAGAAGAAAGTACAAACGCTCGGTTGGTAGAAGCTGGCGTCTGGGCAAGACCCATATCAAGGTCAAAGGATGAGCAAGAGTGGCGCTAATAAAGCAGCTATCAGCTATTGATCAGATTATCAATCAGCTTTCTTTCGTTAATGCGATAGAACCATAATTTGGTGATACCATACACATAGATAAACCAAAAGGAGATAGTAATGATGAAAAAGATTACCGGAGCTGCCATCCTTACTACAGCCGTGCTTCTTTCATTCAATAACGCTTTTGCCGGTGACGAAGGATTGCCTGCAGATCAAGTAATCTCTGCTATTCGGGCAGCCGTTGCTGCAAATCCCGGAAATATCCACGAGGTTGAAGTTGAACAGAAACAAGGGAAATTGATTGTCGAGGTGAAGATCATTGATGCCAATGGTAAAAAGGCCAAAGTGAAAATCGACTCGGAAAAAAATACAGTTATACAATAGATATACTTTATTGGCTCTGTCGCATTAGGCTATTTTTCTATTTTTATTCAATTTATACAGACGGACGGTGGAGACCGAACTGCTGTTCCTGCAATGCAGCATGCACAGCTTGTGCATCCTCGGTGCCGAACGGGGTGAGCCGGTCCGACACTATCCGAATGTATCGATGATTTCGCCTAGTTCGGCAGAACCCTTTACCCGACTGATGCTCCAAGTATTGTTTGATCATATCTTCTGTCATCTGGCCCACTATCGCGCAAAAATCTCCTCGCGCCCAGAAATGCCTTCTCCAATACTTCTTCTGGTAAGGAAATTCTTCAAACAAATCTCTCCTTTCAAAATCTTAAACCGATAACTCGTTTAGCCTCTACTTTGGTATGGATTTTATCCATTCGCCAGGACGTTGCAACAGCGCGTTTAATATTCTTAGAAGGGAGATTAGTAATTGATAACCCATCGGTTGAAGCACGGGATGGTCAACTTTAATACCGCTTTCTTCCATAATGGCTTCAATGTCGCAGGAAGAAACACCGTATCTGACGAGAAAAGAACAGCGTAGAGAATGGCGTCTTTTGGAAAGTGAGCGCCTTTAAAATTGATTATCTGATTTTTCAGTTACTCAAACTGGCACAAGTTGCTACAGAACCAATAAATGTAGGCTCAATTAATGATGTAGGCTCACTATTTAATGCGAATTGAGCTACATTTACAGGTCTATTACTAATGAGAGAATTAGCACGTATATTACTTGTCTTCTTTATTATTCCAACAATCTCAGGTTGTTTGTCGCCTATTGTGTTAAACCGGGCAGTCGAAGTTTATGACGATGCTGCTATCCGTGCAGAATCTAAGCAACTTTTGATTAATATTGTTCGCGCCCGGCATCATGAGCCGCTACATTTCACAAGGGTTTCAAATATTGCAGCCACTTTCAGTTTTAGTGCGAATGCAGGGGCAACTCCTGCGCTGACAGGAGATAGTGGTAGTCTGTTGGCACCAATATTTGGAGGGGGCGTTTCAGAAAATCCTACTTTCAGCATTGATCCAATTTCAGGAGAAGAATTTACGAAACGACTCCTGACCCCATTCAGTCAACATAAACTGACTTTGTTGCTTCGTCAGCACTTTGATGTTGACCTTATGTTGCGGATGATGGCGCAGGAACTGCGCTTGTATCACACGGAACAAAAAACTGCTATTCGCAATAATCCAGGATCTGGGGAGCGAGGTCACCAGCGGCGCTTGCGCCATGGCTCAAAACAGAGAACTGTTTCTCCAAATATCTTGGATACAAAAAACCAGGATATCTATTATCAACTTCCCGGCATTCAATTGACCCAAGAGCAGAAGCATCGCCAACGCAACCGGCAGCGCGCACATTTGCAACAAATCACCTATCATAATAGCCCATCAGATCAAGATGGTTACGAGATGTTTCGTCGTGTCGCGCTCCATCTCTCAGCCATTCAAGATCAGAAAAAACTGTATGCTGA
>NZ_FMWO01000046.1 GCF_900103035.1 Nitrosomonas mobilis
CGGTTATCCCGCGTACCGCTACGTCTCTAATTTCACTGTCCAGTTTGACGTGGAATCAGTGTCCAGTTTGCTCTGGAATGGCTGTCCAGTTTGCCGTGGAATGCGTGTCCAGGTTGAACCGGAATTCGCAGAATTACAGTGAATGGGGATTTACTGCCTAATAGTGCTCAGATAAGCGGCCTTGAATTTCCGCAATATCGGATGGATCAAAAAGTGCTGGATGATTCAGAATATTTGCTGATGTCCGATGTGAGTCTGTATTCTTTTGATGCGCGGTACTTTGGATTGATTTCAGGTTTACAGATTCAGCATGTGGTTGAGCCGCTTTTTACCTGGGGTGACTAAAAAGGACGGTATGACTCAAACTAAAAAGTCTCCGGAAAAGACAGGCCGATTCACATGATCCGCAAGGGACAATTATCTGATGAAAATATACCCGCTTATAAGCAGTTTATGGCTTTAGCAGGATAACTGTGCCCGCAGATAAGTGTGGCTTTGCACTTTACGAATGTTTGCGACAGAACCTTGGCTTCTCTGTAGGTGAAATTCCTCAACATTATGCCCGACAGGCTATCTTCTCGCTTCACCGACGCGATTCGAGCAAATGGACATTATTTGGACTGTAACCGGCTGCTGCCACCCAGCGAAGCCATGACCAAGGGCATTTGGATTTGCTGATAGCGAAACTTTCCGATAGCTCAAACTGTCACTTTGAATGGAGCGCCAGCCGGGAGCTATTCTAAAAATTTCATTCTCAATGTCGAACTTGGCGTTCACTCTTTTACTAATTTTGAAGACCAAATAATTTGTAACTATTCAATCTTAACTGAGAGAACAATCATGGCCACGAACATTAAACTCATACTTTTCAATAATGACATAAGAACCTATACATGCTGCACCTTAAAGGAGAAAACTATAGGATTTATGCAATACATACTTATCGGTTTATTTGTCCTGATGACAGCATCCATTGCCATCGCAAAAGACAAGAAAGCTGAGCAACCCATGGACCCACAGGCCATGATGGAACTCTACACCAAACTGGCCATGCCCGGCGAACCTCATCAGCTGTTTGCCAGCCTTGCAGGAAGCTGGACTACAAAAACCAAAGAATGGATGGGACCCAACGACCCACCTGTGGAATCGACTGGTTCCGCTGAAATGAAAATGCTGCTAGGTGGTCGCTTTCTCCAACAAGAGTACAACGGCCAGATGCACGGACAACCTTACACTGGGATAGGAATCAATGGTTATGACAATATACTTAAGCGCTACGTTTCGACGTGGATGAGCACTATGGGTACCGGTATTTTCACTATGGAAGGAACGGCAAGTGCGGACGGTAAAACCATCACGCTACATGGACAACATACCGAACCAGGAGGCGGCCAGATGGCGCATCGTGCCATTTGGAAGATTATTGACAAGAATACCCAGACATTTGATATGTATGGTGCTCATCACGGTGGCGAGGAAATGAAGATGATGGAAATCGTATACACAAGAAAACCCTGATTTTAAGCTACTCTGATTGCGGATTTCGACAACCTAGGCTGGGGCGAGACTCATCATTTTTCGTCCCTAGCCAGTTGTCGATTTTTGCACAATTCGTTCGACTCATATTGAAGGCAACACATCCAACCATTAATCTCAATCTAGAGACTAACGTGACTACGAAAAAAATTGTCCGCCTGCACCGAATGCTGACCGCAAAACCTGAAAAAATCTATCAAGCTTTCCTTGAGCCGGATGCGATGGCGCGATGGCTACCGCCGAATGGTTTCACCGGCAAGGTGCATCACATGAATGCGAAGGTCGGCGGCACTTACAAAATGTCTTTCACGAACTTCACCACGGGCACGACCATTTCGTTTGGTGGGAAATACCTCGAACTGGTACCACATGAGCGCCTGCGTTACACGGACATTTTCGATGATCCGAATTTAGCTGGCGAAATTCAGGTGACTGTCACCCTGAAAAAGGTGTCAGTTGGCACAGAATTGAACATCGTGCAGGAAGGTCTGCCGGATGTCATTCCTCTGGAAGCATGTTATCTCGGCTGGCAGGAGTCGCTATTAAACTTGGCGAGGCTGGTTGAGCCTGAGATACCAGATTAGCGAAGGGATTTGCCATGAAACCTACACTTTAAAACTTAGTGCGCTTATCTTGTAAAAGCCAGGCAGATGTTGATGAAATGGTTCATATAGCCATTGCTGCTGGCGGCACAACTTATAACTAACCTCAAGACCACGGTTTTATGTATGCACATGGCTACCAAGATTTAGACGGTTATATTTGGGAATTGATTTTTATGAAACCTGAGGCCGTAAAGTAAGCCCATTTAACGTTGGACGGCAAAGCTTTGGTCGGCCGATTTCGCTCACGTTTTAATCATATGGGGCACTGGAAGAGGCTGGCTGGCCCTATCGTGTCGAAGCGTCCCTTTCGCGGTCGGCTCTGTCGCATTAAGCGTTTTTATCCAAATATATCATTGATTCCATTGAATGAATATTACCAAAACCTGCTTAATGCGACGGGACCCGCGTGGACGCTCTTCCTAAAAAGAAACAGCCTGAGCAGTGCCACTGAGGTACACTTGCGAATATGTCTTCTGTGGACCCAACACGGGACCAGCGATTGATGTGTGAGTCGCGGTTGTAATGCCGGGAACCTGTATACAAATACCAGATGATCCGGGCATGACATTAACAACAGGCAAGACCAGCGTGAAGGTCACCGTGCGCAAGTCTGGTATCTGTTCCAGTGTTACTGTGAGTAATTCTCCTATCTCTGTCGATTCGCTACGAATATCGCTTCCTCTAAATTGGACGTTGGTGCTTGGATCCCGATAGCTAAATAGCGGATCGCCAGTAAAGCTAGACGGTGAATAGGTGACCTGAATATCGTCACCGCTTAACTCAAACAAATTGGCTTGTTGAAACTGATTTGCCATGGTTAATCTCCTTCGAGGGGCGTTGTTGAATAAATCAAAAAGTTCGAGCGCCAACCGATTTAATCCATCTATTGCATCCTATTCTGAACGAGCTTTTCTCGACTTTACTGCCCCTATTCAGAGGGTTCCAGCCCGCATTCCTGCACCCAAAGAAACTGTGCAGTAGAACTAGATCGGCAAAACAGAGCATATACCCTTTTTTAAAAAGCGGATATATATTTATATTGAATATTTCTGAATGAGGTGAGAAGAAAAAGGTTCTGTCTCATTAAGCGAGATCATCGATACATTCGTGTAGCGTGGTGAGCATTTCGGAGACAAACCAGACTCCCGCGAAATCAGCGGTGTGGCGCGCTGCATCCCAAATGCCGCACCCGAGTATGGCTCGAGGAGAACCTTGAGCTCACGGTTTTCCTTGGCGAACCAGTCTACGAGGGTTCTGTCGCATTAAGCAATTATTGGCAATTTCTCTTCATTAAAATAAATGATTGATTTGGATAGAAAACACTTAATGCGACAGAGTCATAATAATGATTACTAACCATACAATTGCCCAATATTTAACATAATACTTATTATAAGAAATCATAAATATACTAATAATCGATTGATTCATAAGACTTAACCAGTGTTATTTACAGACTTCTGACATTTCTCGATTGTATTACCGCTTTATCAAAACTGTAAAAAGCTGACAATGAAGCGCCGATACTCTCTGCGACAAAGTGCGACTTATTAGCTATGAGTGCGTCAGCAAAATCGAGTTCTTTGCCGCGTATTGACTTGGCTTCTTCGTAATCGCGCAGTGCTGACAAAATCACCTGAGAATTCTCAAAATAATAAAAACTTGCGGACTTTGCACTTGCATGACGGGTATAGGTGGAGAGAATAATTGGGCAAAAAGAGAACAAATGAGCAAATTTATCAGATTTCTTGAAACCTCGAAGTCAGTAAGAATCTGCATGAACGCTCGCAAATACGTGGGGATTGAAAAGAAAAAAGGCCAACGGAGTTTTATCACTTTCCTGTCTCCCGATCTCTTAATGTGACAAGTTTGTTGAAGTATCACTCTAGTTGTTTTCCTTCGATTAGAGCAGATCGTTTAGCGTTCTGAAACCTCCCGCACTAGACGCATTCCAACCAATATGTAGCGCGAGTTCGGCGAAAGCCAGTTGCGATACGATGAGCGCGCGTAGAGGGACCACGTATGCCAAGAACCCCCTCGTCTTACTCGTGCGATGCCATCGGCTGGTCCTTGGGGGTCATCGACAGGCGACTTTGCGTAATAGTCGTTCGCATACCAGTCAGAAACCCATTCCCATACATTGCCGTGCATATCATAAAGTCCCCAGGCATTTGGTGCAAAGCTGCCAACGGGTGAGGTGAATGCAAAACTATCATGGCCCGATAGTGCAAATTGTGTCCAGCGTGGCCAATCTTCTTTAGCATCAGAATCGAAAATATTGGCGATTTTTATCAAGGATTCCGGATTATCACCGCTTGCATATCGTGTGTGCGTGCCGGCACGGCTGGCATATTCCCATTCTGCCTCGGTTGGAAGGCGATACTTGACTCCTTCCTTCTCGCTGAGCCATTTCGCTAACGCTACCGCATCATTCCAAGTTACGTTCAAAACCGGATGATTGTCTCCTTGGACAAAACCTGGGTTACGCCAGGAGTATTTCGGATCGCGTCCCTCAAAAGCATCGCCGCTATCGGATTTGGTAGGATCATAATTCGCGTTATATCCATAGCCTCCCGTTCCGTCTGCCACCGACTCTAGGATATAGCCTGAAGCTTCTAAAAATTTACGAAACTGCCCGACGGTCACTTCAAACTGACCAAGGTAGAAAGGTTGAGTAATGCGCACTCGATGCACTGGTGCTTCGTCCTCAAGTTCCTGTACACGACCGCGCTCGTACTGCGGATAATCCTTTGACAACACATCCGGTGATTCATCGCTGCCCATTTCAAATTCACCAGCAGGCACCAGCACAAACTTCATCCCCAGAGAATTCTCAATTGCCGCAGATGGTGAGCCTTGCTCATCAGCAAGGATTGAGGCAGATATCATTAAAGTAAGAACACAAACCAGTGCTGCAGCCAGCAGATATCGCACAAGTCATCTCCATTAATGTAGGGATAATGTGGAGCTATGATTATTTCTGGTGTATGACAAGGGAGAAGGAAGCGATGTAACCTGTTGTTGAGGATCTAGCAGATCAACCAACAAAACAAGGGAAACACCGCATGACAGATAGTAAAGTTTTTAATCTGAATAAACCAGAGCAAAATGATCCGTTACAGGAAGTGCTGCGAGAAGGCGCACGTAAGATGTTGTCGGCAGCGATTGAAGCGGAAGTAACCAGCTTTATCCATCATCATCATGGTGGTTTGAAAACCGCTGAGGGTAGATCGGCAGTTGTCAGAAATGGTTATCTACCGGGGCGCTCGATTCAAACCGGGCTTGGTGAGATTGAAGTCAAAGTGCCGAAAGTACGTGATCGCAGCGGTTCTGGCATCAAATTTAACAGCAGCCTGATCCCTCCCTACTTGAAACGAACACGAAGCATTGAAGAATTTCTGCCTTGGTTGTATCTGAGAGGGGTTTCAACAGGAGATTTCACAGAGACCTTAAAAAAGGCTATGTCTGCATTAAACGTTGGAACTACCTTTTTGTCGGATAGGCTGGAACCTTAAGACTGGAGGGTATAGTCATGAAAGCCACTGATTTTCGGGAGTGGTTGGAAAAGATATCGCAACTTAATCGTCGTCAAAAAGAACAGGCCAAACATTATCTGAGCGAGGCGAAGCCACAAGCTGTGGTTGTGAAATATCTTGAGGACTCTTTTGAGCCGAGTTGTCCGGTCTGCCAGGCGGATCGCCCTCATCGTTGGGGGCACCAGGCGGGGTTGCAACGTTTTCGCTGTTGCTTATGCAAGCACACATTCACGGCTATTTCGGGAACTCCTTTGGCCCGTCTGCGGCATAAGGAGCAGTGGTTGAATTACAGTGCAGCGTTGATTGAAGGTTTGACCGTGCGAGCTAGCGGCAGGCAATGCGGAATAGACAAAAACACCAGTTTTCGCTGGCGCCATCGGTTCCTGACTTTGCCGGCGGCTACTAAAGCCAACCACTTGCAAGGAATCATTGAGGCGGATGAGACCTTTTTTCCCTCTTCCTGCAAAGGTCAACGTCACCTGAATCGTCCACCGCGTAAACGTGGCAAGCAAATCCATGTACGTAGCACAGGCAAAGATCAGGTGCCGGTGCTGGTAGTACGCGACCGCTCTGGTGCAACAGCAGATTTCATGTTGAATGCGCTTGATAAAAAGACAATTGAGCCGCCTTTGCGGGCTATCCTGGCAAAAGATGCCATTTTCTGTAGTGATGGCGCTGCCGTCTACCGGTCTGTGGCTCATAGCCTCGGAATTACCCATCGCCCCGTCAATCTCTCTGCTGGAATTCGAGTCATTGCTGGTGTTTACCATATCCAGAATGTTAATGCCTACGACAGCAGACTTAAACAGTGGATGAAAAGATTTCATGGGGTCGCAACCAAATACCTGGAAAATTACCTGGGCTGGCGTAGATGGCTGGAACGTTGGGGTGGGCACAACTCGCCAATGCCAGCCA
>NZ_FMWO01000045.1 GCF_900103035.1 Nitrosomonas mobilis
CTGGACACTGATTCCACGTCAAACTGGACAGTGAAATTAGAGACGTAGCGGTACGCGGGATAACCGTGGCAACCTCGGAGATTTTTTCCGGGGGACCACATGGCCAACAACAGGTTATCCATGCGCAAAATTACAGAAACACTCCGGCTGCATTTCGAATGCGGTCGCTCTAACCGGGAAATTTCCCGCGCCATCGGCGCGTCGCCGACCACTGTTTGCGATTATCTTCGCCGTGCCAAGGCCGCTGGCCTGAGCTATCCGCTACCCGAAGGTATGGGTGATCTGGCACTCGAACGGCGGCTGTTCCCGCCAGTTGTGCCTTCTGATATTGTTCGGTCCGAGCCGGACTGGGTCTGGGCGCATCGCGAAATGCGCAAGAAGAGCGTTACGCTGGAGTTGCTGTGGCAGGAATATAAAGCGGCACACCCTGACGGTTACCAATACAGCTGGTTCTGCGAACGCTACCGGCAATGGGTGGGCAAGCTGTCGGTCACCATGCGGCAAACGCACACGCCAGGCGATAAGCTGTTCGTCGATTATGCCGGGCAGACCTTGCAGATTATTGACGGGCTGACGGGGGAAGTCAGGTATGCGCAACTCTTTGTTGCCGTACTCGGCGCATCCAACTACACCTTTGCTGAAGCCACCTGGACACAGCAGCTGCCCGATTGGATCGGCTCCCATGTGCGCGCCTTCGAGTTCATCGGGGGCGTGCCGGACATCCTGGTGCCAGACAACCTCAAGTCAGGCGTCAAGCATCCCTCCTATTACGATCCGGAGTTGAACCCGACTTACCGCGACTTGGCCACGCACTATGGCGTGACGGTTCTACCGGCACGCGCTCGCCGTCCGCGCGACAAGGCCAAGGTGGAGAATGGCGTGCTGGTGGTCGAACGCTGGATACTGGCACGGCTGCGCAACCAGCATTTCTTCAGTCTGGAAGAGGCCAACCGCGCCATATCGGCATTGCTGGCCGACTTGAACCAGCGCCCATTCAAGAAACTGCCCGGTTGCCGCCACCGCGCGTTCGTCGAGTTCGACTGCCCGGCACTCAAAGCATTGCCGGCGGATCGCTACCAATTCGCCGAATGGAAGATCGCTCGTGTCGGCATTGACTATCACGTTGAGATCGCAGGCCACTATTACTCGGCGCCGTACCGGTTCGCTCGTCAGGAAGTGGATGTGCGCTTCACTGCAACGACGGTTGAAATATTCCATCGCGGCAGCCGCATCGCCGCACATGCCAGAAGTTTGCTCAAAGGGCGGCACACCACCATCGATGCGCATATGACACCGGCGCATCAGCAAGTGGCGGGTTGGAATGCCAAACGCCTGCTCGACTGGGCGCAGAAGGTAGGGCCTGACACACGCGCGACGGTGGAGATCATGTTGGGGCAGCGCAAGCACCCGCAACAAAGTTACCGCGCCTGTCTGGGCGTGCTGCGCATGGGTCGCGATTACAGCAATCAGAGGTTGGAAGCCGCCTGCACTCGCGCGCTTGCCCTGAACGCGGCCAACTACCGCAGTGTCAGCTCCATCCTCAAGAATGGGCTGGATAAACAAATCCAGACGGAAGCCGCGCAAACCACCTTGCCGCTCACGCACAGCACGGTGCGCGGCCCCGAGTATTACCACTAACCACAACCCACCAAGGAGAAACGGCATGTTGAATCACCCCACCTACCAGCAACTCAACCAACTGCGCCTGTTCGGCATGGCAAAGGCGCTGAACGAACAGCAGCGATTGCCCGAACTTGACCGCATGTCGTTCGAGGAACGTCTCGGCCTGTTGGTCGAACGCGAGGCCAGCGAACGCGCATCCATGCAGACCACGGCACGATTGCGCCGCGCCAGGCTGAAACATGCGGCCACGCCGGAAGATGTCGATTACCGCGTGGCGCGCGGCCTGGATCGAATCTTGTTCAACCGGCTGCTGGCAGGCTCATGGATCAAAGAGCACCAGAACGTGTTGATCACGGGGCTGACCGGACTGGGTAAAACCTGGCTGGCCTGTGCTTTGACCAATCAGGCGTGCCGGCTGGGCTATTCGTCTCTGTATGTGCGCGTGCCGCGTCTGTTCGAGGAATTGGCCGTTGCGCATGGCGACGGGCGTTATGTGAAATTCATCACGCAGCTCGCCAAGGTCGATGTTCTGCTGCTGGACGATTGGGGCGTGGCGATGCTGACGGATTCCGCGCGGCGCGATTTGTTGGAAATACTGGATGACCGCTATAACCAGCGCTCGACCATCGTCACCAGTCAGTTGAAGGTGGACGACTGGCATGAATCAATCGGCGATCCCATCCTGGCGGATGCCATTCTGGATCGGCTCGTGCATAACGCACATAAACTGGATCTGTCCGGCGAGTCGATCAGAAAGAGCAAAAGAGATTTGACTAAACCCTCAAATCAGGAGTAAAAAACAACCCCCGCGTCGCTACGCTCCGACTGTCCAGTTTGCCGTGGACTGAGTGTCCAGTTTCCGTGGAATACGCAAGCATTTGATAACAAACAGCGTTTGTGGCGACAAAAGGAGGTGAAGTATTTGTTCTGCCACAAAGCCTTGGCCAAAGTGTTTCGCGCCAAGATACTGGATGGATTGCGCCAAGCGGGGATTGCCTTGCCTGCCAATTATCCGGCCGATTGGGTGGTCGATTGTCAGGCTGTGGGCGCGGGTGATAAGGCCTTGGTGTATCTGGGACGTTATTTATACCGTGGCGTGTTGCCGGAGAAGCACATCTTGTCCAATGAAAACGGGCAAGTGACTTTCCGCTATCAAAACGGACAAACCAAACAATGGCAAACCCGCATACTGGACGGCGTGTCGTTTCTGAAACTTATCTTGAAACACATCCTGCCCAAAGGCTTCCGCCGCGCCCGCAACTACGGTTTTTTACATCCCAACTGCAAGCTGGTCAAATGGGTGCAGTTAATCAAACGCATTGCTACACCGCCACCTACACCACGCCCAACGATAAAGTGTGCGTGCTGCCAACAGCCCATGCGTATCTTACGTACTCGGGTTAACACTGTATGGGCTCACATCATGCAACAAGATAAAGCTCGGGAGACGGCCATGTAACCCTTCACACTCCGCCAACCTGCCCAAACCGGCAGGTGCGGCTAAACTCATTCTAAAAATGGCCAAAACCACAGCAAAATCGCCACGTTTACATTGAAAAATGGTTTGAAACTCAGTTTAAATGGGGTGGTTTTGGGTAGTTGAGGGGAAAATAGCTAGATTTGCAGGAGGGGATGAAGATATATTTGCATCGTGTTGTCGGTAGCCCTGCCGGGTTCGTCCAACAAACGGTTCAGGTCGTGGCTAGCACGACCTAACCTTACTCGTTAGGCGCCGCCGCGCAACGCTTCAAGTTGTGCATCGGACAACTTCTTGGTTGCTCCCCAGCCCTGAAGGAACGTTCCAAGGATCGATGTGGCCTCGCGAAAGCAGTCAAGGACTTCTACCCAACTGAACTCCGGAAACTTAAGGTCCTGGTCTGAGACCAGGAACTGGACTGTACGGTCTGCGTCGCCAAGTCCCTCGATCGCATCCGCAATGTGTGCGCCGGAAAAGTGTACGTACCCCGATAAGTGCTTGTAGACCGCGGGCAGCCAAGGATGCTCATCCCTATGCAGTTGTACGAGGTGCGAATCGGTCAAACGCGTGCCGGTCCGAGTTTTCAGCTTGTCGATCCGCTCACCCTTCAGGACCGAAGTAGCGAAGGCATGCGGATCGGCCACATGCCATGCCGCCGAGAAGCGAAGCGACGTGTCAATATGCATTCTGAGAAGTGCACGGGCGATGACCATGTTCCAAGATCTCACCATGGCACCGAAGGCGCTCGTTGTGCTGGCATGTCGCTTTGCAGCGGCAAAGGCAAGAAAGTCGAGCGGAAACATGGGACTACCAGCCGGAACCACGACCTCAGTCATGACCTCGCGCATGCGCTCTGCGTCCGCTTCAACTTGAAGCAGGAGCGCTTCGACAGCTTCACTCTGCGGGGGATGTGCCATGAGTGTGTTTGCGGCGCCTAACGCCTGAGTTCAGCGGCATTTGAGGCGACGCCTGTTTTTGCGATAGCAAAAATGGGTGGCGGGTCAAATGTCCGCTGCAACGATTTGTTATGCCGCTTTATTTGCACCCCATTCCTTCGTTTCTACTGCGCCATCGCTCGTTCTGTGTGCGTGGAATTTGTTGTGACATTTATCGCAGCCAACAACCCGACTTGTTGAGGGGTATTCTCCCAATTCCACTTCCGTTTTCCCATCACAGTCTGTGTACGGACAATCGACTGATGTGCGTATCCCAGCAGGACTTTCTTGCTTGAGATTGTCGCGTAAGGTTTTGAGGAAAACTGTCAGAGTTTCGGAGTTTGGCTTTATCTTTCCTCGTTCCAGCTGCGTGATGACTTCTCCAATTGAATCAATAGTTTCGTTGATTATTTTCGGGTCAAACTTTTCCCCGGCGAGATCATTTATATCAGCAATAATCGCTCTCAGACTAGGAACGATCTCCGAGAGTCTACTTATAACCAAGTGCTCACCTGTCGCCCCCTTCTCTTGAACGATGATTGAGCTGATTTGCGAAGTTATTGTTGCCAATAGACGATTGATCGAATTTAGCCGAGGCGAAATAGTCTTCATAAATCTTCTTGCAGTAACGAATGAATCTGCAAGAAGTGCTCCGCCAACCGCAGAAAGTGCAGCGCTCACGGCAATTACGGAACCAGCTGATTCGGCGGCCACAGCTGGAAGATAGACCGCTGCAAAAATGAGCAAAAGCGCTCCAGCAAGCTTTAGCCATTGAATTTCAGATTGCGGCAAAATTTCTTTCACTATCAAGCCCTTCATTATTAATTTCCCCACCAATTACCCCACCACTTTTTCTGCGGCATAACGTTCAGTATACACCGCAAGCGGTGTATACTTCTTAACAAGAAGGTGTATAACAAATCTATTATTTGATAACACAATGAATTTAAAAGAAATATGAATAAAATGCCACCATCTCATGCGCCGACTTCACCCAAGTTACTTGATCAGCTTCGTGACAAGCTGCGTTTAAAGCATTACAGCATAAGGACTGAGGTGCAATATGTCCAGTGGGTACGGCGCTTCATTTTATTTCATGATAAACGGCATCCACAGGAGATGGGGGCCGGGGAGGTGGAGGCTTTTTTGACACATCTTGCTGTATCGGGCAGGGTGGCGGCATCAACGCAGAATCAGGCACTTTCAGCTTTGCTGTTTTTATATCGGGAAGTGCTGGAAATCGATTTGCCCTGGCTTGACAACGTGGTGCGAGCAAAGCGGCCGGCACGTTTGCCAGTGGTGCTGACGCATAATGAGGTACAGGCGGTGTTGGGTCGGATGACAGGAGCACATGGCTTAATGGCGCGCTTGCTGTATGGCACCGGTATGCGGTTAATGGAATGTGTACGTTTGCGGGTTAAAGATGTGGATTTTGAGCGAGCTGAAATACTGGTGCGCGATGGCAAGGGGGCAAAAGATCGGGTAACAATGTTGCCGCAAAGTTTGATCCCGATTTTGAATGAGCATATACGACACCGGCGATTGCTCTACGAGGATGATCTGGCCAAAGATATGGCCGCAGTGTATTTACCGGATGCACTGGAGCGAAAATATCCAAAGGCGGCGACTGACTGGATTTGGCAGTATATTTTTGTTGCCAAGAGCTATTCAGTTGATCCGCGCAGTGGTGTAGAGCGACATCATCATATGGATGAAAAATTGCTGCAGCGTGCGATGAAGAAGGCAGTGCTGGCAGCGGGAGTGACCAAGCCAGCTACACCACATACCCTGCGCCATTCCTTTGCCACGCATCTTTTACAAGCTGGCTATGATATTCGTACAGTGCAAGAGCTATTAGGGCATAGTGATGTTGCCACCACAATGATTTATACCCATGTACTGAACAAAGGTGGCAAAGGTGTGATCAGCCCGCTGGATCATCTGTAAAACTGATTAATCAGAATGTTTCCAATTGCCTAACACTTATAGGCAGTTCAAGGACAAAGTTAGCAAAAGAATGGAAGCTTTTGAGCAAACTTTAAACGCAGAAATGGCAGCACAGGTAGTTTTTTACAGGCTCCTTAATGGAAATGTGAGAGTGGCTGCTTCAGAAACGCTTGTTCTTCCGGCGTGGAAATTCGTCCCAGAATTTTATTTCTGTGCGGGTAGCGGCCAAAATGGTCAATGATGGCTTTGTGTCGCTGTTCGTAGTAATAGCTTTTTGCCGAGGCAAAATCCTTATGGAGTGCTGCTGCCACGACATGTATCTGCCGCGATTCACTGTGCATATAAGGCAGCAACAGGAAACCGCGTTGCTTCTGATTCAATGACTGCAGTGCGCCGGAAGCGACAGCTTCCTGGGCAAGCGCCAATGCCATGGGATCCTGGGCAAATGCCTGTGGGGTATCACGATAGACATTACGCGAAAATTGATCCAGCACGATGATTTCAGCAAGACGGCCTGTCGCAGTCGTCCGCCATGAAAACAATTCGGCAGCGGCGGCCTGCTGAATTAAACCGGAGAAACGCTGACGAATCAGTTCATCAAAGTTTGCATCAGCAGAAAACCAGAGTTTTTCCTTGATTTCCTGGAACCAGAATGACAGAACCTCTGTGTATATTTTCATTACCATGCTATCGAGCTTCGAAAAGTTAACGTTCAAACCTGATATCTCGAATCACTAAATTATTACACCTGGTTTTAACGCCTCTCAGATGTGTGATCCGGTTCACGGTGTCCTCAAAAACCGGGAAAAACCAGATTGTGATTCCAGTGGGGTGCCATGCTTAAAACGATAGAAATTACACTAATTGAACGATGGTCGGGTAGTGGGTTTTCCTATTCAGCTTGGGTTCAGGCTGGGTGCCATAACATTGGCAGCATCAGGAATCAACCTGAAAAGAATAATACCAAGGAGAAATATCATGAACGTCAAAACCAAAAAACTGATTGGTCTGGCACTAACCACATTATTGACTGCCAGTCTGGCAACACCCTCCTTGGCGCACGCTGATAGAGGACATCATGGCCATTCCCATCATAAGCATAAGCGCCATAAGCATAAGCACCACGATCATCATCACCATCATGATCATCATCGCCACTCTAACGGGCATGTACACATCTATAGTCAGCCGCCTGTCTATTATCAGCAACACTACCCGCAATCACAATATAATTACAATTACAACTATTACCCCCCGGCTCCGGTATATGTTGTACCACCCCGAATGAATATGGGGATCAGTGCCGGGAATGTGGATTTTATGTTACGTTTCTGATGCGAAAAGCGAGAGGCAGATCTAAATTAAAAACTTATTCTGCTTCCGCCTGATTTTAATTATCGGCGTGCAAGGATAAGGGCTTATGAATGGATGGCAGCAAGCGTTATTGGTTGTGCTAATCATGATCGCTGCAATATCCGACACCACCGCCAGCCGACATAGTACAGCCAGTGAGCGCAGCAAAGCAGGCAGTTCAGCAAACGGCATTTCGGAACAGCGGGCAATCGCCATCGCACAACAACATTTCAGGGGACGTGTGCTGGCAATCAACCGAACTGATAATCTCTACCGCATTAAAATACTGAGTGACCAGGGCATAGTGCATACCGTTCTGATCAATGCACAGAATGGCGCGGTTGTATCCACGCATTAATCTTCAAAGTAAATTTCATGATTCAATTCAACGCATTTTATTGTCACCCTGTGAGACAAGAGGCTTGAATGCGCATTCTGGTTATCGAAGATGAATTCCTTTTGCAAAACCAGATTCGTCAGCAACTGGAAGCAGCAGGTTACATGGTTGATACTTGCAACAATGGCGAAGAAGGGTTGTTTCTCGCTACGGAATACCGTTTGAATGCCGCCATTATCGATATTGGCCTGTCCGGTAAATCCGGTCTGGATGTAATCAAGGCACTGCGACAGCGGGGCAGTCTCCTGCCAATTTTGATTCTGACCGCGCGCAGCAGTTGGCAAGACAAGGTGCGCGGCCTGGAAATGGGTGCGGATGATTACCTGACCAAGCCATTTCAAATGGAAGAACTGCAAGCCCGGGTCAAAGCATTATTGCGCCGTGCCAACGGCATCCCGCAGACCTTGCTGGAATGCGGCCCTATCGCGGTGGATATGACAGCACAACAGGTTTCCATCAATGGTGTAAATATCGAATTAACCTCATTTGAATACCGCTTGCTGGAAGAACTGGTGCGTCATCGTGGTGAAGTGTTTTCTAAACAAATACTTGCATACGCCCTTTATCCACATGACGAAGATCGAGACAGCAATGTGCTTGAGGTCATGATTGGCAGGTTGCGGCGCAAACTTGATCCCGCTGGCATAAAAAAGGGGACGCTACCCTTTCTTATTGGATTCAGCTACAATCCACAAATGCCAAGACTAAGCAGAACTGTATTCGCCGGGATACCACATCACATCGCACAGCGAGGAAATCGGCGAGATGATGTATTTTTCTCCGATGAAGATCGGAAAACCTATCTCGATTGGTTAAAAGAGTATTGCGGCAAACACGGTGTGGACATTTTGGCTTACTGTCTGATGACAAATCACATACACCTTGTTGCAGTTCCTGAAACAGAGGCAGGATTGCAAAAGGTTTTAAAACCATTGCATATGCGCTATGCACAGAAAATAAACCGGAATCATGGATGGAAAGGTCACTTATGGCAAGGGCGATTTTTCTCATCCCCTTTGGGGGATGCTTATTTATGGGCAGCTATTCGTTATGTAGAACGTAATCCGGTGAGGGTAGGAATAGTTGTCAAAGCGGAAGAATACCTCTGGTCGAGTGCCGCAGCGCATTGCAGATTGAAAGATGATGAATTATTAAGCCAAAAGCCAGAGTGGAAGCAACAATGCGAATCAATTTCGGATTGGTCAACATGGTTGACTGAAGACGATGATCCTCATGAACTGGAGGTGTTACGAAGAAATACTGAAAAAGGATTGCCTTGCGGAGCGGATAAATTTATTCACGGGTTGGAGAAAATTGTTGGCAGGCCATTACACTACCGTCCATCAGGACGCCCGAAGAAAGAATAATATAGAGTAGCGTTCCCTTTTCCCAGAGAAGAGAATAATGTCAGAAACTTTAAGTAATATTCTTATAGAAGCTATCAACGATGAATATAAGGCACGCGCAACATATCGCGCTGTCATTCAAAAGTTTGGTGACATACGCCCATTCATTAATATCGTAGATGCGGAGAGCCGGCACATCAATGCCTTATTGCCCCTATTTGATAAATATGACATTGCTATTCCAGAGGATGACTGGGCTTCACACATTGAAACACCTCAATCCATTTTGGAAGCCTGTCGGGTGGGAGTAGAAGCAGAAATTGGAAATGGTAAAATGTATGACAGGCTGCTCAGGTTGACATCAGATTATCCTGACGTTCAACATGTGCTTATGCAATTGCAAAGAGCGTCAACAGAAAACCATCTTCCTGCTTTTCAGCGATGTGTTGAGAGAGAAGGAAGTCAAGGTCAAGGACGGCAACGCTGCCAATGAAAAAAGGGGACGCTACTTATTGGATTCAGTTACAATCCATGAATGCCGAGACCAAGCGCACTGTATTTGCCGGGATGCCGCATCACATCACGCAGCGAGGAAATCGGCGAGAAAGAATAATATAGGGTGGCATCCCCTTTTTATTCGGGGTGTAGCTCAGCCTGGTAGAGTACTGCGTTCGGGACGCAGGAGCCGGAGGTTCAAATCCTCTCACCCCGACCACCCTATCGTTTACTAGACTCTTTCAGTCTTCTGATTACAAACTGTTGAGACCGAATATGGAAATCAGCTGTTACCGCGAAACTGAGATTAGCCGCGAGCGACGGACACTACCTGCTGCCACTTATAATATGGCGGTCAGTCTGCTTGCCAGATGTCCATCCGGAAATCTGTTTGTCCCTATTCGCAGTATGCAGTTTCTAGCTATCATTGATGCAGAAGAATTTATTTTCATAGATGGCGAACGCAAATGCTGGATCGATATTTCCTGGCAGCGCTTCCATTCGTGGGAGCGAAATGCGCTGAATCAGGCAGTTACCTATGATGCAGTTTTTTACAGAGAAAACCAGACATCGGTTATGTTGCGCCTGCAACAGGAATTCCCGCTGGCGCTGCGCGCGATGATGGCAAAGGAACACCCTGACAGCCCTGCAAAGATCATCAAATTTCCAGCAAAAAAAATCGGAGACTGATCAATCATCATCCCCCAATTCGGTGTTCCAACCACTACGTTTTGCTATCAGAATCCGTTGTTCATATAAAAATGAATGCCGTTGCTGCAATTCCGGCGGCAATCGACTGGGCAAATGCGCAGAATCTTCCCATGCCGCATGTACCTTCTCATACAGATTCTGCATTTGTGATGAACTCCAGCCTTGACAAGTTTCAGTTTCGGGCAAAATACCGAATAGCCAGGCATCGATAACAATCCGTCCAAGATGTGTCAAACCGCCATCCTTATCGTGGTCAATTCCGCAATAGTGCTGTTCATTCATCCTCTCATCCCATTTATTATGTATTTAACGTGTCAGGCCAGCATACAGCAATGGTAATTTTTCTGGCAACCGTTGCACATGATCGACCACCATATAATTGCGTTCACCGAATATTCTTGAAACATATTGATCCCCGCGCGGGTCAAGGCTCATGCAATAGGTAACGACACCGTTACGTGCGGCCTCCTCCACAGCCTTCTTGGTATCGAAACGGAGGTATTGCGGATCACGCACATCTACATCAGCAGGCTCTCCATCCGTGATCACCAGCAGCAATTTTTTGGACGCCGTCTGTAGTTTTAGGTAATGATTGGCATGCCGAATAGCCGCGCCCATGCGAGTGGAGAGCTGGCCCTTCATCCCGGCCAGTCTAGTTTTGGGCAACTCATTATAAGGTTGATCGAAATCCTTGAAACGGTAATATTCAACATCGTGTCGGCCATCCGAGCAAAAACCGTGTATCGCAAACGGGTCACCAATGCGGTTGATGGCATCCGCCAGCAGTACCGTCGCTTGCCGAGTCAAATCGAGTACCGAGAAATCCTGCCCTGCAACAACATCATTAGTAGATTCAGACAGATCCAGCAGAACCAATACCGCGATATCCCGTACTTTGCGCACTGAGCGCATCATCACCCGCGGATCGGGCTGTAGCCCCATCCGGATATCGATTAAGGACGCAACGGCAGCATTGATATCGATCTCATCGCCATCTTCCAGTTTGCGAATACGCTGCACACCTTGCGGCTGCATCGCGTCCAGCAGAAATTTCATCCGGTGAATTTCACGTTTGTATTGAGTGGTAATTTCATTGACCAGCTCCATATCACCCAATTTTGGTCGCTTTTCCTGGACAGTTACCCAGGACGGACGCTCCAGCTGAATCTGATAATCCCATTCAGCATAGTGAAACGGTGACGCCAGTGGCTCCTTGCCTTCCAGCGTATTGTAGGAAACTCCGTGGTCTTCATACGGGAACAATTCTGTTCCAAGCACCCAGATTTCCTGTGCGTCGTCACCCGCAGTCTCAACATCCAGTTCATTGATGAATTCCATAATACTGACGTTTTTGCGCACTTGCTTGGGTGCTTCATAACCCGCAGCAATTGAACGTTCAAAATCGAATTCCTCAAATTCCCAGAAATAACGATTGTCATCACGATACGGTGCAGTCAATATATCCGTTCGTGGATTGAATGCCAGCCGCTTGGCTGTGATTTCGTGCGCCAGCTGCACACCGATATCCCAACTGATCTGATTATCAAGCAAGCGTTCCTGTTCCTGTGCCTGTGCGAATAGCAAACGCCCCTGGCTGACCCACTCATCGGAATCGTGGTAATCCGGGTCAAGCAACGCACGCGCCAGGCGATTCAAATAGTCACCGATACTTTCCTGCATCTCAGGAGTTGCAGTATGCAACACTGCCCAGAGCTCGCGCAGCTTTGGAAACCGTCGGATGGTCAATGCCTCGACACGAGCATCTTCAATGACGGCAATAATTGCCATCTGCAATGGATTCAATGATTCCGCGGAAATGGGTGCTCTGGTTTCAACCAAATGAGCTGCTGCATGAGTTGCCGCCGCGCGATATACTTCAGTGGCTGACACATCGCCACACGTATCAAACGCATCCGGTAAATGAATAATATAGTCGTCTATAAAAGGGCGATAACCTTCGCGGGTTTCAAAATCCCCGGAAGTCGGGCGCATGTAAAAATCTCGTGCCCACAGTGCTCGCAGATACATATTGATTCGACGCTGGATATCGACGAACAGTGTCCCTTTGCGCTCCTTCTGCAACATGGCAAGTGATTCTTTGGAGCTGAGACTGAAGTACTCGATCTGCTCCTCGTAATCTGTGCGATGCGCGTGTGCACCCCACAATGCCCAGCGCCGCAGTCCGCCCAACGTTAATTGACTGAACAGGAAATCCAGTTTATCCAACATTGGCCTTACACCACGCGGTGCCTGAGCGATTAAATGCCCGATAAACTGCAAATAATTGAGAAACAGGCTTGTATCACCCAGTCTGCTGGCTGCCGTTGCTGCCGTTGCAATGATGAGCTCCACTACTGCACCCGAAGTTTTTGATGCCAGCGTCAGACAAGTGGTAGCAAGCTCACTGATCACATCCTCGCCCACCTCTCTGGCCACCAATGGCACTTCGTCAATCCAGGCTTCAACCAGGCCACGGCCTCGCCCAAGCCCCTGGAGCGCAGATATTCCCTTCAGGTAGTTATCCAATCCGCGTGGTGAGAGGATCCGCGTTGCATCATGCCAAGTATTCTCCAGCAGTGCCCTGGATTCGGGTGGCAACGATTCTAATAATTCATCGTAGTCTGTCAGTTTTACACTCATACTTCCCTCCGAAAAATGTTATTCCGACCTCATAGGCCGAGATCAGAAGAAAGTTGTTACCGCAGCATCAAGCGCATCGCGCATATCCGGGTCATCCGTAATGGGTCGCACCAATGCCATGTGACAAGCGGCATGCACATCCACACCTTTGGCAATCAGGCTGCCCGCATAGATCAACATCCGCGTTGAAATACCTTCATCAAGGCCATGCCCTTTCAGATTACGCGCGCGCTCGGCAATCGCCACCAGCTTGCCAGCCACGTCAGCTTTAATACCTGTTTCATGCATGACGATTTCAGTTTCGATATCTGCTTGCGGATAATTGAAATCGAGCGCGCCAAAACGTTGTTTGGTAGATTGCTTCAAATCTTTCATCAGGCTCTGATAACCAGGGTTGTAGGAAATCACCAGCTGAAAATCAGCGTGCGCATGCACCAGTTCTCCTTTTTTCTCCAGAGGCAGTATTCTGCGATTATCGGTCAGCGGATGGATCACGACAGTCGTATCTTGCCTCGCCTCTACCACTTCATCCAAGTAGCAGATTGCGCCAAAACGTGCCGCTGTCGTCAACGGACCATCCTGCCAGCGCGTTCCTTCTGCATCCAACAAAAACCGCCCAACCAGATCGGAGGCGGTCATATCCTCGTTACAGGCAACTGTGATCAGCGGTTTTTTCAGTTTCCACGCCATGTATTCAACAAAACGAGTTTTACCACAACCCGTCGGGCCTTTCAGCATCATGGGCATACGCACCGAATAGGCTGCCTCGTATAACGTGACTTCATCCGCAACTTGGCGGTAATAAGGCTCATTTTTAATAAAAAACTGTTTGATTGCATCGCTCATTATTTTCTCCCGCATTTAACCACAACACTCGCAACCTTATTGACAGGCAAAATAAAACCCCCGCCACCTTCCAGCAACGGGGGTTGATTCATATGTCCCGCGTTGCGTGCTTAAACTGTTTTACCGCGGTAAATCACCATCGACGTTCCCTGGCTTTGCGCTAAGTTGTCGTAGCCAATCAGACGGACATGATTGTTTGGATTGGCTTTATGGCAAGCTTCCGCTTCCTTCAGAATATGATCCACATCGGTTTCACCAAACATCGGCAGTTTCCACATATACCAGTAATTACTCATCAGATATTCTGGTTCGGTATGTTCTACTGCTGGATTCCAGCCTTTTTTCACAATATATTCGACCTGCTTTTTGATCTGATCCTTGCTCAAAGCCGGCAAATAGGAAAAGGTTTCAAATTTACGGCTGGCTGGATCGCTCAGACGGCTACTGTAATCAATCATTTCAGACATTTACTACTCCTGATAAAAAGTAAGTTATTCCCGAAAATTAATATTTACCGAGAATGCTTTGTTTGTTTATTTATGCGCGACATCCAGCTTGTCCACAGTATCAAACTCAAATTTAATTTCTTTCCAGGTTTCCATGGCAATTTTGAGCTCAGGACTGCTTTTCGCGGCATCAGTCAGAATAGCTTTCCCTTCTTTCTCGATTTGTACGCCACGGTTACGCGCTTCCACACAGGCTTCCAACGCAACACGGTTGGCAGCGGCACCAGCCGCATTTCCCCAAGGGTGCCCTAATGTACCGCCACCAAACTGCAAACAGGCATCATCACCAAAAATGGCAACCAGCGCGGGCATATGCCAGACATGGATACCTCCAGAAGCTACCGGGAATACTCCTGGCATGGAACCCCAGTCCTGATCAAAGAAAATACCCCGACTACGATCTTCCTTGATAAAGGATTCGCGCATAATATCAATCCAACCCAATGTCGCTTCGCGGTCACCTTCCAGTTTTCCGACAACGGTACCTGAGTGCAGATGATCCCCACCCGACAGACGAAGGATTTTAGCCAGCACACGGAAGTGAATGCCATGATGCGGATTACGGTCAAGTACTGCATGCATCGCACGGTGAATGTGAAGTAAAATTCCATTATCACGGCACCAGTTAGCCAACCCGGTATTGGCGCAGAATCCACCCGTAATGTAATCGTGCATGATGATCGGCGCGCCAATTTCCTTGGCGTATTCAGCGCGTTTGTACATTTCTTCTGGAGTGGGTGCGGTCACGTTCAGATAGTGTCCTTTGCGCTCACCAGTCTCACGTTCCGCTTTATGGATCGCCTCCATGACAAAATCAAAACGTTGCCGCCAGCGCATGAATGGCTGACTATTAACGTTTTCATCATCCTTTGTCAGATCTAGGCCACCACGCAGGCATTCGTAAACTGCACGCCCATAGTTTTTAGCAGACAGACCCAGTTTTGGCTTGATCGTACATCCCAACAGCGCTCTACCATATTTGTTGAGGATGTCACGTTCGACCTGAATCCCATGGGGTGGGCCACCGCAGGTTTTGACGTAGGCTATGGGAAAACGCACGTCTTCCAGGCGCAGCCCTCTGATAGCCTTGAAGCCGAATACGTTACCAACCAACGAGGTGAAAACGTTGACGACTGAGCCTTCTTCAAACAGATCGATCGGATAAGCGATAAAAGCAAAAAAACAGGTATCGTCACCGGGTACGTCTTCAATTCGGTAAGCCCGACCTTTGTAGTAATCGAGATCGGTTAACAGATCGGTCCAAACTGTCGTCCACGTACCGGTTGACGACTCGGCAGCGACTGCTGCGGCTGCTTCCTCACGATCGACACCTGGCTGCGGGGTGATTTTGAAACAGGCCAGAATATCGGTTTCGTTTGGTGTGTATTCCGGTGTCCAATAAGTCTGCCGGTATTCCTTCACACCAGCACTATAGGTTTTTTTAGCGGTCATGCTTGCAATCTCCTGAAAAGCCTCACCCGAGCCGTGAACTATTCACCAGGCGGGCTACTGTTTAAAAAATCAAACGATACTGCAGGCAAAACTATACCGCGCATCAATCATAAGTACAAATTAATAATTATGATGGTTATAATAAACTTTTACTTATGATAAAACTTTATTTGACTATGCTACACATTACATTACGTCAACTGAAAGTATTTGAATCAGTGGCGCGTCTGCTCAATTTCACACGTGCAGCGGAAGAGTTACATTTGACTCAGCCAGCCGTATCGATTCAGATCAAGCAGCTGGAAGCCATAGTCGCATTACCGTTATTTGAGCAAATGGGCAAACGCATCTACCTGACTGAGGCCGGACAGGAACTCTTCAACTACAGTCGCAGCATTTCCCAGCAGCTGGCAGACATGGAACTGGCGCTCGAGGAATTAAAAGGTGTGCAACGTGGCAAACTGAATATCGCTGTTGTCAGCACCGCTAATTATTTTGTACCTGGTCTACTGGCGAGATTCACCCAGCGCTATCCAGACATCACCATCAGCCTGCATGTCTCCAATCGGGAAAATGTACTCAGACAGCTGGCTGACAACCTGACTGATCTCGCTATCATGGGACAACCTCCTGGTGGTATCGATATCAGCTCCGAAACATTTCTGGAAAATCCACTGGTCATCATTGCACCGCCAGATCACCCGCTCTGCGGCGAGCGACAGATCCCGGAAAAGCGATTGGAGCAGGAGATTTTTCTCGTCCGGGAGCCAGGCTCCGGCACCCGCAGCGCCATGGAACGTTTCTTCGCACAGGCCAAAATCCGTATCCATAAGGGAATGGAAGCTGACACCACCGAAGCTATTAAACAGGGGATCCAGGCAGGCATGGGGTTGGGCATCATGTCGATACACACGATCAGACTGGAGCTTGAAACCGGTCGATTGAAAATACTCGATGTACAAGGGTTTCCTATCATACGTGACTGGTACGTCGTTCACCGCAAAAACAAAAGGCTTTCCAGTATTTCCATTGCATTCAAGCAATTTTTATTACAAGAAGCCGCCATTTTGGTGACAGGAAACATGATTGACACTGCGCCACGCAGAAACCACTAAATTTTTTGGACGCGACATCCGTTATCAGTCTGGCAATCAAAATAGAGTACTAGCAACCGATGAAGTGCCCTATGCACAGTCAGCAACATTCTGATGATAACTATTTTTAAGGAGAGCGCCATGTCAGACAAAAATTTAAGATTCCTCGTGGTAGATGATTTTTCAACCATGCGCAGAATTGTACGTAGTCTGCTCAAGGACCTAGGCTTTCAGAATGTAGAAGAAGCCGAGGATGGCGCAGTGGCATTAAGAAAATTGAGGGAGGGGGGGTTTGATTTCGTGGTATCCGACTTGAACATGCCCAACATGGATGGATTAACCATGCTGCAGAACATGCGCGCCGATGAATCACTGAAGCATCTTCCAGTACTGATGGTCACAGCTGAGGCAAAAAAAGCAAATATTATTGCCGCAGCACAGGCAGGTGCAAATGGTTATATTGTCAAACCCTTTACTTCTGCCACGCTTGACGAAAAACTGAACAAAATTCTGCAGAACATGGCTGTGCATGCATGATGCCAGCAAGAATTCTATTAGTAAAATGACCAAACCATTTTCCTGGAACAGATGATTGTCATGCCTCTCTACAGCAGGCCAGCTTCGTGATTTCTGACAGCAAGGAGAGCTATGATTATTTCTGGTCTATGTCATTCAGCAAACTGCTCATGCGGCTGATTGCGTACTTCATGCTATTGAAAATGCACAGCCACTCCAGGGCGAACTTGCTGTCCACGCTCAAAAATTATCCTGATTAGCAACAAACGTCAGCAAGGTTTGTCTGACGAGTTTGTTGCGACATAAAAGTCATGGCTGTTAAATGATACAAGGAGTTATCGATCATGGCGATGAATCGAATTCAGTTTCAATCTGGACTGTCGATACTGGAATTTCTCAAGGGCTTTGGTACGGAGGCGCAGTGCGAGCAAGCGCTGGAAGTTGCCCGTTGGTCGGATGGGTTTCACTGTCCACGCTGTAACGGTGCTGCTTACTATGTCATACGTGATGGTATACGCAAGGTTTTTCAATGCAGAGCCTGCCGACATCAGACCTCATTGATTGCCGGGACAGTTTTTCAGGGCACTAAACTACCGTTGACCGTCTGGTTTTTGGCAATTTATCTGGTTAGTCAGGCCAAGACCGGTTTGTCGTCCCTGGCGCTCAAGCGCCAGCTGGGAGTGAGCTATCCTACGGCATGGTTGATACATCACAAACTGATGCAGGCGATGGCTAATCGTGAGGGGCGCTATGTCCTTGATGGCAGAATCCAGGTCGATGATGCTTATCTTGGTGGAGAGCGTGCGGGAGGAAAAGCGGGCAGAGGTTCAGAGAATAAGGTGGCCACTGTTGCCGCTGTGTCTCTGACTGAGGATGATCACCCTTTGCGCGTGAGGCTTACCCCAGTCTCGGGATTTACGCTAAAGGCAATTTCAGCCTGGGCAAAGGATTGTCTGGCACCCGGCAGCACGGTGTTCTCGGATGCCTTGGCCTGCTTTGGTGCCGTCACCAAAATTGGCTGTAGCCACCATTTTACAGTTATCGCCGGACGCAAACCAAAGGAGACTCCCGAGTTCCGGTGGATCAACACTATCCTCGGCAATCTCAAGACCAGCTTGTCGGGTTGTTACCATGCTTTCAACTTCCGCAAGTATGCCGCTCGCTATCTTGCCGCCTTCAGTTACCGATTCAACCGGCGTTTTGATCTTTGCTCACTGCACGAACGATTGCTGATCGCCGCTGCTTCGACCACTCCGCAGCCCTTGCACTCTATTCGAATGGCTGACGTTCGTTGCTAATCAGGAAAATTATTGACCCAATGGCAATTAGCTGCTTGAGAGCAGTTCGGTGAAACATGCAGGCCAACAGGCACTGTAGGTGGCATTGACACAGATAATTGATTTTTTGAGTGAAATATCCAAAAAGTCAGGTTTGACCAGGCAATGCCTGACTGAAGTTTTAATTGCCCAAAGCCATCAGGATTTAGTCGGGCAAGTAACGCAGAAATTGCTGCAAACATTTGAAACACTGGGACAGCAATTGCAGCAGCTACCCACAAAGAAATCTGTCAGCACAAAAACTGGCGGCACAAAACAAGCAACCTGGCTGATAAAACGGATTGGTCATTCGTCATACAAAACAAACAGATACCCTGGCCAGTTAGAATCAGGTTGACAGCCTGCCGGCAAAACTGGGGCTATGAAATTTCATGATCCAATTGATGCTTCTTTAACAACACTTCCAGTGCACCGCTCCCTCCATTCTCCGGCCGAGCCTGGCAAAAAGCGAGCACCGACTCATGTTGCGCAAGCCAGTTACCAGTCAGTTTTTTTAGTACCGGCTCTCTATCGGTGGAACTGAATCCTTTTCCATGAATAATGCGTACGCAACGCAATCTTTGTTGAGTGCTCTCCATCAGAAAAATAGCCAAGGTGCGACGAGCTGCATCGCGCGTCAACCCATGCAAATCCAATTGAGCCTGAACAGGCCAGTCACCGCGACGCAACCTGCGTAATGTCTGCCGCTGCAAACCAGGTCGTATAAATGATCCATCAGCATTTTCTGCTATTTCTGTTATCGGGTGATCGGAAAGCGTGTCTGGCATGACAACAGCGCCGATCGCCCTGCTTCTACGTTTACTGACTGCAGGATGCAAAGCAGGTGACGCTATCTGACCAATCTTTTCCTCTTGTTTCAGCGGCCTGACGTCACGTACGGCCTCCCGAAAAAGAGCTTCCTCTATCTGAGCATCATCGCTCCTCTTACTCTCTGGAGATAATTCATCATCATCCATATTTTTCAGAACTGGACAATAAAACCAAGGCAGGTTTCAAGCCAACCCGTCCAGATACCTTTCCGCATCCAGTGCCGCCATACAACCACTTCCAGCGCTGGTTACCGCCTGACGATAAACATAATCCTGCACATCCCCGGCAGCAAATACTCCGGGGATGCTGGTTGCGGTCAGATTGCCGTCTCTTCCACCAAAGGTGACGATATAACCATTCTTCATTTCCAGCTGCTCTTGAAAAATCTCGGTATTGGGATGATGCCCTATAGCAATGAACACCCCCTGCAAGGCGAGTTTACGCTCAGCTCCCGTCTGTGCATGTTGCAGCCGGACGCCAGTCACGCCGCTGTCATCCCCCAAAACTTCTGCCAGCACGTGATTGAGTGCCAGCTCGATTTTGCCACTCTCGACTTTTTCCATCAATTTGTCGATCATGATTTTTTCCGAACGAAATTTGTCTCGTCGATGCACCAGCGTCACCTTTCGTGCGATATTTGAAAGATACAATGCTTCTTCCACTGCGGTATTCCCGCCGCCAATGACTGCGACATCCTGCTCCTTGTAAAAGAAACCATCACAGGTAGCGCAGGCAGAAACCCCTCTACCCATGAAAGCTTCCTCTGAAGGCAAGCCCAGATACTTCGCAGAAGCGCCGGTCGCAATGATCAATGCATCGCAGGTATACACGGCCTGATCACCAATCAAGCGAATCGGTTTTTCCTGTAAATGTGCGGTATGGATATGATCAAATACAATCTCGGACTGAAAGCGCTCGGCGTGCTTCTGAAAACGCTCCATCAGCTCCGGCCCCTGCACACCCATCGCATCGGCAGGCCAGTTATCGACATCGGTAGTCGTCATCAATTGCCCTCCTTGCGCCAGGCCAGTAATTACCACCGGTTTGAGATTGGCACGCGCGGCATAAACCGCCGCTGTATAACCTGCCGGACCTGAGCCCAGAATAAGTAATCGAGTATGTTTCGTTGTTGTCATGATCATCAGCCTTGTAATTAGTATTGGAAATCACCATCTATTTTCAAGCACAATAGTATGTTTGTATTTTGTGAGCGTACCGGATGATGCCTCCTTACGAGCAATCATCAGTGCCTGCTCCTCCGGGCTCTTGGCTCCCAACAGCAGATCATCCGCATTAAGGGGATGATCCGGAAAATACATCTGTGTAATCAGCGTCGCATAGCGCTTGTGTGTAATCTTGAAATGAATATGAGGTGGACGTACCCAAGACAATGACGCTGGATAGGCACCAGGAAACACCGTTTTGAACAGAAATGCGCCCGATACATCCGTTAACACAGCAGCAAAACCTTGAAAATCAGGATCAATCTTTGCCGGGTTGGCATCTTTCGGATGCAGATAACGCCCTGCCGCATTCGCCTGCCAGATTTCGACCCGCGCACCTTCTATCGCCCACCCTTCTGTATCCATCACTCGCCCGGCAATCAGAATGGAACTCCCTTGCGCGACACCTGTGCGCCCGGTTATATGCGTTAAATCGTAATCCTGATCACGCGGCAGTTTAACCGGATAAAATGGCCCCTCCACCTCAGCGGGTGTTGCCTTAAAAGCTGACTTTGCCATAGCCAGCCGCTTGAACGTCACGCCAAAAAAACTGCCCAGCCCGACCAGAAATCCGTTTTTAAGCAACCCTCTGCGAGCTTCATTTTTCATGCAGGGCATCCTGAAATCTTTTGTGAGAAACGAAGTGTTGTGGCGAAATGTGAATCTTCAGAAACGTCCTCAAATAGAAAGATGACAATAATGCCACCCCACATACTCAATATTATGACCCGGCAATAATACAACAACCTTACAGTCAGCTAGCAAGTAACTTATTTACTTCGAAATGAACGACCTCGCAGATAAAGAAGATAGCGCAGATAAGGTAAAATCAGCTGTGCCCTAAAGATATTGTTGAATCCAATATCTTGCTAACGACATTGTAAACGTCCAACATGACCGCTTGCCATTCATAATTCTTAAAAAATGCCGAAATGACAACTACCACCTCACCAGTCATTGAAGTGATCGGGTTACATACTCGCTTCGGTGACAATATCGTACATGAAGACATCAACCTGACGGCATATCGGTCGGAAGTATTGACGCTGGTCGGTGGTTCTGGCAGTGGTAAAACCACGTTGTTGCGGCAAATGCTCGGATTAGGTAATCCCTCACAAGGCAGTGTCAAGGTTTTTGGATACGCTAGAAATGATTGTGGACACGATGTTCAGAAAAGCCTTCGCCAAAGGATAGGTGTATTGTTTCAACAAGGTGCGCTCTTCAGCGCGCTGACGGTTTTCGACAATATTGCCTTGCCGCTACGGGAGCTGCGAGTACTGCGGGAGTGCGTTGTTCGCGATATTGTGATGCTACGTCTCGATATGGTGGGCGTTCAGTCCCAACATGCCCATAAAATGCCAGCAGAGCTGTCGGGAGGCATGATCAAACGAGTGGCGCTGGCCCGAGCGCTGGCGCTGGACCCGGAGCTGCTGTTTCTCGACGAACCAACTGCTGGCCTGGACCCATCACTAAGTGATAGCTTTGTCAGTCTCATAAAAGACTTACGAGAAGAACTGACTCTGACCATTGTCATGGTTACACATGATCTGGATACCCTCGTCGCAATTTCTGATCGAGTGGCCGTCCTGGCGGACCGAAAGCTGATTGCACTTGGCCCTATTCCACAAGTTATCACGGTCCAGCACCCTTTCATCGAGAATTTTTTTCTGGGTGTACGCGGGCAGAACGCATTACGCGCACTTCAATAACATTTCCCAAGGAAACTATAAATGCCTAACGCTACTACTCTGACACTCGCTCAAATGCTGATTGCGCGCCGCTCCTTGACGCCTGATGATGACGGCTGCCAGAATATTCTGGCAAACCGGCTGGCAAACACCGGTTTTCATAACGAACACTTGCGTTTTGGTAACGTATGCAACTTATGGGCGCGTCGCGGCAATACTGCGCCGCTCGTGTGCTTTGCCGGACATACCGACGTCGTGCCGACTGGACCGCTTGCGCAGTGGGAGAGTGATCCGTTTACGCCAGTAGTTCGCGATGGAAAATTATATGGCCGGGGAGCGGCTGATATGAAAACCTCGCTCGCAGCTTTCATTACAGCTATCGAAGCTTTTATTGCCGACCATCCCGACCATAAAGGTTCGATTGCGCTACTGATTACATCGGATGAAGAAGGGCCAGCGACAGAAGGTACAGTAAAAGTGGTAGAAATGCTTAAAGCACGCGGCGAGGCCATTGATTATTGTATCGTCGGGGAACCTACCTGTACGGATGTGCTCGGCGATACCATCAAGAATGGGCGACGCGGCAGTCTTTCCGGAAACCTAACAGTGAAAGGTATCCAGGGTCATATTGCCTATCCGCATCTCGCCAGCAATCCGATTCATCTCGTGGCGCCTGCCATTGCTGAGCTTGCACAGGCAACCTGGGATACGGGTAACGAGTATTTCCCCCCGACCACCTGGCATATCTCGAATATCAATGGTGGCACTGGTGCGACCAACGTCATTCCGGGCGAAGTTAACCTGCTGTTCAATTTCCGTTTTTCCACCGCAAGTACCGTGGAATCACTCAAAGAACGTGTCCATGCGATACTCGACCGGCATCAACTCAATTACACACTTTCATGGGAGCTTTCCGGCAAGCCCTATTTAACTCCGAAAGGGGATCTGGCCGACGCACTAAGCTCAGCCATTCGTGAGGTTACTGATGTAAATGCGACGCTCTCAACTTCCGGCGGCACATCCGACGGACGCTTCATTGCCGACATCTGTCCGCAGCTAGTCGAGTTTGGCCCTTGCAACGCAACCATCCACAAGCTCAACGAGCATGTGGAGGTTGCAGATATTGAACGACTATCCGATATTTATCGCCTAACTTTGAAAAATCTATTAGATCGAAAGTAAGGCTATTTGCGACGCAACCACTCTGCAAATTTTTCACCAAACTGGAACTGTCCTTTTTTCTCATCGACCTTCGTGACCAGACCTTCTCTGGCCAATGCATCCAACTGTTGAGGTAAATCAATATGATCTTCGATAAAATAGACCAAACAGGGGCCGTGACGGTGCAATCCCAGCCGATTCCAGTTCCACCCTTTTTTTTCGACAAAAAATTCGCGGTGGAACTGGAATTCAGGTTTTCTCAGATCCTGTTGCATCTCTTTCAGTAATTTTTCGTGTATCCGCCATAATTGCTCCGACAGCACGTCATTTTTGATGACGGCGGGTGTTGATTTTTGCGTTTGTGTATTGTCCGAGAGGAAAAACCTGAAAATATAGGTTCCTGCAACACCCGCGAGAAAGCCGATTGCCAAACTGAGTACATCCATTAAAAAACCTCCTAATCGTGAATGAATAAAATTGGAATTGCATCATCAACTACCATTTCATTATAACAAGCCGCCCCGGAAATTCTATTGACCATGATTCAGGGATGGATTACCGATACTATTTGTGACAAGATTATGAAACCATTGACTTTTTCAATCCTGCGCAGACTCAGTGATGGGAATTATCATTCCGGCACAATACTGGGAGAGGCACTGCAGGTATCCCGCGCTACCATTTCCAACACATTACACGGTCTGGACCAATATGGGCTCGTCATTCATCGCATCACTGGCAAAGGCTATCGCTGGCTGAACCCGGTTCAATGGCTCGAGTCCGATCAGATACGCAGCCATTTGGGTGAGCATGCCGACAACTTCCGGATAACGATCGCAGATTGTATTGAATCAACCAACTCCATTCTGCTGCAGCAAGCATCCACACCAGCATTTTCAGGTCACGATCAATATACCGTACTGGCTACCGAACTTCAGACCGGCGGACGGGGTCGGCGCGGACGTACCTGGTTTTCCGGTTTGGGAGACAGCCTGACATTTTCGTTGTCATGGTCATCACCTTGTACCATGCAGGCACTTGGGGGATTGAGTTTGGCGGTCGGTATCGCCATCGTAAAAGCCTTGACCACAATCGGTATTCCTGATGTCTTACTGAAATGGCCAAATGACATTCTGTACGATTCTCGCAAATTGGGAGGAGTGCTGATCGAGCTGCACGGGGATATGCTCAGTCCAGTCAAAGTCGTCATCGGAATAGGGTTGAACGTCCACATGAAAGATCCGGTCAAACAGCAAATTGATCAGGCAGTTATTGATCTGGCAAGCATCGTACGCCTCCCTCCAGACCGAAATCAGTTGCTGGCGGTTTTGTTGCTGGAGTTAATGAAAGTATTGCACCTGTTTACACAGCACGGTTTTGCGCCAATGCGCGACGAATGGATACGCTATCACGCCTACCATCATCAGTCCGCGCAAGTCAATTTTCCAGATGGCAGTCACTTGGATGGTATTGTTGGCGGTGTAGCAGAAGATGGCGCGCTGCTGCTGGATACGTCAAACGGGCAATTACAATTGAGAGGTGGTGAATTGAGTCTACGGCGTCTGTCATGACAGCTCCGTCATCCTGTCAAATGGATCACTCCACTTCTCTTCTGGCGATCGATTCCGGCAATACCGCCATCAAATGGGGGCTGCACGATGGCCTGCGCTGGGTGGAAAAGGGTTCGATATTGCAAGGTGAGCGTAAAATGTTGCGGCATGCCCTGCAGCAATTATCCCCATTTACCAGCGTAATCATCTCCAATGTCGCGGGCAGATCCGCCAACGACGATCTCAGGAAGTTACTTGATCCGTGGCAAGTACATCAGCGATGGATAACTACCCAAACCAGGCAGTGCGGCGTGCATAACGGTTATGTTTTTCCAGAGCGATTGGGCTGTGATCGCTGGGCGGCACTAATTGCGGCCTGGCGCCACTTGAAACGAAGGTGTCTAGTCGTCAATATTGGCACTGCCATGACAGTCGATGTTTTGTCAGATACAGGTGAATTCAGGGGAGGAATCATTTTACCTGGACCAAAATTGATGCAGCAGGCACTGGCCAATCAGGCAGACGGTATCAGAACGGCGGGTTGCGGAAAATTTCAGTCCTTTCCGGATAACACTGAAGATGCTATTTTTAGCGGCATGATTCAGGCTTTATCAGGTGCAATCGAAAAAATGTATGCCCTGATTGCCTTCAATATGGATAATCCCTCGCCCATGATCGTAATCAGCGGTGGTGATGCAGCGCTGGTTTGTGATCATGTTCACCTGCCATATCAAATAATGGATAATCTCGTACTGGAAGGCTTGCTGGCCATTGCCAGAGAATAGCTTAACCCGTTATAAGTGCTGATATGGATAAATGAATCAATCGAATGACAATGGCTGCCAATCATGACAAACGTACTGTTTAGTAAAGCTGAATTCTATACCACAGTAAATCATTTACGTGATTTGCCCAAGGAACCGGGAGTAGAAATTGCTTTTGCCGGCCGATCAAATGCAGGTAAATCCAGCGCAATCAATACACTGGCTGGCAGAGGACGTTTTGCTTTTGTCAGCAAAACACCAGGACGAACGCAGCATATTAATTTTTTCCAGCTGGGCACACGGCGTTTTATCGTTGACTTACCAGGTTATGGTTATGCGAAGGTGCCGCTGGCTATCCGACAACACTGGACAGAGTTACTGAGCAGATATTTACAAACCCGTGAGACATTATTTGGCATGGTTCTGATTATGGATATTCGCCATCCGATCATGCCACTTGACGTGCAAATGCTTGAGTGGTTTGCACTGACTAAAAAACCGGTACATATCCTGTTGAGCAAGGCAGATAAAATTAATCGAAGCAAGGCTGCCGAAACACTGCGTCTTGTTAGAAACTATCTGGCGGCGCACCAAATTGCGGGAAGCGCACAAATCTTTTCCAGCATGACATCGGAGGGGAAAGACGAAGCCATATTGTTACTGGCGAACTGGCTGGAGAGCGGAGAACAGGCGTTACAAATGGCCGATACAGAAACCGGGCAAAAAAAATCCCCGGTCAAAGGGGATTAAACCGGGGAAAATCGCCTTGCTCAAAAGAGCCTTGTTCTCGTCTCAGGGAGGTAAGACGAGAAACCGTCACTACATTTAACACTCCCTAATAAGAGAGACGAATACGTAAAAAGTTCCAAAGAATTTTTGTTTTTATATTTTTGACCTTTTTGACCCACATAAAATGACACTATTTTCTCAATTTCCGCAAAAAAGAATGCGCCGGTTGCGGCGAGATGACTTCTCCCGTCGCCTGGTACGTGAGCATCATCTACAAGCCAGTGATCTGATTTATCCGGTATTCGTCCTGGAAGGCGGCAACCAGCAGGAAAAAGTCGCCTCGATGCCAGGTATTATTCGTCAGAGCCTCGATCTGCTGTTTTTTCAGGCAGAACAATGTTTGCAGCTCGGAATTCCAGCGCTGGCAATTTTTCCGGTAATCGATGCCTCCAGGAAAAACCTGACCGCAGATGAGGCGTTCAACCCGGACGGTCTGGTGCCGCGCGTCGTAACCGCGCTCAAGCAGCGCTTTCCCGAGCTCGGCATCATTACCGATGTAGCGCTCGATCCCTACACCAGCCATGGTCAGGATGGCCTGATCGATGAACATGGATACGTGTTGAACGACGAGACCGTGCATGTCCTGGAACAGCAGGCGCTGGTGCACGCCCAGGCAGGAGCGGACATCGTCGCTCCCTCCGATATGATGGATGGCCGCGTGGGTGCAATTCGTGCCATGCTTGATCAACACCAGTTCATCCATACTCGCATACTGGCCTACTCAGCAAAATATGCGTCCAGTTTCTATGGCCCGTTCCGCGATGCGGTCGGTTCATCCGCCACATTGGGTACCGGCAACAAATACACTTATCAGATGGACCCGGCCAATTCCGATGAGGCCCTGCATGAAGTGGCGCTCGATATCCAGGAAGGTGCGGACATGTTCATGGTCAAACCCGGCATGCCTTATCTCGATATCGTGCGCAGGATCAAGCAGGAATTCGGCGTACCGACCTTCGTCTATCAGGTCAGTGGTGAATACGCCATGCTAAAAGCAGCGGCAAACAATGGTTGGCTGGATGAGAAAGCCTGCGTGCTGGAAGCATTACTCTCTTTCAAGCGCGCGGGCGCAGATGCCATTCTGACCTACTTCGCACTGGAAGCCGCAACGTGGCTGCAGCAGAAATAGCAAGTAAGTTGAGAAGCAATGGTTTTGAGCAAACATCACTGTGTCGTTTGAACGGTTGGAATGATGATGTGTATTTTAGATACTTCCATACAGATAGATTCTTTCGAACAACGTTCCCGAACGCGTTCCCTCAAACTCCCACCTCCAACCTGCCAGATTCTCTGGAAACGATCATTTGCGATCATCTCGTCAAACGCTTCATTTCCCAGAGCACCAGGCATATATGCCGATACATCAATCGGAAAATTCGAGATACAGGTTGAAATGACCGGTTACAGGCGGGCCGCGCTAACTAATAGAAGACAGTTAGATGGTGCTTAAACCTAAGGTTGCAAAAGGGACAATGTTTTTTCAGAAACATCTCGTTTATGAATTACGTTAAGAAAGGGTAGCGTCCCCTTTCTTTCATGACCTGTCAATACCAGGCAATTAGAAGAGCTGATCTTCGACCTGATCATCGATTTCAAAATCGCGGAAGAAATAGTTGGTTTCAGGCGGGAGCTGTTCATGGTAGAAATATTCGTTTAGTGTGCCATCCCGGTCTCTCAGGCCGGTTTCAGTATTGATTCTTGCAACCACGATCCCCTCCGGGGGAGTGTTTTTCTCGACAGGGATGTCCTTTAGCGCAACCGCCATGTAGTCTATCCATATCGGTAATGCAGCACGCCCACCCGTTTCATTGCGCCCCATCGAACGGGGGTCGTCATAACCCATCCAGGCTGCCGCCACCAGATTTCTCTGATAACCACAGAACCAAGCATCTACATAATTGCTGGTGGTTCCGGTTTTACCGGCTATATCCTGACGACCGATGACTTTGGCGCGCGCGGCGGTGCCGCGCTGGATGACATCCTGCATCATGCTGGTCATCAGAAACGCATTACGCTGGTCAATTGCCCGCTTGGCGTTTTTGCCAGCAACAACTGATTTTGCTCGCTGTAATACATTACCATTGCTATCCTCGATTCTCTGAATAAAATAGGGATGCACCTGATATCCGCCATTTGCAAAAACTGCGTATCCCGCGGCCATCTGCATCGGTGTTACTGAACCTGCACCGAGCGCCATCGGCAACACTGGTGCATGGCGGGATTCATCGAAACCAAAACGCTTGATATAGTCCTGCGCATAGCGCGGGCTGATTGATTGCAAAATCCGTACAGACACCAGATTTTTTGAGTGGGTTAACGCGGTACGCATTCTGATCGGCCCACTGAATTTACCATCAAAATTTTTGGGTTCCCAGGACTTGCCACCAGTCTGGTCGCGTCCCAAAAATAATGGCGCATCATTGACAATGGTGGCTACGGTAAATCCTTTTTCAAGCGATGCCGAGTAAATGAAAGGCTTAAAACTGGAACCTGGTTGACGCCAGGCCTGCGTCACATGATTAAACATGTTCAACCCGAAATCGAATCCTCCCACCAAGGCGCGAATTGCTCCATCATTGGGATCCATTGCAACCAGAGCAGCCTCAGCTTCAGGTAGCTGTGATATTTTCCACTCGCCTTTTTCAGTCTTTTTTAACCGAATCAATGCGCCAGGACGGATTCGCTTATCCGCAATTTTGGGATCATTACTCAAATATCTCTGCACAAATTTCAGGCTGTTACCAGTCAGTTTGACTGTTTCCCCGCTTCTGAGCATGGCTTCGATGGCACTGCTGCTGGCGGTAATTACCAATGCAGCCAACAATTCATCGTGATCATTGAATCTGCCTAATATCGTTTTTAGCCGTTGACCTGGTTTGGGCAAGCCAACAAATGCCTCCACGCCGCGGTAACCATGACGCTCATCATATTCGAGCACACCTTTACGTAAAGCACGATAGGCCGCCTCCTGATCAAACTTCGTGATCGTGGTATAAACCTTGAAGCCGCGCGTATAGGCTTCCTCCTGATAACGCTGATAAATGACCCGGCGCGCCATTTCCGCAACATAATCCGCTGGCATGGAATAAACCTTTACCGGGCGATAAAGGGTAATCGTGGTCTGCTTTGCCAGTTTCAGTTCACCGGCGGAGATATACCCCAGTTCATGCATCCGATTGAGCACATATTGCTGCCGACCCTGTGCGCGTTTGAAATCAGTGACCGGGTTGTACAAAGAAGGAGCTTTAGGAAGACCCGCGAGCATTGCTGTTTCCGCCAGGTTGATCTGCGAAAGCGTTTTTCCGAAATAGATTTTGGCCGCAGCGGAAAAACCGTAGCTGCGTTGGCCCAGATATATCTGGTTGAGGTAGAGCTCAAGAATGCGGTCTTTTCCGAGAGAGTGCTCTATTTTAAATGCAAGCAAAGCCTCGCTGAACTTGCGTGTCATGGTTTTTTCCTTGGTCAGGAAAAAGTTACGCGCCACCTGCATGGTGATGGTACTGGCCCCCTGGCGGATACCGCCTGCAGTAAAGTTGGAACGTATCGCGCGCAACACCCCGATAAAGTCAACCCCGTAATGCTGGTAAAAACGATCATCTTCTGCCGCCAGAATGGCCTGCTTCAGAAAGGCGGGTACTGTATCTATTTTGACAAAATCACGGCGCTCCTCACCAAATTCACCAATCAGCAGCCCTTCCGCACTATAAATACGCAAGGGCATCTGCGGACGGTAATTCGTTAATGTATCCAGTGACGGCAAGGTTGGCAACGTCACCAGTGCGGCGAAAACCAGCAATAAAGCGGCAATCACGCCCAAGGCCAGTACGGCAAGAACAGAACGGAAAAACCAGCGTAGCAGCATTAAAAGAAAGATTATTTAAGTAATGTCAGAAAAAATTATTGCTGAATTATAAAGGGTATATCAACTGCTATTAGACAAATTAAATTGCTTGGCCATCTGTCAGAATTCGGCCTCATTAGCTTACTGGTGAACTTGGCTCAACAGAAGAAGGGGTCACAAGCAAGCAAATCATTTTATTGATGTGCCCCTTCTTGGGGGGCGCAAATGGAGGCCCGGCAAAATGAGTCCAAATATAGCTTTAATGAGCAAATCGCTGCTCAAGCGGTCGAATATCAATTTTGATATTAACCTATTTTCCAGTGGCCCCCGATTGATAGGAGTTGATATCAGCGCCTCTTCCATCAAAATGGTAGAGCTTACCAAACTAGGCAACGATTCGCATGAACTGCGACTGGAAAGTTATGCGATCGAACCGATGCCAGTTGAAGCCATTATCGATGGCAACATTAATCACCTGGAACAGGTGGGTGAATGCATATTGCGTGCCTGGAAAAGGATGGGAACCAGGCAGAAAAATATTGCATTGGCGTTACCCTCGGCTTCCGTAGTAACCAAAAAGATCAGTGTCGCCACAGGATTGCGCGAAGAGGATCTTGTGTTTCAGGTGGAAACCGAGGCCAATCAATATTTACCGTTTGCCATTGACGAAGTCAATCTTGATTTTCAGGTCATCGGCGAAATTGAGGATCATCCCGAAGAAACGGAAGTATTGATTGCTGCAGCCCGAAAAGATAAGGTTGAAGATCGTGTTGCCGCAGCCGCAACCGCAGGCCTCAAGGTAACAGTCATGGATGTCGAGCAATTCGTTGCGCAAGCCATTGTCTCTCGAATCATTAGCAATCAGTTACCGGATGGCGGCAAGAACAAGATAGTGGCACTCGTAGATATTGGTTCAAGCAACACCAGAATCAATGTACTTTTTAATGGCGAATCCATCTATATGCGTGATCAGTCATTCGGAGGCAATCAACTGACGCAGGAGATACAGAATCAATTCAATCTCTCTGCGGAGGAAGCTGAAACTGCCAAGCGTAAAGGTACTTTGCCAGAAAGCTATCAAACGGATGTGCTGCAACCCTTCCGTGAAACCCTGGCACTCGAGGTATCACGAGCATTGCAATTCTTTTTCACTTCTACCCAGTTTGCACAAGTAGATCATATTTTCCTTTCCGGTGGCTGTGCTTCCATCCCGGACCTGGAAGAGATCGTCTCGAGGCGAACCGAAGTCATCACGCAGGTTATCAATCCATTTGCCGACATGTCGCTCTCCAAGCGGATTTCATCCAGACAGCTGCAAGAAGACGCACCAATTTTATTAATTGCCTGTGGGCTCGCCATGCGGGGGTTCGACTAACATGATGCGTATCAATTTGTTACCACACCGGGAACTGAAACGTAAAGCACGTCAACAGCAATTTGCTGTGCTGTCAGGTTTAACAGTCGCAGCCGGTGTACTGATCATTTGGGGTGTGCATGAAATGGTTGTAGGAAAGATTAGCCAGCAACAGGCTCGAAATCAGTATTTGCAGAACGAGATTGCGTTACTTGATCGGCAAATTGCTGAAATCAAATTGATCAGAGAAAAGATACAGCAACTGGTTTCACGCAAACAGATCGTTGAGTCGTTGCAGGCCGATCGTGTCAAGGTCGTGCATATGCTCGATCAGGTGGCGCGGCGAATTCCAGATGGAGTTAATCTCAAGAACTTCAAGCAGGATGAACAACATCTCCATCTTTCCGGTTATGCCCAATCCAATGCCTGGGTATCCACCCTGATGCGTAATCTGGATGCTTCACCCTGGTTTGAGTCGCCACTGTTAATAGAGATCAAGGCAGTAACCATCGATGGCAAGCGACTCAATGAGTTTGACCTGAATGTCAGGCTTTCGGAATTACCAAAAGTTGAGGAGACAACCGAAATCATCACGGTTGCCGATAGAGTGGGAGAACAATAATGAATCTATTGGAAGAATTGCGTCACATCAATCTCAATGACCCCGGTAGCTGGCCGGTTCAGATTAAAGCAAGTGCACTGACATTGTTATTACTGGTAATCGTGACGGTTGGTTATTTTGTGGACTGGCAGGAACAATGGGAAGCACTGGAACAGGCACAGGCAGAAGAAGCCACACTCAAGCAAACTTATCTGGTTAAAAAAGCAGATGCTGTCAATCTCGACGCCTTGCGTCAGCAATCTGCGGAAATTGAACAATCATTAGGTGCGCTACTGAAACAATTACCGGATAAATCCGAACTCGATGCCTTGCTGGTGGACATCAACCGCGCCGGTCTTGGACGAGGCCTGCAGTTTGAGTTATTCAAACCGGCCACCAGCGAAACCATACGCGAATTTTATGCTGAGTTGCCGGTTTCGGTGCGCGTAACCGGTAGTTATCACGATATTGGCGCATTTGCTAGCGATGTTGCTCAATTACCGCGCATCGTGACTTTGCATAACATGGAAATTACACCAACAGCCGATCGCCAGTTAGTACTGAATGCCGTTGCCAAGACTTTTCGCTATCTGGATGAAGAAGAAATCAATATCTACCAGTCGCAAGGAGCAAAATGAGCAAAATCCATCAATTCTGGTTGTCCATGGCGCTAGCCGGATTAGTATCCGCCTGCGCCGATGGTGAACATGAAGATCTACAGGAGTTTGTCAAAAATGCCGGAGCCGGGATGCAGGGAAAAGTAGATCCTCTCCCCGAGATTCTGCCACTGCAACAGTTCGTTTACCAGGCTTTTGAAATACCGGATCCTTTCAGCGCCAGCAAAAACAAGCAAGATAATACCAGCCAGAATGAGCTAAAACCAGATTTGAAGCGCCAAAAAGAAGTTCTGGAAAATTACGCACTGGAGAATTTATCAATGGTTGGGACTTTGCAGCGCGGTCAACACATTTATGCCTTGGTCAAGGCACCGGATAACACGGTTCATCGCGTTAAAAACGGTAATTATCTTGGGCACAATTTTGGATTAATCACAGCCATTTCCGAGGAAAACATCACTTTGAAAGAAATGATTCAGGAAAGCGGCCAAGCCTGGGTCGAACAGGCTGGCACTCTCAGGCTGCAATCTCAGGAGTCAAAAAAATGATTGGAATCAATTTAGCAAGGTGGTCTATGTGCGATCAATCAAAAATCAAACAATTTAGCATGTATTTATGGCCATTCTTAATTGGGATAATGGTCTTTCCGGTCAATGCAGCTGTTAAAACCCCATCCCAGAACACCATTCGTGGCATGGATATAGTAGCCGGCGCCAATGGTGCGATTATCGCAAAGATAGCCTTTGATCAACCACTAACATTCGCACCGACAGGCGTCATGCTGGATAACCCTGCCCGACTCTACTTTGATTTACCTGGAGTAAACAGCACAATCGACAAGCCTGGCAGTATGGCGGGTCAAGGCGTGCTGCGCGATATTCAGCTTGCCAAAACTGACAGTCGTACCCGCCTGGTGATGAATTTGCATGAAGTTGCCAGTCATGAAGTGCAGATAGACGGCAATCAACTGTTGATCACGCTTACAAGTTCTATGCGCTCAACCAGGAATGGCCCCAGCCAACCGCCGGCAGCTCGCCAGAATTCCAGTCAGCAGCAAACACAGCTAAGCCTGGTCGATCTCGATTTTCGCCGTGGCACACAGGGAGAAGGACAGATCAAGGTCGATTTATCCCAACCGGGCGCGGTAATCGATGTACATCGGCAAGGTAACAAGCTTCATGTTGAATTCATAAAAGCCTACCTGCCGTCCAATCTGAATCAGCGGCTTGATGTCGCCGATTTTGGAACACCAGTGCGCATCATAGAAACACGGGCGGATAAAGATCGTGTCAGCATGCTCGTTGAACCGCAAGGCAACTGGGAACACTCTGCCTTTCAGTCAGGTACAAGCTTTGTGCTGGATATCCGCGCAGTTGTCAGTGGCGAAGCCATGCCAGTACATAAAAAACTCGCCAGCGGCGGTTACACTGGTGAAAAGCTGTCACTGAATTTTCAGGATGTCGAGATTCGTGCTGTTTTACAGGTAATCGCCGATTTTACGGATTTGAATATCATTGCCAGTGATTCCGTCAAAGGAAATCTGACCATACGGCTGAAAAATGTACCTTGGGATCAGGCATTGGATATCGTGCTGCAAAATCATGATCTCGATAAGCGCAGAGCTGGAAATGTCATTTTCGTTGCTCCCAGGGAAGAGATGGCTGCCAGAGAAAAATTGCAACTAGAGCAGCAGCAGCAAATTTCAGAACTGGAAGTTCTGCAAACCGAAACACTTAAACTCAATTACCGCACCGCCAGTTCGATTGCGCTCAAAGGCATCATGAGCCAGAGGGGAACGATTGAGGTGGATGACATCAGCAACACGCTGACTATTACTGATATTCCGGCCAGACTGACGGAAGTGGCTAAACATATCTCCAATCTCGATACCCAGGTACGCCAGGTCATGATTGAAACGCGTATCGTCGAAGCAACGGATACCTTCAGCCGCAATCTTGGCGCCCGCTTTGGCGTACAAAATGCTACCCGTATCAATGATCGCAAACTTGGCATATCCGGGAACCTGGGTAGTTCCAGCGAACTGGCAGCCGGCGCTTCCCCTACCCTCGATGGGCAGAATCTCAATGTCAATCTTCCCGCCGCCGCGCTGGCGGGAGTGGCGGGTGGCCCGGCAGCACTTGGCCTGAGTCTGATCAAAATCAACAATGGCACTCTGATCAATCTGGAACTATCAGCACTCGAATCCGACAGCAAAGGACGTATCATTGCCAGCCCGCGTCTGGTGACGGCCAATCGGGTTGAGGCCAGTATCGAGCAAGGTACCGAAATACCTTTCCAAATCATCAGCGCGACGCGCCCGCAGATTCAGTTCAAGAAAGCAGTACTGGGACTGAAAGTTACTCCGCAAATCACACCTGATGACAACATTATCATGAAACTAAAAATCAATCAGGATACTCGTGGTGAAAATACTCCGGCAGGTCCAGCGATCGATACCAAACAGATCATCACTGAAGTATTGGTAGAAAACGGTGGCACCGTCGTGATCGGCGGTATTTTCGAACAAACAGAAAAAAATGAGCGTAACCGGGTACCTTTCCTGGCAGATGTGCCAATATTCGGCCATCTGTTCCGCAATACGGCGAGACGTAATGACAAGCGTGAACTGCTGATTTTTGTCACTCCGCGGATTCTGAATGAAACACTAGGTGATAATATCCGCTCTGCATTGAATTATTAACAACTATTACACACCACCGCCATCGTCGTTACTGAAGCCAGTCTGTCTCCAGGCTTCATAAACGATGATGGCAACCGCATTGGAAAGATTCAGGCTACGGCTTGCGGGTAACATCGGAATACGGATTTTCCGGGTTGCGACAAAACCTTGCAGAACTTCAACCGGCAAACCGCGACTCTCCGAGCCAAACAAAAATACATCATCCCTCCCATAGACAACTTTGCTATAGGGCAGACTGGCTTTGGTGGTAACTGCAAAAATCCGCCGGCTGCCCATTTTATTCAGGCAAGCAGCAAGATTGTCATGAACCGCCAGACAGGTCTGTTCATGGTAATCTAAGCCAGCGCGTTTTAATTGCTTATCATCAAGCGCGAAGCCCAACGGCTTAATCAAGTGCAGACGTGTGCCGCTATTGGCGCACAAACGAATAATATTCCCAGTATTGGGTGGGATTTCGGGTTGATGCAGGATAACTTCGATCATAGAGTTACCAGAAATTTCAGCTCAGTCTACGTGGAATGGCTCTGGCAACTACCCAGATGCTGATAGCAACCGCTCCCTGGCGCCGCAACACCTTTGATAACTCATTCAAGGTCGCGCCGCTGGTCATGACATCATCTACAATTGCGACATGCTTACCGGTCAGGTCCTGCTGACAGGCAAAAGCACCTCGCACATTCTTCTGTCTTTTCCTCCACGGTAATTCAGTTTGCGATACGGTGTCACGACTGCGTGAACACGCATCCAGCAGCAGCGTGATGCTGGTCTGTTTACACAGATAACGGCCAATCTCAAGCGCTTGGTTGAATCCTCTTTGACGCAATCTAACCGCATGGATTGGAACCGGGATGACATAATCCGGCAAAGTGGCCGAAGAAGGAATAACAGAAAGCAGGCAATCAGCAAGAATGGGCGTCAGAGTCAGATCGGGGCGATATTTTAGTGCCTGAATCATGGCATCAACCGGGAAAGTATAGCGAAGTGCGGCAATGGCGTTTGTCCAAACGGGCGGATTGTGTAAACAGCTGCCACAAATATGCGCCGGAGTAATCGGCAGCAAGCACGAGGGACAATGTTGAGCAGGCAACCTCGGCAAATTCACGTCACAAGCCTCGCATAGCCCGTTATTACTGGGGGCAAGACATAGCGTGCATTGCCTGAATCGAAAGCTGTGCTTAAACTCCAGGCATTTGTTTATTATTTTATGGAAATTATTTGACAACCTGAGCACTATCCGTGATGATCTTCAGCTCGACAAATTATAACCGTCAATTTGAATAATATGATTATAGAAACCGGCGCAAACTCAACTGTTGAGAAACTATCCGAACAATCCGGTCAGCGTCATCCTCGCACCATGCCATCTTCCCCTGCTATAAAATGGCAGGTTGAAGCTATTCAAAAGCTGTTGGATCTTCCATTTGCAGACTTGCTCTTTCAAGCACAGACCGTGCATCGCACGTATCACGATGCCAACGCGGTGCAGCGATCGACGCTGATATCGGTCAAAACCGGCGGGTGTTCGGAAGATTGTGCCTACTGCCCACAAGCGGCACGTTACCATACCAGCGTGGAAAACCAGGCCATGTTATCGTGCGAAGAGGTCGTTGCGGCGGCAACAGCAGCCAAGGCGAATGGTGCCACGCGGTTTTGCATGGGGGCAGCCTGGCGGGGGCCTAAACAACGCGATATCGAACAGGTAACCGCAATGATCACGGCTGTCAAAGCCTTGAATATGGAAACGTGCGCCACGCTTGGTATCCTCAAACCAGGTCAGGCGGAACAGCTCAAACAGGCCGGACTCGATTACTACAACCACAATCTCGATACTTCGCCTGAATTTTACGCAGAAATTATCACCACACGCGATTATCAAGATCGTCTCAATACCCTGGCAGCGGTTCGCCAGGCAGATATTCATGTTTGTTGCGGCGGAATCGTCGGCATGGGCGAATCACGCATCGCTCGTGCAGGATTGATCGCACAGCTGGCCAACCTCGATCCTTACCCAGAATCCGTACCTATCAATAACCTAGTTCAGGTGGAAGGCACCCCTTTGCATGGTACGGCAGAACTTGATCCACTGGAATTTGTGCGTACCGTCGCAGTAGCACGCATCACCATGCCAAAAGCAATGGTTCGGCTCTCCGCTGGTCGGCAGCAAATGTCGGAAGCTGTGCAGGCGCTCTGCTTTCTCGCCGGGGCCAACTCGATTTTTTATGGTGAAAAACTGCTGACGACCGATAATCCTGATACCGAAAAAGATCAGATATTATTTGACAAATTGGGGCTGCACGCATTGTAACCACAGGGGCACTTCTAAAAATTCAGAGTTCTAAGCAAGACCAGCGCGAATAAAAAATGTTGACGCAGCATATAATTGATATGTAAGTAAATGTTTTTTGAGTAACGGTGTATTGTTGCGAAATATGAATTTTTAGAAGCGCCCCACAGCCAAATTATTATGCTGACCGATCTGAGTAAAGCGCTGCTGCAGCGCCGTGCGGCTGGATTGTATCGTACCCGTACGATATCGGACGGCCCTCAATCTACGCGAATGACAATCGATGGGGAAACCTTTCTTGCATTCTGCAGCAACGATTACCTGGCACTGGCAAATGATCCGGAGTTGCTGGCAGCAGCATCTCTGGGACTGGAACGCTATGGCATAGGTGCTGGCGCATCACATCTGATCAATGGACACAGTCAGGCGCATCACGAACTCGAAAAAGCACTGGCGGATTTCACCAGATTTCCGCGCACACTACTCTTTTCCACTGGGTATATGGCAAACATGGCGGTTGCTACGGCCTTGCTGGGACGGCACGATGCCATTTTTGCCGATCGTTTCAACCATGCTTCGCTTAACGATGCCGCATTACTCTCGCAGGCAAGCTTAAGGCGTTATCACCACCTTGATCTGGATCATCTCGAAAGCCAGCTGACGCAAACACCGGCAAAATGCAAACTGGTGATGACCGATGCAGTATTCAGTATGGATGGTGATTGCGCACCAATCGGTGATCTGCTCGTATTGTGTCAGCGTTTCGGTGCCTGGCTACTGGTCGATGATGCGCATGGGTTTGGAGTACTGGGGGAGCAAGGTCGCGGGAGTCTTTTTCAGACACATTTTCCGGAGAATCATGTGCCGCACTTAATCTACATGGCGACACTCGGCAAGGCCGCGGGCGTTGCCGGTGCTTTTGTCGCCGCACAGACAGAAGTGATTGAAACCTTGATTCAGCAGGGCCGCACGTACGGCTATACCACGGCTTCGCCACCTTTGCTGGCCCATACCTTGCTGACCAGTTTGCAAATTATTGCACAGCAATCGTGGCGTCGAGAACAGCTTGTTCGGTTAATTGAACGATTACGACAAGGGTTGGTATCACTGCCATGGCAATTGCTGCCCTCAACAACGGCGATTCAGCCATTACTGGTTCGCGATAATGAACAAGCATTGCAGTTGAGCGCGGCATTGCGCGAACGTGGCATCTGGGTACCGGCGATTCGTCCACCGACAGTTCCCAAAGGAACGGCGCGACTGCGGATCACTTTATCTGCCGCACACACTTTAGCAGAAATCGACCAGCTAACGCTTACGCTGCGTGATCTGAAAAATACGCTATGAATACGCAATTTCAGTCGACCGATGAACAAAAACTGTTCATTCAGAGTGAGGGTGGCGGCCCGAATCTGGTCATGTTGCATGGTTGGGGTATGCATGGCGGAATCTGGGATAGCGTTGCACCACAATTGGCGCAGCGTTTTCGTCTCCATCGTATCGATCTGCCTGGCCACGGTTTTAGTCAGGCATTGCCACTGCATTCGCTGGAAAGCCTGACCGCCAGTATCGCTCTTCATGTGCCTGCCAACTCAATCGTCTGCGGTTGGTCACTGGGCGGGCAAATAGCCCTCACGCTGGCAAGGGACTGGCCAGCGTGTGTCAGTCAGTTGGTACTGGTTGCAACTACCCCCTGTTTTACCAGGAAAACGGATTGGTCCTGGGGAATGGCTGCCGCCACCTTGCAGCTTTTCAAGGAGAACCTCGACCGCCAGTATCTGCGGACACTGCAACGCTTTCTCGCCTTGCAAGTCCGTGGAGGAATTGATCAGGCTCCCGTTCTGGCACAGCTGCATGAACGCCTGTTGCAGCGCGGACAGCCAGCACCTCAAGCACTACAGGCCGGACTGCACATTCTGTTGACCAGTGATTTAAGAGCAGCATTGCCGCACATTACCCAACCTGTCATGCTGATTCATGGTGAAAATGATGTGATTACCCCCGTGAATGCAGCACGCTGGATGCAGCAGCAACTGCCTCGCACTCAATTCAAACCAGTAGCGCATTGTGGCCATGCTCCCTTTCTTTCCTATCCGGAATTTTTCGTGGAATGTTTCAATGATTTATGATCACGCACTCGATAAACGCTTGCTGCGCCGCTCGTTCGAGCGAGCCGCGACCAGCTATGATGGTTCTGCCGTACTGCAGCGGGAAGTATGTGAGCGCATGCTATCACGCTTAGCCTACATTAAACGAGACCCTGCCCTCATACTCGATGCGGGTAGCGGTACCGGTTTTGGCACCCGCCAATTACAGGCTTACTATCCGAAGGCAAATCTAATTCCGCTTGATATCGCTTTGCCGATGCATATTCAGGCGCGCGCGCATCAATCTGAATCGGGTCTTTTATCTGAATGGCTGCGTTGGTTACCGTTTAGCAAGCATTCACGAAATTTCTCTGTTTGCGGGGATATTGAGAAAATACCATTTCGTGATGCCTGCGTGGACATGATCTGGTCGAACCTGGCGATTCAATGGTGCAACGACCTCAAAGAGACCTTCTCGCAAGCGTATCGCATACTCAATACGGGTGGACTGCTGATGTTCAGCACCTTCGGCCCCGATACGCTCAAGGAACTGCGCCAGGCTTTCAAAGCTGCTGATCGATACAATCATGTCAACCGATTTGTCGATATGCATGACATAGGGGATCTGTTGGTACATTGCGGTTTTTCTCTGCCGGTCATGGATATGGAATACGTTACCCTCACCTACGAAGATGTCAAAAGTATCATGCATGATCTCAAGGCGATCGGCGCACATAACGTCACACACGGCAGACCGCGTGGATTGATGGGGAAAGGCATCTGGCAACGAGTGGCCGCTCATTACGAAACCCTGCGCCAGCAAGGAAAACTGCCCGCCACCTATGAAATTATCTATGGGCACGCGTGGAAACCGGATTCTCGCCAGCCCGCGCTGAAGGCCGCTACCCGGCGGAAACTGGGTCTGACATAAACGGTGGAGACAGCGAGTCAGATAACCGGATATTTTGTTACCGGCACCGATACGGGTATAGGCAAAACTACGGTGAGCTGCGCATTACTGCATGAGTTTGTCAGACGAGGTAATGCCGCTGTTGGCATGAAACCGGTCGCCGCAGGTAGCGAAAATGGGATTTGGCGAGATGTCCTCAACCTACAACAGGCCAGTAACCTTGCTCTTCCCCATGCACTGATTAATCCCTATGCACTGACAGCACCCGTGGCACCGCACATATCAGCCAGCAAGGACGGTATCCATATTGACCTGGCCGTCATTCATCAGGCATTTAATGCATTGCGGGCACAGGCGCAGATTGTCATTGTAGAAGGTGCTGGTGGTTTTCTGGTACCGCTGAATAATGAGCATGATACCGGCGACCTTGCAACGCTGCTGGGGCTGCCGGTTATTCTGGTGGTAGGCATGCGGCTCGGTTGTCTCAACCATGCATTGCTGAGCGCACATGCCATCCAGGCCAGAGGTTTGGTACTGGCAGGCTGGGTAGCAAACCAGCTTGACCCGGATATGCCATACCTGGCAGAAAATATCGAAACCCTGCGCACACGGCTGCCCGGTCCGTTGCTTGGTATTCTGCCATATCAGCCATTCACCAATGCCGAATCATTTGCCGACTTACTCAAGCTTCCATGAATTTTATTTTGAATGCCTCCGTCGCCTCTATCAATGCAGCCAGAATACCAGGTTCCCAGGCAGAATGTCCCGCATCGGCAATGATTTTGAATTCTGCCTGCGGCCAGGCTTCATACAAATCATACGCGCTGAGAATCGGACAAACGGCATCGTAACGGCCTTGTACGATTACCGCCGGCAGGTCATGCAGCTTGTAAACATTCTCCAGCAGGCTATCTTTTGGCAGGAAGATATTATTCTTGAAGTAATGTGCTTCCATTCTGGCAAGCCCTAAAGCAACAGTATCACTGGTAAAATATTCTACCGTTTCCGCGCTAGGCAACAAGGTTGAACAGCTGCCCTCATAGCGCCCCCAAGATCGGGCAGCAGGCATATGGATGGCGGGGTCCGGATTTAGCAGTCGCCGGTAGTAAATAGCAAGAATATCTGCGCGTTCAATGGGAGACAGTGAATCCACAAACTCGTGCCAGGCTTCCGGAAAGAAATTACGCAACCCATACAGGAACCAGTTTATTTCGCTTTGCCGACAAAGAAAAATACCTCGCAGAATAAATCCTAAGCACCTCTCCGGATGTGCTTCGCCATACGCCAACGCAAGTGTGCTGCCCCACGATCCACCGAATACCAGCCATTTATCTATACCAAGATGCTCACGCAAGGTTTCAATATCTTCGATCAAAAGTGGTGTCGTATTCTCACGAATTTCTCCAAGCGGCATAGACCGTCCTGCACCACGTTGATCATAAATGATGATACGGTAATACGTCGGATCAAAAAAGCGACGGTGCGCTGGTGACGATCCCGCGCCCGGTCCGCCGTGGAGAAATAAAACCGGCAACCCATCAGGCCGGCCTGATTGCTCCCAGTACATGGTGTGAAGGTAATCGAGTGGCAACATGCCATCTGCAAAGGGTTCGATAGACGGGAAAAGCTCTTTTTTTGTCATTGTCTTGAATTGGATTCGGTTGTAACGTAACAGAGGTAGCAGGAAATATTTTGAAGACAAACAGCGTGGCAATTATACGCTGTCGGATCTGGTGCTTCTTACCGGATTATATTCAGGCGGTCTAATGAAATGCGGCACAAATAATAGTGAGTTTTATTGTATGCCGCCTGGTGAATATTGCTATAGTTCCAATACATATAACGGGCGTCTCAAAAATAGAGATCTTTGAGATGATCCGCATTAACTTCAGGGCACTTCTAAAAACTCGGAGTTCTAAACAAGACCAGGAGCGAATAAAAAATGTTGACGCAGCATATAATTAATATGTAATGAAACTTTTTATAAGCAACACAGTATTGTGACGAAATATGGGTTCTTAGAAGCACCCTTCAAATATAAAGGAGAAATCATGCCGCATATAGCAATGGGAGAACAGGAAATGTCAATGTTGCGCACAGAAATTGAAATATTGATGAGGGAACGTCAGTATCTTCTGAAAACAGTAGGCGCAACGGCTTCTTTTGTATCCAGTCTGAATTTTGGTAATCTCCCTGGTCATATCCGTGAGACCGCCAGTCAATTATCATCCTGCCTGAATGCGCTTCCTGAAGAAACGTTACGCGACGCTCTGAAAAGCCAAGGAAAAATTATTCATTTGTGAGCGAACTGACTCATAAGAATTTGCAAAAACCACGGCTTGGTTTGGTTTTAACGGGTGGTGGAGCGCGCGCGGCTTACCAGGTAGGGGCGTTACGCGCCATCGCAGAGATGCTGCCAGCACATGCCTATAGCCCTTTTCCCGTCATCTGCGGTACTTCTGCAGGCGCGATCAATGCAGCGGGTGTGGCCATGGCCGCCACCCACTTTTCAGAAGGAATAAAACAACTCGAATCCGTGTGGGGAAATCTGCATACTGATCAGGTCTATCGTTCCGATCTGTTGGGCGTGCTTCAGAATACTCTGCGCAGTATCGGTTCCTTAACGTTCAAACACATGGCAGGAAAACCGGTATCACTGCTGGATAACCTGCCACTCAAACGACTGCTGGGATGCCGCCTCCCATTTCGGGGTATTCGTAGAAGTATTCATGCCGGTGCACTGCATGCGTTAGGTATCACCGCCTGGGGATATGCTTCTGGGCAATCAGTCACGTTTTATCAAGGTTGTCCGGAAGTTCTGCCATGGAAACGCGCGCAACGAATTGGTGTGCCGGTACGAATCGGGCTGCAACATCTGGTAGCGTCCGCATCAATCCCTTTCGTTTTTCCGGCTATTCGCGTCAATCGCGAATATTTTGGAGATGGTTCGATGCGGCAACTTGCACCGTTAAGCCCAGCGTTACACTTGGGTGCGGAACGTGTGTTGGTTATCGGGGTAAACGAACAAGAAAACCAGCCATGCGATCGCCAAAAAGTAACCAGTTATCCGCCACTGGCACAGATAGCTGGTCACGTCCTGAACAGCATATTTGTAGATAGCCTTGACGTGGATCTGGAACGTCTGCAGCGCATCAACCAGACCATCAATCTGATTCCTGCTGCCCACAAGGAAAACGTGTCCTCACTGCGCATGGTGCGCTCCATGACCATTCGCCCCAGCCAGAAAATTGCCGAGCTTGCACAACTGCATGCCAATAGTCTGCCGCGCACCATACGCTATCTTTATCGTGCCGTTGGCGCAATGGGGCCAAATGGTGCGGCCATGCTGAGTTATCTCCTGTTTGAAGCACCCTACTGCCGGGCGCTGATAGATATGGGTTATCACGATACACTTCACCAACGCGACGAAATACTGACATTCTTATTTAACGAATAATAGGGAAACATATCCACAGCAGACCCCCTCACTCTCACAAAATGTCAACAGACATGAGAACGCCCCCAACAAGATCCACGCAGTCGATGCGTATCCGGATTTTCAGTCCATCGGGTTTAGCTGGTGATTGCTTAGTCTACTCCACTCTACAAACCACTGAGTCAATGCATGAAAGATGAAATCTCCTTCTCAGCGTTTCTGTAGGAGAAACAGAAACTCGCCATCTGTTTCGGCAGAATTTAGCAACTGATGGCCGGTTTGTTCGGCAAACACCTGAAAATCTATCACTGCACCGGGATCGGTCGCCATGATTTTCAGTATTTTCCCGGATTTCATATTTACCAGTTGCTTTTTGGTACGCAAAATGGGTAACGGACAAACCAGCCCGCGAACATCCAACTCTTCATCAAAATTCATATGCTGATATTCAACTGATCAAGAAGCGCATTTTATCTGGCCCACAAAAAATAATGTGCGAGGTGAATGTATAAAGAAAAAAGCTTACCGCAGCAATTCTTCAACCCAAAAAAAAACCGGCACTGTTATAACCGGTTTTTGATTTGGCGGAGAGAGAGGGATTCGAACCCTCGATAAGCTTTTGAGCCTATACTCCCTTAGCAGGGGAGCGCCTTCGACCACTCGGCCATCTCTCCGATAGAAATACTTTTAGCGTCACGCTGGTATGCGGGCCGCTATATTAGCATAGTTTGCGCAAACAGATTACTTCTCCTGATCCAAGTCAAAAGCCTTGTGCAATATACGTACCGCCAATTCCATATATTTTTCATCCACCACCACTGAAATCTTGATTTCAGATGTGGCAATCATCTGGATATTGATCCCCTCTTCTGCCAGCACACGAAACATGTTACTCGCAACGCCAGCATATGATCGCATACCCACGCCTATCACGGAAACTTTTGCAATCTGGTTACCGCCAATAACATCACGCGCCCCAATATGCGGCAGAATCTGTTCTTTGAGAATACTCATGGTTTTTGAGTACTCATTGCGGTTAACCGTGAACGAAAAATCGGTAGTGCCGTCGTGTCCAACATTTTGAATAATCATATCTACATCGATGTTGGCATCGGCAACCGGACCCAGTATTTGATAGGCAATGCCAGGATGATCCGGCACACCCACAATCGTGATTTTTGATTCGTCCCGATTAAATGCAATACCAGAAATAATGGGTTGCTCCATTTGCTTGTTTTCCTCAAAGGTAATCAATGTTCCTTCGCCATGCTCCTCAAAGCTAGAAAGAACTCTTAGCTTGACTTGGTATTTTCCGGCAAATTCCACCGAACGGATTTGCAGCACCTTTGACCCCAGACTCGCCATTTCAAGCATTTCTTCAAAAGTGATTGTTTTTAGCCGTCGCGCGTTCGCCACTACGCGCGGGTCCGTAGTATAAATACCATCAACATCTGTATATATCTGGCATTCATCTGCCTTGAGTGCTGCCGCAAGCGCCACGGCCGTAGTATCGGAACCGCCCCGCCCAAGTGTAGTGATGTTGCCCGCATCATCCCTGCCCTGAAATCCTGCTACGATGACAACATAGCCTGCGGCAAGATCCGCACGAATATATTTTTCATCGATCTTCAGAATACGCGCCTTGTTATGCGCGCTGTCAGTCGTAATACCGGCCTGTGAACCTGTATAGCTTTTAGCTTTCACACCAAGCGTGTGTAATGCCATGGCCAGCAAGGCAATCGAGACCTGTTCGCCCGTCGATAGAATAGTGTCGAGTTCGCGTGCATCAGGTTCAGCCTGAATTTCTCTGGCTAGTGAAATTAGGCGGTTTGTTTCGCCGCTCATGGCAGACACCACCACAACTAGCGCATGACCTTGTGCCTGAAAATTAGCAACACGCCGCGCAACTTGCTTGATGCGCTCCGTGCTGCCTACCGAAGTACCGCCGTATTTTTGAACAAGAAACACCACAGATATTCTTTATTGGTAGTTGCAGAATTTAGAATATGCAAGACAAGATACGCATTTTAAGAAATTTCCAGAAAACTAAAATGACACATCCAATGCTCGCAATGTCTCTTTGGTAAATTTTCCAGCCTCTAACCCGTTTTGCTGCTGGTAGGCTTGTAATGCAGTAAGAGTGCGCGGTCCCAACTTGCCGTCAGCAGTACCGGCATCAAACCCTGCGTCATTCAAAGCCTGCTGAACCTTACGAATCAGATCTGGAGTAGCTTTAACGATTTCATGTCCATCATGGACCGTTTCCTGTACGGTCTCAACAGGCTTCTCAATAGACTCATCGGCGGCTTCTTCTATTGCCGCAACATAGGATTTTGATTCTTCAGCAATGCTTTCCGCCATTTCGCCCAGTTCGGTTTTAACCGTATCGCCATTGTATTCACTGATAGCTTCTTCGGTTTTTTTAATCACGGCGTCTGCTTCTTCAAGAATGGCATCGAGTGACTTCTCGACCGATTCTGCGATCTCCGCAGCATCTGTATGATCTGTATGTAATGAAGGCTCAGTAGCAATAATTACCGACTCATCACTTTGGGTATATGCTGGAACGTCAGCCGCATCCCGGTCAACCTTGGCTGATTTTTCCGGTTCCTCTCCACAACCTGCCAAGAATCCAACTACCAGTAATATCAATGCATTTTTTACAAAAATATTCAGGTTTCCAGTTTTCATATCTCATTCTCCTTGTGAAGTAAATCTGACGGATCTACCAAAGCCATTTTATTGTTAGTCACATATCTAAAAACAACGTATGGCGGAACCAATTACACCATTCAAAATTCATGGTAAGAACTCGTTACCTTATTCTTACCATGACATTCTACTACGTGAGAGCCAGGGTTCAATTCAAATCTGTTAATTTCGGATAACTTGAGGTAAATTGTCATTGTGCAAATCGACAGTCATAGCAACCAAACAATCCATTCCACATGCAAAGCAGCATTCAGTTTGCTCTTGCGTGCCAGCTTGTTTGCTGGATTATGGTGGCTGCTAACTGAAGGGGACTTGACTGCATGGTGGCTCGGCAGTCTATTTGTTCTGATTTCCACCTTCTTAAGCTGGCGATTGCTCCCGCCATGCTCATGGTCACTGGTTGGTTGGCTACGCTTTCTTCCTTATTTCATTTATCATTCCGTTAGCAGCAGTTTCGATGTCGCTTGGCGCGCCTTGCGGCCAGACTTAAACCTTGCCCCAATTCTGATCAGGTACCCCATGCGCCTGCCGGCAGGTTTTCCTCGCATTTTCATGACCAGCGTCACCAGCTTGCTCCCTGGAACATTGGCGGCAGAACTGGAAGAGTCCTGTCTGGTAGTGCATATACTCGATAGCAGGACGCACTACTGGCAGGCATTGCAACAGTTGGAGAACCGCATTGCACGGCTGACCAATATCACTTTACCAGTCACGGATTAGTGGCAAACACATGCATGAACATGATCTCATTCTACGAACTCGTGCTCGCTTTCCTGCTGATCACTCTGGCGGCAGGGCTGTGGCGGATCTTTCAAGGCCCTACCTCGGCCGACCGAATGCTGGCGGCCCAGCTGTTCGGCACCACGGCTGTAGCTATGTTGATCATCCTGTCACAGTTATCCGGCAATCATGCCTTTCGTGACGCTGCTCTGGTACTCGCACTGCTGGCAGCGGTAATGGCAACGGCTTTTGTACGCCGCAGCTGGCATGCAACGACGGAGTCTGACGATGAATCTGACAAATAGCATCACAATCCTGCTGCTTGCAACGGGGGCTTTTTTCTTTCTGGCCGGCGCCATTGGACTGTTGCGCTTTCCGGATGTCTTCACGCGCCTGCATGCACTCACTAAGGTGGACAATCTTGGCCTGGGTCTGATAGTGGCAGCCTTGAGCATTCAGGCCGAGTCATGGACGGTGGTCGGCAAACTGGTGTTAATCTGGTTACTGGTGTTGTTCGCCTCCAGCACTACCTGTCATCTGATCGCGCGTGCCGCGTTACATAAAAATCTACTGCCATGGAAATCACGCTGACGCCCATTCTGTTAGATTACCTGCTCGCTTCGCTCTTAACGCTAACGGCAGCTTTATCGCTGTTCAGCCGCAATCTTTTTCGCGCAATTATCCTGTATATCGTCTTTGGCTTATTGCTGGGACTTGTCTGGATCAGACTGGATGCACCCGATGTCGCGCTTGCTGAAATTGCAATTGGCGCCGGACTCACGGGCGCGCTGCTGCTCTCAACCTGGGCTGTTTTAGCCCGCAAAGAAAAAACGTCACACACACCAAAAACGTGATGCAGCTAACGAGATTACGTAAATACGCCTTGCACCTATCCAGCGCACTGTTAGTCATCTGTGTCACTATTGGGTTAGTTATCGCTATTATTTCCTTGCCAGTTCGTGATGCTGGACTGACCCAGGTCGTTTCTGCCCATCTCACCCAAAGCGGCGTGAGCCACCCGGTGACAGCGGTACTGCTCAATTTTCGTGGCTATGATACGCTGCTGGAAATGGCGGTATTGCTGCTGGCGCTGGCAGGCACATGGTCGCTTGCACCAATTGATACTCGTGCGAGCACCACATCACACTCGCCAGGTGAAATGCTGGACAGCCTGGCGCGTCTTTTAACACCGGTTATCGTATTGGTTGCGGGTTATCTGCTGTGGGCAGGTGCACACGCGCCCGGTGGCGCTTTTCAGGCAGGTGCGCTGCTGGCTGCACTGGGCGTCATGATTCTCCTGACAGGATGGCGTATTCCGGTTGAATTGACTCATTATTTCCCGCGCACACTCCATATTTGCGGTGTTACCGCATTTTTACTCGTCGGCGCTTCTGCGTGGTTACGTGATACGTCCTTTCTTACCTTTCCGCAACACCTTGCAGGAGAGTTGATACTGCTGATCGAGACTTGCGCCATGCTCTCGATCGGCCTGACACTCGCCACCCTGTTTTTGCTGGGAAGGTCACATTCAGCACCATGACCACTACCCTGCTATATGCCTTGACCGGTATCGGCCTGTTTTCACTGGGTCTCCATGCATTGATCGTACAATCCCACTTGCTGCACAAGCTGCTGGCGATCAATGTCATGAGCTGTGGCGTTTTTCTAGTCCTCGCCAGTCTGGCAGCACGCACCCCGGAAGGTAGCGTCGATCCCGTTCCACATGCGATGGTTATTACCGGCATCGTCGTCGCCGTTGCCGCAACCGCACTGGGGCTTGCGATTCTGCTGCGTATCCATGCACTGACCGGCAAGGTACGCCTGCCGGATGCCAATGACCAGCTTGATGACTAACCTAGCATGACCCCACCTGATCTCGGTATAGCGCTGGTCATATTGCCGTTGACAGGTGCGCTGCTGGCATTCCTGATTCACCCGCATGCTCGCTGGATCGGAATAAGCACTGCTCTGGCAATCAATATCGTGCTGGCCTGGCTGCTCACCGATCTCGTCACCTCACCGCAAAGTTACCACTATGCTTTAGGCAGCTGGGGTGCGCCTCTCGGCATCGAACTTCATCTGGACGGGTTGAGTGCGTTCATGCTCATGATGAGCGCCGTGACGGGATCGGGTGTTAGTTTATATGCCTTTACCTGTTTTCGTATGCAATCAACGGAAAATGACCACTCTCCGGCTTTCTGGCCGTTGTGGCTGTTTTTGTGGACAGGGATCAACGCGCTGTTTCTATCGGCGGATATTTTCAACCTGTATGTCACGCTCGAGCTGATCGGTCTGGCCGCCGTCGCGTTGACCGCACTTGCTGGCAGTCGAGCCGCGCTCACCAGCGCCATGCGCTATCTGCTGATCAGTCTGCTTGGTTCACTGTGCTATCTGCTGGGCGTAGCGTTGCTATATCACACTTATGCAACGGTCGATCTCACTCTGCTGGCCGGACGCATCACTGCACAACCCGCAACGCAAGCCGCGCTGGCCTTGATAACGGTCGGCTTGCTGCTCAAATCCGCACTGTTCCCATTACATTTCTGGCTCCCACCTGCGCACGGCAGTGCGGCTGCTCCGGTCAGCGCATTACTCTCCGCACTGGTCGTCAAGGCTTCGTTCTATCTGCTGCTGCGCCTCTGGTTGGAGCTGTTTCACCCCATCCACAACCTGATGCCGGATTTGCTGGGAATACTCGGTGCCGCTGCCATTATCTGGGGTTCGCTACAGGCACTGCGCCAGATTCGCCTCAAACTGCTCATTGCCTATTCCACCGTTGCCCAGCTTGGCTATTTTTTTCTGGTATTTCCACTTACTGCCGGACAATCTGGCGAGATGTCCAGCAGCGCCTGGCAAGGCGTACTTTACATGCTGCTCGCGCACGCACTTGCCAAAAGCGCCATGTTCCTTGCAGCCGGCAATATTCAATTGTTTGGCGGACATGACCGCATTATCGAACTCGACCACATCGCGCAGCGCCTACCGTTGACACTTGCTGCTTTTTCTCTGGCAGGGATCAGCATCATGGGGCTGCCACCAAGCGGCGGATTTATCGGCAAATGGCTGCTGCTGGAAGTCGCCATTGCGCAGGGACGCTGGGGATATGCGATGATCATCCTGCTCGGCGGGCTTCTGGCGGCTGGCTATATTTTCAAGGTAATTGGCTATGCTTTCACCCAGGGACAGATGGAAGACAGTATTTCCGAAACTCATCCTGTTCCCACCGTGATGCAGTGGGCTGCACTGGCACTTGCCAGCGGCTCGATTCTGCTCGGATGGTATCCCGCTCCGCTACTCGAATTGCTGGCAATCGGCGATCCTTTTCATTTTCTGCATCCCAGCCCATGATTACGCAAAGCTGGCTACCACTTCTAGTGCTGCTGACCTCACTGCTATCAGGGCTCATCATTTTTACGTTACCGGAAAAGAGCGTGCGCACCCGCACTACCCTGAACCTGCTGGCGGCATTCAGCAAGGTCGGGCTGGTGAGCTGGATGATCTGGCATATCTATCAGGGGCAGCATTATCAGATCCGTATCCATTTTCTGCCCAATATCGATCTCGTGCTGCAAATGGATCCGCTCGCTGTTTTATTTGTCGGTCTGTCTGCCGTACTGTGGCTCACCACTACTTTTTACGCAATCGGTTATCTGGAAGGCTCACCGCATCGCAGCCGTTTTTTTGGTTTTTTCAGCCTGTGCGTTGCGGCAACCGCTGGTGTTGCAATGGCAGGCAACCTGTTCACATTCCTCATCTTCTATGAGCTACTTACGCTGACGGCCTATCCCTTGATCGTGCACCGCGGTACCGAGGCGGCCCGCAAGGCCGGTCAAACCTACCTCGTCTACACGGTTGGTGGTGGGGTATTATTGTTGACCGGCACGGCGTGGCTACACACGCTGACCGGTACCCTGGATTTCACCCCGCAAGGCTTTGTGCAGCAATTGCCATCCGAATTGCATCCGCAATTGATCGTCATTTTCATACTATTGATCATGGGAGTGGGCGTGAAAGCCACCCTGGTGCCGCTGCATGGCTGGTTGCCACAGGCAATGGTCGCACCTGCACCAGTCAGCGCACTGTTGCACGCCGTCGCGGTCGTCAAGGCCGGCGTATTTGGAATCGTGCGCGTGCTCTACAATGTCTATGGCATCGATTTCGCTGCAGCACTTGGCATCACATTCCCGCTGATGGTACTGGCGGCGATCACCATTATCTATAGTTCATTACGTGCGCTTACGCAGGATGATCTCAAACGGCGGCTCGCCTTTTCCACGGTCAGCCAAGTATCGTATATCACCCTTGGCGTGGCGCTCGCGGGACCAATCAGTGCAATCGGCGGACTGGTTCATTTGGTACATCAAGGACTAATGAAAATCACATTGTTCTTTTGCGCGGGGAATATTGCCGAAACGCTAGGCATCCACAAGATCAGTGAAATGAAGGGAGTGGGTCGGCGTATGCCGCTCACCATGACGGCATTCACACTGACTGCGCTTGGCATGATCGGTGTGCCACCAATCGCAGGCTTCATCAGCAAATGGTACCTCGGCATGGGCGCACTGCAAAGCGGTCATGCTTGGGTGATTGGTGTACTGATCGTCAGCACGTTACTCAATGCCGCCTATTTCCTACCCATTTTATACACGGCGTGGTTTGACCAGCCAGATACAGAACAGACCGCTCATCCGGAAACCTCGCACCTGCTGCTCTGGCCTCCGGTTATAACTGCACTGCTGTCACTCGCTGCCGGCCTGTTCGCCGCCCTGCCCTACACGCCGCTGGAATGGGCACGCTTCATCGTTAGCTTCGAATTTTTGCAACGATGATGGGATCATTGATTCCGCACATCGTCATTTGGCCCTTACTGCTTGCAGGCATGCTGCAGACTCCCCGATTGCGCACACTCGCCTTGAGATTATCGCCCTGGGCGACTTTTCCAGCGTTACTGACAGCACTGTTTGCATCGCACCATGAAGTCATCAAATTGCCGTGGCTGCTGCTCGGCAGTGAGTGGGGTATGGATTTAACCGGGCGCGCCCTCCTGCTGCTGACAGGTTTACTATGGGGACTAGCCTGCTGGCATAGCCGCTACCATCTTCCCCCTACACAACAGGCAAGTTTTTTTTCCTGGTTTCATCTCGCACTCGCCGGCAACATCGGACTTATCGTATCACTCGACATGCTCAGCTTTTACTTGTTCTTCACGCTGATGAGCCTCGCTTCTTACGGTCTGGTGGTGCATACACGCAGTGAACGCGCCTGTTACGCCGGCAAGTGCTACCTGATCTTCGTCATTCTTGGTGAAGCAGCACTGTTCGCCGCGCTGCTCCTGGTTGCCTCCACCTGCAGCACACTCTCGTTCGAGGCAGCACGCCCGCTGCTTGTACAATCCGAATGGCTGGATACCATCCTGCTACTCGCCTGGATCGGGTTCGGCATCAAGGTCGGCACAATCGGCCTGCATGTCTGGTTGCCACTCGCTCACCCGGTCGCGCCGCCACCCGCCAGCGCCGTGCTCTCCGGCATTATGCTCAAGGCAGGATTACTCGGTTGGCTGCGGCTGCTCCCTTTGGGAGAAGCCACGCTGGAGAGCTGGGGCGAATGGTGGATGGTATTGGGTCTATTGGCAGCTTTCTGCGCTGTTCTTATCGGGCTTACGCAACGAGACGCCAAGACACTGCTCGCTTATTCCAGCATCAGCCAGATGGGACTGTTGACCGCCGCTGTCGGTCTCGGTCTGATTCTACCCCATGCCTGGCCGCAAATCCTAACCACGATTCTGATCTACAGCCTGCATCACGGATTTGCCAAAGGCGCACTGTTTCTGGGAACCAGCATGCTGATGCATACTCATCCGATATCACGGAAATGGCTACTGGCAGGGGTAGCGTTACCGGCGTTATCCTTGGTCGGCGCACCGCTGACAAGCGGTTGGCTCGCCAAATCGCTCCTGAAAACACAAGCTATGCACGCACCAGACCACTGGGAAATACTGTGGCAAAATCTGCTGCCAGCCAGCGCGGTTGCCACCGCGTTACTGATGGCAAGATTCATGCTGCTGGCAATCAGGGTGAAACCGGACGAGACCCTGCCCATCCCTGCCCACATCCATTCTGTGCCATGGGCAATTCTGCTGCTACTGGTTGCCATCATGCCACTGGCAACCAACTGGCTGGGCGATTTTGAAATTTCATTGTCACTGATCATCAACAGCCTCTGGCCGCTCATGTTCGCTGGACTGCTCTTCCATTTTTTTTACCGGCAAGCTATCAGAGACACACCACTGAATCAGCGAATTGCCAATTTAGCAATTCCACCAGGCGATATGCTGGCCTGGTATGAACATAGCATCCGGATCACTTCAGCCCGTCTTCACCATCTGCTTGATCGAAAGCTTCCTTGCTGGCTGCAGAAAACCCGGCACATGCTCCTGCGTAAGCTGGATTTGTCCGCGTGGTCAGCCCACCTCGACCGGGCAGAAAAGCTGCTCTGCCACTGGCCGGTCGCGCTGTGTGGACTAATTCTGTTGGGGATCATCCTCACCAGGTTGATACCTCTCGCTAATCAAAAGCTGATTTAGGCGTGTGCGATAACCGACTGGCTTGTTTATAATCAGTCCATGTTAAATCGTTACCACTTAACACAACAAAAACTCGGCGAGCTGGAATACGAGCATCGCCATACCAGCGACAGGCGGTCATAGTCAATATTCAAATCCAGGTGCAGCACGCCACAGGTCCACACCCGGATGACCATTGCGCTTGCCCACCCCAGGTGCGATCTCGTTCTCAAGCAACACAAATACCTGCTCACGTAGCACTTCATTCAGGTGCAGGTACTGCAAACTTCCTAATACCCTAAAAGCTAATTTAATTTTCTAAAACACCACATATCTCCTTTTTGCATAAAAAAATCGCAAAAGAGTCATCATTTATCCAAAACATCACATAATTTTCACTTTTCAAGCGTTAGAATTACTTAGAACAGTAACTGGCGAGACAGCGCAAAAATTTACAGATATTTGAATTATATTAAATTAATTGATTTTTAATGCTGTGGTGATTTTGAAAGAGGAAAGGCAAAATAACAGAGCGATGAAATATAACAACCAAACTATATTGAAATTGTATCTAAATTTGCTTATTTGATTTAGATTCTCAAGATTTGATACTTTAAAACCTAATCTCTTAACTAAGCTATTAAATTAGTGAGTTTTTCTTGAATTTTTTTTGATGTTAATAAAGTGGAAACCATGGTGCTAAAAAAATTATCTTTAAATTACTCGATAATATTTTTATTTATAGGTTGCTTATATTGGGGAAACAACTCATTCGCTGCAGAAACACAAATATCAGAAACAGAAAATTCTAAAAAATCCTTTGTTTTAAAAAACAAAACTTTACTTGCTGCAACAGGTGCCAACTCAAATTCGGGAGCTGTAGGTCGTTTTCCAGGTGACTTTGACAAACTAGCTCATATCATGGAAACGCACGAGTCCGCGCTTTCAGCCTTAACACCTGATTGGCTAAATATAGGTATTGAACATCGAACACGTTTCGAAGCCTATGATAATGGTTTTACAAGAGGGATTCCGGGTGATAATGAGCAGATTCATCAGCGGACAAGATTCTTGTTTGAAATCAAGAATATTCTCGATCCGCTTCAGTTCACACTTGAACTGACCGATATACGGGCGCCAATGTCGCACCACGGTCAAGCAAGCTCAAATGTGTTTTCCAATCATTTTGATTTTACCCAGCTTCATCTTGATCTAGTGACTAAGGATTTTTTTGGGACAGGCCACGCCGCGAAGCTTGAAGTCGGCCGCATGGTTATGGATTTTGGAGAAGGACGCTTGGTAGCGGGTCATCGATGGGGTACCTTAACGCCCACATTTGACGGGGTACAGGTGAGATTGGGTACAGACCAGGAGGGATGGGGGCTTAGAGCATTTGGAACACGTCCAGTTAATCGCGAGCCTACGCATTTAGATTGGAATACCCCTGAGACTTACTTTTCTGGTATACACATCACGAGCCGTGATTTGGCTTGGGCAAATGCAGACTTGTATTTTTTTGAACTGAATGAAGGAAATAAAGGCAGAAAACGAGATATTTCCACAACTGGATTTAGGGTATTTGCGAAGCCTAACAAAGGTCAGCTTGACTACGAAATTGAATCCATGTATCAGTTTGGAGAAGTTGGCTCTACTAACTACTTTGCGCATCGTCATCATGGAGAAATAGGTTATAGCTTTAACACTAAAATGCCTTTCAGAATTGTTTATCCGTTCGATTACTCATCGGGAGACCGCGATCCCAATAAGAACTTTGATTTTTTATTTGCAAAACGCCGCGTTGAGTTTGGTCCTACTGGGATTCTAGGCATATTCTTTCCTTCGAACATTATTTCGCCTGTTGGTCTTCGTGCAACGCTTTCACCAACACCCACTGTCCGACTTATGATGTCTCATCGCGCGTTTTGGTTGGCTGATAAACGTGGCGCGTTCGTTGGCTCTGGATTGCAAGATGCAACCGGTCAAGCCGGTAGCTTCTTGGGAAATCTATTTGACATGAGTCTCAGTTGGAGTCCTCAGACCAGTTATTTAAGGCACATGAGCTTAGATGTGGGATATTCCCATTTATTTAAAGGCTCTTACTTTGATAAAGTCTCACAAAGCCCTGGCAGCGCTGATACCAATTATGGGTATACCATGCTGACCTTTAAGTTCTAAATAATGGGTGTGCTGCCAAAGAAGGAGCTCATGTGTTTAAGCAACGGCTAAATTTGCATGGTATCGCTGCGTAAATTGTGCTGGCGATAGGTAGCCCAATCTTTCTTTCTTGCGGTTCTGTCACATTAAGCGAGATCATCGATACATCGTGTAGACTGCTGGTATTGTAAAAATGATTAGGCTACATGCTAACTGTAAAAGGAATACGCTTTCCGATTGATGTAATTCTGGTTTGTATTCGTTGATACGCAGCGTATCCGTTAAGTTGCCGACACCTGGAAGAGATGATTGAGGAGCATAGTGTTACAGTTGACCATTCTACAGTGAGCCGTTGGGCGATCCGGTTTCTACCAAGATTGGAGAATATTTTCAGAAGAAAGTATAAACGCTCGGTTGGTAGAAGCTGGCGTATGGACGAGATCAATACCAACAGGGAGATACTCGGTGGCTCGTCAGGTCAAATACCTCAGCAATATCGTGGAACAAGACCATCGGGCAGTGAAGCGAATAACAAAACCAATGCTCGGGTTCAAATCTTTATAATCAGCTAAAAACATCCTAGCTGGCATCGAACTCATGCACATGATGCGCAAAGGTCAGATGGATGGATAGAGGGAGCTGACAAGATGTCTTTTGCTCAGCAATTTTATGCTCTGGCAAAATAATCTCGTTAAGACCAGATGTACGCTTGATAAAATCAAACAGATATCAGCTTTCTTTCTTTAATGCGACAAAACCTTGCTCAATGCGACCGGTTCAAGGATCTACTGCCGGCCGGCTTCCGACTCGATCCACACGGGCAGCGTGATGAGTAAACGCAAACGCAATTTCGTCGTCATCGGACTGGGCACGTTCGGCCGCACCATCGCCACCGAGTTGGCCGACTTTGGCAACCATGTGCTGGTCATCGACCACAACGAGGACAATATCAACGCCGTGCTCGACTCGGTATCCGAGGCGGTAATCGCCGATTCCAGGGACGAAGAGGCGTTGCGCCAGGCTGGCGTCGGCGACTATGACGTCGCCGTGGTCGCGATTGGCGACGAGATCGAAGCCAGCGTGCTATGCACAATGAACGTCAAGCTGCTGGGCGTGGACATGATCTGGGCCAAGGCGCTGAGCCGCACCCACCACCGGATCCTGACCAAGCTCGGTGCCGACCGGGTCATACACCCGGAACAGGACGTCGGCCAACATATCGCGCAAATGCTGCACAACCCGCTGGTGCGTGATTACCTGAGCCTCGGCAACGGCTACTACATCATCGATCTGCATGTGCCTGAAACGCTGCACGGCAAGACGCTGGACACGCTCAAACTCGACGAACACCCCTACCTAAGCTGCCTGGGCGTGATACGCGGTTCCAAACACATCGACTTCAACGAATCCGATCTGGTGCTCAAACAAAACGACAAGCTGCTGTTGCTTGGCAAGCGCGATGAATTACGTGACTTTTCCGAAGGGCTATGAGCCGCGACCGGAGCTGAACGATGCGCAACCCGTCCGGCAAGACCGTGCACCTACCACCAACCACGGTTCTGGTGCTGGCCTACGCGCTGCTGATCGTGCTGGGTGCGGCGCTGCTGCTGCTCCCCGAGGCCTCGGTTCACGGCGTGACGCTGTCCGAGGCACTGTTCACGGCCACCTCGGCGGTCACCGTCACCGGACTGGTGGTGCTCGATACGGGCGGCGACTTTACGCTGTTCGGCCAGGCTGTGATCCTGGTGCTGATCCAATTCGGTGGGCTGGGCATCGTGACCTTCTCGGTGGTGGTACTGTGCATGCTGGGTCTGCCGATCAGCCTAGAGCACAAGCTGTTCCTGAGAGACGAACTCAACCAAACCTCGATGCGCGACCTGCTGAAGATGGCATTGGTCATTCTGCGCGTGGTGCTGGTGTTCGAGGCCGTCGGCCTAGCCGCGCTGATCTGCGTGTTCGTGCCTGAATTCGGCTGGAGCCACGGCCTGTGGCAGGCGCTGTTCCATGCTGTCTCGGCGTTCAACAACGCCGGCTTCGGGCTGTTTTCCGACAGCCTATCGCGCTGGGTTGACAATCCGCTGGTCAACTTGGTGGTGCCGCTGCTAATCCTTGTCGGCGGCATTGGCTTCAGCGTGCTGACCGACCTGCGCGATTCGCGAAGCTGGGACCGGCTGTCACTGCACAGCAAGCTGACCCTGGCCGGTACAGCCGGGCTGATCATCTGGTCTGTGGTAACGTTCGCGGCCATCGAATGGAACAATCCGGCTACGCTGGGCTCGCTTGCCGGCTGGGGCGAGAAGCTCATGGCCAGCAGCTTCCAGGCGCTGACCACGCGCACGGCCGGCTTCAACACGCTCGATATTGGCCAGATTGAGGACGCCAGCGCACTGATGTTCATCCTACTAATGCTGATAGGTGGTGGCTCGGCGTCCACCGCCGGCGGCATCAAGGTCACGACCTTTGTTGTGATGTTGCTGGCCACCTTGGCCTATTTCCGCCGCCGCGACTACCCAACAGCATTCCATCGACGGCTCGATGGCGAGGAGGTGATGAAGGTGCTCGCGTTGATCTCGCTGAGCCTGATGCTGGTCTTGGCCGCCGCCTTCGTGCTCGCCCAGACTCAGGACCTGCCATTCCTGGAGCTGATGTTCGAGGTCGCCTCGGCATTCGGCACGGTGGGCCTGAGCATGGGCGTGACCGGCGAACTCGACGGCTTTGGTCGTGCCGTGATCATAGCCCTGATGTTCATCGGCCGGGTCGGCCCGCTTGCGCTGGGCCTGCTCCTCGCCACCCGCGTGCCACCGAGGGTGCGCTATCCCGAAGGAAGGATCTTTCTGGGCTAGTCCGGAGCCTTGAAAGACAGGAGCGAAGTCAGCGCACGAAGTACACGAACTGAGGTACGCTGAATTTTATGGAGTCTAAGATTTCGTGAAATGTAGTTATGAAATGGAGGACAAAAATGGCTCTGCGGATTACGTTTGCAAGCTGTTACACCTAACTTTCCCCGATCATACCGAACTCAATCGGCGTTTTGACGTAGAACATATTAATACCTTCTTGCTTCAGATGCGCGAACATACGTTCTGCTTCCTGTTCATTCACAGCCATCGTCACTTCGATAGGCTGATCAGTCAGTTCAAAGAAATGCGCGGAATGGAGCTTGCGGTCATGTCCAAATCCTTCGGTCGCAACAATCAGAGTTGCGCCTCCAATACCAAGTTTCTTGGCTTCTTGCACCAACCATTCCCCTAGCAGCATGTGATCGTGCTTGCGATCTTGCTGAGTAAAGAAAGTCAATTGATACCCATTCATAGTCTTCTCCTTAGAATCAAATAGTCCTGAACGCAGAAACTGTCGCTAGTCCTAACATCGTCATCATCAAAGAACCTATCACATGAACACTAATTGCGCCAATGGCCCAAAGCATACGCCCCTCTTGAATCAGCACCGTTACTTCGGCAGAGAAAGTGGAAAACGTGGTTAACCCACCCAGGAAACCGGTAATTACAAGCAAGCGCCACTCGGGTGCAAGACCAGGATGCTGAGTAAATATAGCGAGCGCCATGCCTATCAAATAACCACCAATGAGATTCGCCGCTAGTGTGCCAAGTGGAATAGTCGGAAACAGTGCATTGAGCGACAATCCTAACAGCCATCTCAGCACAGCACCAAGTGATGCACCAATACAAATGGCTAATATGGAGTTGAGCATAAATTTCTGTCAATATCGATTTTGGAGTTATCAATTTTAAATTCTTTCGCTTGTGAAAATGATAAAATTTTTAAGCTATTAAGAAAACAGTGGAATTTGTCTTCCTTTTAATGATTGTATATTTTGCGGCAGTTGTGTCAGAAATGGCCGGGCTCTGTAGTTTTTTCTATTAATGCCGCGGGTCTAGGGAGCAATAGAACATAAAACCCTGGTAAAAAAACTTTCAAATCACCAACACCTACAATAACCCCATAACATATGCATTTGAGCTATGATTATTTTTTCTGATGTAGAACAAGGGAGAAGGAAGTGGTGTAACCTGCAATCTATCTCGATTGCATCCATGCCAAAGTTCGTGACGCTGGTAGCGTTCGTGCCAAAGCAATTTATCTGGCGATCGTCATTAATTTCGCAAAATTTTTAATAGGTTTGGTGGGCGCTTATATAAATCCAGGAGGTGCAACATGGCAAAAATTCTCATACTGTATTACAGCATGTATGGTCATATCGAAATCATGGCAAATGCAGTAGCTGAAGGTGTGCATAGCATCGAGAATGCCGAGGCTGTCGTTAAACGTGTACCTGAACTCATGTCAGAGGAAGCTGCACGAAGAGTCGGCGCCAAGCTTGACCAGGTGGCGCCAATTGCGACCGTAGATGAGCTACCAACCTATGATGCCATTATCTTCGGTACACCAACACGCTTCGGCAATATGTGCGCACAAATGCGCAATTTTCTTGATCAGACAGGTCGATTATGGCTTGATGGTGGTCTGATCGGCAAAGTGGGTAGCGTATTTACGTCTACGGGTACACAGCACGGCGGCCAGGAAACCACGATTACCTCGTTTCATACCACTTTGCTCCATCACGGCATGATCATCGTGGGTGTTCCCTATTCCTGTCAGGAGATCATGAACATGAGTGAAATAACCGGCGGATCACCTTACGGGGCAAGCACGTTGGCTGGTGGGGATGGCAAACGGCTGCCATCAGACAACGAAATAAAAATTGCATGCTTTCAGGGTGCTCATGTCGCGCAAGTGGCCAGCAAATTATGCCGCAAATAGGTCATTAAAATCGGTTCTGCCACATTAAGCGTTTTTCATCCGACTCCCCTAGTTATTTCGTTAAGGAAAAATTTCCAGAAATTGCTTAATGCGACAGAACTCAATATTATTGATTCTGGTCAGCAAGCCAAGCTTGCAACGACACGAGCGATCTGGATTCAGGGTTGTACCGAAGTATCTGCGAGGGTTTGGCTAACGTACCTGATGTTGATACAGGAGGCATCACACCCACTGGCAATTTGTGTATGGCCGAGGCTGATTGAAGAAGTATTTGCCGGTTGATGCGGCGACCGGATTGTTTCAGCGTATGTGCCAGTAGGGTGGCTGAAAGCCAGGCAGTGCGTTGCCATTCTGCGTGCGTTATTGGCAATGAATTTTCATGTTGGAAACGCGTGAAGTTCTTATATTCGGCCGAGTCAGGAACGGGTACCCCACGCGGATTGCTGAGGATTAGCTGCACGGTGTTCGCTGTTGCGGGCAGCCTTGCCAGAGAGCCGCCCACAAGGTCGATGCTGCTATAAATTGAAGTGTTGAGACTTGAATTTTTTAAACCAGCAACAAATTTTGCGAAGCTATAATGCCTTGAGAACCAGAAGATATGGCCACTCATATTTTCGAGTGGTTGTTGAGCAAAGCCATCAGCAGTGATTTGCACGACTGAAATTCTGTTTGACGGAGGTATTGAATCTTCGAGTCGTTCACGTAGTGATGCTATGTCCTTCGCATCGGCAACTAATGTGATTTCTTCGTCGGTATGACCTGCATTATTCATAAAGGTTGATAAACTGGCAAGTTGGTCAGAAAACCCCGCTAAAAACGCAATACTGTCTGTAGACTGCGGCAATTGACCCAGTGGGAACAGCACCGGAATCCCGGGGTTGATGGAGCGGTTAATACCCTCCAGCTCAGCGGGCTTTATAATGCCACCCAAATAGCAAAAAACATCCTCGGGCAAATCCTTGGGTACGGTAAAGACCAATTGCACGATTCTGCCATGAATACCGCCGTTATCATTGAGTTCCCGAAAATACGCGTGCAGAATTTTCCGTATTAATGAAGTTACATCCAGTAACTGTCGATCGGCAGAGAGAATAACGCCAATACGCAGTGAATGATCGCTCACCCCTGGCGTGGCAGCATGATCAAGTGATTTAAGGTAACTGAATAGATTCTCGAAGTCAGTATCGCTCAGATTGTAACGCGGCATCAGTGCATGCAGCGGCTTGCCCTCGCTATCTATTCCTGCCGACAAAGCACGTTTAAGGAGTGTTTTGTTATATGCCGTAAATTGCTTAGTAGGCCTGCGTACCGCTAACGACCGCCAGGTTATGGAAGGTACTGCCACACCGCCTTCAAATCCCCCTTTACCGCCGGGTTGGTGGCACGACTGGCAAGGGAAGTTTTTCACATCCGCTTGAATACCACCGGCAATGGTGACCGTTGCTCCGTCAATGGCTACACCATTTTGATAGAAAGCCCTTCCTTGCTGTAAATCGCCGCCGTATACAAGCAAGGACATTAGTAACGCAGGCAAAAATACCAGCAGGCTAGCTCGCTTTTTGCTGGTCGACATAATCATGAATTCTATTGATTATTAAATCAGCGTTGGGAAACTGGTAGAAACTGGTCCAGTGATTATCGGTCGGATTGCCGACCAGGATAACGCTTGAATGCTCGGTTACATCGGCAGAGTACGCTCGAAGACCCAGCAATGCCTCGTTAACCGCGTTGCTGCTACCGGTTAACCACAGCCAGTTGTCTTCGTTAAAACCGTACTTCTCGGCAAAGTCACGCATTTTTTTCGGCGTGTCGAGTGCCGGATTCAAGGTCAGCGAAATCATGCGCACAGAATCTTTCAGCTCTTGAGAGTCTTCAATTTGCTTATACACCGCCCGCATGATACCGGTTGACACAGGGCACACCGTTTTGCAATCGGTGTACACAAAATTCATCACGACAATATGATTGCCCATGGCTTCGCTAACCAGCTTCATGCTACGCCGCTGAGTATCGACCATGACATGATCAAGCAGTTTGATCGAGGTGCTTTCGCCTAGCGCACCCCCCTCCGCTGCGACGCCTAAAGGTAATGAAACTGCCAGCCCAAGGCAGATTGCAAAAATAGCTTTCCGTTTCATCGCGTCACCTCCAGGGTTTGCATCGTGTTCTGCTTGAGTCCGAATTTTAAGCTGTCAGACTGAATACCAAGCAGGTACTGTCCCTGCTCGGGAAAGGTAATCGGCGCCGATACCTCCATCTTGTGATTGGCGCGAGCGCTAATACGCCGTTGCCAGTTCGAACCAGGTTTGAAAAATAACATCTGCACATCTGTGTTAGCGACGTAAGAATTCGTTATCAACCTGATTTTCACCTCAGCAGGTTCACCGGCTTTGTAGCTGGAGGGTGCTAACTTGATTGCGTCAACGGATGACTTGAATACCTCCGCGACCGCGGTACCTGAGCCTTCCACCTGCAACGGCATACAGGCGACGGTGAGTGGACTACTCAGGTAGAAAACCAGTTCGTAGTCACCCGGCCGCGGCACCATAGTGACGGTTTCGTACTGCCCGGGCCGTGTTTCCGCAAATGATTTGTCATGTATCAAAACCGCTAATGGCGCCGCAGTATAGACTTTGAACGCATTGGTCGGGGCCAGCATACCGTCTTCCATATAGAGGAACAGGGTTTTATCGGCAGGGTTATTGACGATGACAGCGCCTCCTTCGGGTAGCGGCACGATCATGGGCAAGTCAGCACTCTGCTTTCCGGGTGGCGTCACTCCAAACGAAACCTCAATCAATGCCGGGGGCTCGGAGTCACTGAGAGAATTCAGATTGATTAACGAGACGCGCGCCGAGGTGGTGTGGTGCAGATATGCGAATTGCTCGGAAAACACCAGTTGATCGAATTCGTGCTCAAACAGCAGGTAGTGAATGACCTGATTTATTGCGGTATCGATGATGATGAGCTGCTTTTGCGCTGTATCCAGTGCGATTAGCCAATGGCCGTCCGGCGTGATGTGAATTTTTTCAGGCACGCCTTGCAGTGCGACGGTAGTAATTTCAGTATCCCGGCCCGGGTACAACGTAGTGATGGTTTGCTGATCGTGGCTGCCAAAATATAATCTGTCCGCATGCGCTGAATATGCGATGTCCGATAACTGCCGTGGTACTTTGCGCCGCCAGAGAGTGACCAGAGAGACGGTGTCTACGGCGATTAATTCGCCGTCATCGGGAGAATACGCCCACAGTCTTTCCCTTTCAGAACTGAGTGCCAACAGTATCGCATTAGATTTGAGCGGGACTGTCTGTAGCAGTTGGCGTGTGTCGGTATCGACAATCATCAGCGCTTGTTGCCCTGCAATCCAAAGCAGGTTGTCATTATCAATGGCTACTATTTTTTTAGGTGCGACAGGCAAGGCAATCGTTGCGAGTACGTTACCATTAAGCGCACTGACGATGCCTAGTTGACGAGACTTCGGCTGGCTTAGGAAAATCTCGCCGGTCGTCTGATTCAGGTGCCAGTCCGTCACCGGTGATTCGAGTTTCCGTAGCGCCAGAAGATTAGCGCTGGCGAGATTAAGCCGTGGGTCCATCACACCTACCGAATTGTCTTCGTTTAACGTGATAAAACTATAGCTATTCAGATCGATATCGCGCGATGAATTCGGCCCCACCGTTAAATAATTTCTGACCGCATCCTTGCAGTCTGGCTGACCAGCCAGCCGCGGTCTTATCCACGCCCCCGGATGCAAGCCGGAGACAGCGCCATCATCGTACTTGCCGGTAATATTGAAACTGATTTTTGCGGCTTCACCGGCCACGATTGGAGATTCCGTTGTTGTCAAGTTGTTGGTGGCGCGTGCGCTCATCTGAATGTCAAGATTGCTTTCCGCCGCCGCGTGTGTAGTGTTGCCGGCCATGCAAACCAGTAACACAATTGGGGGGATCGCTCTGCAAAACACAGTTAGTTCTCTTTCACTTCGAAGATTCCCCAGGCACCGCTGGACCACATCTGGCTAGGGCCATCGCGATATTGCCACAAGCCCGAATGGGCCGAATCGATTCGGGCAGTGATGGCTTTACCGACGCTGATCAATGGTGCATGCGGTGAGCCAAATTCCGGTAGCATGTCAGGAAAGTCATGGCCGTAGACCAGAAAAGCCCGTTGCCGTGCGCGGCCGCTCGGCTGCAGTACTCGAAAGCGTACTTCTTCACCGGCATTAGCGACAAATCGTGGTGTCGCGACAGGCTTGTATGTTTCAAGGAAAAAATCGGTGGGAAAGAAGGCACCATTCAGTTCCGGCAAAGCCCATCGACCACTCGCACTGTCCAGCGCCGGGCTTTGACCCAGTCTGGCCCAGAACGGCTCGGTTGTGTAATTCAGCCCTTTCTCTCCCAGATCATAGGAGTCATCGCAAATCAGGCAATCGGGAATCGGGTGACTGTTATCCTTGCCGTCGCCCTGATAATGCAGGTTTAGCCCGTCACGATAGAAGACGACAAACTCACGAAACCGCTGCTTGTCAGCATAGCTGATATCGGCCCGTATGCCGCAGCCAATATGCAACGCCGTGCGTTCGCTGTCTTCGTCGCCTGCGACGTCGATACAGGTATAACTGGCGTTTTCTGGTTCGATAATCAACCCGCCGATCAGGCCATGTGTGGGATGATTAATGACATCTCCCAGTGAGATGAGATTGCTTGCGCCTAATTCGCGAGGCTGCGCCTTCATGCATTTCTCGTTGGTGTTATCTTCGCAGGTCTTGAGGCTAACGGTGCCCGCATACCAGTGATAGTGGCTAGGAGCGCATACAGCGCGGTCGTCAGGGTCGCAGACCTGTAATGAAGGGGCCATAACAGCGCTGTTCCAACCCACGCTACTGCCATCATTTTGATCCACCGTATAGAACACTTTCTGTGCATGCATCGACACCTGGCTGGAAGGTTTCACATCGCCCGCTCCGGCGTTTTTTTGCTCGACGGTTTGATCCACATTGAGCGGTACAATCTTCGGCATCAATGCATCTCCGGGGGCATCCTGCATGTCTTCCGGTAGCATATTAAACAGCGCCACACGCACGCACTGGCCGGCATTTGCGCGCAGCACAAGGGGCTCCAGAGGATGATCGTTGTAATAGGACTTCAAGCTGTTCAGCTTCTGTGTTGCATAGTCTCGCGCACCGGCAGAATGCGCCACATAATCCTCGGCTTCACCATTACCTACCTGTTCTGGCGTGTAACGTTCCAGCACAACAAAGGCAAGGCTGTCTGGGTCAGAAATACGCTCACGGTATTTACTTTCGCGTCCCAGCCAGTCGCCGACATCCACTGCTGCTACGGAATAGTGAACGGTGGGCGCATCTTGCGGACAACTATACTCGGTGTTTTTGTTGAATTCCTTAAAGCTTTCTCTATCAACGTTCAGTATCTCTGCGCCGCTACCATCGGCCCTGTGTTTCGCCAGCGGGCTTAAACAGGTCTTCAGACCGGCCTGGTTCAGGGGTCCGTCACATTCGAGTTTGTCGAACAGCGCCTGACACTTGGTCATATTGCGCGTATCAGCACATTCATCCAGGTTATAGGAAGAAACCGAGCGGATCAGGCCCCAGGCACCGTTCCAGATATCGTCGACCGACCCGAAGTTATACAGATAATCGGTAAACAGATCGCCGCGCAGTATGGTGTCGAGACCCAGCTGCATTTCAAAGTGTTCCGAGATGCCGACTTCCTGGGCACTGACCAACACGGTGTCTTTATCTTCCTTATCCTTGCCGATCTCGCGCGACCAGACCTGGCCATTGATATTGATGCTATGTTGTACTTCCTGCGCCCCCTGAATAAGCCGCAGCTGCGCTTTTTCCCCCTCATAGCCTGCAAATACCGGCGTTGCCGGGTCACCATGCACACGCGAACTAAAGACATTGGCCATATCGCCCCTGGGTCCGTCACGTTGCTGCTTGACGCTGTCAGAGGCGCATTTCCCTTTAGATTTATCGTCATCCAGACGCTTGCAGCCAATGCGCAGCGGGACCGGTTCGTGTTTGTAATTAACCAGATAGGGGTTGTGATGGTCCTTGGAAATAGCTTCGGGTAGCATGGGTGGATCCACGGGTCGTCCGTGTTTACCGTGCAGGACGGCATAGTGCTCGTTCAGATCGGGCAATACCGAATTAAGTGCTTTCAGCTCGGCGGTGATTTTCCCGGCAAATGCTGCATTGCCGGCGCTGTTGGCTGCTTGCGCTTGTTTTTGCAAATTATCCGCAGCAGATTGAAAATTCTCCGCGCCGGAATCCGGTCGCGAGCTGCCGTCGTACAGTAGTGCGAAATCGGCTATTGCCATGGCGAATTCACGATAATCCTCTTCGCCGCCCGCATCACCCATATGAATGATCATGGCCTCCGACCCCACCGCCTGTTCCGGCATTTCCGTGCCGTCCCGGGTCAGGAATTTCGAATCGCGCGGTTCCACCAACAGGGCTGCGTAAAAGCCGTGTTGCTGTATCGACGAAGGCCCAAAATGGTCATGGGTGAAAACAGTACGTATCGTCCGGTCTTTGCAGGACGCAGAATTCCAGATCGCCTTGCGCTTATCTGTTGCGTCAGGGTCATTATTGTCAATGGTTGCTAATTCGTCGAGGCAGGCCTGCTCGGTGGTCAGCAACGGGTCAGCATACCAGCGCTGAGTGGTCGTCTGGAAAACACCGTCTTGTTTGGCAAGGGTGACTGGCGCACCGTCGACATCCGTCGCGCTACCCTCCGGGTGATTGGCAGCGTCGATAAGATGGTCGAGTTCTTCCTTGGCGAAGGTACCGTCTTCGTAGTTAAAGCCGTTGCCCGATCCATCGGAGGCGGTGACGTCGAATTTCACCAGATGAATATGTTGACCGATTGTATCGGTCGGCGTGCGCACCTGAAAATCATCCAGATCAAGCTCGGTCGGGGTGCGATTGGTATGCTTGAAATCGATGCAGTCACCAGAATTGGCGCGGAAGAAGAACGGCTCAGCTTTGTCTGTTTGCTTGTTTTCGAACGCGCTGACATCACTGTCCAGCACATTGATACGTGCCTGCGGATCGTGCCAGCCGGCTTTGTTCACGACCAGGTCGGTTTGAATGGCCGACACCTTATACTGACGCGTGTACTTTTTGCTAAACTCCCAGGCATCACCTGTGCAAGGATCGGCAAAAGGCGCGCCAGCGACCGGAGGTTTATCATTGACAACATAGTCAGCGGCAACACCCTCCGGCGTTTTGCTGGCGTGACTACCTTGTGAATGAAACGTCATGGCGCTTTTTTCAAGCACGGTACCATCTTCCGGCAGCACCTTGATATCTGCCGTTTCAATGTGTGAAGTAAAATCTCCAGTGCGTAAGGCGTGCGCGACTAATTCATCCGGCGAGAGGCCGGCCGCTTCCGCAGCCGTTAAGCCAGACACGCCTCTTGTGCCACCGGTAACTACATGCCGGCCCAGTCCCGCTGCTTCGGCAACATCGTATGGCGCCTGAGGTGCGCGTTGCCCGCTCTTTCCGGCGATATAAAATGGATAGCCAGGCATCGCATTCTCGCCGGCGACGTCGGTGTAAGTCGGCGTTGGCGGCATGGCTTGCTTTGGCAACGGCACAATGGCTGGAATTGGTGTGCCAGACTCCGGATTGGAAATACCGCTGACCAAATCGGTACCTGTGCCCAGTTCCCCATCAGGCAATCGGCGGGTGCCGTCTTCCAGTACATCATGCACACGCCACAAAGCCCACATGCCCTGCGCGAAATGTGGGTACAGATGGCAATGAAAAATCGAGTCGCCCGGCGTCTTGTTGCGGTTACCGCTGCCGCCGTAGTAAATCGGGTAGCTGAATCCCTGTTGCGGCGCAACCGTTTGCGAGTCCAGATAGGTACCGGTATCGGATTGCTGCGACAGCCACTGATGGGCGTGCAGGTGAAAAACATGCGTTTCCTTCGGACCGGCATGTAGATTACGAAACTCTACCCGGTCATTCAGATAGGAATGGTGGACGTTGGACGGGTCGTCTGCAAAGTTTGCTAATAGTGCCGGGTCACCATTAGCCCATGATTCCAGAAAGAATTCTTCATACGCGCAGTTCACGCAGTTCTTTGCCGGACCAATTTTTTTTCGATTGGCAAGCAATAAAGTTCCCATGCCGCTGGCGCCGTAGTTGATCGCAAACCCATCGCCAATACCGGACAGGGTAAACTCGGTTGCCAGCTCTTTGAACTGGTCTGCATAAAACGTTTTTAACTCATCATGAAATACGACGGTAAATTCCCTGAAGGCGGGATTGTCATGCCCTTCTGCAGAAGTTTTTTCAACGATAATCGCGTTTAGATCGCCGTGCACCAACTCATGGCGATTGTCAGCCAGCGGTTTTAACAGCGCCAATATGGGCGTATCATCAGCCGCCGTTGCCTGATAATTTAAATAGGCATCACCTTGGCTCTGCTCGCGGGCTTGCTGGAGAGCCATGTGATCAACCTGACTGCGGTACCACTCGCTACCTTCTGGTTCTATATTGAGCACGCCAAACAAACCATGTACCAGGCTGCCACCGTCGCCCTCACCGCCCGCCGGTGCACCGTGACTAAAGAATAAATGAGTGGATCGTCTTTGCCGTTCATCCTCAGTCAGGTCAATTTGCCATGCGTAATCTATTGTCGCGCCGGGAGGAATGGGTTGCAGGCCAGTCACCAGAGGGTCATGGGCATCCCCGATTGGCGTGACACCTGAAATAGTGATCGAAGCGCAGCGGGTACGCGGCCAGTTGTCACTGCCTTTTTCACCCACCGACTTGTGATCCGACCCACAACCGGTTGTGGCGGCATCACCCTCAATGGCTGGTGGATGTACTTCAACCTCAGCTGCCAATGCCACGTTGTCTTCGACCTCGGTTTTACCGATGCTGGAATACGTTAACCCGAGTCCGGTGTCGGGTATTGGGGTATCCGGGCTGCTTGAGTCAGGCTGATTGGGCATAAGCATATTGTAAAACTTGACTTCCAGCCGATCGCCGGAATTTGCTCTGAGCACCAGTGGACGAGGGCGTTTGTCATTGCGTAAACGAACGTGACCTGGTTTCGTCTCTGCCGACATAGGCATGCATTCTTCCTCGTCGCCAACCTGGGAACATTTGTCAGTATCTACCACGTCGCGTTTGAGAGCATACATCATGCCGTATGGGTTGTAGGAGCCAAAGCGGTTGTAGGTGATTGGCTGGTCCAAAGCAACTACCTCTGCAAAGAGAACGCGCCTCGCAGGCGGAGAAGTCGGCGCGTCGCTGTTTTTCTCAAGCAAATCGCAGGCAGGCAGAATGCAGGTAGAAAGTGCAAGCAGAATATAGTTAAAATAACTCTTGTTCATCATTCGCCCCGTTACGTTATCAAGTATTCTCGATTTTTCGGTCTGCTAAACTCAGCTATTAACCTCAACGCTATCCAGCAGTAGCATTGACGGTCGGCAATGGCTATTGGTCTGCGCGAATGCACCCGTCGACACAATCCAGTAAAGCGTACCCGAGAAGTTTTGTTGCGGTTGCCAACAGGAAACTTGCCAGCAAATGTTCTGCCGTGAGCTATCGGGAATGTTTTTTGATTGACCGAGAACCGTGGTGTAGGTTGGTGTCGCGTTGGCGAAGTCCCCAGCGCTACCTGGGTCATCCTGATCATAAGCCACAAATAATGCGAAGCTATTGAAGCAAATCGATGTGTGTGACTCTAGCGGCAGAAACGCCCAGATAAACCGCAGCTCGCTGTTGGCCGACAGATTGACGTCTCTGCACTCCAGAATCGAACCATCGATTCCAATGGTGCTTAACACTGAAAAGAAACTGGTGTCGCACGGGTCAGGAAAACCGTTGCCAGTAGGTCTGCCGGTCACCGGGTCGAATGCAGGGTCATCGAGTACGACAATATTTCCACCCTGTAGCGGCTTAAAAGTGGTGGCAGGAACACCCCCGTCATAATCGATGCCAGCCAGACACTGGCCGCGCCCATGCAAGATGTAGCCATCAAAGGCATTTTGAAAGAAACGATTGTTCGCTAGTAAAGGCATTGCAATTACCTCCTTGAACATAAGCATTGGGCATAGGAGAAATGCACCACTTATCCCACGAGCATTAAATGTACAGAGATCTAGCTCAACTGTCAAAAGCGGTGGTAAGCGACCGAAAAATGACTGTATTCAGGTTAAGTTAGCACAAAACGTCAAAGATATTGCAGCGTTTTGGCGCTTCCGGCGCAAGACACCCAGGGGTAAAGGTTCTGTCGCATTTAGCAAGATCATCGATACATTCGATATAACGTGCTGACCATTAAGGAGATGGTGCTGCTACATGCCTATTGTAAAAAGATGCGGTTTCCGATTGAGGTAATTCTGGTTTGTATCCGTTGGTACGCAGCGTATCCGTTAAGTTGCCGACACCTGGAAGAAATGATGGAGAAGCGTGGTGCCAATCAAGCAGCTATTGATTAGATCATCAAGAATAATGACACTTCTATTGTCGTCAGGCAGGTCAAATACCTCAACAATATCGCGGTACAAGACCACTTGGGTAGTGAAGCGAATAACAAAACTAATGCTCGGATTCAAATCTTTTCAATCAGCTAAAAATACCCTGTCTGGCATAACCCATGCACATGACTTGCAAAGGTCAGTCGATGATGGAAGGAGCTGACAAGATGTCTTTTGTTAAACGATTTTATGCTCTGGTTAGATAATCGCGTCAAGACCAACTGTACGCTTGATAAGACCAACCAGATATCAGCTTTCTTTCGTTAATGCGACAGAACTCAATAATTCTGTTGCAGCTGAAGTCTTTTTTGCGGATGCGTGTCACGACGCGCTTGATGATATAGATAAGGCTGAGCAAGCCTATTTGTACTTTCGCTCTTGCACAGCCGATGGTGCGAATAGAGATTGCACTTATTTCATCTGTCATCGAGCCAAATACATGCTCAACCCGCGCGCGCCTGCGATCTCTCCTTGCTGCTTTGCTTCTGTGCTGCTGTGAGCGGATAATTACGCGCACCCTTTTCATGAATGTGGCTTTTGTGCCCGATTGCAATCAGGTTTTCTTTCTGCGTATGGCTGCGATAGACCGAGTCCGCGTAAACATCCGCTCCATCCATTGCAGGGGATTGCAACACGTCTACCGGAATCCGGCTGTCATGGACTTGTGCTGAAGTTATCTCCCCTGCGGCGATCAACTTGGTCTCCCGATTAACATTAGCATGATTCTTGTAACCATGGAACTGCTCGGTGCTCTTCTTCGACATGGTCCTGGCATCAGGCACGACTCCCGCCAAATCAAGGACCTGTCCCTTTTCTGTGCTAACGCGTATTCATACGCTAATGCTGCTTTCTAGCGGTGGAATTCACCTGATCTTTCTGGCTGATATGTAATCTCGTGAATTTGAACACGCAGAACACCACCTCCTGGTTTCGGCCACTCAATTTCATCTCCTTGTGAAAGGCCAAGCAATGCGCTTCCAATGGGTGCCAAAATTGATAATGTTTTACCACTCAAATCACTGTCCTTCGGATAGACAAGTGTCAACTCGAACTCCTCACTCGAAGATTCAACCTTGAATCGAACGGTTGAATTCATGGTGACAGTTGTAGCTGGAACATCCTTTGGTTCTACTACTCTAGCCCTTGCCAACTCGGATTCCAACTCAACCTTGCCTATAAACCCATTGTTTGGTAACGAGTCTAAGAGTCTTTCTAGTCTTTCGGAATCTACCGTTGAGATCACTATTTCTGGCCTTGTTTTCATTTCCATCCTCGTTTTCATTCCTATCCTCTGTAGCATTCTCACAATGCTACTCTAAATGTATGCGGCCCAACGCCGCGCCCACCAAAAAATTGGAGCGAAGCATAAATTTATCCGAGTGTAGCGCATTGTTAACGCTTATTCTCATGTTTAGTTATGGGATGCTCGCCCAAGTCTTGGGGAGGCTCTTCTAGCCTAGTATTTTAACGATGTCAAGCCAAATGATGTAATCATAATCAACGATCTGCCTGCGCTCGTGAAACCGCTGCGGGATGCCGATTCAATCAAAAAAGATAATCGTGGCCCTATCAGCCGCATCGAACATTGAGAGATCTTTACAAAACCCCAATAGTTGAAAAATTAATAATTTACAATCAATTGGATAAAGCTTATGACGAGAATTTTTGCAATAGTCTTATTGAATTAATTACCGATCCAGGACAATTCGATATCGCGTCTTACCAGAACGAAGGTGCTCCATTGCATCGTTGACTTTATCCATTGGAAAATGCTCAGTCACAGGCGCTACATCATGACGCGCAGCAAATTCAAGCATTTTACGAATGGTTGCGGGACTGCCGACCGGTGATGAACTCACTGACAACTGGCTAAACATCATTGGGATAAGGTTTAAATCCAGAGGCGTTGTGACTGCGCCCAACAGGTGTAATCGACCCCGCGGTTTGAGCAAACCAATATAGCTATTCCAGTCAAGCGTGACGTTGACGGTCGAAAGCAACAAATCAAAGCGACTGGTGACATCCTTGATGGCGCACGGCGCACGGGAATTAATCACCTCGTGCGCTCCAAAGTCCAGAGCTGCTTGTTCTTTCCCCTCCCCAGACGTAAAGGCAGTGACATGGCAGCCCCAAGCCCGTGCGAACTTTAAAGCCAGGTGTCCTAAGCCACCAATCCCGATGACACCAATGCTGTCTGTGGGCGAGATGCCAAACTGCATCAAGGGATCAAACACCGCCATTCCGCCGCAGAACAATGGACCCGCCGTCTTGGCGTTAAGGTCGTCAGGCAATTTGACAACACTTGCGCCATGAGCGCGAACAGTATCAGCAAACCCACCATGACGACCCGCAATCGTGGGCTGCGCATCTGAACACAAATTGTGATGCCCACCGAAGCACTGATCGCAAGTCATACAATATCCCGCGTGCCAACCCAAACCGACTCGCTCTCCGACCGAGAGATGCGACACCTGATTGCCAACGGCTTTGACTTTGCCAATCACTTCATGACCGGGAACCAGTGGAAATTGCGTCATTCCCCAAGCATTCTCTAGCATACTGAGATCGCTATGACAGATGCCGCAAGACTCCACGGCGATATCGACTTCTTGCGGACCAATCGCCCCCAACTGATATTCAAATGGTTTTAAAACACCATTGGCTTTACTCGCTGCATACGCATGAACTGTACTCATTTTCAGCTTCTCCTATTCCTGTTTTAACGCGGGGCTATTTTGCGTCAGCCTTACCAGCCGGTTTATGTTTGGACGTATTCAGCAATATATCGTAATTCTCTAAAAAGTGAAGTGCCCGCTCGCAACAAAGGTTTGATAGAAAGAAAACGGACTACTATCGGGTTAACCACCTTACGCCACTGGCCATCGAATGACGATCAGGATATTCGTCTGGAATACAGCATTAAGCGACGTCTGAACAATGTAAATGGAGCGAACGGCCCAATATCGCCCACTCTGCAAAAACAAAAAGGGTAAGTAATGCAATCGACTACTCGCTATATGCCAGCCATATGGGTAAATCGACTGAATTAAAAGAATTTAGACAATCTTAAGGTAACAAAATTATCCTGCCTGAAGAAAGACACTGGATTCTTAGGAGCTTCTTCAAAAAATGCCTGCCCGATAAATTCGATTTTCAAGTCCTCACCGAAACGACGCTCAGCTTCAACACGCAAGGTTGCTGGCCCATCCTCAATATCAGTTACAAAACCGGCGAGAACAGATGAAGCCTGAACGTCATTAAAGGCGAGGCGCGTACCCAGAAAAATATCCTTGTCATAAATTGTAGGAAAAATTTGATTGTCTCGAATGTCATTAAAGCTCAGCTTATCCCGGCCGTCATACAGTCCTTCCACAATGAGACCAAGATCAACATCACTTTCGGCAACCTGGAAGAAGGTGTACTCCAATCCGGCTACCACCGCAGCAAAAGTATCACCCTGACCTTCACGGACGATACCTTCAAACTTCCAAAGCCAGGCATCGTGAGTCAATTGAAGATCAATGCCAGCCTGGGTAATTAAGGTGTAATGGGGTGTAAAACTCTGGCTGTCAGCCGATAAAACAAGAGAAGGTTCGCGATTGATGCCGCGAAAGACATGTAACCCCAGATCAAAATCACCAAAAAAATGGGAATAACGCAAGGCGACATCGGGGTGCCACTGTTCAGCACTATTACCATAAACAGCATCTCCTGTTTTAACAGGAAGCGGCGTTCTAAGCCGTCCATCGCGTCCCGGAAAGGTTCGTTCACGAAATCCTGTCATTAAAAAGACATCAAATCGACCGAAATCAGACTGATGGCCCACCTGCACCATGGGTTGGCCAAGAAAATCTTCTTCATCGATGTCTTCAACAGCATCAATCTGATTGATGATATTAACCAGATGACGGGATTCTGTCACCCCCCAGAATATACGCGTGGCGCCTACCAAAAACTCCCATTTACCCGCAATTTTTCGCCAATTTGCCTCCCGGATATCAAAATGAGTACGTTTATCATCTGCGGCATCTACGCGAATGAAGGGCGTAAATTTTAACAATGAATCGCGGTCTGCATTACGCCAGCGAAATTCTGGTTCGAGAAAGCTTGAGAACTGCACACCTTCGACCTGACCAGGCCATAATGATGCTTCAGGAAACCCACGCAGCTCTAAAGCAGCTTGACCGCTAAAGTCGAACGATTGTGCCGAAACCACAGACAACTTGAAAAGAAACAAAGCAGCAAGTGCCTTGATTAAAATAAGCATTGATACAATAACCTTTCGCAATTTTTCATGACACTTGCCAATCTAACGTTCTCTAACGCTGGCGCGACAGCGCACCCCTGACGAAATCTCCGTCGCCGAGGCCTACATTAAATTCATATGCCTTGAAAAAAAGGTCCGTGCTTTTACCCGTTTGATGATTTTCCATGCGCCACACATGTGCCCGTCAGTATTTGTCATCATAAAGTTGATAATCTTCAAACAGCTGGGTTTTCAGCAGGCTGCCTTTGCGATCGTAATATTCAATCTTGCGCGCTTGATAATCAGTCTGATCAACCCATCCAATTTGCCGTGTATAACCAGAATCTTTATAAAGTGGACGCCGCTCGACAACATCACAGGTCAGCTCTCCACACGCTTCTTCACGCAACCAGGTATATTCATATTTCTCAAGCTCCTGACCGGTAATATCTTCAAAAGCAAATTCTGAACCGACAAATGGGCCCGATTTGTTTTTTGATGAAATACGCTTCACGCGTTTTAGCGCTGGCAGATAAAGCCACTGATCGTCCGGGTCCAATATTTTCGCGTAAGAAAGTAACGCCGTACTTTCAATATCTGCGGGCGAGAAAAAAACAATCAGATTTTTATCTCCGACGGACTCATCCGGAAGTTCTAGAGTTGACTGCTCAAGCACACGTCGAGATTCTGCACCTGAGGCATTTTTCAGCACCATTTCAAGCTCTACACGGCTGTTATTAAAGCCTCGATCTGAGCGGTCGGAGCGCGCAGCAATATCAAATCCTTTTTGATCGAGATCTTCTGCAACAACGGGTAGCGCAAAGCTTACCAACATGAAAGCGCCCGTTAAAATCCTATGGTTAAGGTTAAATTGTTTGTGTTTTTTCAGTATTAGCATATGAAGCTCCTTTTGTTTTAGATTGGGCGCGTAACATTAAAAGCGCTGGTAACAACAACAGATCTACAACCAAGGCGATAAGAATGGCGAGTGCTGTCAGCGTTCCCATATCACCCGTAATCTTGAATGATGAAAACATGAGCACACTAAAGCCAAACGCCAGAATCAGCGCATTCGCCACAACGGCAGCCCCGACGGTATCAAAGGTGTAGCGAATCGCGTCCTCAATGGAGAGTACCAATTCTTCACGAGCACGCTGGTATTTCGTCAGGATATGGACCGTGTTGTCGACGATAATACCGAGAGAAGTGGCGGATACTGTCGCTGCAGCCATGCCCACTTCTCCCACTAACAATGCCCATACGCCGAAGGTCATAATGAGTGGTGCAATATTTGGAATCAAACTGAGAAGTCCAAAACTGAAGCTCCTCAACGCGATCATCATGACAATGGAAATCAAAATAACGGCGACGATGTTGCCGCCAATCATGTCTTGTATATTGCGCTCAGAGATAAAGGAAAACAGATAGGTTGCGCCAGTGCCATATACTTCATTCCCCGGTGAACGGGAATCCCACCAGGCATCGATATCTTTTAGGAATTGCCGCGTCTCTCCTGTCGTAATTTCATCCAGCGTAACTGAAACCCGGGTTGATGATTTGTCAATGTCTATGCGGTCATTTAAGTCCAATCCATATGGTAATGACAACTCATAGAGCAGCAGATATTGTGCAGCCAGCTCGCGTTCGCCGGGAATATGATAATAGGCCGGGTCATCGGCATTCATATTTTTACTCAGCCGCTTGATGATGTCCGTATATGAATAAACATGGCGTACTTTTGCATATTCCCGTAGCCAGATCGCAAAGTCATCCAGGTCTTGCAGATATTTAGGCTCACTAATGGCACCAGGTGCCCCAGCAGGTACTGAGTATTCCAGAATATAAAGCCCTGTCAGATGATTGATAGCAAACTTCGCATCACCACGAAATTCCACCCTATCATCAAAGTATTCAACCCATTGATCATTCAGATTAATTGTTGGTATGGCACAAGCTAGCCCGATAAAAATAAGACCCACAAAAACCAGTGTAGCGCGTGCGCGTGCAATAACGAACTCGGCAAGTTTGTTAATTGCCTCCTGCAGCGGACCTCGGGATTTATCTGAGTAGGTTTGCACACTGAAAGGTAGAATCGCTAACAATGCTGGCAAAAATGTAAGCGAATAAAACCAGGCGGCTGTAATCCCGAAGGCTGCAATATTTCCCAGAGCATTGAATGGTGGCGCATCGGAAAAATTAAGCGCTAAAAAACCGATAACCGTCGTTAAACTGGTAATTGAAACAGCCAGGAAATTAACGCGCATACTTTCCTTGATGGCCGCAATTTTGTCATCGCCTACACGCATGCGTTGTGCCATCGTGATCAATATATGAATAGAGTCCACAATCGCGAGTGTTAGGATCACAACCGGCGCGCTGCCCGAGAATGGCGAAATGGTGATGCCTGCCCAGCCCGCAAAACCCATCGCAGCAATTGTTGCAAATGTAATAACAAGTACAGTCGAAATGACACCAGAAAAGTTCCGTATGATTAACCATGTGATAAGGACCAGCACCAAAAACATCGGCCCATAGAGCGTTTCTGCATCATTGATTGTAGCCTCAAAAAAAGCAGCATTGAGCGCCGATATTCCCGTGAGGGCGATCTTCAGGTCGGGATATTCCTGTTCGAATTCGGATACAAGTGCGCGTGCAAAATGAATGGCTTCTGGCAGCTCACTCTCACTGAGCCCCGGGTATTGCAACGTTACATTGATACCTGATGCGCCACGATCAAGTGCGACAAGACTACCGGCAAGTAAGGGCTCTTTAAGCGCGATGTCAACCCGCTTGGCTATTTCTGCCTGCGAAAGATTGGCTGCATCTTCAATCAAGTCTTCTACAATTAAATCGTCATCTATTGCATAGGTATGTTGAAAATTCGTGATTGAATCGACCCGTATCGCGAATGGAACCATCCAAGCGCGTGCGGTTAATGCTTCAATGGCTTGGGCAACAAACGGTTGATCAATCGTGCCTGACTTCGGTTTAACGACAAAAAGAAAATTGTCGTTTTTTGTATATGTCTCCTCAAACTTCTCAAATGTAAGCAAATCAGGATTTTTATCGCTAAAAAAGACTCGATAATTATGTGAAGCCTGAATTTGCATCAATCCAGCAGCGAGAACAAAAAAGACAGTAATTGCGAAAAAAATTGTCTTCAGACGATTTTTAATGACGAATTCCGCCCATTGAAGTGCAAAACGATCAGTTTTGTTTAATTGTTTGGTTTCGTTTCTAATGACAGTCACTGCAACCTCCATTTAAGATCATATGATCTTTTATCGTCAAAAAATTTTTAAAATTTGTGGCAAGTACAAGTACTAAATATTTGTAATGGATGCCAATTGATTCAAATACTGGATCTATCTATATCAACACGTATTTAAACAAACAAGGCTCAATTCGCGTTAAGTAACGACGGCACGAGCTCCGAAAGTCAGAGAGAGTAATGACGAGAGTGATGCTTCGGTGAGAGTTGACGGGTCAAGGGTGCGGAACCAGCCGAAATAGGAACCGAGATACTTGGCGGCATTAGTTGCAGGTTCACTATTTAATGCGAATTAAGCTTTACACAGTATCACACGATTAAGGCTGACCGATCTTAATTGTGAAAATTTTATGGGGGTGTAAATAGTCATTCAGCAGGAAACTGTTTATTTACTTCTGGAGTAAAGATGACCACACACAAATCCCTGCCGACCGACTTAATTGGTAGTTTGTTGGCCGATTACAAAAAGCCAGAAGATTTAATCGGTGAGAATGGTCTTCTCAAGCAACTCACCAAAGCGCTGGTTGAACGTGCCCTACAAGCAGAGATAGCCGAGCATCTTGGTCACGATAAGCACGAAACTGTAACCCATCCCCCTGGCAATGGCAAAAATGGCAAAAATTATAAGCATCAAACCCCCTGGGCGGGGCTCTATCAAGCAATAAAAAGAATTCATCATCCATGCGGCGGCAAAAATCGGCCTTGTTGTAGCCATTACATTCATTGAGTGAACGAATCATCAAGCTAAGAATAAAACCAGCCGTGATAATTGACCGACTTTAAGCCCGGCATGATACCGGTCGGGCTTTGGATCAGTATAATCGTCAATCCATGTTCCGTAATCACGATGAAGTTCATCGAGACTTAATACCAATGCGGACCGAGGGCTAACGCATCCCCGATAAATGCACCCATCATCGCGCCGCAAGCTCGATCCTGAATGCTTCCATTAAACATAAGCGTGTCCTGTGTATAAAAAGGGCTTAGCTGTTCTCCAAACCTATGCTAAAGCATGCTGATGCGGTCAACCGTAAAAACAAAGCTGCAATTGGTCATGCTGATGCCAGGTTCGTCTGGCTGATTCAGATTATCGGCAGAGCAATATACCTTGATCAGCTTTTTGCAGTACAGTTCTTGCTCCCACAGAGTGAATTTCAGGGGCGACTATTTTAATTACAGCAAACTTAAAGGGTTCGCTATGGACTTTTTACCAATTTTCATGAACGTCAAAGACCGCCTCTGTCTGATAATAGGCGGTGGCGAGGTTGCACAGCGCAAGGCATCCGTGCTGCTGGATGCTGGCGCAATGGTTAAGGCGGTAGCGCCGGAGTTTCTTGAGGAATTTTCGGGTTTAGCAGGTATTGAGTACGTAGTGCAGCGATTTCAACCAAACCACCTGGACGGAGCAATTCTAGTCATCGCCGCAACGGATGATCATGTAGTCAACCATGAAGTTTCAAAACTGGCACGCGCGCGGAACATTCCGGTGAATGTAGTTGACAATCCGGACTTATGTACCTTCATCATGCCGTCGATTCTGGATCGCTCGCCGTTAATGGTGGCATTTTCCAGCGGTGGTGCTTCGCCTGTACTTGCCCGAATGCTGCGTGGCAAGCTGGAAACCATGATTCCACAGGGATATAGCCGCTTGACTGCATTTTGTGCACGATTACGTAACACGGTCAGAACAGGCATTACTGAGCCGGCTATACGGCGCATTTTCTGGGAAAACGTGCTGGAGGGTACTATTGCCGAGAAAGTACTCGCAGGCGACGAGGCAGATGCGGAAGCCATGCTGCTCGATCAGTTAAAAAAAGGTAACAAGCCTCCAAGTGGTGAAGTGTACCTGGTAGGTGCAGGGCCAGGTGATCCTGATTTGCTGACATTCCGTGCCTTGCGTCTGATGCAGAAGGCGGACATCGTGCTCTTTGATAATCTGGTATCCAAACCTATTGTTGAAATGACACGGCGCGATGCGACACGTATCTATGTTGGCAAACAGCGCAATAATCATACCTTGCCACAGGAAGAAATCAATGTATTACTGGTACGGCTGGCACAGGAAGGCAAACGCGTACTTCGTCTCAAGGGGGGTGATCCGTTCATCTTTGGACGCGGTGGAGAGGAAATTGAAACGCTTGCCGCACATGGCATTCCTTTTCAAATTGTACCCGGCATCACCGCCGCATCCGGTGTCGCCAGTTACGCAGGCATTCCACTGACGCACCGCGATTACGCACAATCATGCACCTTCGTCACTGGACACCTGAAAAATGGCACGACGAATCTCGATTGGGAAAGACTCGCACGCCCTAATCAGACGATCGTGTTCTATATGGGTCTACATGGTCTTGAAACGATCTGCGCCCAGCTTGTTTCACATGGCCTGCCGGCAGGCACGCCGGCTGCGCTAGTGCAGCAGGGGACAACTCAAGATCAGCGTATCTATACCGGGACATTGGCAACGTTGCCCGAAATCGTGCAAACTGAAAAACCCAGACCACCGACCTTGATCATTGTGGGCGGAGTAGTTACCCTCCGGGAAAAATTAAACTGGTTTCATCCAGAGAAATCTGAATAATGCCTACTGACTATGGCGCAGATTAACCTGGCGCATCAACTCGTATATATTTAATATTGATTGTCGCCGGCTGAAGCAAGATTTAAATTTGACTATTTTCATGATTACGCTGGTTCTTCTGTGAAGTTGACCTAAATTTTATTTAGTTGCTTATATTCTGTACCCCAGGCTTGAGTTTGCCCAATCCACTTTCATGGTAGTCGACGGAAATTCAATTTTACGTAAAGCCCCCCCAATTTCTTCGGCCAAACGTCGAAATTCAGCCACATCCATCTCCCGAGGCACAATAAACACCTGGTTTGCTCCTGATCTATAATGAACCAATACTTTCATGGCGCTAATCTCAACTAATTATTTTGAAACGGAAACACACTTTTGATCCTGTCAGATTTATTCACTTTGCCTGGCGTTCATTTCACATTAGTTGCCAAGCAATGTAAAATTACATGCGCGGTTACTATCCAACGACCATTCCCGGCATTCTAGAACGTCCCAAATAATTCAAACATCGGAGTAAACAAGTATTTATGGCTCAATACGTTCTCATCATGAATCGTGTCAGTAAAACTGTCCCGCCCAAACACACCATTCTCAAGGATATTTCCCTGAGTTTCTTGCCAGGTGCAAAAATCGGCTTGCTCGGGCTGAATGGTTCAGGTAAATCCACCTTGCTGAGAATCATGGCTGGTGTGGATAAGGAGTTTGATGGGGAATGCACGCCGATGCCTGGACTTAAAATAGGATACTTACCACAAGAACCACAACTTGATCCTGGGCTAACGGTACGTGAGGCAGTTCAAGCTGGGCTTGGCGAGGCATTCAATGCCCAACAGCAACTCGATGCTATCTATGCTGCTTATGCTGAACCAGATGCGGATTTTGATGCGCTGGCCGCCGAACAATCGCGGCTGGAAGCTATTCTGATCGCGCAGGAAGGGGGAGACAACCTGGAGCAGCAAATGGAAATTGCTGCGGATGCATTACGCCTGCCGCCATGGGATGCATTGATCCAAAATCTCTCGGGTGGCGAGAAACGTCGGGTTGCACTGTGCAGACTGCTGCTCTCCAGACCAGACATGCTCTTGCTGGATGAGCCCACCAATCACCTTGATGCGGAATCGGTCGAGTGGTTGGAGCAATTTCTGGCGCGCTTTCCTGGAACGGTGGTTGCTGTCACGCATGACCGCTATTTTCTCGATAATGCCGCTGAGTGGATCCTTGAACTGGATCGTGGTCATGGAATTCCCTGGAAAGGTAACTACTCGAGCTGGCTTGAGCAAAAACAGAACCGCCTGAAACAAGAAGAAAGTACGGAATCTGCCCACCAGAAATCACTAAAAAAAGAGCTGGAATGGATCAGGCAAAATCCCAAAGGAAGGCAATCCAAATCCAAGGCGCGGCTGGCACGTTTTGAAGAACTCAACTCGCAGGATTATCAGAAACGCAACGAAACACAGGAAATCTTTATTCCGGTGGCTGACAGATTGGGGAATGAAGTAATCGAGTTTATCGATGTCTCCAAGGGATTTGGTGATCAGTTGTTAATCGACAATCTGAATTTCAAGATACCACCAGGCGCTGTTGTTGGCATCATCGGACCTAATGGTGCTGGTAAATCGACGCTTTTTCGCATGATTATCGGCAAGGATCAGCCGGATAGTGGGGAAATCAAGATTGGTGATACCGTCAAGTTTGCTTATGTGGATCAATCCCGAGATGCATTAGCTGCTAACCAGACTGCATTCCAAATGATTTCAGATGGTCTTGACATATTAACGGTCGGCAAATATGAAATTCCTGCACGAGCTTATTTAGGCAGATTTAACTTCAAGGGACCAGATCAGCAGAAACTGGTTGGTACGCTCTCCGGTGGCGAACGAGGCAGACTGCATCTAGCCAAAACACTGATATCCGGTGGAAATGTGCTGCTGCTAGACGAGCCTTCCAATGACCTGGATATCGAAACACTGCGCGCGCTTGAAAATGCACTACTGGAATTTGCTGGTTGCGTACTGGTCATCTCCCATGATCGCTGGTTCCTCGATCGTATTGCAACGCATATCCTCGCTTTTGAAGGTAATTCACAAGTCACATTTTTTGCTGGAAACTATCATGAATATGAGATCGACAAGCGCACACGCCTTGGTGAAGAAGGGGCGAAACCCAAACGTATCCGCTACAAACCGATTACCCGATAAAAATGTAACTCCAGCAAATTGGTGACAATGGAGTAATGAAGAGTTTCAATGATGATGTCCGTCTGGCCCATGCACATGGCCATGCATCATTTCCTCCGTGGTTGCGGAACGGATATCGACTACGGTACATTCAAACTGCAATGCCATACCAGCGTACGGATGATTGCCATCTACAACAACGATATCTTCAGTTACGTCTGTCACAGTGTAGATCATCATATCATCCGATTCTTCTTCGCCACCTTCAAATTGCATACCGACTGTCACACCCTCGGGAAAAGCAGATTTGGGCTCGATTCGCATCAGTTCAGCGTCATATCCCCCAAAAGCATCTTCAGGCTCCATCAAAATAGAAAGGCTGTGCCCAACTTCCTTTTCGTGGAGCGCTTCTTCAACTGCCGGGAATATCCCGTCATAACCACCGTGCAGGTAGCTGATGGGCGTCTCCGCTTCCTCCACAATCTGACCTTCCCGATTAAGCATTCTGTAATTGAGGGATACAACGGTATTTTTTTCTATTCTCATGTTATCTCCATTTGTTGATCATGATGGTTAAGCCACAAAATTTTTTTGTTTAAGGTACGTTTGGTTTTCAGATCACTTCTAAAATTTGGCGCAAGGTGCAAAACTGCGACGGTGTATGCCACAAATACCGTATCGGTGGATTGCGGCTAGATGCATCTTGGTAGGATAGCCTTTATGGTGATTAAAACCATACATCGGATAGCATGCGTGCAAGCGTAGCATTTCCGCATCCCGTGTCGTTTTAGCCAGAATGGATGCAGCAGAAATTTCCGCTACCCTCTCGTCACCTTTAATGATGGCTTGTACTTCATAACTCAATTGAGGCGTATGCATACCATCAATCAGTATCAGTGCATTTTTAGGTGGGGAAATCTTTTCGATGGCCCTTTTCATCGCGAGTAAACTGGCTTGCAAAATATTCAGCTGATCAATCTCTGTCACTGAAGCACTGGCAACTGACCAGGCAATAGCGTGAAGTTTAATTTCCTTGACTAAAGTTTCACGTTTTTGTTCAGTCAGTTTTTTTGAATCGGCCAACCCTGCTATCACATGTTTGGGATTCAGTGCTACGCAGGCTGCATACACTGCACCAGCCAATGGCCCCCTACCCGCCTCGTCCACACCATAAATTATTTTTTCTGAATACATGAGGGCGCCTCTAAAAATTCAGAGTTCTAAATAAGATCAGGCGCAAATACAAAATATTGACGCAACATACGATTGATATACAAGTAAAATTTTTTACAGACAACAACGCATTGTGACGAAATACGGGTTCTTAGATGCGCCCATGACTGCTAATGCAGCCAGTACAACATCCATTCAGGACGTAGCCTTAAATTGCGCGCGCCGTACACATCAACTGTGCCTCGGTCACGATCTGACCATCAACTTCAGCGACAGCAGCATACTTCCATATGCCTCTGATCTGCCGGCTGATCACTACTTTTAGAACCAGCTGATCTCCCGCTATCACTGGTTTTTTAAAACGCACCGCATCAATTCCAACAAAATAGTAAACCTTATTTGAATCAAGACTGGTGCCTTCACTGCGTATGGTCAATATTGCTGCTGCCTGCGCCAATGCCTCTACGATCAACACACCTGGCATGACCGGATAGTGAGGAAAATGTCCGCTAAAATAAGGTTCATTGATCGATACATTCTTGTATGCGTGGATATGCTTTCCTTTTTCGAGCTCAACCACTCTGTCCACCAGGATAAAAGGGTAACGGTGTGGCAAATACTTGAGAATTTCATGGATATCCATAGCGGTCATTTCATGCTTCCTTTCGTAGCTGTTATTTTGTTTTCAGATTCTTGGGTTTCTTTTCTTGCCCATCTAATATAGACATTATCTGATCGGTAATATCGATGCGCGCACTACGGTACACTGAGTCCTGCAATTGAAGAATCAGATCATAACCTTGCTCTGAGGCTAGTTTGTTGATGGTCTGATTAATCAGATCCAGGATTCGGCCATATTCCTCATTCTGGCGCAGACTCAAATCTTCCCGCATTTGTTGCTGTTCACGCTGATGTTGCCGACTGATACTTGCAAGCTCACGCTCTTTGGCACGTCTATCGGATGAATCAGCTGTTTGGGTACTCAACTGCTTTTCCAGCTGTTGCTGAAGTTTTTTAATCTGAGAAGAAAGTTCCTTGACCTTGCTATCGCGTAACTTGAATTCCTGCTCAATTCTTTTTTGAGCCTTGATGGCAAGGATAGACTCTCTTAGAATTTTTTCAGTATTGACGATGCCGATCTTGATCTCCGTGGCACAAACATCCGCAGTTTGTGGCAAAAGTAGTGATGCCATAGCCAGTATCAGCATGCTAACGAACTTTCTCGACAACCACCCGTTCAATACAAACTTCATCTACACCCCACGCTTATTTATCGCTAATTAGAAAGTTTGTCCTAGTTGGAATTGAAAGCGTTGTACTTTGTCACCAGGCTGATCATTGAAAGGCTGTGCAACACTGAATTTCAGGGGGCCCATCGGTGAAATCCAGGTAACGGCCAAGCCAGCAGCATAACGAAAATCGTTGGAACCAAGCCCGGAGAAAGAGTTGACAATCGTACCGCCGTCTAGAAATGCACTCAAGCGGACCTTTTTATCTTCCAGCATAAATGGAACAGGAAATAATACTTCGATATTTCCCACAATCCGTTTGCTGCCACCAAGAACCCTATTATCATTATCACGTGGCCCCAATGTATTGATATTAAAGCCGCGTACGGAATTAAACCCGCCCGCAAAGAAATTTTTAAAGAAAGGCAATGGCTTGCCAGAATAACCATCCCCGACACCCACTTCACCATTGAGCATCAACGTAAAATGCTTCGTCAGCGGATAAAACCAGCGCTGCTCCAAACTGACTTTATAGTAGCGGAGATCAGCGATCGGCGCACTGAATTCACCAAATACACGTTGCGTCAGGCCGGAAGTTGTCCAGATCGCGCTATCCCGTCGGTCACGCGCCCAACTTAACGTCAATGGAAAACTGGTAGAATTTTTACCAAACCGTTCGACAAAATCTACAAACCGTTGTGGGCTATCATCGCGCAGTTTTATTTTAGTCTGCTCAAATCCCAGTCCCAATGAAATGGAATCATTTTCTGCGACGGGGATCCCGAAACGAATACTGGCGCCAGTAGTATCGGTATTAAATACCCCGACGCTATTGAGAGAACGGGTATTGATTGCTCTTCTAAAGGCTTCCAGCCCCAGGCTGACACCATTAATGGTGTAATAAGGATTGGTGAATGACGCGGAGAGGATTTTATTAACGCTGCCGGTATTCACCTGCAAACTAAGAAAATTGCCGGTACCAAAAATATTATTTTGTGCGATCGACCCGTTCAGAATAATCCCTTCCCTGTCAGAATAACCAGCACCAAACATGATTGCTCCGGTTGGTTTCTCAACAACACTCACATTGATATCCAGCTGATCAGGCACGTCTGCCACGGGCGGTGTCTCGACATTCACGCTGGTAAAGAAATCAAGCCGGTCAATACGTCGCCGTGAGGTATTGATCTGGCTTGTAGAATGCCACCCTCCCTCCATCTGGCGAAACTCTCGCCGGATCACTTCATCCCGGGTACGTTCATTGCCACTAACATTGATTCGTCTAACATAAACTCGTCGTCCCGGATCAATGAAAAAAGTAAATACGGTCTGATGCGTCTCTTTATCCAGTTCTGGCGCGGCGTTGACATTGGCAAATGCATAGCCATCATCTCCCAACCTGTCACTGATTAATTTAATGGACTCGGTCAGTTTTTCGCGCACAAACACGCCACCGACCTCGAGCTTGATCAATTTGCGCAACTCTTCCTCTGGCACGATCAATTCACCGGCAAGCTTGATATCCGAAACCGTATACTGCGGTCCCTCCGTCACATTAATGGTGATATAGATATCTTTCATATCTGGCGTAATAGAGACTTGGGTGGAATCGATATTAAACTCAAGATAGCCACGATCAAGATAATACGAACGCAATGCCTCGATATCTGCCGATAATTTTTGTTTGGAATACTGGTCTTGCTTATTAAACCAAGTCAATAGATTGGGGGTTTGTAAACTGAAAAGCTTCAATATTTTTTTTTCACTAAAAGTATGATTGCCAATAATATTGATTTGCTTGATTCGGGCAGTTCTACCTTCCTTGATGTCGAAATTGATGCCAATACGATTACGTTCCAACGGAGTGGTGGTGGTAGTGATTTTTACGGCATACTTGCCACGACTGATGTATTGACGCTTTAACTCCTGCTCCGCTTTCTCCAGCAAGGAGCGATTGAAAATACGCGATTCGGATAATCCTGCCTGCTTCAAGCCATCTTTCAGCTTGTCCTTGTCAAACTCCTTAGCACCATTAATTGTAATTTGCGCAATTGCTGGTCGTTCCTCCACTTGTACAATCAATAGCGACCCTTCCGCCTTAAGCTTGACATCCCTGAAGAATCCGGTGGCATATAATGCTTTGATCGCCGCACTCACTTTGGCCTTGTCGAGTACATCTCCCACCTTGACCGGCAGGTAACTGAACACGGTACCGGCTTCAGTACGCTGTATGCCCTCCACGCGAATATCCTGAATGACAAACGTATCTTCTGCTATGCATACACTGGAACAGCATAACGCCATCACCAACAGACAATTCCGGAACCCCATACCTATCCTGAAATCAAGCGCAGCAGATCATTATGCAATGCAAACAACATCAACGTTACCAATAACCCCATACCGATCTGATGCCCAATCTCCATCACTCTTTCAGAAAGTGGTGCGCCGCGAATCATCTCAATAACGTAATACATCAAATGTCCTCCATCCAGCACGGGGATTGGCAGTAAATTTAATACCCCCAGGCTGACACTCACCAGCGCCAGAAAACCAAGGTAGGCCACTATTCCCATCTGAGCAGATTGGCCAGCATAGTCCGCAATGGTAATCGGGCCACTAACATTTTTTAAAGAAACGTCTCCCGTCATCATCTTGCCAAGCATCCGCAAGGTGAAGTAGGTCATATCCCACGTTTTGGCGATCGCTTTAACAAGCGCAGTAAAAGGTGAGTAGCTGATTGTGATCAGCAAATTTTCCAGCGCAGCATGTTCGATCTTCGGGGCAATCCCTGCCTTACCTATTTCGGATTGATCTTCACGTGCTTTCTCCGGCACCAATATCAATTTCATGACGGATTTGTCGCGCAGAACCTCTATTTCAAGCTCACGCTCCGGACTGGCACGTATTTCACTTACGACCTCATCCCAGTACAAAATTTCCTTACCGTCAATCGCCAGGATTTCATCCTCTGCCTGCAACCCCGTTTTATCCGCAGCACTGCCGGCGATTACCTGGCCAATCACCGAAGTTAATACAGGTCTATACACACTCAAACCAATCTTACCAAGAAAATCTGCATTTAATTCATCAGGGTGAAGTGTACTGAGATCGAGCGTGCGTTTGTGTATGACTCCATTTTCAGCCATGACTTCCAGCCTGACAGTTGCATCTCGATCGACAGCACGATCCAGTAGGACAAGGCGAACATCCTGCCAGGTTGCAACGGGTTGGTTATCAATTTTGGTAATAGTTTCACCAACATGCAACCCAGCTGTAGCCGCCAGTGTCATAGGTTGGATATCGCCCAATACCGGTTTCATTCCGGTCACCCCAACTACAAAAAGCGCCCAATAAAGCAGAATTGCCAACAGAAAATTTGCTAACGGACCTGCTGCAACAATGGCAAAACGTTTTAAAACTGGCTGACGATTAAATGCGCGCGTCAGTTCATGCCTTGGAACTGATCCTTCACGTTCATCCAGCATTTTTACATAACCACCCAAAGGAATGGCTGCTACAACCCATTCCGTTTGATCCTGCCCCCATTTCCTTTTATACACAGGACGACCGAAGCCAATGGAAAAGCGTAATACCTTGACACCACTCCAGCGCGCCACCAGATAATGACCAAACTCGTGAAAGGTAATCAACAAACTCAACGCAATCACAAAGGCCAGCAGAGTAGATAATAGTGTCATATTAGGGTAGATTTGGTTCGCAGGCTGGATTCGTAATAATTAAATGGGTGGGGCGGAGTGTTCTGCTATTGACTGTTTTTCGTACGAACCTGCAAGATACAAACTTGCTATACAAAGCAACGTAACTAAACAGCTGCAACTGAATACAAGCTGTTTAATCCATAACTACGCGCCAGCCATTCCATGGCCGACTCACGCGCGAAAGTATCTGCTGCCAGGACTTCATCCAAGGTCGTAATTTCCTGCCATGGTGATGATTGCATAACCTGTTCAATCATCGCCGGAATGGCCAGAAATGGCACTCTACCATTCAGAAAAGATTCAACTGCGACTTCATTAACTGCATTCATAATAGTTGGCATGTTGCCTTTCCTTGCCAATGCCTCGTAAGCTAGTCTCAAACATGGAAAGCGTTCAAAATCCGGAGTTTCAAATTCAAGACGTGCAATATCAAATAAATCCAGCGATGGCACACCACTTTCCATTCTTTCTGGATAACAAAGCGCGTGCGCAATCGGCGTTCGCATATCCGGATTACCCAGTTGCGCGAGTACAGAACCATCGACATACTCAACCATTGAGTGGATAACACTCTGGGGATGCACCACCACCTGGATTTGATCGGGATGGGCGTTGAACAACCAATGCGCTTCAATTACCTCCAACCCTTTATTCATCATGGTAGCGGAATCAACCGATATTTTCCGCCCCATTATCCAGTTGGGGTGGGCGCATGCCTGCTTAGGTGTCACACTAGCCAACTCCGCCAACTCTACCTGACGAAAAGGCCCGCCTGAAGCCGTGAGTAAAATACGGCGAATACCGGACAAAGCCAGATCTGCATTAAACTCATGCGGTAACGACTGGAATATGGCATTGTGTTCACTGTCAATCGGCAACAAGCTCGCATGATGCTTTTGTACGATATCCATGAAGATACCGCCAGCCATCACTAATGTTTCCTTATTAGCTAATAAAATTTGCTTACCCGCACGTGCGGCAGCAAGCGTCGGGCGGATACCGGCCGCTCCAACGATCGCAGCCATCACCGTATCAACTTCTGGCAACGAGGCAACATGTTCCAGCGATTCGATGCCTGCCAGCACAACAGTATCAAGCCCTGCCGCACGAATTTTATTATCCAGATCATCCGCGCTACGCGGGTTGAGCATGACTGCGTAACGGGGCTGGAATTGCAAACATTGTGTAAACAGTTTTTCGCTGTTCTGATTGGCGGTCAGAGCTAAAACTAAGAATCTATCTGCATGTCGTGCCGCCACATCCAGAGTGCTTTCCCCAATACTGCCAGTTGAGCCGAGTATAGTCAGATGACGTTTCGTAGTCATATTACTTTCGAATAAAATAAAATTACGGCCAAGACGGCGAGAGGCAATGTCGAAGTCAACGCATCAATCCGATCCAGTATACCACCGTGACCAGGCAATATTTTCCCGCTATCCTTGACACCTGCCTGTCGCTTTAACAACGATTCAAACAGATCGCCAATGATACCCAGCACAGTCAGCATCAGTAAAAAAGGCAGCAGCCACAGGATTAATTTGTCGTCACTATTCATCCAGAATGACCAGATGACCGCATAGATGAGCACACCACCCAAAGCAGCGAATACACCTTCCCAGGTTTTCCTGGGACTGATCTGCGGCGCAAGTTTATGCTTGCCAAAGGCGCGACCGGCAAAATAAGCAACGCTATCTGCCACCCAGATTACACCCATGAAACCCAGCAGCAATAAAGGTTCAATTGCACGCAACTGATATAAAGCCAGGCAAGTGGGTAGCAATATTACCCAGCCCAATATCATAAATATCCAGCTGGTTTTAAACACGCGTCCTATTTTTAGCATGATGGGAGCAAACAACAGCCAGAACACAATTGAAGCGCCGTATAGCCAGATAAACGATGTGCTTACTGTATCGACAATAACTGCTTCGCCAAGTAGGAACAAAAGCTCCCCTCCCAATAAAGTAGTCGCAATTAGGTAGAAAATGGTCTGATTTACCGAGAAGCCACCAAGTCGACACCATTCCCGGGCGGCAGTTACTGTTAGACCAAGGAGCAGCATCGACCAAAAAATAGGCGGCAAATAAAATAATGCAACCAGAAAGGTAGTCAATAAAACTAATGCAGTGAGAATTCGGGTGCCGGGCATAGGATAGGCTGTTACAGGCAGATAGAATAGGGGTATTAGTTAGAACGGTCTCTGTTCGTCTTGTAAATTGCCTGTTGTGGCACAGCGGCAGCAAGCTGCTCGCTGGTTCGACCGAAACGGCGTTCTCGCTGCTGATAAGAAACGATTGCTCTATTCAGTGAAGCAGCATCAAAATCCGGCCACAAAGTTTCAGTGAAATATAGCTCCGTATACGCTAATTGCCATAATAAAAAATTACTGATACGGCATTCTCCACCAGTACGGATAAACAGATCAGGTTCGGGCGCATCCGCTAGCGCCAGATGTCTGGACAAATCTGCTTCGGTAAAGTTGGTCTGCAAATGGGGCGCTTGGATCATCATCTTGCGTACCGCCTGCATGATATCCCAGCGCCCACCATAGTTAGCTGCCACAGTAAAAAACAGGCGGCTATTACTCGCCGTCAGTATTTCTCCTTGGCGGATGCAGTCAACAATGCGGCTATCCAGTTTGCTAATATCTCCTATTACTCTGAAGCGAATACCATTTTCATGCAGCTTGCTCACTTCTCGCTCAAGTGCTATGAGAAAAAGTTGCATCAGGAGTTTTATTTCATCCTCCGGTCTGCGCCAGTTCTCACTGCTAAAAGCAAAAATAGTCAGATATTTTATTTCACGCTCAATACAGGCTTTAATAATCGCGCGTACAGATTCTAATCCCTGCTTGTGCCCGGCAGCACGAGGAAGGTGCCGCTGTTTTGCCCAGCGACCATTTCCATCCATGATAATGGCAACGTGTCTTGGGACATCGCCGATCTCAGGAAGCTGAACAGTCGAACTGACTAACTCATCCGGCATGTATTTGCTCAAACCGCCATGAGTTCAGATTCTTTAAGTTGCAGTAACTTATCAACTTCAGCAATATAATGATTGGTCAGTTTTTGAATTTCCTCCTGACCACGCCGGTCATCATCCTCGGCAATCAATTTATCTTTAAGTAATTCTTTTAGCTGTGCATTACTGTCTCTACGTATGTTTCTCATGGCGATACGCGCATTCTCCGCCTCGGCTTTGACAATCTTAGTCAGATCACGACGCCTTTCCTCAGTAAGTGCTGGCATTGGCACCCGCACCATCTCACCAACAGTTGAAGGATTCAACCCCAAATCAGAATCCCGTATGGCCTTTTCTATCGCTGCCATCAGTTTTTTTTCCCAAGGCACCACACCAATCGTGCGAGCGTCAGCCAAAATCACATTGGCCAATTGTTTGATCGGAGTTGGCGCACCATAGTAATCCACTACAATATGATCAAGTAATCCCGTATGAGGGCGGCCACTTCTGACTTTACTGAAATCAAGCTTGAGTGCTTCCAGGCTTTTCTGCATTTTTTGTTCTGCGGAATGTTTTATCTCGACGATCATTGCTTATCAGGAAGTTTATTTAAAAATATCTGCTTAATGCCACGAACCGTTATATATTTTTATGTAGATCAATTTTTACATATCTTTTAACAAAAAATCAAACAGTTACGAGCGTACCTTCATTCTCACCCATGACAATCCGTTTTAATGCACCAGTCTTAAATATGCTGAATACATTAATGGAAAGATTTTGACCCCGGCACAATGTTAATGCAGTTGCATCCATTACCTGTAGGTTCTGGCTAATTGCATCATCAAAACTCAGCTGCTGGTATCGCTTTGCATCGGAATGAATAATGGGATCACTGGTGTAGATACCATCAACCTTGGTTGCTTTGAGCACGATATTCGCATTCATCTCCATGCCACGCAACGCAGCAGCAGTATCTGTTGTAAAAAACGGATTCCCAGTGCCAGCAGCAAACACGACTACCTTACCCTCTTCTAAATAGCGTAGCGCTTTGCCTCGAATATAGGGCTCAACAACCTGATCAATCCGCAACGCGGACTGTACTCGCGAAACCAAACCCCCATGCTTCATTGCGTCATGTAATGCCAGTGCATTCATGGTGGTAGCTAGCATGCCCATATAATCAGCAGTTACACGATCCATTCCATCGCCAGCCGATTTCATCCCACGAAAAATATTTCCGCCACCGACCACAATTGCTACCTCTACGCCCATTTGCAGGACACTGGCAATCTCTATCACTATTCGTTCAACAATAGTCCGATCAATACCATATTGCGCCTCACCCATCAGCGCTTCTCCGGACAGCTTCAACAGAATACGTTTATAGATCAATGCAACACCGCCAGATTTTGCTTTACTTTGTCTGATTCACTTGCGCCATCACCTCAGTGGCAAAATCCTCGGATTTCTTTTCAATGCCTTCACCAACCACAAACAAGGAAAAACGCATTACTTTGGCTGATTTTGCTGCTAATAGTGCTTCCACTGTTTGATCTGGGTTTTTAACAAATGGCTGACCCAACAAAGTTACTTCAGCCAAGTATTTAATGATCCGGCCATCGACCATTTTCTCTACGATGTTGGCTGGCTTGCCGCTTTCAGCTGCTTGTGCTTCAAATATCTGGCGTTCACGCGCCAGCAATTCCGCGGGCACCTGGTCACTGGACACACAAACTGGTTTGCTTGCCGCGATATGCATGGCAATATCCTTGCCAAGTACCTCATCACCCCCGGTGAAATCCAGCATGACTCCGATTCTACTGCCATGCAGATACATGGCCAGTCTACTCTCAGTTTCATAACTGACCACACGCCGCACACTGATATTCTCACCCAGCTTCATCACCAATGCTTGCCGCCGTGCTTCTACAGTATTATCATCAGCAAGCGTTAATGCGGACAATGCAGCCGCATCGACAATATGCTGTTCTGCGGCCAGCTGCGCCAGTTGCCTGGCAAACTCGATAAAATCTTCGTTTTTGGCAACAAAATCAGTTTCGCAATTGATCTCTACCATGGCTCCCTGCTTACCATCGGCAGAAATAAATCCGCTGATCACTCCCTCTGCCGCAATACGCCCAGCAGTTTTACTTGCCTTAGCGCCACTGCGTATCCGCAGAAGATCTTCTGCGGCCTTCAAATCACCATCGGTCTCGGTCAATGCTTTTTTGCACTCCATCATCCCCAAGCCCGTGCGTTCACGCAATTCTTTGACTACACTCGCGGTAATTCCCGCCATATTTACTCCAGATACAAGATGTTTAGTTTATTAAGATAAAAGTAGTTACTTTGTTGACCAATTCTCCTCGAGAAAAGGCTAGATAACGCATGAACCAATGCTAGCCCCTGAGTCAGCCTTCAGCGGCAGACTGATCAGTCTCAGGTGCTGATGCCAGCAATTCCTCATCCGATTTTTGAAGATCAATGATTTCCTGAATGGATTGGTTGCGGCCTTCCAGAATAGCATCAGCCATCGCACGCGCATACAGTCGGATCGCTTGACTGGAATCATCATTTCCAGGAATCACATATTTAGCACCCGCTGGATTATGATTGGTATCAACCACACCAATTACGGGGATCCCCAGCTTCTCAGCCTCGATAATTGCCCCTTTCTGATAGCCGACATCTATCACAAACATAGCGTCTGGCAGCCCTCTCAAATCTTTTATTCCACCCAGGCTACTGTTTAGCTTTTCTATCTCTCGCTGAAAGTTCAACGCCTCTTTCTTGATCAGCTTAGCCATGGTTCCGTCCTGCTCCATCTTCTCCATCTCGTGCAACCGTTTAATCGATTGCTGGATAGTTTTAAAGTTGGTCAGCATTCCACCTAACCAGCGCTGGGCAACGTAGGGTGCCCCACAACGCATAGCTTCTTCCTTCACAATATCCCTTGCCTGACGCTTTGTACCCACAAACAAAATGGTGCCTTTGTTTGCAGCAGTTTTACGCGCAAAATTTAACGCATCATTGAACATGGTCAGCGTTTTTTCAAGATTGATAATATGGATTTTGTTGCGCTGACCATAAATAAATGGTGCCATTTTAGGATTCCAGAAACGAGTCTGATGTCCAAAATGTACCCCTGCCTCAAGCATTTGCCGCATTGTAACTGCCATGAAATTTCCTTAGGGTTAACCGCCACCTGCCGACACGCTTCCTTGATGTACAAGGCACCCTTTCCAGCAGACGCGAGTGATATAAAATTAAATGTTATTTAAAAACAGCTGCATGAAACAGCCATGCCGCTATATCCATTAGGCGAAAATCAAACTGTAATCCGCTTCGTGCCGGATTATAACACGCAACCACTTCGACTCAATGCCAGACGATTTATGGTGAATGGCGGGCCGGGCAGTTAATCTCAATCGCCAATCTTGCGATACAACTCAGCGATTTTCTCCAGTTTCACGCGCTTATTGCTGATCGAGATCAGACCTTCTTCTTGCAATTTCGAAAAAGATCGGCTGACTGTCTCCAGTTTAAGCCCTAGATAGCTGCCAATTTCATGCCGGGTCATTTTGAGATTGAATTCCGTCGATGAATAACCACGCCGACTCAGGCGAGTCGACAAATTTAGCAGAAATGTGGCCAAACGCTCCTCAGCTTTCATACTGCCTAACAGCATCATGACATCATGATCGTGAACGATTTCACGACTCATGATTTTATGAAATTGATTCATCAGCGGTGGAATGGCTCGCCCGATTTCCTCAAGCTTAGCAAAAGGCACTTCACAAACCTCGCTATCTTCCAACGCCATTGTGTCACAGCTATATTTCTCAAGACTGATCGCACCCAATCCCAGCAACTCGCCAGTCATATAAAAGCCCGTCACTTGCGTACGTCCATCAGTTTTCAATATGCTGGCTTTAAAAAAACCATTTTTTACGGCATACAACGACTTGAAGTCAGCACCTGCATGAAACAGATATTCGCCACGTCGCACTCTGAATTTATGCTTGATCAGCGTGCTCAAATGCTGTACTTCAGCATCATCGAGTCCAACCGGCAGGCAGACATCACGCAAACTGCATGTAGTACAGCTTGGTTTTTGCTGCGCCGCAACCACAGAATGCTCTGCCACAAGTTTATTTAACAAGGCATCCGCCTAATTCTGATCAAAAGTTTCAGACAAAAATCACAAATTAATCGTCAAGCTGAGTTGCTATTCAGCTTTTTCCGGCAACGTGCCTGCATTTTCCAGCAGATAATCAGCCAGCATTTGCACAGAATCCCCCATCAGGTTCGGGAAAGCCGGCATACCAAATCCCTTGCCATTTCTGACTCTCTCTATAATCGCTTCCGAATTAGCCATTTCGGGACGCAGTATCATTACCTTTCCATTAACGGGAGAATGGCAGTTGGCACAAGCCTCTTTAAAGATACTTTCGCCGGTTGCCCCAGCAGAAGGCATATAGTCACTATTCTTTGCACAGCCACTTAATAATACGATTAACGCATAGCCTGTTAAAGTCAAGGACAAAGCAGTCATTTTTTTCATTTTATATTTTCTCCAGATGGTCAGCTTTTTCCGTCAAGTCAAGTACGCTGTTAGCTAAAAAGCATCCCGCATTTTATCTCTAACGAACTAGAAATTTTAGCATACAAGCTACTCCGAAAAAGAGCCTGTCAAGGTAACAGTAGAATTCGCAAGTCGTGTCACCTGTTTTAATCGGACAAAGGCATCGGCATGCAACTAAACGCGGTAAATCAAAAATTGATACGCAGACCGACCATCGCCGAACGAGCAGGTAACGGTGCACGGTTCTTAAGGAAGGATGTATGGCGGCGGGCTTCTTCATTCAATAGATTCGTTCCTCGCACAAATAAGCTGTAATTTCCGGCTCTCCAATCGATCGCATACTCCATTTGAATATTCAGCATCGTATAAGCGCCTGTTTCCGTTTCTAGTGATGAAACCCGGCTTTGCTTATTTACGCGCATCACATCGATCATGCCGCGCCAAGGTCCCCGTCCATAATTGAGCGCGCCACCAAAACGCAGAGGCGTCATCCTCGGGATAGGTTCACCACCAGCAAGTCTGCCGTGCGTATAATCCGTCCACAATCTGAGATCAAGCTTGCCACGACGATCATTCAGCAGCTGCGCCGTGGTTTCAAATTCGAACCCCAGAAATCTGGCCTTTTTCTGGCGATGTGTCAACAGCAATAAACCATCGGCAGCAGGACTACCTTCCGAATCAACTCGATCTGCTACACCATCATCTGCCAAATCCACCTCCTGGAGAAAAACGAAATCGTCTATCAGATTGGCAAACAGGTTCAATGTCCATTCAAAGCGACCATCACGTTTACGCATAAATACATCCAGACTATTGGATTTTTCTTTATTTAGGGAAGCATTACCTATTTCAAAAGAATTGGTCGCCAGGTGCGGCCCATTGGAAAAGAGCTCTTCAAGCGCTGGCGCGCGTTGTGCATGCGAGAGATTGCCGCCCAGTGAATATCCATCGAAAAATGTCCAGGTGGTCCCACCGGAAAGACTGAATGCATTATGTGTGGCCGCTAAATTGTCTTTTTGACGTCCGGCCAACTGATGCTCAAAACGTCCTCCCATCTCGAACTGCCACCGATCGAGTTTTAGTTTTTCCAACATAAAGCCGCTGACGGCTTCTGCCTGTGAATCCGGCACGAAGGCTTCTTCTCCTGAAGTGGAAAGCTTACGATTCTGATACTGCATCCCCAACACACCATCCCAGCCTGCCAATGGGTTGTGCAATAGCTCAGCTCGTCCTTCCCACTCCCGATTCAAAAGCAAGGTGCCAATTTCATCGCCTTCAAGTTCCTTATGAGCATGATCGTTATAACCCCAGCGCGTTTTGGCCACACGAAATCCTGGCAGTGGATTATTCAGTGCCCCCTTAATATCAAAGCGGGTCTGACGCTGCCTAATCCGGACATTCTCGTCGTCATCTCCGGGCACGCCATAATCATTTCTAAAACGGCTGATCGCCACACCCAATAACCCTTGCTCGCCAACATGAGACAGCCCACCCGAAAAGCTCTCTGTATCGATATCGCTATTCGTGAGTTTGCCTTTTTTAGCATCAGGCTCAGGATCAACGCTGGCAAAACCCGGTATGGAATAATCCTCAGTATGCCGCTTCAAGCCATCCAAATGAAAGGCAAATTTACCCGCTCCCGCATTTAAACGAAATGCACCGGTAAAATCATCCGCAACCGAATTGTAATGTCCATACAAATCGCCATCGATTGCTTCCGGCACATGCTCAAGTATACGGCGATTCACGATATTGACTACCCCGCCACTGGCTCCCGAACCATACATCAAGACGGAAGGGCCACGAAAGATTTCGATCTGGTCGGCAAATAGCGGCTCCGCCACCACCGCGTGGTCCGGACTGATCGTGGAAACATCCATCGTGCCAATTCCATCTTCCAGCACTCGCACTCGCGCGCCCCCCAAACCCCGAATAATTGGACGCCCGGCTCCCGGCCCAAAATCACTACTGGAAACACCCAACTCCTGCGATACAGCCTCACCAATATTGCGCATATCCCTGGTCAATAGTCTCTCTCGCTTTAAAATGGACGCCGGCTGCGCTATATTTGCCTCTCCTCTGCTAAGCGGGTCTGCCGTTATGGTTAAAGGTTGCAACGTTAAAACAGGCGTGATTTCTTCTGCCAGAACAGATGAACAGCCCCCCACAATAACAACCAGCCAACTAACCAAAATTCCGAATGGTTTCATTTTTTGCAAACAAATAATTAAAATATGATATGTTGTAACATATCTATTACAGGTTGACAACAACTGTCTGTTTCGTCAATCACCAAGATTTTAAAATGTTAATTATTGAGATTGAGACTGGCAATATCCATTTACCCCGGCTTACCATCCACCCTGGCTCGCCAGAAAATCGGAGCATACTTGCCTGCCCATAACATGAAACACACTAGCCACACGCCTCCCGCCACTAAGTGGAGCCAGGGCACTCCGGCAAAAATTGTCGGCAGTATCTCGGGTAAAATTCTAAAAAGAACTGCCACCTGAAACCCAAGAAACAACAGCCAAGTATAACCATCCAGCTCAAGCGGCCGGCCTGAGTGGCCAAGAGTTACACGGGACGCCATTCCCAGCACCATACTGGCAAAATAACCTATCGTCAGCACATGCAAGGGCGCCAACCCAAGCCAGTGACGCTGACCCTCCTCGATCGACCATAGCAAAAAACTCTGCAGCGAAAACAGAAGCATGGCCAAACCCAACCAGGCAAAGGCGATATGCAATACTGCCAGCAAACGCACTGAAAAACTTCGAGCAAACCCCCAAACATAACTAAAATAGAGCGTGCAGGCCGCCAGCAACAAATCACTTACCCAAGCGTATTGCTCAAAATTTATAAAATATAGCAACCCATGTAGAACCGAGCATGCAAGCATTACCCATAGTAAGTAGTACGGGCGAATGACTACATAGTTTTGCAGCACTCTGCTTGCAAAAAATGGAATCATGCGGTGCGAAACGGCTATCAGGATGGGCAATAAAAAGAACCAGATTCCCGCCTGACGTGAAAAATTCAGAAACGTAACTGATTCTGTCAACAACCAGAAAGTATAAGCAGCCAAACCCAGCCAACCACCGACGAATGCACTCGCACAAACCCATGCATGGCGTTTATCTCCACCTGGGGCAGTCAGCAGCACTTTAAGCAAAGCAAAAATAGCCACCCACCAACCCAGCAACAGCAGCAATAGCCCCAGGAAAATAAAAGGAGTTCCATAAATCAGCCCAATGTAGAACACCAGAGTACCCAATGCCATCACGACAGAAACCGTCATGTACAGGAACGGCTTGATTTTTTCACCATTCACCCAGCTGGGAAAAGTAGTAAATAAGAATCCAACGATGAAAAAAGGAAAAAAAGTATAAATCATTAAAAAAGCGTGTATCCAGATTGGTGCAATCTGCCCATGTAAGCCAGGAAACCCAGCAATCAACCCAGATCGGCCGAGCAGATCCGCATTCCACCACAAAAAAGTCAACACGCCCTGGATGGCGCCAATCAGAAATGGCCCGCGATGTGGTGCCGCAGATAGCTGCCCCCAGGCTGCTGTTAAAGGATTCATAAGATTCTGGTTTATCCTGTTAATTATAGTTACAAGCAAAAGCAGCAGATCCGGCCAGGTCCGCCTAGCAATTCAGGTAATTTTTAATCGAGGCCGTTATTTGCTATGATAGAGCGATGTCTAATTCTATCGCTTTTTGATGCTGAACATCGATTTACACTGTCATTCGACCGCTTCTGACGGTGTATTGTCCCCGACAGAACTATTAGCACATGCCGCATCGCTTGGGGTAAGTGTACTTGCCCTAACCGACCATGATGCTGTTAGTGGGCTTGGCGAGGCAAGAGAAGCCGCCAATCAGCTGGGCATCACACTCATAAACGGCATTGAGATTTCCGTCACTTGGCGAAACCGTACGCTGCATATCCTTGGTCTGAATATTAATCCGGATTATCAGCCGTTGCTTGAAGGGGTACGCGATATCTGTGAACGCCGCGTCGAACGTGCCCGTAATATTGCCACCGAACTCAGTAAGCATGGTATTGCAGGCAGCTATGAAGGCGCCTGTTCTTATGCTGGCGAAGGCAGACTGATTGGACGGACGCACTTTGCTCGTTTTTTGGCAGCGCGTGGATATGCGAAAGATGTCAAAACGGTATTCAAAAAATTTCTAATTAAAGGAAAACCTGGTTATACACATCATGAATGGGTTTCTCTGTTGCAAGCAATTGACTGGATTTGCAGCAGTGGTGGCCGGGCGGTCATTGCGCATCCCGCCCGCTATCAGCTGGGAAAAAATCTGCTTGACCAACTACTGGATGAATTCAAGGCACTGGGCGGCGTTGGTATAGAAGTCGTTTCCTCCAGCCACACACCTGAACAGGTAAAACAGTTTGCGCAGCTTGCTATTAAAAAAGATTTATTTGCTTCTTGTGGCTCCGATTACCATGGACCAAACGAGAGCTACTTTAATCTGGGGCAATTACCCAGAATACCCGCAGAATGCACTCCGATATGGCATGACTGGGCGTTACCAGCAGGTCAAATCCAACTCTGACGTACAACTAAAATAACTGACACAGGTTTTCCATGGCACAGTTTTTTTCGATCCACTCACAGACACCCCACCTCCGGCTAATCCGCCAGGCGGTCGATATCATCCGTCAAGGCGGGATCATCGTTTACCCAACCGATTCCTGTTACGCGCTTGGCTGTCAGCTTGGCAACAAGGACGCTATGGAGCGTATACGCTCCATTCGCAATGTTGATGAAAAACACCATTTCACACTGGTATGTCGCGATCTATCGGAAATCGCCACCTTTGCCAAAGTTGACAACACCCAGTATCGTCTCCTTAAATCTACCACCCCTGGGAGCTACACATTCATTCTCAACGCCAGCCGTGAGGTTCCCAGGCGATTACAGCATCCTAAACGACATACAATTGGTTTGCGTATTCCCGAACATCCCGTTGCTCATGCGCTGCTGACCGAGCTTGACGAACCGATATTGAGTTCGACCTTGATTCTTCCGGATGATGAATTACCGCTGAATGATGCACCAGAAATAAGGCAGCGTCTCGAACACCAGGTTGAACTCATTCTCGATGCCGGCTCATGTGGAACGGAAATGACGACTGTCGTCGATCTGACTGGCAATACCCCCGAAATTATCAGAGCCGGTAAAGGGCCCTTGACACCCTTTGGAAGTATCCATGGATAGTATTATTCAGGGTATCGCCATCTACGCGCTGCCAGTCATTTTTGCTATCACCTTTCACGAGGCCGCACATGGCTATGTCGCCAAACGCTTTGGTGACTTGACTGCTCAAAGAGCTGGACGAGTCAGTCTCAACCCAGTCAAGCACATTGACCCGGTAGGCACGATCGCTGTCCCGCTGATCATGTTCATCACCAGCAAACTGATGCTGGGTGGCGGCATACTATTTGGCTGGGCCAAACCGGTACCGGTTAATTTCAATCAACTACGCCACCCTAAACGCGATATGTTATGGGTGGCTGCTGCCGGCCCAGGCGCCAATTTGTTGATGGCTTTTTTCTGGGCGCTGATTATCAAACTGGGAATGTTACTTCCCGAAAGCGCTTTTATCAGGCCTATGGTTTTGATGGGAATTGCGGGAATCGAGATTAATGTGATACTGATGATACTGAACTTGCTACCGCTGCCACCGCTGGACGGCGGTCGTATTGCTGTTAGTCTATTGCCAGAGAAGCTTGCCTGGAAATTTGCCCAGATTGAGCCCTATGGGATGATAATCCTGCTGACCTTGCTGATCACCGGTACACTGGGAGCAATCTTATGGCCATTGATCGCGCTCACAAAACAGGCCATTGTTATTTTTTTTGGTTTGTATATATAAATGTTTGTCACATTACATCTTGGGGTAACTATCTACATTAGCAGGCTATTCATTCATATATTTTCCAGATTAACGGTCAGAAAAAATGTTTGCTAATCGCGTACTTTCAGGGATGCGTCCGACAGGAAACTTGCATCTGGGGCACTATCATGGAGTGTTAAAGAACTGGCTAACACTTCAGCAACAATACGAGTGCCTTTTTTTTGTTGCAGACTGGCATGCGCTGACGACCCACTACGACTCACCCGAGATCATCGAACAGAATGCCTGGAACATGATAATCGACTGGCTCGCTGCTGGCGTCGATCCTTCGAAAGTAACTCTCTTCATTCAATCCAAGGTTCCTCAGCACGCAGAATTATATCTGTTGCTATCTATGATTACACCGCTTGGCTGGCTGGAACGGGTCCCAACCTACAAGGATCAACAGGAAAAACTGACTGATAAGGATCTGGGCACATATGGCTTTCTCGGCTATCCGCTTCTGCAGAGTGCCGATATTCTGATTTACCGTGCTAATCTTGTTCCGGTTGGCGAAGACCAAGCCCCACACCTGGAGTTCACACGCGAAATATGTCGCCGCTTTAATCATATTTTTGGCAAGGAACCCGGTTTTGAGGAGAAGGCGGCGCAGGCCATCAAAAAACTTGGTTCCAAAATATCAAAACTCTATCGTGAACTGCGTGCCCGCTACCAGGAACATGGTGACGAAAATGCGCTTGCCGAGGCCAAGTCCCTGCTGGGAGAACAGCAAAATCTGAATGCAGGTGATCGTGAACGCCTGTTTGGCTACCTTGAAGGCAGCAGCCGGCTGATTCTGCCAGAACCACAAACTTTATTGACACAAACCGCAAAAATGCCGGGACTGGATGGGCAAAAGATGTCGAAGTCTTACGGGAACACCATCGGTTTACGCGAAGAACCGGACAGTGTTACCAGAAAAATCCGTACCATGCCAACCGACCCTGCGAGAGTCCGTCGCAGTGATCCCGGCAATCCGCAGAAATGCCCCGTCTGGCAATTCCACATACTTTATTCTTCCACTGAAATACGCGACTGGGTTCAACAGGGTTGTACCACTGCCGGTATCGGCTGTCTTGAATGCAAACAGCCCATCATCGACTCTGTTTTGGCAGAGCAGGCGCCCATTCGTGAGCGTGCCAGAATGTACGAGGAAGATCCTGCACTCATGCGCAACATTGTCGCAGATGGATGCGAAAATGCCTACAAACTTGCCGAAGAAACCATGCGCGATGTCAGGGAAGCGCTGGGATTGAATTACCTGTAACCGCCATTGCCAGCCGGTTATTACTATACTAGACTGATCCCTTGAATCAAGTCATTACAATCGATTACATTGCAAAAGTCGACGGAAAGCCGCTAGAGGCAGTTCCTCACGATCTGTACATTCCGCCGGAAGCCTTGGCAATTTATCTCGACAATTTTGAAGGTCCGCTAGACCTCTTGCTCTACCTGATCCGTAAGCATAATTTTAGTATACTGGATATACCGATGGTTGAGCTTACTCGTCAATACATCGCCTATATCGACACCATGCACACTGACCAATTTGAACTTGCGGCAGAATACCTGTTGATGACAGCATTGCTTATTGACATCAAATCACGTTCATTATTGCCGCAACCTACGATCGTCCAAGATGAAGAAACCGATCCGCGCGCGGAACTGGTACGCCGGCTATTGGAATATGAACGCATCAAACTTGCAGCGATACGTCTTGAATCCCTGCCCACCCTAGGCAGGGATTTCGTACCTGCACTGGTATGGGTTGAATCACAGAGTGCGGTCAAACTACCAGTTGTAACGATTGATGATCTGCATTTTGCCTGGATTGGGCTACTGGACAGAGCCAGAGTCAATCGCCATCATGCCATCCAATATGAAGCGATATCCGTGCGCGCATGTATGAGCGAGATCATGCGGCGGCTGCGAACAAACCACAACATCTCATTTTCCGAATTATTCGAACAAATAATCAGTCCTGGCAAACTTGTAGCCACCTTTCTAGCTTTGCTGGAACTGGCACGGGAAGCACTGATTACTATTTCGCAAACAGAACGCTTTGGAACAATTTATGTCCGCTCCGCCCAGTCTGACGCAATCAACTGAAGCAATCAAGATACTCGAAACAGCTTTACTGACCAGCTCGACCCCTTTATCTCTGGATCAGTTACGAAAATTGTTTGACAATAAAACCACTCATCGGGATCTGTCCGGACTGCTGAGATTGTTAGCTGAGACATGGCAGGATAGAGGATTAATATTAGTGGAAATTGCAAGTGGCTGGCGATTTCAGAGCAAACCTGAAATGCAGGTCTTTCTTGAAAAACTTAATCCGCAGAGTCCACCACGCTATTCGCGCGCCGTCATGGAAACCCTTGCTATCATCGCTTACCGGCAACCAGTAACGCGCGGGGATATTGAGGCAATTCGTGGTGTTGCGGTTTCAACCACAATTATCAAAACATTGGAATCCAGACGCTGGATAGAATCGGTTGGTCAGCGAGAAGTCCCTGGCAGACCATTACTATATGCGACAACTGAATATTTTCTCGATGACTTTAATTTACAAGATCTTGAGCAGTTGCCTCCACTGGAGAATATGGAGCAATTTGAAAATAATACAGTGATGCAATTAATCGACGCACAGAACATAACAAACCATATCTGTGGCCATATCAACAATCAACCATAAATCATTACCAACAAGGGGAGATATTTACCATGTATCAAAAGATCAAAATTCCCACTTCGGGCAGCAAAATTCAGCTCAACCAGGATTTAACGCTACTTGTACCAGATAACCCGATTATTCCATTTATAGAAGGTGATGGCATCGGCATCGATATTACACCAGTCATGATCAAGGTCGTCGATGCCGCAATCAGACAGGCATATGGCGGCAAGCGCGTCATTTCCTGGATGGAAATTTATGCTGGCGAGAAAGCAACTCACTTGTATGATCAGGAGACCTGGTTGCCCGATGAGACTTTGACCGCAGCAAAGGAATTTGTGGTTTCAATCAAGGGGCCATTAACTACACCGGTCAGCGGCGGGATTCGCTCAATTAACGTGGCATTACGGCAGCTATTGGACCTTTATATTTGCCTGCGGCCGATTCGCTATTTTCAGGGAGTTCCCAGTCCAGTTAAACACCCGGAAAAAGTCAATATGACCATTTTCCGTGAGAACTCGGAAGATATTTATGCTGGCATCGAGTGGGAAGCGCAAACAAAAGAAGCAGGGCAAGTCATCGACTTCCTGATAAGGGACATGGGGGTCAGGAAGATTCGTTTTCCGGAAACCTCAGCTATTGGAGTAAAACCGGTATCACAAGAGGGTAGTCAGAGACTCATCAGAAAAGCCATTCAATACGCAATTGATCAGCATCGCGACTCAGTAACGCTGGTTCACAAAGGCAACATTATGAAATTCACCGAAGGTGGCTTCAAGACTTGGGGTTATTCCATTGCTCAGAAAGAGTTTGGCGCACAGCTACTGGATGGCGGCCCTTGGATGAAACTTAAGCACGGCAACCACGAGATCGTTATCAAGGATGCCATTGCAGATGCTTTTCTGCAACAAATTCTGTTACGTCCAGAAGAATATGACGTGATTGCCACACTGAATCTGAATGGAGATTATATTTCAGACGCGCTAGCTGCACAGGTAGGTGGTATTGGTATTGCGCCAGGTGCCAATTTAAGTGACAGTATTGCTATTTTTGAAGCTACGCATGGGACTGCACCAAAATATGCAGGAAAAGACATGGTAAACCCGGGATCGATTATTCTGTCTGCTGAAATGATGCTGCGACATCTTGGCTGGTATGAAGCAGCAGATAATATTATACAATCGATGGAAAAAACCATTTCAGACAAAATTATGACTTACGATCTAGCCAGGCTAACGCCCAATGCTAAGCAGGTCTCCTGTTCACAATTTGGTGAAGCGATGATACAAAGGATGGGGACGCTTTAACTTACCGATTATAGCCAGTTATGGCTACGATTAGACCTATAAATCTTAGTGAAGGGAATTTGTAGTTTGCTTCTGCATCCCTCCACTTAACCATGATCATGGTTAAGTGGAGGCTCAACCAAACTGAAACCAGTTACTTTAGTTTCAAGGAGCTTGAATATTAGATGCTTGTTTACCTTTTGGCCCTTGAGTCACTTCAAAGCTTACTTTCTGCCCTTCTTTAAGCGTCTTGAAACCAGTCATGTTGATTGCGGAGAAGTGAGCAAACAAATCTTCACTGCCATCATCTGGCGTTATAAAACCAAAACCCTTAGAATCATTAAACCATTTTACTGTTCCTGTTGCCATTTCTACTTCCTATTAAAAACTGGGCCGGATACCCTGATACTATTTGAATTTCAAGACCGCAAACGGGTGTAACCAGAACTGCAGAATACTTGAAGCACAAACGCCAAACGCAGTGTTACGCAAAATAACGCTCAAGTCAAGCCCAAGTCCTCATTAACTTGAATATTTTTTTGCATTCAGTCGAAAATTATATTTTTGCAAATAAATACCTGCTACCTGCTCAAGCAACACCAAACTATTGCCGTAATCATCGAAATGATTTCATAACTGAAGTTTCACGATTTCAATTTTGTGGTAATATTAATATTGTACAATATCTAATTGAAATATAGTATGTTTTTACATTATATGAATACACACACCCAGCAGTAGTTTTATGGGAGCTTGCTATAAAATGAGCAAGTCTTATCAAAATTCACCTCGACTTATAACCGCAGCGAAGCTTGGTAATCATAAAATGGTGAAACTTCAGTTTTATAATATACAGACATTATTTCTTATGGAATCATTGATCGAGTTCAGCAATCTAAGTATTTATATCTATATTAACAGCAGAGAAAAACTAAAATACTACTCGAACATAAAATTTGCAGGCAATAATAATATCAGTGTGCAATATTAATGTCGCACAAAGCTCAGTCGATATTGTTCCAGAAGTCCTAGGAATTGGCTTGGCTGAAAACGCACGCAGATTATTTCTTATAGAATGGAAAATAAGAAAGTTATGGCTATACGTAATGGAAAACCCGATGGTGGAGTACTCGAAAAAGGCAAAGCAAAGCTGTCTCCCCCTCCTTTATATAAGGTGATATTGATAAATGACGATTTCACCCCCATGGATTTTGTAGTTGCCATACTCAAAAATTTTTTCTCGATGAGCGAAGAAAGAGCAACACAGGTAATGCTTAAAATTCACCATGAAGGTTCGAGTGTCTGCGGTGTTTATCCTAATGATATTGCGGCAACCAAGGTACAGCAAATAAATGAATTTTCGCGGCAGCATCAGCATCCGCTAATGTGTGTGATGGATAAGGAGTGATATGATTGCGCAAGAACTGGAAGTTAGTTTGCATATGGCCTTTGTCGAGTCCAGGCAAAAGCGTCACGAATTCATCACTGTTGAACACTTACTACTGGCTTTACTCGATAATCCCAGTGCCGCAGAAGTTTTGACAGGTTGTGCCGTTGATATTGAGACACTGCGCACATTACTCCAGGAGCATATTTTCCGCCATACTCCTGTAGTCGAAGGTTCCGATGAGGTTGACACACAACCCACTTTAGGATTTCAGCGAGTTATTCAGCGGGCTATTCTGCATGTTCAGTCATCTGGCAAAAAAGAAGTCACTGGTGCAAATGTACTGGTCGCGATTTTTGGGGAGAAGGATTCACACGCCGCTTATTTCCTACAGCAAAAAGGCGTAACACGACTGGATGTCGTCAATTTTCTCTCTCACGGCATTCATAATGCTGCAGCAAACAGCACCCATGAAAAAAATGACGATGGTATCGATAATGAACCACCTCATTCCAGTAACATACTTGAAAATTACACAGTCAACTTAAACAATCTGGCGATTGCTAATCGGATTGATCCACTGATTGGACGAGAAAAAGAGGTTGAAAGGGTAATTCAAACCTTGTGTCGCAGACGTAAAAATAATCCATTACTCGTAGGAGAAGCAGGCGTCGGAAAAACTGCTATCGCGGAAGGGTTGGCCAGAAGAATTACAGAAGGTCGAGTACCTGCAGTATTGCAGCATCATCAAGTATACGCACTCGATATGGGCGCACTGCTGGCAGGAACCAAATATCGTGGAGATTTTGAGCAACGATTGAAGGCCGTTCTTAAACAACTCACCGATAACCCTAAGGCTATTTTATTCGTTGACGAGATTCATACGCTCATCGGTGCCGGCTCAGCATCGGGTGGCACGCTTGATGCCTCCAATCTACTTAAACCGGCATTAAGCTCAGGCGCCTTGAAATGCATTGGTGCCACAACTTATAATGAATACCGCGGCATCTTTGAAAAAGATCATGCCTTATCCCGACGTTTCCAGAAAATTGATATTTCCGAACCCGAAATCAATGAAACTGTCGCAATTCTGCGTGGATTAAAATCCCGCTACGAAAAACACCATAATGTTAAATACACCGAAGCTGCTTTAGTCGCAGCTGTCGAACTATCCTCACGTTTCATTAATGATCGGCATCTACCGGATAAAGCAATTGATGTTATTGATGAAGCTGGTGCAGCACAGCGAGTTTTGCCGAAATCTAAACAGCGTAAAGTCATCGGCAAACACGAAATAGAACTTGTTATTGCAAAGCTGGCGAGGATCCCTCCTCAAAGTGTTTCCAATGATGATCGCAACAAACTAAAAACACTTGATCGTGATCTGAAATCTATCGTTTTTGGCCAGGATAAAGCAATTGATGCGCTTGCCGCTGCCATCAAAATGACACGTAGCGGCCTGGGGAACACACACAAACCGATTGGCTCCTTTCTTTTTTCCGGACCAACCGGCGTCGGTAAAACTGAGGTAGCTCGACAACTGGCTTATATCCTTGGCATTCCCTTGCACCGTTTTGATATGTCTGAGTACATGGAGCGCCACGCAGTCTCGCGCTTAATTGGGGCTCCGCCTGGGTATGTCGGTTTTGATCAAGGCGGTTTGCTCACTGACAAAATCATCAAGCAACCCCATGCGGTGCTGCTGCTGGACGAAATTGAGAAAGCCCATCCTGATATATTCAATATCCTGCTCCAGGTAATGGATTACGGAGCACTCACCGATAATAGTGGGCATAAAGCAGATTTTCGTAACGTGATCATCATTATGACCACCAATGCTGGCGCAGATGTGCTAACTAAAACCTCTATCGGGTTTGCCAAGGATGTTAAAGCCGGTAATGAGCTTGCTGAAATCAAGCGGCTGTTCACCCCCGAATTTCGTAACCGCCTCGACGATATCATTTCCTTTATGCCGTTGAATGAGACCATTATTCTGCGAGTAGTTGATAAATTCCTCATCGAGCTGGAAACCCAATTACAGGAGAAGAAAGTGGATGCCACTTTCACCGAAAATTTGCGCAATTACTTGGCAATTCATGGATTTGATCCGCTCATGGGTGCCCGTCCAATGGCTCGCCTCATCCAAGACATTATCCGCCGCGCACTCGCAGACGAATTGTTGTTTGGTCGTCTGTCCAATGGCGGAAAAGTTACGGTTGATATCGATGAAATACAAGGCAAGGCAGTGCTTAATTTTTCAGAAATAGAGAAAATTACTTGATCGCGATGTACTCAGTACCTGCAATACTCAAAACAACTAGAGGCTCTTGGCCAGCACTACGAATATATGTAAATGGCAGTTCGCCATTTACAATTTTCGTTCACTAACTATCCTTTCTCATGCCTACTTTCCGACAGGAATTTATCGAATTTGCCATTCGCAATCGTGCACTTTGTTTCGGAAAATTCAAAACAAAAGCTGGCCGACTATCACCCTATTTCTTTAATGCAGGGTTGTTCAATAATGGCCACACACTGCAACTGCTTGGCCGGTACTATGCACGCGCGATCCTTGAAAGTACGATTTCGTTTGATGCGCTATTCGGGCCGGCTTACAAGGGAATTCCCCTGGTTAGCACCATTGCGATTGCCCTAGCTCAATCGGGGCATAACCATTCATTCAGTTTTAACCGCAAAGAAACCAAGGATCACGGCGAAGGTGGCAGTATCGTAGGCGCACCTCTGGCTGGTCGCATCCTGATTGTGGATGACGTAATCTCTGCCGGGATCTCGGTCAAGCAGTCCATCGATATAATCAAAGCCGCCGGTGCGACCCCTTGCGGTATTGCGATTGCGCTCGATCGTATGGAACGCGGTGATAGCCCATTATCCGCAATTCAAGAAATCGAGCGCAATTTTGGTGTTCCTGTTATCAGCTTGAGTAACCTGAATGACATTACCGCTTATCTAAGCACCCAGCCTGATCTTGCGCCACACCTTACTGATATTGAGGCCTACCGAACACGCTACGGCATCAACCAATCCGATAAAGTATTTGCTGCCAATCCTGACAAATAAACGAGCTGCATCAACTGTCAAATGACAGAAATGCCACGGTGGGATATTTTTTGCAGGGTTATCGATAACTACGGTGACATCGGCGTATGCTGGCGTTTATCGTGCCAGCTTGCTGCGGAACACGGCATTTCAATACGTCTTTGGGTAGATGAGATCGCCAGTCTGCATCGTATCTGTCCAGCTATTAATGTCAGCCTGACAATCCAGCACTGGCGGGGAGTGGAAGTACGGCATTGGATTGAACCGTTTCCTGCCATCGCACCAGCCGAAGTTGTTATTGAAACATTCGGCTGCACGTTACCAGCAAATTATGTCGCAGCAATGTCGCAGCATGTATCTTCCACACAAACGAACAGTTCACTTGTCTGGATCAACCTGGAATATCTGTCCGCCGAGTCATGGGTCGAAGGCTACCACTGCTTACCTTCGCCTCATCCATACTTACCATTAATCAAATATTTCTTCTTCCCCGGCTTCACAGCAGCCACTGGCGGCTTGATACGTGGACATAATCTGCTCCAACAGCAAACTGTATGGCAGCAGAGTTTTGCGGACTTCTGGCACAAGATCGGATTACCCTCCCCTGATCCAGCAGAAACCACAATTTCATTATTCTGCTATGACAACCATCGAGTAGACGGTCTACTCGACGCGTGGGCTGCTTTCCCCAGTCCTGTACGCTGTTTATTGCCCGAAAGTAAAGTTTTACCAAACGTTACTCGTTGGTCAGCACGAGAAAGACTCATTCCAGGCGATTCCGTACAACGCGGAAATCTATCTCTTCACATTCTTCCCTTCCTCTCACAAGAGGATTATGATCGCCTACTTGGGGCGTGTGATTGCAATTTTGTTCGCGGCGAGGACTCTTTTGTGCGTGCGCAATGGGCGGCCAAGCCCCTCATTTGGCAAATCTATCCACAACGGGATAACGCTCATCTGGTTAAACTGAACGCTTTCCTTGACCGCTATTGTCAGAATTTAACGGCAAATGTTGCGACTAACCTGCGTGCTTTTCATCTTGGTTGGAACCACGACGGAGATCTTGACTGGGCAGCATTTTGGAAAAATCAACTCATATTACAAACTCATGCTATAACTTGGGCGCAACAGATAACACTATTCGGTGACCTTGCATCCAATCTGGTGCAGTTTAGCAAAAAATTTGCACTTTAATAAGCATTAACCAGCTTCCCTGAGCATTCAAACCAAAAGCCTATCCAGCAAAAACCACGGTTTTGTGACGTGGTTAGTGGATTTGCAATAGCATTCCAAGTAAAATGCGATTCATTCACACTAACAGCAAAAGATCAGGTATCTCAAAATGAAAACAGCTCAGGAACTCCGTACAGGTAACGTATTTATGCTCGGCAAAGACCCCATGGTCGTCTTAAAAACCGAATTCAGCAAGTCCGGGCGCAACGCTTCTGTTGTAAAAATGAAATTCAAAAATCTGTTGACCGACTCTCCCAGCGAAGCCGTGTATAAGGCGGATGACAAATTTGATGTCGTCGTACTGGAAAAGAAAGAAGTCAGCTACTCCTACTTTGCCGATCCCATGTACGTATTTATGGACAATGAATACAATCAGTATGAAATCGAGGCAGAAACGATGGGCGAAGAGGCACTCAATTTCCTGGAAAATGGCATGATCTGCGAAATGGTCTTTTATAGTGAAAAACCCATCTCTGTGGAATTGCCCAGTGCGGTCATACGCGAAATAACCTACACGGAACCTGCCGTCAAGGGCGACACCTCCGGCAAGGTTATGAAACCTGCTAAAATTGCCAGTGGTTTTGAATTACCAGTACCATTATTCTGCGAAATCGGCGATAAAATCGAAATTGATACCCGTACACTCGAATATCGTAGTCGCGCCAAATAATCCCCTCATTTCAGCAGTACTTCCACTCATATTATCAACGGAAGCACTTATCGCAACCTCTCGATCAACCGGACCGCCTGCAAACTGCGCTCGGTGACTCCGGCAAAATCAAGCAAATCCGCCATTTTGAATATATCGGTGGTTTTGCTGGGAAGCGTGGGCGTCCAGTAACGATCCTGCTTCAAGCAGGACTTTCCATCACCTTATCCAAGCAGACAATCAGCACTTCCGCGACGATGCGCCCGCCCAGCGGTCCCAGACGCTCGCCATTCTCCTTAGCATCAGTCTCTCGCAGGATATAAAACCACAGTGGTTTGCAAAGGTGCAATTTCATATTTCTCTTTAAGATTCAGCAGGTCAGTTGCATCGAGCACGAGTGTTCCCATCACTTTGACGACATCCTGATTAGAAGACAGGCTGAAAATCAGACTGCGCAGCAGATTACGTTGTGCCAAAGCACTGACATCTCCAAGCGGAAAATCTGGCAACATGAACAATACCGCCGAGAGTTTAACTTCGATTTTTTGTTTGGGCGCGCCTGACCATCACCGAAATCGAGAAACATCTGCCAATCGATGAAACGAACTGACGCGCGCGTTTACCGCCACGCAGATCATTCGGATCAGAACTATCTGCCAGATTGACATTGAAAATCAATTCCTGATTAGTTACCTGTCTCAGAAATTCTCAATATACCGATCGAAAGAGGTTCTGTCGTTGCGGCGGTGCGCAGCAATCGCGGCACCATGGCAGCCAAATCAAAACGACGATTGAAGAATATTGGTAGTCGCAATCCAGGCATTCCCATAGCTTGCGGCCGTTATGGGTACAGGAATATCGCTCTCCATCGCAGCGCAGGCATCTCCAGCCATGCGGCCACCTCGCAGCAAACAATGCTGCTTCACATTGTGTTTCCGTGCCACATTGACGCAGAAATTCATGCAGTGACACCTGCCTGAAACTGAATTTTTTCATTGCCATTGCCATTCTCCTTTGATCTTGTTACGTTTCTTGGCAATTTGTAGATTTTACAAAACTTCTGAAAGAAGTAACTAATCAGGTAATAAATTGATCTGGGAGGATTTTCCCCGCCCAGTATCGTACGTCTATGGCCAGCCATAATCATTGATTGATAACTATTCCTATTTGGCGTATGCTTCCGCTTAAGCACTTTGCTTCGTATTTTATGGGGATGACACTGACATGTTCAATTCACGTTCTTACAGACACCCTGCTTTCCAGACTATCTGTGCATTATTTTGCATCATGCTGTTTGCTGGATCCTCACATGCTGCCGAAGTGGTAGTTTACTCAGCCAGAATCGAGCAACTCATCAAACCGTTATTCGATGACTTCACCAGCAAAACCGGAATAACCGTCAAATTCACGACCGACAAGGAAGGAGCGCTGCTGGCGCGTCTCCTGGCAGAAGGCAAAAGAACGCCGGCGGACATGCTCATTACAACCGATGCGGGCAATTTGTGGGAAGCAGCTCGCAAGGGACTGCTGCAGCCGGTTGATTCACCAATTCTCACTGCCAATATTCCAGAACATCTTAAAGACCCCGACAGCCGGTGGTTTGGACTGACCGTGCGCGCACGGACGATTGTGTATAATACTCAAAAGGTTAAACCGGCAGACTTAACCTCCTATGCCGCACTTGCTGATCCACAATGGCACGGACGTTTATGTCTGCGTACCTCCAACAAGGTTTATAACCAGTCACTGGTAGCAATGATGATTGCTGAACATGGTGAAGCGGAGACTGAGCGTATCGTCAAAGGCTGGGTCGCTAATCTAGCAACCGACCCGCTGCCAGATGACACGCGTGCGATGGAATTTGTCGCTGCAGGACGATGTGATGTCACGCTGGTCAACACCTATTATTTTGGTCGCCTGATGAACGAAAAACCTGATTTGCCGCTGGCCATCTTCTGGCCAGATCAGGATAGCACCGGTGTGCATGTCAACATCTCGGGCGCAGGCATTACCCGCTACAGCAAAAACAAATCTGACGCATTGAAACTGCTCGAATACCTCTCTTCCGTACCCGCACAACAATTGTTTGCTGAGCTCAATATGGAATTCCCTGCCAATCCGCAAGCACAGGTAGGAGAGTTTATCCGCAGCTGGGGAACGTTCAAGGCAAATCCGATGAATGTTGCACAGGCAGGTGCGCTGCAAGCCAAAGCAATTAAGTTAATTGATCGCGCAGGTTATCGCTAGGATTGGGAAAAAGTATTCCCCCTCGCGCCGGTAAACAGCCAGTCGCTGGCGTATCCAGGTCAGGCCCATTCAGCGAGCGTTTATTCTGGAAAATTATTCCATTTGCGATTGCCGCACTGGTCATGGTTCCAGTCTGTGTGGTAGTTGCTTCCATCTTCTCAACAGAAGATGAAATCTGGCAACATCTGATTGCCACGTCACTGCCTCGCCTATTAACCAACACGTTATGGCTCGCGTTAGGCGTCATGATTGGGACTTCTTTGCTTGGTGTCAGCCTGGCATGGTTTACGGCTGTTTACACATTTCCTGGAAGCCGTTTTTTTTCCTGGGCATTATTCTTGCCGTTAGCCATTCCTGCGTATGTCACTGCATTTGTTGCGCTCGGGATATTCGACTTTGCGGGACCGTTGCAAACCTCCCTGCGCAAGCTGTTTGATGCCGACCTGTTCTGGCTCCCAGACATACGTAGTGGACCAGGCGTGGCAATTGTCATGACACTGGCTTTTTATCCTTATGTCTTTCTTCTGGCGCGTAACGCATTTCTGACTCAAGGCAAACGCTTGCTGGAAGTTGCCCAATCACTCGGGTTGAATCACCGTCAGGGTTTTTTCAAAGTTGCCTTACCTATGGCACGCCCTTGGATTGCCGCCGGCGTCATGCTGGCGTTGATGGAAACACTCGCAGATTTCGGAACCGTAGCGATTTTCAACTACGATACCTTTACGACCGCCATTTACAAAACCTGGTTCAGTCTATTTTCGCTAACTGCCGCATCGCAGCTTGCTTCCCTACTAATTTTGATTGTATTCATGATCATTATGATCGAACAATATTTCCGTTCGCGCATGCGCTTTGCCGAAAATAAACGCAGTGTACGCATCGAGCGAATTCAGTTGGTGGGATGGCAAGCCATAGCAGTAACAGTTTTTGCCAGCACAGTATTATTTTTTGCTTTTATTCTGCCAGTAATGCAATTAACCGTCTGGGCTGCAGACTCCTTTTCTGATAGCCTGAATCAGCGCTACCTGGAATTTGTCTGGCATTCCTTATCACTGGCAACCATTGCAGCCATCATCACTACACTGATCGCAATTTTACTGATTTACGCTGTACGTCTACATACAGGTTTCTGGGTTCGTTTAGCAGTACGACTGGCTACCATTGGTTATGCGCTACCTGGCGCCGTGCTTGCAGTTGGTGTCTTTATCCCGCTAGCATGGCTGGACAATCTGCTCAGTGACTCGCTCCTGGCCATATTCAACATAGAGACTGGATTGTTAATTCAAGGAACATTAGCTGTGATGCTGATCGCTTATATGACCCGCTTCCTGGCAGTCAGTCATTTTCCTCTGGAAAGTGCACAGACACGAATAACTAAAAGCATAGATGAGGCAGCAATTGGTTTTGGCGTCAGCGGCTGGAAAATGTTGCGCACCATACATTTCCCAATGCTCAAGGGCAGTTTGTTTACCGCTTTGGTACTGGTTTTTGTGGATGTCATGAAAGAAATGCCTATTACCCTGATGACGCGCCCTTTTGACTGGGATACGCTTGCTGTCAGAATTTTTTCGCTAACCTCCGAGGGAGAGTGGCAGCTGGCCGCCCTACCCGCCTTAACCCTGATTCTCGCGGGATTAGCACCCATCATCCTGCTCATGCGCCAGACAGAAAAATAACATCATGGATAAACTCCTACAACTGGACAAAGTCAGTTTTGCCTATACCAAACAGACCATCATCAATGAGCTGTCGTTTACCTTGCAACGAGGGGAAATTGGCTGCCTGCTGGGGCCGAGCGGTTGTGGCAAAACTTCTGTACTGCGTTGCATTGCAGGATTCGAATCCATTACCAATGGGGAAATCCTGATCAATGACACATGTGTCAGCCGCGGCAATTACAGCCTGCCACCCGAGCAAAGACGAATTGGTATGGTATTTCAGGATTATGCATTATTCCCGCACCTGAATGTGTCAGCTAACATTGGTTTTGGTCTGCATCGCAGCAATAAGACTGAAAAAAAGCAGCGGGTCGATGAATTCCTGAAGATTACCCGATTGGTGGAGGTTGCCGCTCAATACCCACACGAGCTTTCAGGTGGCCAGCAACAACGGGTCGCTTTGGCGCGCGCACTGGCGCCCCGCCCTGATCTTTTGCTGCTCGATGAACCCTTTTCCAATCTCGATGTTGGACTACGTGAACGCTTAAGCCAGGAAATACGCTCACTGCTCAAAGAACTTGGTATTACCGCCATTCTGGTCACTCACGATCAGGCCGAAGCCTTTGCCGTTGCCGACAAAATCGGCGTGATGCATGCAGGTAAGATGATGCAGTGGGACAGTGCCTACGACCTGTATCATCGCCCTGCCAACCGCTTCGTTGCCGGCTTTATTGGGCAAGGCGTGTTGTTACCTGGTAGGATTCATTCATCCGGCAAGGTTGAAATTACTGCTGGCATACTTACAGAAAATATCTGGCTCTCCTGTCAGCCAGATTGCAATATTCATCAAACGGATGGCCTGGTAGACGTTCTGATACGACCGGATGATATCGTGCACGATGATCACAGTAAGCTGCGCGCTGTCGTCCTAAATAAAGCTTTTCGTGGCGCAGACATACTGTATACCTTACAGCTCGCTAAGGGTGCCACAGTGTTATCACTGATTCCAAGTCATCATAATCACGCCATTGGTGAAGAAATCGGTATCCGACTGGAAGCAGATCACGTAGTGGTATTCGAGCAATCTTCGGTGGAAAACTATTCCTGCACCAGTGAACCACCTTAACTATTTTTAGCTATGCGGATGGCTTCTGCCAACGCATAAACAGACATGGCATAGAAGGTACTGCGGTTATAGCGCGTAATTACATAGAAATTATTCAACCCCAACCAGAATTCCTCCCGCCCCTCGTTACCCAGCACAATAAGCGCAGCTAGGCTCTCATCATCTGCAGAGTCGGCAGAGACGATCCCCGCTTGTCGCAGTTTATTAATGGAGTGTAGCGGCTCTATCCCTGGCTCTATCGATTTCAAGAAATCTTCACTTGTCTTTTGGGCGGGCAATACAATCGGCCCATTTTCCTGCCAACCAAATATTTTGAGATAATTACCCACACTGCCGATTGCGTCGTTTACGTTACCGGACAAATTTATTTTTCCATCACCGTCAAAATCGATTGCATAACGCCGGTAACTACCCGGCATAAACTGTGGAATACCGATCGCACCGGCATAGGAGCCTTTGGTGCTCATCACATCGAAGCCCTGTTCTCTTGACAGCAAAAAATATTGCGCCAATTCTTCACGAAAATAATCTGCTCGACGTGGAAATTGAAAAGCCAGAGTCGTCAGCGTGTCGATCACACGATAATTGCCGGTAGATGTACCATAATTGGTTTCAATTCCAATGATCGCAACGATAATCTCCTCAGGAACACCATAAATCTGGCTGGCCTTTGCCAATGCCTGCACATGCCTGCGCCAGAAATTCACTCCACCCGAGATGCGCTGCTGATTTACAAAACGCTCACGATATTTGTTCCAGGAAATTGGCGAAGAAGGTGCAGATATCAGCTTGAGTGCATCCGGCAGAATGTTAACCTGCCCAAAGGCAGCTTCCAACTCGCGCCGGTCAAATGCGTAACGTTCGACCATACCTTCTATAAAATCCCTGACCTGCGGTTGTATGGCAGAAGCAGCCCATGCCGGATTAACTGTCAGCATACCTAAAGCCAGGATAGCAGCAAATCGAACTAGCTTATTGATTAACAAATGCAAATAAGAATATAAACAATCAGAAAAGTTCAATGTGCTAGCATATATGAAACCTACAGTCAGATTAATGCTGCTAGAATGTGCTTTTTTATCATATTCGACACAAAGATCGTGCTTTTTCATCGTAGCGTAACCAATTTAGTGTTTCCGTTAAAAAAATTGAAGAATAACATTGACAGACTAATTAATTGGCCTTATCTTGCCAGAAGCGTTCCGATTTACACTCACCATTCGATGTTATTGAGTTTCGCTTGTGATAATTTCTGGCCTCCAGTTTCCAAGCCGCTGGATCTAGAACTGCTTTCCTGCAACATAGCATTTATATAACATACATGATTGTTATCTGCGAGCAGTCAGCTTTTTATCCGCAGATATTGAGCTAATGTACCTTAAAGCAACCAACCTGCTAATCGGTCAAACTAAATGTGGCATGACTTGCCATAGCTTGTGCTAAGCAATACTACTTTTTATAACAACCTGTTAATTTACAAGAGGGCTTTATGAGTCAACATGTTCATCACATTACAGACGCAACTTTTGAAAAAGAAGTACTGGAATCTTCAACCCCCGTTCTAGTTGACTACTGGGCTGAATGGTGTGGCCCTTGCAAAATGATTGCGCCTATCCTTGATGAGATAGCCAGTGAATATGCCGATCAGCTCAAGGTAACCAAGCTCAATATTGATGAAAATCAGGCAACACCTCCAAAATATGGCATTCGTGGTATCCCAACCTTGATGTTATTCAAAAATGGCAATGTCGAAGCCACCAAAGTAGGCGCCTTATCAAAATCCCAATTAACAGCGTTTATCGATAGTAACCTGTAACAATCTTCTGGCTCAAGATGGCTCCATTCACGCCGTTAGCTTACTACTATCCTTTACTTTCTTAATTGATCAAGTTGCAGTAGCCCCCCCTCTATTTTCTCGTACTTGCATCCTTTTCCTGTTTTTCGAGAGCACCTCCTATGCGTCTAGCTGATTTAAAAAATATTCATGTATCTGAATTGGTCAAAATGGCTGTTACTAAAGAAATTGAAGGTGCCAGTCGTATGCGTAAACAGGATCTGGTTTTTGCATTACTCAAAAATCAGGCACGCAAAGGTGAAAGTATTTTTGGTCATGGCACACTGGAAGTTCTACAGGATGGTTTTGGGTTTTTACGCTCACCAGACACTTCTTATCTGGCCGGACCCGATGACATTTATATTTCACCGAGCCAGATCAGACGGTTTAATCTGCATACCGGCGACTCCATCCATGGTGAAATTCGCCCTCCTAAAGACGGGGAACGCTATTTTGCACTGGTCAAGATCGAAAATGTCAATGGTGAACCGCCAGAAAATTCCAAGCATAAAATTCTGTTTGAAAACTTGACCCCGCTTTTTCCGACAGAGCGACTTATCCTTGAGCGTGATATTCATGCCGAAGAAAATATCACCGGTCGGATAATCGACTTAATCGCACCAATTGGCAAGGGACAGCGTGGATTGCTGGTTGCCAGCCCCAAATCCGGCAAAACTGTCATGCTGCAGCATATCGCACACGCCATTGCAGCCAATCATCCTGAAGTCATCCTGATGGTACTGCTGATTGACGAACGCCCGGAAGAAGTAACGGAAATGACCCGCTCTGTCAAAGGCGAAGTCATCTCCTCCACCTTTGACGAGTCAGCCAGCCGCCATGTACAGGTCGCCGATATGGTTACGGAAAGAGCAAAGCGGCTGGTTGAGCACAAAAAGGATGTCGTTATTTTGCTGGATTCCATAACGAGGCTTGCTCGTGCTTACAACACGGTCGTACCCGCCTCAGGCAAAGTGCTGACCGGTGGTGTAGACGCCAACGCCCTGCAACGCCCCAAACGCTTTTTTGGCGCTGCTCGCAACATTGAAGAAGGTGGGTCACTGACGATCATTGCGACTGCGCTGGTGGATACCGGTTCGCGTATGGATGATGTCATTTACGAAGAATTCAAGGGGACCGGTAACATGGAAATCCACCTTGACCGACGTATGGCAGAAAAACGTATCTACCCGGCGATCAACGTCAATCGCTCTGGAACGCGCCGTGAGGAATTGCTCATTCCACAAGACGTCTTACAAAAAACGTGGGTACTACGCAAATTACTCTACCCAATGGACGAACTGGATGCCATGTCTTTCCTGCTCGATAAAGTCAGAGCAACCAAGAATAATGCCGAATTTTTTGATTCCATGCGCCGGGTATAGTATCAACACCAAATATAGATTTGATTGGAGAGTGTCTGTCCGAACACTCTTCTCATCCAGTAGAACAACGGTTTACCATAAAAACACAGATAATGCTCATGAGGTACTTCAATACTTCATGACCTGATAATCGCGGGTGAAGCTGATCAGATTGTGATCTTCCTGGTGTCGGTATTGGGTAACTTGCGGGCAGCCAGCATAAAAATACGATGCAATGCCCAATTCTGGCTGGCAAATAGACTTGTGAGGATAATGGTTGCCCGGACGCTTCTGCGCGATATCTTGACTTGTGACCCAATCGTAAAATCGAGATTGGCGTTTAGTTTGTTCAGTGTCAATACCGCCATACCGATTGCCCACAGGCAGAAGCGGCGAATACCGGTTTCGTTTTCAGGCAACAGACAGGTATAAGTCAGAGCATCATTTAAGTGTCCGCGCGCGATACCAATCAGTTTGCACAGTCCCGCCCGAAAACCAGGGTCGGAGTAGCCTTGCTCCAGGCTCCGCAAATCAAAATCGTACTCCCGAAAAATATCCTGTGGCAACCAGCAGGCGCCACGTTTTCGGTCTTCCCAGATATCTTTCAGGATATTCGTCATTTGCAATCCCTGACCGAAGGATACCGAGAGTTTCATCAGCACGGATCTGTATTTGTTGATCGTTGCTGAGTAGTCACAAAACAGCTCCGTCAGCATTTCACCGACGACACCAGCCACATGATAGCAATAGCGATCCATTTCTTCGAGAGTTGGCAATCCGGCAAGTGATGCGGTTTCCTGATAGAAAATCATGCCCCGACCCATGATGCTGACACAGCGCTCCAATGCCTGACGCTGAGCAGAATTGAAACTATGGGTAATACGAATAACTGCGCCAGTATGCGTGATTAAATCACGTTCAGCCGGAATAGTCTGATTGGAGAGCAACGGCAACAACATTTCAGAGAACTGTGTTGCTGATATCTGGCCACTGACGACATCACTGAACATTTCCACCATATGACGTGTCTGTTCTGCGTCCAGCGCATTGTCATCCTCAACGGTATCAATGATGCGGCAAAGCAGATAGGCATTGCCGATAACCTGCCGCAGTTCGGATGGCAACTGCGGAATCGTCAATGCAAAAGTACGTGAGACTCCCTGCAGAATATGATTCTGATATTGGAAATCATCCAGTGTGGCTGAAGTTGGCATGAAGTTGAAAAGGCAATAGCGCTTCAGACAATGATATTTTCCAGCGCGCACAATTCGTCAATGGATTCCCGCGCCCGGATCAGTCTGACTGAGTCACCATCCACCAGCACTTCCGCAGCGCGCGGGCGAGAATTGTAATTGGAACTCATGCTCATGCCATAGGCGCCACTCGACATGACGGCCAGCAAATCATTGGAAGCTAATGCCAGCGCACGTTCATTTCCCAAAAAATCACCAGTTTCACATACTGGCCCAACAATTTGGTAAATTTGCGTTTCCCCTTCATGCTTCACTACGGGCTGGATGGCATGATAAGCCTGATACAAAGCTGGTCTTAGCAGGTCATTCATGGCAGCATCAACAATGGCAAAATTACGATGTGGCAAATGCTTCAGATATTGTACGCGGGTCAGCAGTATACCCGCATTGCCGACTACCGATCGCCCAGGCTCGATAATGAGGCGGGCGGAAGTGCTGGCCATTTCCGTACAAAGTGCCTTGACATAATCCTGCCTGGAAGGGGGAGATTCCACATCATAGCGTATGCCTAGACCACCTCCGAGATCGATATGTTCGATAGTGATGTGAAGTGATTGCAGACGCGCCTGGAGATCCAGTATTCTCCGAGTTGCTTCGATAAATGGAGAAAGTTCGGTCAGCTGTGAGCCGATATGGCAATCTAGCCCCACAGGGCGGACACTCGGCAAGTCTCTTGCTAGTTGATAGATACGTTCAGCATCCGCTGCCGGGACGCCGAACTTGTTCTCCTTCAGGCCGGTTGAGATGTACGGATGGGTATTGGCATCGACATCCGGGTTGATACGAATACTGACAGGCGCGACCTTGCCCATCTCTCCGGCAACATCATTAAGCGCAAGCAACTCCATTTCCGATTCGATATTGAAACAGAGGACATTAACCTCCAAGGCATCTCGCATTTCTTCCCGGGTTTTACCGACACCAGAAAAGACAGTTTTCCGAGGATCGCCACCCGCCTTCAGAACCCGATGCAGTTCCCCCCCAGAGACAATATCAAAACCGCTGCCAAGCCGAGCGAGCAAATTGAGAATTGTAAGATTAGAATTAGCCTTAACTGCGTAGCAAATCAGATGCTCACGCCCGGAAAATGCCTGTTCAAATGCTTGGTAGGCGGCTGTAATGGCGGCATGTGAATAAACATAGCATGGCGTGCCAAATTGTTCTGCAATTGCAGCCAGTGAAACAGACTCAGCAAAAAGCCTGTCGTCATGATAGTGAAATGCTGCCCAGTCACTCATGGCGTCAGTTTTCCCTGCCTGGTAGCTTCTGGCGCGGGCAGATAAAGTGGTGCTTTATGGCCACAGGCAAACAATGTTAAGAATATCAGCGCAATCAGAAAAAATCTATGCATACGCAATAATATAAAGTTTAGGTTCTTGTGAAAATTCCGAATGGTATGTCATTCTGGTAGTTCGAGTGGATGACCGGCCATTTTGGCCGACCACCGGATCAATTCAGCTGCCAGTTGATCACTGATAGCAATAAAGGCCTTAACAGCGCCGCTGGCGTCTGCGCTCGAGGTTGTTTGGGTCTCGGAAAAACGCTGTTGCGCTACCAGTAGACGAGTGTCTCGCTCGATCAGGCTGGCGCGCAGGCTGACGATCACATGACTGTGACTCACGGCATCAAACACCTGCATAAACTCTTCGAGCTCGATTTTCAATAGATAGGTTGCTGGCCTGACATTGTTATCTCTGCGATCAGACGGGTTCTGCCACGAAGCAATATGTTGTCTGATGCGTTCCGTCAATAAGCTTGCCGGGGGAGCAACCCAGCGATTGTTTGCGTAAACATGGGTTTGTGCCGGATGGTGATAGGCAAGACGATAACGCATCGCCTGCGTATCCAGCCATACCGGCGCAGTTATTCCGGTAACCTGTATCTGGACCAGAAAAGAGGCGGGTTGCAGAAATTCAAGCCGGGAAACCGGACCAAAATCAAAAGTTGAAGCTGGAGCAGGTGCTTTGGGGCTGATGGTGCAACCGGTCAGCAGCAATAAAACCAGATATTTAAACATCATTTTTCTTGTTTCCGGGGTGGTGTAAACCCGGCTTCACCTGGACCAGGCATCGGTGTGGATTTGCCAAATAACAGGCTTTGTGGTTGTGTCGCGAATGAATCCATCAACTGATCGAGTGTTCGCGCGCTCTGCGAAATACTGTTACCCGCCTCTTGCAGACTGGTCAAAGTATCGGTCAATCCCAGTGAGTTTTGAGCGATATTATCCAGCGCACCACCTTGCTGGTTAAGCTTTTCCAGGGATTGACCCACTTCGCTAAGCACATACCGAGACTGTCTGAATGTGGTCGTCATTTCATTGGTTAATTGCGGCAAACCTTTTGTGCCATCCATCAGCTGATTTGCCAGGTTGTGGTAACTCTGCAGGGTTTCTGCCAGATTACTTAATATGACTTCAATACTGGCCTGATTTTGTTTGCTCAGTAGACCATTTACGCGGCCAGCTGCTTCGTTGATGTTTTTCAGCATCTCCTGCGCCGAGTCTGACAGTGTTTTGATTAGCGAAGACCGCAATGGAATGCGTGCTTCTGGCGCGAGACCGTCCGCCTCGTCATTACTATTGTCATCATCCAACTCAATATAGGCCAGCCCCGTTATTCCCTGACTGGCAAGTTGTGCATAGGCGCTTTCAGGTAGGGTAACACCACTGATCACCGCAATACGCACAATGATATTGTGCATATTTTGGGGATCGAAATAGATTTCGCTGACCTTGCCAACATTTACGCCACGAAAGCGTACCGACGCTTCCGGATTCAATCCGGAAACCGATCCTCCTCTGGAGACCAGATAATAGGTATGGTAGGTAATATTTTCACTGCCAAACCATTTAATTGTCATCGCCAGCGCAATGCTTAGCAAAATGACAAATAGTCCCGCAGTAAAAGCATAGGCACGATTTTCCATCAGTAACAGCTTTTAGTAGACAACCATTGAGATAGCAATAAAATTTATTATATGAGATGAACGTTTCATTTCAGCCAATAAGTATGCAGCTAAACTGATTCAGCAACTTCTCGGTTTTCAGCAATCAGACGCTCAGTCAGATGCGGACTAAAGACCTGCAGTAGCTGAGCAAAAATTTTAGGGTTCCCTGCGACCACTTGCCCGCTTTTCAAATATTGCCCGTTACCTTCCAGATCGCTGACCATGCCACCCGCTTCCAGAATTAGCAGACAGCCTGCCGCGATATCCCATGGTGCAAGACCCGTTTCCCAGAAACCATCGTAGCGGCCAGCTGCAACGTAAGCCAGATCCAATGCAGCCGAACCGGGGCGCCGGATGCCAGCCGTTTTGGGAATGAGATCCATGAACATGGCAAGATAAGCTTCCATATGGATAAAATCGCGAAAAGGAAAGCCTGTACCTATAAGTGACTCACCCAGTTGAATACGCTTGCTCACGCGAATACGATGATCGTTGAGAAAGGCGCCCCCACCCCGGCTGGCGGTGAATAATTCATCGCTGACAGGATCATAAATCACCGCCTGTGATAATACACCTCGATACAGTAGCGCAATTGAGACACAATATTTCGGAAAACCATGCAAAAAATTAGTCGTGCCATCGAGTGGATCGATAATCCACTGGTATTCTGATTTACCCACCTGTCCGCTCTTACCGCTTTCTTCTGCTAGAATCGAATGATCAGGATAGGCGTCAAGCAATATTTTGATAATTGCTTCCTCGGCAGCTCGATCCACCTCGCTGACAAAATCGCTGTGTGCCTTGCGCGTTATCGTTAAGCGCTCCAGATTCATTGCAGCGCGAGTAATGATTGTGCCCGCACGGCGCGCGGCCTTGACCGCGATATTAAGCATGGGATGCATTATGGGAAATTCCGGATAATTACTTAAAGACCGCCATTTTAATATGAATCCTACTTTACCGCTGGACAATGTCCGGATTGTGTTGAGCCATACCAGTCACCCGGGTAACATCGGCGCCGCCGCTCGCGCCATGAAAACCATGGGACTGCGCAATCTCTACCTGGTTAACCCCAAGCTCTTTCCAGACAACGAAGCAGATGCACGCGCTTCCAATGCGCGTGATTTACTGGAAACGGCACATATCTGTAACAGTCTGCAAGCAGCAATTGGTGATACCTGCCTGGTAGCAGCGTTGACCGCGCGACCGCGCGACTTGTCCCACCCCACCCTTGATGCGAGACAAGCGGCCAGTGAGTTAATCAAGCATGCTCGATATGCACCGGTTGGACTATTATTCGGGCGCGAAAGCGCGGGATTGACGACACCTGAGATCAGCCAATGCCAGTTGACAGTCCATATTCCCGCCAGTCCCAATTATTCCTCACTTAATCTCGCCGCTGCGGTACAAATTATGGGTTATGAATTACGGATGGCACTGGAAGATACTGTTGCTGTCACATCTCCTGAAAACCAGTCGGAATTGGCGAGTTTGCGGGAGATTGAAAGTTTTTACGAGCACCTGGAGAAAATCATGATTCAGAGTGGATTTCTCGATCCACGGCAACCCAGGAAACTGATGCGTCGTATGCGCCGCCTGTTTGCACGCGCCGGACTAGAAAAAGAGGAAGTAAACATTTTGCGGGGGATTCTGAGCGCAATTGACGTTGAGAAGTGATAATTTTTGTGCTTTCAAGCAGTCTTTACGGAAATAACTATCAGAAGATCGACTTACGCTATCCCCACCATATAGATGTTAGCATAGTGTTTTTCTACTGCTTTCTTTGAATTTTTATGCCCGTTGATCTTATCCCACCTTTGGAAAAAGAGCTGCTACCAGTTTGTGGCGTGTCATTAGGTATTGCCGAAGCAGGCATCAAACGGCCTGGTCGGCGTGATTTACTGATTATCCAGCTTGCAGAACATACGCAGATTGCGGGTGTTTTTACGAAGAATCGTTTTTGTGCGGCGCCTGTTACAGTTGCAAAAAACCATTTGAGCGGGCCGCTGCCGATTCGCGCACTTGTGGTCAATACGGGAAACGCCAATGCGGGCACAGGTCAGAGCGGAATAGATCATGCTGAGATGACTTGTGCCATATTAGCGAAATTATTGGGCTATCAGCCACAGCAGGTTTTGCCGTTCTCAACCGGCGTCATTATGGAACCGCTACCTGTTGCCAGAATTACTGAACACCTGCCGGTAGCGGCAGCTGACTTATCACCTGACAACTGGTTCGCGGCGGCGCATGCCATTATGACGACTGATACGGTTGCCAAAAGCGTCTCTCGTCAGGTTGTGGTTGATGGTGTAAGCGTTACCATTACCGGCATTGCAAAAGGCTCGGGCATGATTCACCCCAATATGGCAACGATGCTTGGATTCATCGCGACTGATGCTGCCATTTCGCCGACGCTGTTACGCTCACTGGTGCGAATGGTTGCCGATTGCTCCTTCAACCGCATTACCGTTGACGGTGACACATCTACCAATGATGCATTCATGCTGATGGCAACTGGTCGGGCAGGACATGCGCCGATAAATGATGCCAATCATCCTGACTTCGATAGACTACGCACGGCAATCACCGAAGTGGCTGTGACGCTTGCGCAGATGATCGTGCGTGATGGAGAAGGTGCAACTAAATTCATTACCATTCAAGTCGAGAAAGGCCAAACTGCGGAAGAATGCAACAAGATTGCCTTTGCGATTGCGCATTCTCCGCTGGTTAAAACCGCTTTCTTTGCGTCTGACCCTAATCTTGGCAGAATACTTGCGGCAATCGGCTATGCCGGTATCGATGATCTCGATGTCACGCATATCCAGCTTTATCTCGGTGATGTGCTAGTTGCGGAAAATGGTGGGCGGACGACAAGCTACCGCGAGGAGGATAGTCAGCGCATCATGCAATCTCCTGAGATTACGATTCGAGTCGTGCTGAACAGAGGGGAAGCGACAACCACGATCTGGACCTGCGACTTGTCTTACGATTATGTCAAAATCAACGCGGAATACCGTTCATGAAATCATCAGACCATGAAATCCTGCAGCGTCTCGACCGGTTGCTGGCATTGCTCGAACAGCTCGCCCCGCAGCCACAAAGAGTGCTTCCTGATCTCGACGAGCACATTGCTTTCCGCTGGACACGGCAAGGACAGGAAAATTATCTGCTACCCGTCAGACATCCGCATACCATCACACTGGATGCACTACACAACATCGATGAACAGAAACAGCAGCTTGATCGCAATACCAGGCAGTTTGTCTCCGGGCTCCCTGCCAACAATGCACTGCTGACCGGAGCTCGCGGTACCGGAAAGTCTTCTTTGGTCAAGGCATTACTCAATGCGTATGCTTCCCGAGGGTTGAGGTTGATTGAAGTTGATAAACGAGTACTGATCGATCTGCCTGAACTAGTAGACCTGATTGGCGAGCGTCCGGAAAAATTCATTTTATATTGTGATGACCTGTCGTTTGAAGCAGATGAGCCTAGTTACAAAGCATTGAAGGTGATTCTCGACGGTTCCATTGCGACTGCCTCCGAAAATATGCTGGTTTACGCCACCTCCAACCGTCGCCATCTGATGCCAGAATTCATGGACGAGAATCTCGCGGCACATCATATTAACGGCGAAATTCATCCTGGGGAATCGACCGAGGAAAAAATTTCCCTCTCGGAGCGATTCGGATTATGGCTGTCGTTTTATCCATTCGATCAGGATCAATATATCGATATCGTCGGATACTGGCTTGCCAGACACGGGGTTCGAAAGATGAGCCGCGCTATCCGCCAAGCGGCATTACGCTGGGCACTGGCTCGCGGTTCTCGCAGCGGACGGGTCGCCTGGCAGTTTGCGCAGGATTGGGCTGGTCAACACAAGCTCACCAAGATAGAGTTGCAATAGATATTGGCTTCTGGCATTCAACGCGAATCATCTTCGCCCGTCAGGGTGGTAGCCGCCATTCTTGTGCGCGCGGATGGTCATTTTTTACTGGCATGCCGACCACCTGGCAAACCTTATCCGGGTTACTGGGAGTTTCCTGGGGGAAAAATCGAGGCAAATGAATCCGGAAGGGATGCACTGGCACGCGAGCTCCACGAAGAATTGGGTATTACTGTTATTCATGCCACACCGTGGCTAACACGTGAATTCCATTATCCGCATGCGGCCGTCAATATACAGTTTTACCGCGTCACGCAATGGTTGAATGAACCGACTGCACGCGAGAAACAACAGCTTACGTGGCAAAGCATCAAAAATATAACGGTTTCACCTCTACTCCCCGCCAATCAACCCATTTTGCGATCGCTGGCACTGCCTTCTGTTTATGTCATTTCCAATGCATCTGAAACGGGCGAGGTGCAATCACTGGAAATGATCGATTCTGCCTTGCAATCTGATGTAAAGCTGCTGCAGGTTCGCGAAAAAAATATGCCATCAGCACGGCTTGCGGATTTTGCGATGAAAATACTGGAGAAGGCACGCCACTATCAGGCCAGCGTGCTGATCAACGAAAATATCGCCATGGCGCAAACGCTGGGGGCGGATGGCGTACATTTGACCAGCGCGCAACTGCTTAAGGCAGCCACCAGACCAGCAGTCAACTGGTGTGGCGCATCCTGTCATAACGAGGAAGAGCTATATCAGGCAGCTAGTCTTGGTGTCGATTTCGTTACGCTGAGCCCGCTTTATCCCACCCGAAGCCACCCTGCCATGCCGACACTGGGCTGGCAAAGATTCAGCACATTAATTCGTAATTACCCATTGCCGGTTTATGCACTGGGCGGAATGTCCATGATCGATCTGGATTCTGCACAAGAGCAAGGGGCGCAAGGTGTTGCATTTATGCGAACCTTGCTACATATTTAGTAAAGGTTTACGTCAAGCAATGTATAACCTGATTAGCAACGAACGTCAGCAAGATTTGTCTGACGAGTTTGTTGCGACATAAAAGTCATGGCTGTTAAATGATACAAGGAGTGATCGATCATGGCGATGAATCGAATTCAATTTCAATCTGGACTGTCGATGCTGGAATTTCTCAAGGGCTTTGGTACGGAGGCGCAGTGCGAGCAAGCGCTGGAGGTTGCCCGTTGGTCGGATGGGTTTCACTGTCCACGCTGTAACGGTACTGCTTACTATGTCATACGTGATGGTATACGCAAGGTTTTTCAATGCAGAGCCTGCCGACATCAGACCTCATTGATTGCCGGGACAGTTTTTCAGGGCACTAAACTACCGTTGACCGTCTGGTTTTTGGCAATTTATCTGGTTAGTCAGGCCAAGACCGGTTTGTCATCCCTGGCGCTCAAGCGCCAGCTGGGAGTGAGCTATCCTACGGCATGGTTGATACATCACAAACTGATGCAGGCGATGGCTAATCGTGAGGAGCGCTATGTCCTTGATGGCAGAATCCAGGTCGATGATGCTTATCTTGGTGGAGAGCGTGCGGGAGGAAAAGCGGGTAGAGGTTCAGAGAATAAGGTGCCCATTGTTGCCGCTGTGTCTCTGACTGA
>NZ_FMWO01000023.1 GCF_900103035.1 Nitrosomonas mobilis
CGAAAACATTCGTTCTCAAAGATCATGTCGACGGCCATACCCCGCGCCCAATTCCATCAAAAGAACCTGTGCCAACCAGCTCAACACGCAGTGGTTGAAAATCAGCCCCACAATGAATGGCACCGACCGGAAGAAACCACCCTGTATCGGTTGGTGCAAGAGTACATCGGAACTTTCTTTGCACAGGTTGAGACGGAAAGCCGGTTCAGGGTTGCCCGACTTTGTTAAAGACGAATTTGAGGCATTGCTTGAATGTGGCTTCTGGCCCATGGGTTCTTACGCCTGCGTTATACAACAAGCTGCGCCCACGCCCACGGCTTTAGCCTGCATGCCTCTGGGTGCGTTGCGCCATGAATCAGCGCAAGGAACGGAAGCACCTGTGACGTTACATTACGCGACCGGCAATTGCCAATGAGCGGCTGGCCGCGGCAGTTCTCAGGCCAAGGCTCAGCCTCATTCGTTTCCATGGCGTGCTCGTGCCCAACGCGCAGCTTCGTTCTGAGATTATTCTCGACAGCAGGAAAAACAAAAGTGATCCATCCTGCACGAATGATGCTGTGCCACCTTCCTCGGCTTCCGTGCGTATCAGTTGGGCGCCTTTGCTCAAGCGGGTGTTCGATGTTGACATTGAGCATTGCCCGCATTGCGTGGGAACTCTAAAAATCATCGCCGCCTGGAGCACCTGCGCAAATCTTTGATCCGTTCGAGCCGACCTGATCCCATGCTCGCTCCTATCAGTTCCTTTCATCACTGGGCTGACCTTTGCCTTGGGTGTTTTTCACGAAAATAGCAAAAAAAGTCTAAAATCAACACTTTTTGCTGCTGATCAAAAAAAAATTTAAGAATTTCGGGTGGCTTCCTGGTCAGGTTGGCGACCAAATCTTTCCCAGTATGCTTGGTTCTTATGAAAAAGAGCGCTTATTTTTCCTATATCCGTACCCTGGCGATAGGTTCTTTAACGATTACAAAACACTCAGAAGACCCTTACAATCATCGTTTGTATTTCCATGTGCGATACGTTGTACGTTACCACTCCCACTGAGCGTGGAAGTATCCAGCGAGGCTCCAAACGTGAATGTTTCACCAGTAGCTGATGTATATACTATAGAAACCTGGAAATTATTTGTTGCAGGATTAAATACTGCACCCCCTCTGGCGGGATAGGTAAAACCGTTAAACCGTGATACAGCCTTGCCATCGAGCGTATAAGCATTCTGGTTGGGTAAGTATTGCAGTTCAAAATCAAAGATTACATTTTCTGAGCAGCCCATACCATTCCAATCAAATGACATTGATTCCGCTTTACTATAGCTTATAAACCCAAACGTAATGCTTAAAGCAGCAAATACTATTACTGTTTTTCTTACTGTTTTTCTCATTTCACCGCATCCTTACATTAAAATTAAAAGCAAATAATATATTAAGGGCATCTCTAAAAAATCGATTAGTCAGAAAAAACAACTGTAGCTAATTGATTTGTTCGTACCGTAATTGCTGAAAATTGAATTATTAAGAATAGACTTCACTCTATAAGTTATTTAAGATAAATAATAACTCTTTCACTTTACAAAAAATTTTGTTCTGTGGCTATAAGCAATTTGCCTATTTTTTATAAAGACAAGAGATCAATAAGGTCATAGCAGACTCAATTTGTATTTCTGACTTTCGCTGAAGACCTATCACCGCCACGCGACTTTGGTTTGGCAGGTCTTTGCGTTAAATTTTCAACCTGCTGAAATTGTTCATTGCCTAACCACTCATGCTTTATTCGTTGCCATCCTAATTGCCTCGATCGTTCTATCTGGTACAGATGTTCAAATAAATGTCTCGCCGCTGGAATTCATGCTGCGACTGGCCGCGTTAGTCCCAAGGCCCAACCTCATTCGTTTCCATGCCATGCTCGCGCCCAACGCGAAGCTTCGTTTTGAGATTATTCTCGGCAGCAGGAAAACAAAAGTAATCCATCCTGCAGGAATGATACTGTGCCACTTTCCTCGGCTTCCGTGCGTATCAGTTGGGCGCGTTTACTCAAGCGGGTGTTCGATGTTGACATTGAGCATTGCCCGCATTGCAGGGGAACCCTGAAAATCATCGCCGCCATCCTGGAATCTGGCTCAACCACTAAAATCCTTGACCATTCTGGCTTGTCCTCCCAAGCGTAGCCTGGAACACCTGCGCAAATTTTTGATCCGTTCGAGTCAACCTGATCCCGTACTCACTCCTATCAGTTCTCTCCATTGCTGGGCTGATCTTTACCCTGGGGTGTCTTTCACGCAAATAGCGAAAAAGAGCCTCAGGCCAACACTTTTTGCTGCTGATCAAAAACAAATTTAAGAATTTCGAGTGACGTCCCGGTCAGGTTGACGACCAAACTCTTTCCCGGTACATTTGGTTTTTATGAAAAAGGGCGTTTATTTTTCCTATACCTCTACCAAATGTCCTTTTAAGGCGGTTGCCGCGGTACTTGTGGTTTCCATCGTGATGATGGGCTGACTAGCGGTTGGCCAATTCTATCAAGGTAGCGGGTTTGCGTGATCCTTTTTGGGGACGCGGTTCACAAGGTTCGGCAACTCGATATCGGCGTGTTTGCATTGGCTGTAGTTGTAAAGGATGACGATTCCGAGGCGCTCTACCGGCACCATGGCTTTATGAAGCTGGAAAGCAGAGATGGCGATAACCGAACGCTGGTGCTTCCCTTCGCTGACACGTAATCCCCGAAAACTGCTGCAACGATTCTATTAGAGTGATCAACCCAATGGACCAGTACATACAGGCGATTGTCGCAATGCTTGCGATCGCCAACCCACTTTCTGCAGTTCCTGTGTTCCTGCAAGCGGTCGATGGTCTCGACAGGACGCAGCGACGGAAATCCGCTTCACTAGCGGCGATTTCTGTTTTCACAATCCTGTTCGCCGCCGCCGTAGCGGGGAACTGGGTACTAGACATTTTCGGTATTTCCATCTCCGCGTTTCGTTGTGGTGGAGGATTGGTGATCTTGCTGATGGGGCTGACGATGCTGCAAGGCCGCACTTCGAGAGTCCAGCAGGAGTCACTCACTCAAAACGAACGTCGAAGCAAGATTTTTGTGCCCATAGCCATGCCGCTCGTTGCCGGGCCCGGAGCGATCACCACCGTGATCACCATTGCGCTTGCCGAGCCCTATTGGAAGAACCTGTCTGTCGCTTTGACGGCGATCGTGGTCCTGGCGATGGTACTCTGGGTCGTGCTCTTGTTGTCGCAAGGCGTCCAAGGACTGCTTGGCCCTCTTGGTCAGAAAATATTACTGCGTTTTTTTGGTTTGATCCTGGTCGCCATCGGTGTACAGTTCATCCTGGTAGGTGCGTATGAGTTTTTCACCGATGCGATAGCTCAGCAAGCACTTCGATAGCAAAATCGCTCTCAATAGTTTGACCTAAGCGATAAGCGGCTATGCCAGGATGCCCGTCGTGTGTTTGTTTGAATCGAAGGTAACCCAGCGGTGCAGCGTTTGTTGACCGGTACACAGTGTTTACTGAAAATTGACCAGCCGCTGTTAATTTGCACAGTAGGCAGATTGCGCAGCATCGGGATTAAACTAGATAGTGTAGTCATGAAATAAGAAATATAAGATTCTTTTAAGAAATTAAAGGGGTTCGCATGACACAACCACATCACAGACATAATATTTCGGTCGCTACTTGAAAAGCATTCACCAGGTAGAGAAGGGACATGGGGAGGAATAGCCACAGATAATCGTCAGTTTATCAATGCTGTTTTCTGGATTATGCAAACAGGAGCCCCATGGAGGGATTTGCCGCCGGCTTACGGGGGGTGGAGCAATACCCACCGCCGCTTATATTCGCTGGCGTGACAAGGGTATCTGGGAAGAATTTCTGGAAATCCTTATTGATGATCCGGATTATGAATGGCTGATGGTTGATGCCAGTCACTGCAAGGTTCACCCACATGCCAGCGGGGCCAGAGGTGGTAATCAGGATATGAATCGGACAAAAGGGGCTCAACACCAAGATATATCTGGCCGTGGATGCGCATGGTATGCCGGTCAGAATCCTTGTTACACAAGGTACCACTGCTGATTGCACGCAAGTTGGCCGCCTGATCGAAGGGTTGATGCAGATCATCTACTGGCAGATCGCGGCTATGACAGTGATGCCATTCATTATTGAACAGACGGAAAAACAGGGAATAGGCGTTGTTATTCCTCTAAAGAAGAACCGGAAGACGCAAAGACATTATGATCAGCGCTGTATAAACTTAGGCATCTTGTCGAAAATGCTTTTTTTCATCTCAAAAAGTGGCGTTGCTACAAGATACGCCAAAAATACCTCTTCTTTTCTTGCCACCGTACAAATTAGATGTATCGCTCTCTGGGTGGGTATCTTGTGACTGCACTATCTAATACCGGCGTTCTATTCAATTACTAAAACAGCAGGAAGAATAAGTGGGAGCGCTGGACGGTTACGCTTTACCGTCTCAATTTCCAGTTCCGATTGAATCGACCTTTGGTACGATACGTCATCGGACAAAACGATCAAAAGGATGCCTGACCCGTGAAAGCATGCTGCACATGATATTCAAACTATCGGAATGTGCGGAAAAAAAACTGGCGAAAGCAACGTGGATTTGAACACCTTGCCAAAGTCATTACGGGAGTGAAATTTAAAGATGGAATCGAGGTGACAGCAGACAATCAGGCCACCGCTTGATTAAATGGCTAAACACCAGATTTGACAATAACTCGAAAACTGAAACACTCAAGGCATGTGCCGTGGGGATAAGCCATGTAGCACTAGAGGTTGGAGATATTGATGAAGCGTTGGCAGAACCGCGTGCAAAAAATATGACGCCAGAATAAAATTGATGGGAAGCTTTTATGAATGAATCAATGAATCAATGAATCAATGAATCAATGAATCAATGAATCAATGAATCAATGAATCAATGAATCAATGAATCAATGAATCAATGAATAGCTATATTTTCAGTGACTCAACTACCGTCTGGTTGATTTTTACCTTACGGTCTTGTGACACAGGCTAAAAGACCAATATCTACGTTGGCTATCCGCGATAGCTCAAGAAAATTAATAACTTATTAAGAAGAAAAAATTTCTTCCAAAAAATTCGCAATCGAACGATACGCTCGGTTCGCCGCCACTTCCTTGTATACCGTGCCGAAGCCGGGATTATTGGCTTTAGGGTTGGTGAAAGCGTGCATCGTGCCGCCATACACATGCACCTGCCAATCCACTTGGGCTTGGGTCATTTCGGTTTCAAATGCGAACACTTGTTCCGGCGGCACCATCGGGTCGTCGTGGCCGTGCAGACAGAGCACCTTTGCAGTAATTTTTGTATTGGCGACATTGCCGGGCACGAAAATACCGTGGACACTAATCACGCCTTGTACATCCGCACCTGAGCGTGCCAGCTCCAATACGCACATGCCGCCAAAACAATAACCCATCGCAGCAATTCTTGAGGTATCGACTTGCGGCAGCTGCTGCACGGCTTGCAGGGCAGCAGTAATTCTGCGCCGCAGCAGGGCGCGATCCTGGGCAAACGGCGCCATCAACGCGCCGTTCTTTTCTGCGTTGCCATCGGCACCGAATATGCCTTTGCCGTACATATCCAGCGCAAAACCCACATAGCCCATGTCGGCGATTCTTTCCGCTCCTTTACACGCCATTTCGCGTCGTCCGCTCCAATCATGCGCAACCAATACAGCAGGCTTTTGTTTGTCGGTTTCATGATAGGCCAGATACCCTTCCAGACTTGTGTTTCCATCCTGATAATCGATCATTTTTGTAATCATATTGTCGCCTTTACTTGAAAGCAGTGATAATCTCACTGTATCGTGTTAATGCATATCCGTGAAAATTGAACTAGAAGGCTCGATCATGACTCATACATTCAAATCATTATTAACCGGTATTTCCGCGTTTGTTCTGTGCGTAGCGTCTACTCATATATTAGCGCAGGAGTTTCTCTCGCAAAAAGTTTTACCATTGGAATTATCAACCCAGGCGGCGATGGCGGCAATCAAAAAATGTCACGACGATGGATTCAAGGTTAGCGTGGCCATTGTCGATCAATCCGGTTTACTCAAGGTGCAATTAAAAGCCGATGGCGCCGGGCCGCATACGCTCGACAGCAGCCGCCGCAAGGCCTACACTGCCAACAGCTTGCGCGATTCGACGCATAAATTTGCCATGCTGGTGACGCAAAAGCCGGAATTGCAAGGCTTGGCACGGATGAACGAAAACATTCTGTTATTGGGCGGTGGTTTTCCAGTCAGGATCGGCGGTGAGGTAGTAGGCGGCATCGGCGTTGGCGGCGCGCCAGGAATTGAATATGATGAAGTCTGCGCCAGCGCGGCCCTGAAAGTTTTAAAAGCGGACGACACGTTTGAGAAGAAGTGATTATTCTCCCCGCATCAGGGCGACATATGCGATGAACACTCCCTCCAGAAACAGACATGGATTGAGTGGATGACGTGACAGTTGTTGTTTAGTATTGAGCTCTCGCATAAAAGTCACGCACGCACGCAAATTGATCTGTTCGCTTAACGCCTGAATAGCCGGTAACTGGTTCAAATAGTAGCGGATTTCCCCCATGGTGCGATATCTGACCAGCAGGCAGATTCGTTTGCTGCAACGTTCCGGCCAACGACAATGGTTCCAGTTGCCTGGGATTGGCAGCCTGGGATTGGCAATGTGCTGGATGAATTGCTCGCAGTGCGCCGCATATTCTCCCTTATCCAACAGCAATGCGGATAAGGACGCATAAACTGTGGCTGCGTATGGTCGACAGCAAACGCTGCGTCTGGGCATGACCAGGATGAACAACACATTTTCCGGCGGATCTTCAAGTTTTTTCAGCAATACATTGGCTGAGGCGGCATTCATCGCTGCCGTCGGATAGATCAGAATAATCTTGTAACCAATTTGATGGCTCGTCAGATAAACAAAATCGGAGAGTTTACGGATCTGCTCGATACTGATTTGCTGGCGGACACTTTTTTGCCTGCCGCGCTACCGGATTTTTCTTCACCTTCCTCTTTCTCGCTTCCTCCCGACATGACAGCAAGTGCCTCCGGTATCACCGGGATAAAAATTAGGATGACTGTTTTGCTCAAACCAACCACAACTCAAACATTCCCCACAAGCCTTGCGATCAGTCCTTGGTACGATACAGAGCAATGATTTCGCCAATTGGTGCGCAAAATCATATTTGCCGATGCCAGGTTTATCTTTGAGCAACAACATGCCTCAGGAATTGTCGGCTGTGCGTCAATTTCTGCCAAATGTCCTGTTGTCAGCTTTAAATATCATCCATAATTCAACAGAGGCTGCAACGTCTGTTCAACTGCGGCCTTGACTCCCGCTAAGGATTGGCTGTTGTCGATGATTCTGATACGGTCAGGAAACTACTTTGCTCTCTCCAGATACGTGTTGCGCACACACGCTGAAAAAAATCAGCTTGTTCTTGCCCAAAACGATCCCTATTCTTGATTTGACTAACGCGCTCTTGCCTAACTTCTACTTTCTACTGGCACGTCGAAAAAAGCGTCAAGTCAGGTTGCAATCCACCTTACACCCATTGTTCCAAGATAGCCAGTTTATCGCTATCCAAGCCCCTGCTACCGCCCTGATAAGCAAAGCTGACATCAGTGAATCGATCCGAGACCACCCATTGAACTTGTGCAAGGGCGGGCAGAATGATTTTATCTAAATGCTTACGCCGCGCAGCGAACATCAGCAATGCTTCGGTTTCCGCATGCATGGCCATGGTCTTGTCCAGCGGCATTGCACGCAACTGTTCACCTAAAGCTATCCCGCCGGAGCAACTGCGCAAATCTTTGATCCAATAGAATCAACCTGATCCCGTGCTCACTCCTATCAGTTCTTTTCATTACTGGGCTGGCCTTTACCCTTGGATGTCTTTCACGCAAATAGCGAAAAAGAGCCTCAAGCCAACATTTTTTGCTGCTGATCAAAAACAAATTTAAGAGTTCCGGGTGACTGTCCCGGTCAGTTTGACGACCAAACCGTTTCCCGGTACATTGGGCTTTTATGAAAAAGGGCGCTTGTTTTTCCTGTACCCCCGTTTGCTAATAAGGTTGACTGGAAAACGCCACGCCAGAAGGTTAAGCAGGACAATGATCTGAAGGCAGGTCGCCATGTGAAACAGACCTGTCAAAAAAACACTAAACGCTGACAGGTCTGTTTGTTGAGCGAGACGGCTCAAGCCAGCCCCGCATCCTCAACCTGTTTTGCCTGGACCGCTGTAAGTGCGATGGTAAACACAATATCATCTACTAACGCCCCCCTCGAGAGATCGTTAACCGGTTTTCTTAGGCCCTGAAGCATGGGGCCAATACTCACCACGTTAGCGCTACGCTGAACCGCCTTGTAGGTGGTGTTTCCGGTGTTGAGATCCGGGAAGATGAACACTGTCGCCTTACCTGCAACCTTGCTATTAGGAGCTTTGCTCCGCGCCACGCTTTCGATGGCTGCAGCGTCGTATTGCAGCGGGCCATCAATAAGCAGGTCTGGCCTGCGTTCGCGGGCTATTCTGGTAGCCTCTCGCACCTTTTCCACATCGTGCCCGCTGCCGGACTCGCCGGTGCTGTAGCTGATCATGGCAACTACCGGTTTCACACCAAAGGCTTCTGCAGATTCCGCGCTCTGGATAGCGATATCGGCCAGTTCCTCTGCGTTGGGGTCTGGATTGATCGCGCAGTCACCGTAAACCAGTACCTGTTGTGGCAATAGCATGAAGAAAACTGACGACACTACCCGGGCGTGGTCATGAGTCTTGATCAGCTGCAGGGCAGGGCGCACGGTGTTTGCGGTGGTGTGGATGGCGCCTGAAACAAGACCGTCGGCTTCATCCAGAGCGACCATCATGGTGCCCAGAACTACATTGTCCTCAAGCATCGCTTCGGCCATATCCGGGGTGAGCCCTTTGTGTTTACGCAGTTCAACCATGGGAGCGATGTAGTTTTTGCGTACCTGACTCGGATCAATGATCTCAATATCTTCGGGCAGCTCAAAGCCTTGCGAGACTGCAACATCCCGAATTTCCGCTTCGTTGCCAATAAGGGCACAACGTGCAAGCTTACGTTGGTGGCAAATGATTGCAGCCTGAACCGTGCGTGGTTCGCTGCCTTCTGGTAGTACGATGCGTTTGTCTGCTGCCCGGGCGCGCTCAGATAATTGATAGCGGAATGCCGGGGGGGACAGTCGGCTCTGAACTTCAACACGCAGGTGCTCCTGCAGCCAGTCGGTGTCAATCTTTGTTGCTACGGCTTCCATCGCTTTCTCGATCCGGTCGGGGTCGTCGGTGGGAATTGCGTTGGAGAGATTCGCCAGCATGTGGGCGGTTTCGTACGTGTTGGCGGGTGAACTCAGCACCGGCAAGCCTGTATGCAGCGCACGGGAGCAAAGATCGATAACCCGTTGATCAGGCATAAGTCCGCCGGTCAGCATGAGACCCGCCAAGGGAACACCATTCAACGCCGCAACGGCCGTTGTCACAATGATATCTTCGCGATCGCCAGGAGTCACCATCAGGGTGCCTGGGCCCAGAGTTTCCGTCATATTTCGGATGGAGCGGGCGCAGACAGAAACCCTTTGAACTCGGCGAGTGTACATCTGGCCTTCATACAGCACTGGAACATTAAGTTCCCGGGCAATATCAGACACGCGCGGCGCCAGCAAATCAGACTGCCACGGAATTTCGCCGAGCAAGTGGAAGCGACCATTCCGGAACACCTTGCAGCTATTGCGGTAGTCCGGGGTTTCCCCGTCGGTCTGGCTGATATTGCTGTAGGGTTCCATTCCCGAACGCTCGGGTTCACCGAGCTTGTTGAGAATAACGGCAATCGCATCCTGAGCTGAAACATCAGAAAACAGACGTGCAGAGAAATCCAGTTCTTCATCCAGCTCGCCGGGGGTGCTCTTGCCCGGTGTACTGAGCAGCACCACATCAGAACCGAGATTGCGCGCCACTTCTACGTTAAGGCGAGCTATGTATGCTTCGCGGCGATCTGGAACAAGGCCTTCAATGATCACAACATCTACATCTTTCGCGATTTTCTGGTACTCGCCCACCACTGATTCCATCAGCAGGTCGGATTTGCCGCGGTTCAGTAAGTGCTGAGCCTTCTTGAGGGGAATCGGATCGGGCGGCTGCAGGTGGCTACGCGAACGGGCAAACGTTACGGATGAGTCTTTGCCATCGTTATGTACAGACTTGCTTTGGTTCGCCGACGGACAAAAGGGCTTGTAGAATCCGACGCTTATACCTACACGCTCCATGGCACGTAAAAGGCCTAGGCAAACAGACGTGAGCCCTGAATCCATTGATGTAGGTGCAATAAACAGACTTTTAGCCATATAAAGAGGTTCCGGTAGTTTTGGTGACAGACTCTGGTGGTAAAGCAGGCAGGCAGTCCAGCAGATCTATTTTAAAAACTGGCAGCCAGGCGTGCAGCCTCGCGTGCGATTACAAGTTCTTCGTTAGTCGAGATGACCAGGATTGGGAATCGTGAACTGGCATCTTCTATTCTGCCACCGCTGTGACGGCCGTTGTGCTCATTCTTGTCCGCATCCAGATCAAACCCGAGCAGTTTCAGATGACCCGCTGTTTTCTGCCTTACTCGACTGCTGTTTTCTCCGATACCGCCGGTGAAGACCAGTGCATCAAGGTGATTCAGCGAAGCCATCATGGCACCAACATACTTTGCCAGACGGAAGGAGAATATCTCGATCGCAAGCGCTGAAGGCTCGTGCCCTTGGTCGGCCAATTCACACAGGGTACGCATATCGTTGGTTTTTCCGGAGATTCCCAGAAGCCCACTATTTTGGTTAAGTTCCTTATGAACCTCGGCCAACTGCATGCCACGGGAGCTTAGGTAGTCAAAAAGCCCTGGGTCAATATCACCACTGCGGGTTCCCATTACCAGCCCTTCCAGCGGCGTTAGCCCCATGCTGGTGTCCACGCTTGAGCCGTTCTTGATTGCCGTAATACTGCACCCATTGCCCAGGTGAGCTGAAATGATCGAGGTGGTTGCAAGGGCTTTACCAAGTAGGCGAGCGGTTTCATTGGCCATGAAAAAATGGCTGGTTCCGTGGAACCCATAGCGTCTTACACTCCAGTCCCGGTAGTAGGACTCTGGCAGTGCATAAAGGTACGCGTGGGGTGCAAGAGTTTGGTGGTAAGCGGTATCAAACACGGCGACTTGTGGAATTTCGGGAAACTGTTCCCGGGTGGCTTTAATACCGGCAAGATTGACCGGGTTATGAAGAGGAGCCAAGCCTGCGCAGTCGTTAATAATCTCCATCACATCGTTGTTTATCAGAACGGCTTCGCGGAAGGCTTCTCCACCATGCACCACACGATGTCCGATAGATGTAGGGGCTGCGGGCATAAATTGATGCTCACGGAATGCGGAAACCAGTGCGATGAGTGCCTGCTTGTGATTGGCCCTGGCCGGTAATTCTACGATGCGGTCGTCGCCATTAATTCGTGCAAATGCTTCCTGCTCATTAAGGCGCTCTGCTATCGCGGATACGAGCTTTTCTTCATTTTCGTCGAATAAGGCAAGTTTCAGCGATGAACTGCCGCAGTTAACGACAAGAATAGATTGTTTCATGTTCCCAGAATTCCGTGAGTGTCAGGTTGGTGTGCGGTGATTGACTTTCAGCCATTCGATAAACTCTCCGGCAGGAAGTGGGTCTGTGATCCCTCCTCAACGCCTTCCGCTATGGTGATCAGGCTCAGGCTGTGTGCCATGTTGATTATCGCACACCCAAAGGAGGCTCCCCCTTGGGTCTTCGTTACATCGTTGATGAACGTGCGGTCGATTTTGAGGGTATCGTATCGAAAGGGTAGCTCTTTAGGTAGCCGAGAGCTGGTTAGCCAGTACCGAAATCATCTACTGAGAGGCGAATGCCCGCCCGATCCAGCCCCCTGAGAATTTCTGCTGTTTCGATTGAATTGTCGAGCAGCAGGCGCTTGGCAATTTCCAGCTCTAGTAACTGGAGGTTCAGGTTGTTATTGGACAGCGCGCGCATCATGGCGTTGATAAATCCGGGGTCCCGGAACTGCCGTGGCGACATGTTGACAGATATGCCAATGTCTCGGCCGATGATTGCTTTTCACCCGGTAGCTGCCTGGCGGGCTTGCTCAAGCACCCATTCGCCAATAGCGATGATAAGTCCGGTTTCCCCGCACTCGATCCAGACGGTTGCCGGGTCGTGGGGCGGGGCTGGCGGTCAGCCCTGCCGCTCGCGGATGTTGTCGCGGATCAGCGCCTTGACCAGCGAAATCATCATGAACACCATGACGATCGCGAACGGCAGCGCGCCGATGATCATCGCATCCTGTAGTGCTCCGAACGGGCTGGCTTTGGTGCCGCTGTTACCGGCCACGATCAGCACGCCGATCACCGCCGTCAGGATCAGGCCCCAGATGATCCGGTGCTTGATACCGGTTTCCTGATCGCCGCCGGACATGATGGTGTTCATTACCAGGATGCCGGAATCGGCTGAGGTGACCAGGAACGTCATGATCAGTACCACCGACATGATGGTGATCGCCGACAGAAACCCGCCCGAGATCATCTGTTCTAGGGTCGCAAACAGCTTGGCGGTGTTGCTGGCGCCGATCAGCGAGCCCGCGGCCCCGCCGTTCAACTCCAGATCAATCGCCGTGGCACCAAGGATCGTCATCCACAGGAAACAGACGATCGCCGGGGCGATTACGCAGCCAACGATAAATTCGCGCACCGTTCGGCCCTTGGAGATCCGTGCCAGGAACAGGCCGACGAACGGCGAGAATGCGATCCACCAGGCCCAGTAGAACGTGGTCCATGATGCCTGCCAGCCAAACTGGCGGCCCTGTTCGCCTGCCGCATAGAGTGCTTCGGCGTCCAGCGCGGCGGCGGTTGCGGGCAGGCTCTCGGTGAAGCCGGCGAACGAGCCGTAGGCCGCTGTCGCCGAGGTATAGAGCGTGCCGGCATCCTCGACCGGAAGGGCGCGCGCAGCCTCGGGCAGCGCGGCGGCAAAGGCCTCGCGCGATTGCGGTGCGTATGCGCCGAACGACAATTGCACGAAATGGAAAATGTAATCGACCAGGCCAGCGCCGAATTTCGTCATCGCAAAGAAAAACGAGCCGAAGAGCACGAATGTCAGCCACAAGATCACCGACAGCACCAGATTGAGGTTCGACAGATACTTGATCCCGCGCCCGACGCCCGACACCGCCGATAGGATTGACAGGCCCATGATGACGAACAGCGCCGCGATCAGGCCGACGGTGCTGGGCTTGGGCGCCTCGATATCGCCGTTCATCAGCCAGCTGGCATCGGTGACGGCATAGACACCGTCGACGAACTGGCTCACCCCGAAGCCGATGGTGACCGAGACGCCCAGAATGGTGGCGACGACGCCCAGCACATCGACCAGGTGGCCAACGGGTCCGTTAGTGGCCTTGCCCAGCAGCGGCGTCAGCGCCGAGCGGATCGTCAGCGGCATGTCGCGGGTATAGGCGTAGTAGGCCAGGCACAGGCCGGTCACCACGTAGATCGCCCAGGCGTGAAAACCGTAGTGCAGGAAGGTGTAGCGATAGGCCGACTGGACCGCTTCTGCCGAATTCGGCGCGACCTCGCCTGCGATGATCACCGGGTTCGAGCCCCACAGCCCCAGTGGCTCGGCGGTGGCGAACACCATCAGCCCGACGCCCAGACCGGCACCGAACATCATTGAAAACCACGAAAAATTTGAAAACTCCGGCTTGGTGTCGGCCTTGCCGAGTTTTTTTCGGCCGGTCGCTGGCAGGATCGCCAGGACGAACAGGAAAAACGCGAATGTCCCGACCGAAACGACGTAGAAGGTATTGAATCCATCAAGCAGATGGCCATTCACCGACGCCAGTATGCGACTGGCATTGCCGGGCCAGATCAGCGCCCAGATTACCAGCAGTACCATGATCGTCTTGCTGATCACCACGATGGGAAGGCTATAGCCCTCGTAGAAACCCGATGGAGACTTTGCGATCTCCACTTCGGTGAATGGTGGTTTGATACCCATGTCATCCCTGTTGTTGTCGTTCCTGTTCGTTCAAGTTCCCGCGTGCGGATGTCACCGACGATACCGGCTTGTCTGGATTTCACCTAGTCGTTGTCCGACACTCCGGCGCCCACTCTCGACTGTCGCGATTGTTCTGTCGCGCGGGCGTAGGTGCGGTGGACGAATATTCTCAGTTGCGCCCAGACCGCGGCGGCGATCTTGCCGCGTGGCGCCGGTGGTTAGTTCCCTGACCAAGGTCTACTTGCCACCAGATACGATGCCACTTTAGACTAGTACTTCGTCAATTCAGCGTTAACACCGCCGTTTAGAGTAAACGCACACACAGGCAACGAGCTTATGCCGCTACGCGAAGGGTTTACTTGTTAAAGTGGTTTGCGTGAAAGCGTAGATGCTCATCGATAAAACTGGAGATAAAATAGTAGCTGTGGTCATAACCCTCGTGACGACGTAACTGCAGCGGGTAACCGCTGTCTGTTGCGGCTGCTTCCAGCCGTTCCGGCTGCAACTGCTCGGTCAAAAATCTGTCAGCTTCACCTTGGTCTACCAACGCAGGCACTGGCTGCGTTGCCTCACGCATCAGTAGGCTGGCATCGTAGTCGCGCCAGCTGTGGGTATCCTCACCCAGGTAGGCGGTAAAAGCCTTTTTCCCCCAGGGGCAGTTCATCGGGTTACTGATCGGACTGAAAGCCGATACCGAGCAGTATCGCTGCGGGTTGCGCAAGGCGATGACCAGAGCCCCGTGACCACCCATGGAGTGACCAGCGATAGCCCGCTGGTCGTTTACCGGGAAGTTTGCCTCTATCAAAGCCGGCAGTTCGTTAACCACATAATTGTACATCTGGTAGTGACTGCTCCACGGGGCTTCGGTCGCGTTGACAAAGAAGCCTGCACCCTGGCCTAGATCGTAACTTTCATCGTCTGCCACGTCTTCGCCGCGAGGGCTGGTATCCGGCGCCACAATGGCGACCCCCAATTCAGCGGCAGCGCGGTGAGCGCCCGCCTTTTGCATAAAATTCTCGTCCGTACAAGTCAAACCAGACAACCAGTACAGCACCGGTACCTTCTGTCCGTTGGCTGCCTGGGGCGGGAGGTAAATGGCAAAGCGCATGGTGCAGCTCAGCGTTTCGGCGTAGTGGTTGTATTGCTTGTGCCAGCCTGCAAAACTCTTGTTGCTGCTCAGATTTTCAATACTCATGCAAGGGCTCCTATGGAATATTAATTTTGCATCGCTGCCAGTCTTAACAGACCGGCAATGTCTCTTACGCGACTACGCTGCAGGTTCTCACAAACAGTAGTTCTGCCCGTGTCTGATTCGCAGCGCAGTGTTACGGTTATTTATCGAAGTGGATGACAGTGCGAATGCTCTTGCCTTCATGCATCAAATCAAAGGCTGTATTGATATTGTCAAGCCCCATAGTATGGGTGATGAAGTCATCCAGTTTGAATTCACCTTGTAGATAGCGCTCGACGTAACCCGGTAGCTCGGAGCGGCCTTTCACGCCGCCGAAGGCTGAACCGCGCCATACCCGGCCGGTTACCAGCTGGAATGGACGGGTGGAGATCTCTTGGCCGGCACCGGCGACACCGATCACCACCGACTCGCCCCACCCTTTGTGGCAGCATTCCAGCGCCGAGCGCATGATATTGACATTGCCAACGCATTCGAAGGAATAATCAACGCCGCCATCGGTCAATTCGACGATGACATCTTGGATCGGCTTGTCGCCATAGTCCTTCGGGTTAATACAGTCGGTGGCCCCCAGCTTACGTGCCAGGTCAAATTTACTCTCGTTAATGTCGATGCCAATGATACGGCTGGCTTTTGCCATCGTGGCACCGATAACGGCCGACAAGCCGATACCGCCCAAGCCGAAGATAGCAACGGTGGCGCCCGCTTCCACCTTGGCTGTGTTCATTACCGCACCCATGCCAGTGGTCACACCGCAACCCAGCAGGCACACTTCTTTCAACGAGGCTTGCTTGTTAACCTTTGCCAGCGCAATTTCCGGCACTACGGTGTACTCGGAGAAGGTCGAGCAGCCCATGTAATGATAAATGGGCTTGCCGTCCTTATAAAAACGGGTGGTGCCGTCGGGCATCAGGCCCTTACCCTGGGTTGCACGAATTTTCTGACAGAGGTTGGTTTTGCCGGATTTGCAAAACTTACACTCGCCACACTCAGGCGTGTACAGCGGAATTACATGGTCGCCTACGGCGACGCTGGTCACGCCTTCACCCAGCTGTTCGACAATAGCGCCGCCTTCGTGGCCCAGAATAACTGGAAAAATACCTTCCGGATCGTCGCCGGACAGAGTGAAGGCATCGGTATGACAGACGCCGCTGGCGACGACACGCAACAGTACTTCACCGGCTTTTGGTGGCATCACGTCAACTTCTTCAATAGACAAAGGCTGGCCAGGACCCCACGCTACCGCGGCTTTGGATTTGATCATTTGTGTCATGAGAATTGCTCCTGTGGTGTGGTCGAGTTTAGTCGGCAATGACGCCGCGTTGGTACGTTTTCAGAGTTTTATTGGGATGCGAAGTTACTTCATGACTCTCCTTACTGCCGCGGCGGTTGTAGCTGCTGAGTCCTGCCTGCTGTTTGTCCAGTTTAGTCTGGCAAATAATACAGAACCGCACGCCGACAATCGCTTTGCGACGTACCTCCGGTATTGCGTTTCCACATTTTTCACAATGCAGTAAGCTTGCGCCGATGGGTATCTGGCTATGAGCCGCCGTTACAGCATCACCCACTCTGACATCATCCATTATACTCATGACCTCCTTGAAGATAATGGGTGTAGGTAAAATCAGCCACCTTTCCCATGAAGATTGAATGTAATGAATATTGGCCCGGCTGTTAAACGCAGTGATAATTGATCGAAAAATGACTGTATTCCGATTCAGTTAACAAAAAACTGAACCACTATCGGCTACACTTAATTTCTAATAGTTGAATCTTGCGTTCCTTGAATTAACAAAAATTCAGCTTTACTACGCCCATGTGTTGGACAAACCCTGGCCGGGAGCCGAGTTGACCAAAGCGTCCAAGGCGTCGTGTCTGCCGGATATTGTGACGGTAGCGCAGAGGCAGCAGATTATTAACGCGACGCGGGTACTTCAGCTACCGGGTGTTCTTTTTTACTCTGCACAGCATTGGCTTGCGCCTTGGGGAAGGATTGCAGCTGCAGGTGGGCGATCTCGATGCACAACGGATGCGAGTGCTTGTCCGTGATGCCAAGGGCAATCGGGACCGGCTTGTGCCGCTGCTCGCTCACACGTCGGAAGTGTTGCGCGAGCTCTGGAAAGAACATCACAACTCAGTGCTGTTGTTTCCCAGCCGCCAAAAAGGCCCCGTAGACGCAGTCAGCGCCGCGACGCAGATTGGTTAAAAAAGAATCACGCCGCATTGCCTGAGGCACAGCTACGCCACCCACCCGATGGAAGCGGATGTTGACCTGCTCGAAGTGCAAAAAATCCCAATCCTCAATCCTTTTGCTTGCGTTCATACCAGACGACCGCTTCACGCATATCGGGCGCAACTTCAGGATGAAAGTAAAATGTTTGCACAACTCACGGTTCAGTTTCAGCTTTATTTCTTCCCAGCTAACCGGTTTCACCGCACCGGGATTCAAGTTGCGCGAACCGGCGCTCTGTGATTTGAAACCACGCCTCATCAACATGCTCCGCGTTGAATTCCATATTCCCGATCTTGACTGATTGTAGCAGCTCGAGGCCCGGCAAGAGAAGTCGAGATTTTGAGAGCGAAAACATCCGTTCTCAAAGATCATGTCGACGGCCGTACCCCGCGCTCAATTCCACTAAAAGAGCCTGCGCCAACCAGCTCAACACGCAGCGGTTGAAAATCAGCTCCACAATGAACGGCATCGACCGGAAGAAACCACCCTGTATCGGTTGTGCAAGAACACATCGGAACTTTCTTTGCACAGGTTGAGACGGAAGCCGGTTCAGGGTTGCCTGACTTTGTTAAAGACGAATTTGAGGCATTGCTTGAATGTGGCTTCTGACCCATGGGTTTTTACACCTGCGTTGTACAAACTGCGCCCATGAAATTCTTGACCATCCTGGCTTGTCCTCTCGAGCGCCGCCTGGAGCACCTGTGCAAATCTTTGATCCGTTCGAGCTAACCTGATCCCGTGCTCGCTCCTATCAGTTCTCTTCATCAGAGGGCTGATCTTTACCCTGGGGTGTCTTTCACGCAAATAGCGAAAAAGAGCTCCAAACCAACACTGTTTGCTACTGATCAAAAACAAATTTAAGAATTTCGAGTGACTTCCCGGTCAGGTTGGCGACCAAACCGTTTCCCGGTACATTTGGTTCTTATGAAAAAAGGCGTTTATTTTTCCTATACCCACTTTGCGTCTAATAATAAATATTAAAAATGTAGGGTCATTGCAGAGATTGACAGGGCTGAGGCAACTGCATCTGCGGAACAACGAGATTGCCCTGCAACAGCCGCTGCTCGACCTGTCTCAGCTTGAGTCGCTGAATATTAAGTACAATGTGCCGCTGAGCTGCGAATCAGTCAAGGAGCTATTGGCAGTGTTTGGTACCGACGTCGTGCAGTTTGAAGACTGCGACGGCGATCCCTGGCACTCTATATCTATTTTTCATAGATATACGATAGCGCTTGTAGGCCACGCCACCGATTGATTCAATAATATTGTGCGCCGGCGTTGTCCTGCTATTAAATTGGATTCAAGTACAATAGTCCCTCGATTAGTATGATTGAATGTGACTAACCAGGAGCTGAACATGATCGTTGAACAAATCTGGACTGGCAACGCCTACCGTAATTTTAACTATCTTGTCGCCTGCGAAGAAACCGGCGAGGCACTGGCCATTGACCCGCTGGACCACCGCAAGTGTCTTGCAGTCGCCAACAAACATGGCTGGACGATTACCCAAATTCTCAATACTCACGAGCATGGTGACCACACCGGCGGTAATGAGCCGATGATTGCCGCCACCGGCGCCAAACTGCTTGCCCACCACAACGCGAAAAACACCATTGCCGGAATCGATATCGGTCTGGATGCAGGCGCTGTAATAGCTGTGGGGCGCAGCGTTGAACTGCTTGCGCTCGACACCCCGGGCCACACGATGATGCATATTTGTTTACTGTCGAAAACCGATGAACCGGCACTGTTTTGCGGAGATACATTGTTCAATGCCGGGGCTGGTAATTGTCATAACGGCGGACATCCAAAGGAATTGTACGAGACGTTTGCAACCCAGCTGGCAGGTTTGGAGGACAATACGCGCATCTATCCAGGCCACGATTATATTGTCAATAACCTGGAATTCACATTGAATCGTGAGCCGGACAATGCCGCAGCAAAGGCGCTACTTAGCGATGTGAAACAACAGGATCCGGCACACGCGCTGGTAACAACTATGGCGCAGGAGAAAGAAATTAATACTTTTTTCCGGCTGCGCAGTCCGTCAGTTATTGCCACGCTGCGCAAAGAGTTTCCGGATATCGGCGACCGGCCTGATCCTGAAACCGTATTTTTGAAGCTGCGTGAGTTAAGAAATAGTTGGTGAGACGGTCGAGAGCTTGTCATGCATATTTGCTAAACTACCGTCTCGGCAAAGGCGCGAATGAACTTTACCATTGCCTGCAGGCCGTTGTCGCGGGTTGGGTTCAGGTGTTGCAGCAGATCAAGGCTGGAAAAATATTTCTCGATACCAAAGTCGAGCACCTGCTGTGCGGTTTTGCCATTGAATGCGCTCAATACCACACCGAGTAAACCGCGCACGATGTGAGCATCGCTCATCGCTCATCGCTCATCGCTCATCGCTGTCCACATCGAAGTGCAGGCGGCCTTGGTTATTCCCGGCATGCATCCACACCTGGCTTTGACAACCTTTGATTAGGTGCTCTTCGATTTTATACTATTACAGGTGATTCGCCGTTTCGGTTCGGCTGCTAATCTCAATATTCATCTGCATTGTCTCGTGCTTGACGACGTATACCATGTCCAGAATAGTGCGACGGAATTCCACGGTGCACTTATAGAGGAGGAGGGGATGACCTGCCTGGCCGAGATGGGAACGGATGCAGCGTTGGCACCACTGCAATCGGCGACTGGCCGCGTTAGTCCCAAGGCCCAACCTCATTCGTTTCCATGCCATGCTCGCGCCCAACGCGAAGCTTCGTTCTGAGATTATTCTCGGCAGCAGGAAAACAAAAGTAATCCATCCTGCAGGAATGATGCTGTGCCACTTTCCTCGGCTTCCGTGCGTATCAGTTGGGCGCGTTTACTCAAGCGGGTGTTCGATGTTGACATTGAGCATTGCCCGCATTGCAGGGGAACCCTGAAAATCATCGCCGCCATCCTGGAATCTGGCTCAATCACTAAAATCCTTGACCATTCTGGCTTGTCCTCCCGACCGCCGCATGGAGCACCTGCGCAAATCTTTGATCCATTCGAGCCAACCTGATCCCGTACTCACTCCTATCAGTTCTCTCCATTTCTGGGCTGATCTTTACCCTGGGGTGTCTTTCACGCAAATAGCGAAAAAGAGCCTCAGGCCAACACTTTTTGCTGCTGATCAAAAACAAATTTAAGAATTTCGAGTGACGTCCCGGTCAGGTTGACGACCAAACTCTTTCCCGGTACATTTGGTTTTTATGAAAAAGGGCGTTTATTTTTCTTATACTCCCAAAAACTTCTATTTTTAAAAATGCGTACATATAAAGAGCTTACTTGCCAACCATCTCAATTGAGAATACAGCCTCGCTCATTTTTAACCCACAATTATATTCAACATGAAAATTATTAAAACGATTACATCCGCAGCTATTTTAATGTTTGTAGGAGGGGTTGCCCAGGCGACTACATTGAAAGTGGATATTAGTGATTCCGTCGCAGATGTCGCATCAGGTTACGCAGGATTTGTTTTTTCAAATAACACAGTTCCTGGTTCACGTAATTACAGCGTCGGGGATGCAGGCTATGTGGGAGGATCCATTGATACAGGAAGCGGCATTATGGTAACACTGGCAAGTTCCGAATCAGCATACCGATTGGTTGACCGGGGAGGAGATAACTTCTTGAGGGATTATGGGTCCATTGACGGTGCTTTGAATAAAGCTCAAGATGTTGTCCTGAGTGGACTTGCTTTCGTTTCGGCCACATTTACCGCCTCGCTGAATGACTTGGGCAATCAATTTGGGGTTATCGATGTGCAACTGAGTGTAGATGGCGGCACATCTTTCACCAATGTTCTCGATGATGTCACTTACGGCAGCACGGGCAACGGCTATACGATTAATTTTACCTCCAACGGTAGCGATGATGTGATCATCCGCTACACTGCGGGAGGTAACGTTTTCGGAAATACTACAGGCACAACTGATAACATCAGACGCAATAGGCTGGTTACATTTAATGGTTTTGATCTCACGGCTAATTCTGTTTCAGAGCCATCCTCCACAGCCCTTCTCGGACTCGGTGGACTTGCTCTGTTCTTGCGCCGCCGCGCACGTAAATTATAATAACCTCCTACCCTAGGGCCAGGGATGAGGTCGCAAAACAAGGAAGCCTGAAAATCGGATTTGGATTGGGCTGGGCAAAATCCCATTCCTTTCATTCGGGGCAAACTCCTGTCATGAAATATCACCGGCAGCTCATAGCTCATGAATGTGACCTTGTACGATAAAATAAATATTGCGAAAGTTGTAAACGTGGAAGTGGTAAGTCTGCAGGATGCACCGAAAGGCTATACCGAATATTAAATGAGCGCAAACGATCTTTGTGTTTATACAGATCACAGGTAACAATCAGTCCATCCGCTTGGGTACGTTGCAGTAACGCCTGTATTTTTTGTTCAATTGTTTCTGCGCGACCAATCGTTGCCATACGTAAAAACTCATTAACTGTCTGCTCTTCATGGGACTGTCAGAGGTCTTGCATATTCTGAACTGGTAGGACGTATCAGTAGCCTTTGCCTACGAATCAAGATAAATTGCGGGGAAGGTTGTGGTGGGTAACCTTTCTGCATGCGCATCGGTACCCGCTATAACTAAGACACTCCAAATACTAGCCTCAGGTCAGCCATTGAAAGGACCGGTGGCCTGGATTGGACCGATCGTCATGAACACCGAGGCAGAATTGCGACAAGCCTTCCAAGACTACCGGAACAGCACATTTACGAAGCACTAAGGAGACCCGATATGCCAGAACCTACTATCGCCGCCAAAAATCCAGTCAAAGTCGAACTCGAAAAAGGTAAGGAGTACTACTGGTGTGCCTGCGGACGGTCCGCTAGCCAGCCGTTTTGCGATGGTTCTCATCGGGGCACTCCTTTTACGCCCAAAGCCTTCGTGGCTGAGGAAGAAGGCGAGGCCTATCTCTGCCAGTGCAAACACACAAAAAATGCTCCCTTTTGCGATGGGTCGCACGCCAAACTCGGCGCCCCCGCCAGCTCAGCGACCCCGGCCAACTCCAGCGGCGGCATGCCGGAACCCGCTCCGACCCCCGAGGAACCGAAAGTCGTAGAAATCCACAACCTGGCGAAATACGGTCTGAGTCAGACTGGGCATCACGGGCCCGTGGATGCCATGGGGGTACCCCGGGACCAACTTCCCCACTGGGATGATATCCAGATACTGGCCGCTCAGTTTGCCAAGCGTCCTCAGGCCGATAACGCCGATGTAGGAACCGAGTTGGTGATCGGCCCAAAGGCCAAGAAGCCGCTCACCTTAAAAATCCCGCTTTTTGTCTCCGACATGAGCTTCGGAGCCCTTTCCGAGGAAGCCAAGACCGCCATGGCCCGAGGAGCCGAATTGGCGGGTACGGGGATCTGTTCGGGCGAAGGAGGCATGCTGCCCGAAGAGCAACAAGAAAACTCTCGCTACTTCTACGAACTCGCCTCGGCTAAATTCGGCTTCGAAGAATCGCTCTTGACCCGAGTTCAAGCCTTCCACTTCAAGGGTGGTCAAGGTGCCAAGACCGGGACTGGTGGGCACCTCCCCGGCAACAAGGTGATGGGTAGGATCGCAACCGTCCGTAACTTAGCCGAGGGGACCCCGGCTGTCTCCCCTTCACGTTTTGAAGCCCTGGTGACCGTTGACGACTTTCGTGCCTTCGCCGACAAAGTTCGAATCATCAGTGGCGGGATCCCCGTTGGCATGAAATTGTCGGCCAATCATATTGAGAAGGACATAGCCTTCGCCCTTGAGGTCGGTGTCGACTACATCATTCTGGATGGCCGTGGAGGCGGAACCGGAGCCGCTCCGCTACTCTTTCGAAACCACATCTCGGTGCCTACGCTGCCTGCTCTCGCCAGAGCCCGCCACTTTCTGGACCGCCAAGGCGCCGACCATGTCACTCTGATCATCACCGGCGGATTGCGGGTTGCTCCAGATTTCGTGAAGGCGCTTTGCCTGGGTGCCGACGGGATAGCCTTGGCGAACTCGGCCATGCAATCGATCGGCTGCGTTGGAGCCCGCATGTGTCACACCAATAACTGTCCTGCCGGAGTGGCCACTCAGAAACCGGAATTGAGGGCCCGTCTCAAAGTCCAAGAAGGGGCAGAGCGTCTTCACCGGTTCTTTGACTCGTCAGTGGAACTGATGAAGGTGCTCGCACGAGGGTGTGGATACAACCATCTGAACCAGTTCAATAAAGACGACATCACAAGCTGGAAGAAGGAGAGCGCTGAGTTGACTGGTATCCAGTATGCCGGCTTTGATTCCAACCGCTGAGAGTCATAACATTATCCCAATAAGGACCAAGCCATGGAAAAAATGACTGGCTTCGCCCGCCTCCACGCACTGCTCGTTGACGATGACGAACTGAGCCAAGTATGCCGCGACCTGCCAGAATCTGCGTGCCGCGAGCAGCCGCACAACTACGGCGTACATGTCGTGTCGCTGAGTCTGACGAAAGTCGGCGAAGGCTTGGCCGATCCCAAGCTCGTGCTCGCTTGGTTGCTCGACGCCATCGGCACGCCAATCTGGGCGCTCGGCCTACTAGTTCCAGTGCGCGAATCGCTGGCGATGCTGCCACAGCTGGCGATCTCGGCGCGCATTCGGCGGCTCTCCATTCGCAAGACCGTCTACGTGTTAGGCTGTATCGTCCAGGGTGCCGCGATCATCAGCTTTGGCCTGATGGGGTGGTTTGCACAGATGTTTTCCGGCATCCTCGTCGGGATCTTCGCGGTTGCACTGATCGCGATCTTCGCTCTTGGCCGCAGCCTGTGCTCGATCAGTCACAAGGATCTGCTCGGCAAGACTGTGGACAGGGGCCGACGCGGCTCGGTCAGCGGTACGGCGGGCACCATCGCCGCCGCGGCGACGCTGCTGCTGGCGATCGGGTATGCATTTGGTTGGATTCCGCTCACGGTGCCGGTCGTCGCCGGCATGGTCGTGGTCGGCGGCATTTGTTGGCTGTTGGCCGCGTTCGTCTTCGGATTGCTTCGGGAAGAACCCGGCGCGACCGCAGGCGGCATCGATGGTCTGGCCGCGGTCATCGCGCAACTCGACCTGCTGCGTAGCGATGCACAACTGCGTCGACTCATCGTGACGCGTACATTATTACTGTCGACGGCATTGGCGCCGCCGTTCTATATCGCACTCAGCGGTGATCGTGCAGTCAGCGGCCTCGGCACGCTGGGCTCCTTCATGATCGCGGCGGCGGCGGCGAGTTTGTTCAGTGCCTACGTCTGGGGGCGGTTCTCCGACAGGTCGAGTCGCCTCGTGCTGATGCTTGCGGCGACGCTCGCCGTGCTGGCGAACGGGGTTGCTGCCTTCGTTGCATTGGCGATGCCGTCTGTGCTGGAAGAGGCGTCATTGCTGCCGGCGCTGTTGTTCGTACTTATGATCGCGCACCAGGGCGTGCGGCTCGGGCGTTCGGTGCACGTCGTCGACATGGCAGATCGCGACAACCGGGCAGCGTACACCGCGCTCAGCAATTCAGTGGTCGGTCTGATCCTGCTCGCCGGTGGCGTCTTCGGCGTCATCGCGCAGTGGCTCGGCATCGGCGCTGTACTGACGATCTTTACTTCGATGTCAGCCCTGGCGATATTCGCGGCGGCCGGGTTGGACGATGTTCAGGCGGCTTAGCCCAGCTTTCTCAATCCGTGACTTGCCAACGTGGTCTGGCATTGGGCCGGTTGACCGCTTCGCCTTCCTTGGCAGCTTGCGCGCGTCACTGAATAATCACCAGGAGACTGGGCTAAAGTGTCGCTGACGGAACTGGCGAATGGGGGAGGCTGGTCGTAATCTTGAAGTGCGCCGTCGTCGTCGTCTGCATTGTTGCAGTGTTCCTGATCCTTGTGGTGATCGGATGGTGCTGCAGGTTGCCTTCGCTGGTGGGCCGCACCACCTCCACGATTCTATTGGATACCGCTGATACGCACGCCGGTTCGGAAAGTTCATCATGCCGCTGGTGGAAACGCATCCCGGGTTCCACGGAATCTATCCGTTGCCGGATTCGCGCGATACCTTTGCCGCGCGTGCGCGTTTGGCCGAAATCGCTGAGCGAACGCTGGATTTTCAATATTACATCTAGTAGAACGACATGACGGTACGTTATTGTTCGAGGCTCTACAAGCGTCGGTTTTATATCGCTCGGCTGTCCCAAGGAAACAGTTGATATGGTCCAATAGACCCGGACACTCCAGTTAAGAGAAGATATCTTAATTGGAGGAAAAAATGGAACCGAGGAAACACTATACAAAGGAATTCAAACTGGATGCAATCAGCTTGGTACTGGATGAGGGATTAACGATAGCGGAGGCGGCCAGAAGCTTGGGAATCAGAGCTAACATGCTTGGGCGATAGGTCAGGGAGAATCAGGCGGATACTAATGGTCAGGCATTCCGTGGTAATGGGAAGCTGACACCGGAGCAGGAAGAAATCCGACGACTCAGGATAGAAAACAAGCAATTAAAGCTGGGGCGGCAAATACGAAAGGAGGCGGCGGTCTTTTTCGTGAAAGAAACGAAGTGAAGTATTCGTTTATCACCCAAAAGAAAAAGACCTGCTCGGTCGGTCTGCTGTGCCGGCTATTGGGTGTGAGTCGCAGTGCTTACTATGCCTATGAACAACGCCGCCGCAATGGTCCGGATGATCTACACCACAGGCAACTGCTTGATGCTGTGCAAAATATTGTAAAATCATGCGATTACACCTATGGCAGTCGCAGGATAAAACGAGCGCTAAATACCTTGGGCTATCGGGTTAGTCGCTGGAAGGCGAGAAGACTAATGCAAGAAG
>NZ_FMWO01000040.1 GCF_900103035.1 Nitrosomonas mobilis
TACGGAATTAGCTATCGTGAATTGGAAGAAATGATGTTGGAGCGTGGATTTGAAGTCGATCACACAACGCTTTATCGTTGGGTTCAACATTATGCACCCGAAATGGAAAAACGCATGCGGTGGTACTACAAGCCGACGATGGGCTACAGCTGGCGGGTAGATGAAACCTATGTCAAGGTTAAAGGGAAATGGACATATTTGTACCGAGCTATTGATAAGCACAGTGACACGATTGATTTCTATCTTTCACCTACCCGTAATAAGAAAGCCGCCAAACGGTTTCTAGGCAAAGCGCTCAAATCCATAAAACCATGGGCACATCCGCAGACGATTAATACAGATAAAGCGCCGACTTTCGGTCCTGCCATTGATGAGTTGAAGGAAGAAGGGAAATGCCCTGAGGATACGGTACACCGGCAGGTAAAGTACTTGAACAATATTGTCGAGGCTGATCATGGAAAACTCAAACAGCTGATAAATCCCGTACGCGGGTTCAAATCCATGAAGACCGCCTATGCAACGATCAAGGGGTTTGAACTCATGCACATGTTCAAGAAAGGACAGATGGATGCATGGAAATATGGGCAAGGTCTCATAGGAGAAATCCGTCTTATTGAAAGACAATTCGATATTTACACCGCATAATCAAAAATATCAGAGATTTACTCTAGCCAACGCTATTTTTTGCAACAGAGCCAGGTAACGAGTTGCCATGGTCGATTCCTCTTGACCACAATGTTAGATACTTGGCGTAGTGATGCCATAAGTGGCCTTAATTCGTTTTGATGTTGAAAGGTAAGCAGTCAAGATTGCTGCGGCAAAAATTGAATCAATCATATTTCCGACGAACTGTGGGCCAGGCTCAGATTTTCCAAAGATCATGACAGGGATGAATATCCTCAGTATGAAGCTTGCGATTGGCCCAATTACCCAGAGGGTAATTTTTGTGCGCTTTACTGCTGATAAGCTGCGTTCCTTAATGAGGCCGAGCCCGGCATAAAAACTCAGGTAACACACAAGCAAGAATGTCCCGCAGGTCGCGGATTGTATATACCCAATGCTGCGACTGATTCTAAATTTGGATATTGATCTTCAACTATCATAAAGTCCGTATTTATGTTTACCGCCCTCATTAGGGGAACTAGAAACATGAGCCCAGTGACTAGCAGCAACAACCAGCCACCAACCCCTGAAACGCCGCTTTGTTCTGGCGCGGCAGGAGGGTATTTGTTTGCAATGTTTTTTATGCCGTGTGCAATCATCCATGTGATTACAATGATTATCACAAGCGGAAGAAAATCAATCAGCATTGATGGTTTGTCCATTGAGGGCTCCATTGAAAGTACCTAACGTAATATATACGTCAAGAATATTGGACCTCGACTAATCCAATCCAGTTAGGCTTGCTGGTTTCGGCTTAGCCAGGAAAATGCACCCGGGGATGTATCTTTTGGCTCTGTTGATCCAGCAGATTGTTTTGTGTCTGCCGCTCCCTTTATAGTTGCTTCACTGACAGCAGGAACATCAACGATATTTTCCTGCTGCGCTTTTTTTCTGGATTCGATCATCGCCTGGCGCACGATTCCCCTGACATGGGTAGCGATCCTGAGTATTCTTCGTTTCCATTCATAGGTTACTCTCGAATAGTCACTGTCAGGAACCAGACCGGATAACCAGACTGCATCGAGCTTGGTAATAAGGTTATCGAATTCACGGATGATGTTCGCATAACGTGCCGATCTATGGGAGGATATCTTCGCCTCCACTATCACGGGTTGTGAGTAACTGACACTTTCAAGCGTAATTCCATTGTTCTCGGCAATTTTTTCGAGTCTGACTATTTCATTGCGAATGTCAGCCTGAGCCTTGCTTAGTTTCTCGTCGATTAATCCCTCCATCTCGCGCACCTGATATTCGTCCGCGAACGCACGCAGCACGACACTCAAGGAATAGATCGATTCAGTATAAACATCAAACCCTCTCTTGAACGTTTGCTGCGCATGGAAAGATTGCAATGGCAATTTTTGCGACATATATGGACGACTGCTGGCCGTTTTGTTTTCCATGTCTTTTCCTTGATGTTGATGGCAAAGTCTTGATTATCCTTTTTAGTGATTTCTTAAACTACCCCCGATAAGTGCCCTGAATTTGTCACTTATCGGGGGTAGTTTTTCACATGCAATGTTCGTAGCATGTGCGCATGAACAAACTTTGTAATCATTTCGCAAAATATTATCCGCTGTACCTCTGGATACTGGTGGGTTGTACCGCTTTTGGGAGAGGTTATGCCGTCTCACTGAATGTGACCAATTCCTTACCAGGAATTTTTTATCTGATTGAAAAAAACAAGGCGTTTAAACCAGCTCCGAATGAAATGATCGCTTTTCTGTACGAAGGTGATGCCTTCTATAGTAAGGGAGCTGTCTTTGTCAAAATAGTCAAGGGAATACCTGGATCGATCGTCTCATCCAAGGAAGCAGACCCCGTCACTCATGATTATTTCGTAGACAATGTTTTTTTTGGTAGAGCAAAACCCTACTCCAGCACCGGCGTACCAATAAAACGCGGTCCGACTGGAATCATCCCTGAAGACCATTACTACGTATACGCCACCCATCCAGACAGCCTCGATTCGAGATATGAGCTTGTTGGATGGGTTCGCCGGAACCAGATCATTGGACGCGCCATCAGGGTTTTTTGATCATGTTGACGAGTCTGCTGAGGTTTCTAAAACTGTTGTTGTTACCAGACGGTGACAAAGCATCACCTAACCATCTTGTACCGGCAGCCAGGCACTGGCAAGACAAGGATATTCCTCGTTACCCCCCGTTTATGCAGGGGCTACCGGTCATTCCGGTTGAAAAGCTCCTGCATACCCAGACAGCACTCATTGAACGTATCAAAAACACGACCGGCATTACACAGACGCAATTCAACCAGTATTACCGTCCGGTTATCGAGAAATTCTCGTCTTACGCTCATCTTTTGCCTGCTTCACAATCCCATCATCATCGCGGTGCAGGTGGATTATTCAGGCATTCCCTGGAAGTTGCGCTGTATGCGCTGCAATCTTCGGAAAAGGTTTTACTGGACATTGCACAGACTCCCGCAAAACGTAGAGAGCTGGAACCACGATTGCAACTGGTGACATTCCTTGCAGCCCTGTGTCACGATGCTGGCAAGCCTGTAACCGACATGACCATCACCAATCATGATCGATCTGCTATCTGGCGACCGATCCGGGAAAGCCTGCATGCCTGGGCAACCCGACAGAAAGTTACCACCTATTTTCTTGATTGGCGTGAAGGGCGTAACCGCCAGCATACCGCCATGGCGAATCTGGTCGCAGACAGAATCATCGGGACCGAGGCGCTTGCCTGGATTGAGGAAGGCAGCATTGAACTCATCATCTGGTTGATGGAATCCCTGAATTCCAACCCATCTGTCACCAACCCCATATTCGATCTGGTGATCAGGGCTGACCAGGCCAGTGTCGAGCGCGATCTCAAAACCATCGGCGCAACTATGGCGGGCTATGATCTGGGCGTGCCGGTAGAGCGCATACTGACCGACATCATGCGCCGCCTGACCAAAGAGGGTGTCTGGACGATCAATGAACCAGGAGCGCGGGTGTGGAAACTCTCCGGCAGCACCTATCTTGTCTGGCCTGCTGCGGGTGAGGATATCGCAAGAGTCATCCGTGAAGAACGGATGCTGGGGCTGGCGCGTACCTCGGAAGGAATTCTCGACATGCTGGTCGAGCGCGATATTGCGCAGATCAAAGAAGGCCAGTCACCTTACTGGAAAATTGCGCCTGCCTGCCTCAAGGAGAAGATCAAGGATATTCGCTTGCAGGCAATACGCCTGAAAGATGACGTGATCGTATCCGCAATGCCATTACAAACGGTAGAAGGAGAAGTGATCGATGATACTTGTGTGCAGTTGGAAGCACCAGAAGCGGCCACCCAGTCACCATCTGTTAAGAGTTCAGTCATCGTTGAGGTAAACCAAGAACCACCAGCAACCTTACAGACAAACCAGCCTGCTAAGAAAGAGGCTGCTTCGCTGTCACAGCCAGCATTGCCAGTATTACCGAATGAATTGGAGCTGGATTTTCCTGACAATGAATCAGGTAGGATACTACAAGTATTACGTGATGCTGTCGCATCGAAACGCAAACAATGGGGACAGGATGTTCTGCTTGATGATAACGGGTATCTACTGATCCGCTGGCCGGATGCTTTTAGTGATTGTGCTCTGCCGCTAAAGAACATTCTGGATGCGCTATCTGATCAAAAATGGTTGTGGATCGATCCTGTGACACCCTGGAAGAAGGTAGTCGATGCTGAAATCAATGGCCAGATTACTAAGGCCATTCGGCTGGAAAAAAGTATCAGTGCTTCTCTGTCCGGGATGTCTTGCAAGCCGGTATCCAGTTCCAGAGAAATAACATCGATGAGCGTCAAACCTGAAACAGATAAAAAACCGTCGTTACCGTTGCAGCAACCTGCACCTTCACCTGAGGAATCTTCAGTTAAACCAGAAAGTACAACTGGTAAGCGAGGTTTCCCTGCACTGAAAGAACTTATCGCAATCGCTCAACTAGAAGATATAAAGGCTGATCAGGATGGCTGGTTGGTTCTCGACCGAAAATTGCTGGCAAAGTCAGTCAGGGCGGCAGGATACCGGTTTACCGTGGTTTTTCTGAACAGTCTCGTCAAAGACAACCCAGACAGGTTGTCGAGTGAAGGCACATTGATCCGGTTAAAACTATGAGACATATTCATATGCTCGCCTGCTGCTTGCTTGTATTGCTTGTCGGACAACTCATGGCCGAAGACCTGGATGTGATTGGGCCAACGTATCCCATACAGGAGCGCGATCTAATCGAGGCGATGCAGACCAGGTTCAAAAATATGGAAAAAAGCGGTGAGCTTGCCGATCTGGAGGAAAACTATAAAAAACAGGTGATTTCAGGTATCGAGCGACCACAACCGGTTGCAGGTATCAGCACATCTGGAACCAACAAAACTTTTTACGTTGATCTCTCTTTTACGCTTGATCGGGATGTCGTGGACGAACATGGCCGGGTGATGTTCAAGGCGGGCTTTAAGGTCAACCCCCTCGACTATATTGGTTTTGGCAAGATACTGGTGTTTTTCAATAGTGACAATAAGCGTGAGAAAGCCTTCGTTGAGCGTTATATCAAATCGGCGGAGATGCCAGTCAAACCCATACTGATTGCTGGTGCGCCACTGGAACTGATGCGCGAATGGCAGCGGGAAGTATTTTTTGACCAGGGAGGCGCGTTGTCAAAACGCTTCAAAATCACCCACTCACCTTCTACGGTCAGACAGGAAGGCAAAAGGCTGAGAATAGATGAAATCCGTCTCTAAAAAACTGTTTTTTGCCTTGCTGCTGATCGGCATTTGCAATGCATCCCATGCTGCCACCTGTACCGGCAGGTTTGCCAATCCGATTACCGATATTTGCTGGTCATGTATATTCCCGATCCGCATTGCCGGTATTTCCATTTCATCACTTGAACAGGAAGATACGCCTAATCCAGAGGATATTGCCTGCGCGTGCGGCAACCCCCCAAGAGCAGGCATTCATGTGAGTTTTTGGGAACCGGTCAGGCGTGTTGATGTGGTACGTGATCCGTTCTGCCTGACCAGTCTCGGTGGTATCAGCATGAATCCTGGTTTTGATGCGCCGGTTGCCTCAAGAAACCGGCGTGACGGGATGGATCAGGCGTCTTTCTATCAGGTACATTGGTATGTAGATCCGATCATATTCTTTTTACAAACCATACTCGATAATGGCTGTCTGGAGAATGTTGGATTCGACATTGCTTACCTGACCGAACTCGATCCAATGTGGAAGGATGATGAATTAACTGCACTACTCACCCCGGAAATCTTTCTGTTTGGCAATCTACCCGCGCGGGCTGCCTGTGCAGCTGATTGCGTCGCGGCAACTGCCGGTTTTCCCAACAACCTTTTTTTCTGGTGCGCAGGGTGCCAGGGCAGTTTGCATCCTTTGAACGGCAACATTCAGGCACATATTGGCAGCGTCCAGGCATCCAGTCTGATGGTGAACCGTATTATCGCCAAGTTGCACCGCGAGCTGCTGATGTGGTCCGCTGCTGGTAACAATTCAGTATGTGGCTATACCCCGCAGCCAGTGATGGACAAGACTGGCTACAAGTACCAGATGCTCTATCCCGTCCCACAAACCCTGAAAATTGCGGGCAAATGTTGCCAGCCACTCGGACGATCAACCGTATTGTGGGGCGCTGGCCGTGAATTTCCGATCCAGGGTGAAGACTTTTCCTATCAGATATTCAGGAAACGTAACTGCTGTCAGGGTGCCATTGTGCTGGGGGAATGATATATATAGCAATATATATAGCTATATATATATAAAGATAGCTATATAGCTGTCTTTATATGCATGAGAGTGAGTAATGAGAAATAACCGGTTCCTGTTTTTTGTCGCCGTAGTCGCAACCTTAGTGTTCCTGCCGTCACTCCCTTTGGCGCAGGAACACCTTTTTCCAGGTAATACGTCTACTGAGCACAAACCGTTGGTACGTCTGCCTGATGACGAGGACATCCGGAATGCCTCTAGTCGTGGGCGTAAGGCTATGCAGCAGCTCGATACACTTGAGAAAAATAACGCGATTGCCATACCGCAAATGCCCGACATGGACGCCTTGCCGCAGCCAGCTTTTCCAGCAGATGACATTACTACCATTGCCGAGAAATTCAGGGATATAGGTGAAGCTAGTGCTGAAAAAATGCACTCGCTCGATCTCCTGATATTGGTGTCCCTCTCGATGCCGGAAGCAGCGTTACGCAAGCTTGCTGACCAGGCGGAAAAAGCAGGTGCTACATTACTGTTTCGTGGACTGAAAGATGACTCAATGATGAAAATGGGGGAGGCTGTCAAGGCCATCCTGGATGGTCGCAACGTGCATGTCGCCATCCATCCGCCTGCTTTCCAGCAATTCGGTGTGACCCGCGTACCTGCTTTTGTCCTGGCCAGCCAGGAAGCGGGCAAGGTAATGGATAACGGTTGCTCAAAACCACAGACCTTTGTCAAGGTTAGCGGTGATGTGTCGCTCGACTATGCGCTCGAATACATAGAGCGCACAAGCCCTGACTGGTCGATGGTGGCCAGATCTTTCCACTCACGAATCGTTCGCGGAATCCAGTGAAATATAATCTGCACCTGATGCTGATCGGGCTGTTTTTGGGGCTGTCCGGTGCAATTTTCGCTGATGATATGAATAGTGCTTTCGAGGATGCCAAGGCATTAGCCGATAGCAGAAATGCAGCTATTTTTTCGGGAGTCAATGAACAGACGATAGCTGACAAACTGGATTATTACGGTATGCCACCTGCCGAAGCCAGTCTATTCCAGGATGGCCAGGGACAGCTCACCCAGCCAGGTCTGGATAAGGTAAATAATTGTGCTGGATATATTCCAACCGGCAACGCCATGTTCGATCAGGAATGTGATGCGGTCAATTTCATCGTTGACCACCGACAAACCGTGCAACATGTTCCGCTCGCGCCTGATGATCCTGTTCTGCAAAATACCCGCAATGCCAGAAACAATGCGCCTGCCGTTTTCCAAAACACCGGTATTACTTCGAATAACGATGGTCAGTGTGTTGCTCAGACGAACACTGTTCCAGCGGTTTATGCAGAAAAATCCTGCGCCTTAATCAAGGAAGTTGCACCGCATGAGTGCCTGGCTCCACGGGATATTGTAATCGCTCAACAGCAAGACTCCGTTACTGGCGGGATCATTCATGTGCTGGTTTCGAGCGATTACGACATGAGCGTCTGCGGCCAGTGGCATAACAATCCAAACTATGAGTATGTCGGCAGTGAATGTGTATCGAAAGTACCTCCATTCCCACTGCCTCCGGAAATCAGTTTGGCGGATGTTGCACCAGACGGATGTTTTACCCAGAAGCGGGGATATGTTGGACTAACTGGCGTTGAAGATCATACGGAATGCCTGATTTTTGATAATGATCCGGAATGCACTTATCAGTCGGATGCTGCGTGTCAGCAGACCGTAACGATCAATGAGCAGCAGATATGTGTCGATCAGGAAAGAATCTATAGCTGCAGAACAGCGCCATCTATGGACAGCACGTTTCTTGACTGCTCAGGCCAGAAATTCTGTATCAATGGCAACTGCTTCAACACCGGTCATCAGAATGACACCGATTTTGCGCAGGCGATGTCATTGGTTGAGGCAACCAGGGAAGCCGGTGTCTACCTGAATGAAAACACCTGGCGTATTTTCGACGGTGACAGAGGTAAGTGCCGCATAAAGCTTGGTGGCATCATGAACTGCTGTTCCGGAAGCTCTGGTGGCAGCACTTTCAACAATAATCTCCTGTTCAATCTGACGGTTCAGGCAGGAAAGAATGTGCTGTCTTACGGCAGCAAATATCTCTACGATGCGTTGTATACTTCCACTGCGCCGAACTGGATAATCAAGGGGATGTCGGCAATGATGAGCGTTGATCCACTGAAGATTCCTTCTGGCGGATTATTAAGCGCATTCTCGCCATCATTGAGTTACTTTGGATTCAGTGCAACACTTGGATCGACACCAGCACCAGGGTTTGTAACCAGTCTTATAGGCGCGGAAGGAGCGATTATTCCATTAGGAACACCAACCATGTTTGGTAGTAGAGTGGCATTCGGTTTTGACCCAACTTCCTTTGCTATAGCGGTTGCCATCATGGTTCTTCAGGAACTGCTGTCCTGTGAGCCTGATGAACAGATACTGTCAATGAAGAAAGGGCAGAATCTTTGCCACCGGGTAGGATCGTACTGCTCAAAGAGATTCTTCGGTGTCTGCCTGCAAAGCACTCGCTCCTACTGCTGCTATAACAGTCGCCTTGGCCGCATCATCAATTCCCAGGGAAGAGCGCAAATCGGAAAATCATGGGGAAGCGCCAAAAACGCAAATTGCGCGGGATTCTCCCATGCCGAATTTGCGTCGATCAATTTCGCAGCACTTGATTTATCTGAGTTCTCACGCGAGGTTATGACAGCCGTGAGACTGCCGAATACGTCGGATCTATCCGATAACGCAAGAGACGTAATCACAAGAAGGACACAAAATTACTATGACACGGGTCATCAGATTGAATAATTCTTCAAAACAAATCGTTTCATTTTTTCTGATTTTTTTGACGGTAAGCTGTCAATCGATTGTTGAACATGCTCCTCTTTCAAATTCAAGCATCCATTCATTGGTAATGGATAAAACTGCTGTATTCAGTTCACGTAATTTTGATGCAAACAAATCCATCTATGTAGTTAGCGAATCAGGCATTAGACCGCCACATTTGCCGCTTACGTCAAGATTATTTGGCGAAAACGGATTTTTTGTTACCTCCGAGAAAGATAATGCAGATTACATAATGTTTGTCATATCCTTTATTACCATGCCATTCAAGGAAGATGGCCGTGCAATGCCCTATACGGCAGAATATCTTTTATCGATGCGCGAGGAGCCGCCTGTCGTCAAACCGTTACTTTTGCCAGGAGAGTCTACAAAAAAACAAATCGATAAAATGGCAAAACTTGTAGATAAAGCGACAAACAATGGGGCTAATTTCTACATGGGAGCAAATCCAATTTCACTTGGATCATCACTAGGTAGCGGATTAGGTGGGATTATTGCTGGAGCAGCAATGGGGGTTATCGGAACGGCGACTGGCATCGCTTCACAAAACAATATTAAGGAGGGATTGGCTGGCCTCAGATTTTCTATTGCATCCAACAGGTCAATTGGAAATCAGGTTGTTGGATTCGACATCTATATTGCTTCTACTCAGCCCGAACATCCAGAAACCTTGTTGCGCGCAGCTATTGAACGCGCAGCAATTGAACTGGGAGTTAGCAAATAATAGTGAAAACTATGGCAAAAATAACTCATCTGCTGGTACTTTTATTCCCGGTACTTTTCTCCTGGCAAGCCATGGCAGGAATGCCGACCTATCCCAACATAAAGCCGTTGCTGATAAAGGCAATTGATGCACCGGATGGTACAGTCAGCGGGATTGTTTCGGGACCGATGGCAGGATTTTTTCGGCAGACAACCGGATCACAACAGCCAGTTATTGCCACAGTGACAACACTGGCAGAATTCGATCAACCAGGCTGCAAACGCCTCAATCTCCACCTCAATCAAACTGGAGCGCAGACAAAATCAGGTGAGCCGAAGGATTTTGATGTGAGCTATGGCATCAATCTTTGCAGAGACGGCGATGCGCCTGCAAAACAGAGCCAAATGCTTGGCAACTAACATCCATCTTCAGTCTTTTGCTGGTCTGCCACTACTCGCTTCAAGATATTCATCATTTCATCCTACTTCAGGACCAACCAAAACTTCCAATGCGGTGGCCATTTCTCCAGTCGAAACACCCTTCAAATACAGCCAGGGTAACGCCGCCTCTAGCATAACGGTCTTCCGTACATACGGCGGCACCAGGGATGACCGAAATATGGCTAATTCATGGCTACTTGGTACATGTTGTTTTAAAAAAATTGATAGCACATGGAAAAATTATCCATGAACATATCTCTTTTCCAGTCGATTGCATGGAAAACATAATTGTTTTTGAAACACTCGAAGAAGCTTAGCTTTCTGTCACAAAAATTGGATCAAAACCAGCCCACATCATACGTTTTCCATCAAACGGCATTTCAGGCATATCTTTCCATCTTGGATCAGATTCCATCGCCTTCGCCGCGGCTTCGTACGTTTCCTTATCCGGCCATTCAATCCATGAAAAAACAACTGTTTCTTCATCTTTTGCTTTCACGGCACGCTTAAAATCAGTGACTTTACCATCAGGCACACTATCACCCCATGCCTCAACGATTTTTAATGCACCATATTCTTGAAAAATAGGCGCGGATTTTTCCGCTAGTTTTTGATATGCGTCTTTGTTTTTGGTTGGAACTGGTACAAGAAATCCTTGTATATAGCTCATTTGCTTTTCCTTTCGCTAAATACGTTCATTATTACCAATTTTGTAATATGAAGCACACTCTATTTTTCATCTATATGGCGTTTAAAATCCATCTCTTCACCCAATACACGAACAATTATAATTCCGGTGTCTGTGTTGATAAAGAAAACAACATGACGGCCATAGCGAAAACGCTGTAGATTAGGTGTAAGTTCGTCTGAATTTACGCCTATATTTGGATTGTCAGCAAGAAATTCAAAGCGTTCATGCAAACCAAGTACATAACTTCTAGCTTGTGCTAGTCCCCACGTTTCTATCCCGTCTTCATAAATTTTATCAATATCTAGGTCAGCTTCTGTCTGTATCTGGTAGCGTGCCATTTTCTATCATTCTCTTTTCTACGCGTTTCATAATATCAGGCACACTATTCTCACTAATCCCACTGGCTAAACCTTCTTCAATCGCAGCTTTAAGCGTTTGAAATTTTTCCTCACGCTCACGCTCACGGCGAATAAGATCGTTTATAACATCCGTTTTGTTTGAATATTCTTTACTCGCAACCTTAGCATTAAGCCAATCGTCATTGGGCGATGTAAAGTTAACTGATTGCTTTGTCATGGTATTGTCCCTCAATTCAAACTATTTAGTTAAGTTCCAATATACACCCGAAAAGCACCCAATCGCAACAGGGAAAATACGGCTTCTTCAGAAAACGTATAAGGGTTCGAAAACGGACACTATTACCAAATCGGTAATTTCTACTGTGATTTTTCCCCACGCAATCACATCGTAAACGGCGGTTTCACCCTTTTAAACCATCTATTGCAAAACAGGTTTAAAAAAATCTTGCAAAAATTATTCCTGATTAGCAACGAACGTCAGCCATTCGAATAGAGTGCAAGGACTGCGGAGTGGTCGAAGCAGCGGCGATCAGCAATCGTTCGTGCAGTGAGCAAAGATCAAAACGCCGGTTGAATTGGTAACTGAAGGCGGCAAGATAGCGAACGGCATACTTGCGGAAGTTGAACGTATGGTAACAACCCGACAAGCTGGTCTTGAGATTGCCGAGGATAGTATTGATCCACCGGAACTCGGGAGTCTCCTTTGGTTTGCGTCCGGCGATAACTGTAAAATGGTGGCTACAGCCAATTTTGGTGACGGCACCAAAGCAGGCCAAGGCATCCGAGAACACCGTGCAGCCGGGCGCCAGACAATCCTTTGCCCAGGCTGAAATTGCCTTTAGCGTAAATCCCGAGACTGGGGTAAGCCTCACGCGCAAAGGGTGATCATCCTCAGTCAGAGACACAGCGGCAACAATGGGCACCTTATTCTCTGAACCTCTACCCGCTTTTCCTCCCGCACGCTCTCCACCAAGATAAGCATCATCGACCTGGATTCTGCCATCAAGGACATAGCGCTCCTCACGATTAGCCATCGCCTGCATCAGTTTGTGATGTATCAACCATGCCGTAGGATAGCTCACTCCCAGCTGGCGCTTGAGCGCCAGGGATGACAAACCGGTCTTGGCCTGACTAGCCTCGACAAATGCTTAGCGTACAATTTTTTCTGTTTTCTGAGTCGACCCCTAAACGAGTTGGTTCCGTCTATCACACATCGGCGGGATGCGATTTCACACGGTGATGGTGACGTTGGCACGCTGGCCAGGGGTAGCGAGAGCATTTGAACAAAACTACAAAGAGATGCACTGATTAATTCCGGCACCGGCCCTAGAAACATATTTGAGGACAAGGCCAGTGGCGCAAGGGAAGATCGTGAAGGACTGATAAACGTGTTGGAATATGTCCAGCCTGGTGAATGTCTGGTGGTCTGAAAACTCGACAGATTGGGAAGATCGTTATCGCAGCTCCTGAAAATCGTGGTTGATCTCCAGAAACGTAATGTGGCTTTCCGCTCTCTCACTGAGCAGATAGACACCTCCACTCCAAATGGTGAATTACTGTTCAGTATTTTTGGTGCTCTTGCTCAGTATGAGAGCGCCCTCGTCAGAGAGCGCATTCTGGCGGGATTGGAATCAGCAAGAACAAGAGGGAGAAAAGGTGGGCGACCCAGAGCGGTTGATGATGAAAAAATGACTGCGATTGCTCATGCCCTGCAATCCGTTGCAAGCAAGGCATCCGTATGTCGGAAGTTCAATAACAAACGGTCTGCACTGTACGATTATCTGGGAAGACATTCCACAGACTCTGATTTGCATTCTATCAAATAATTCTTCCACATTTTCTGTGGATAACACACCGCATGAACAGAGTAATCGATTGTGAAACAAGTTATTTACTAGGTTGCTGAAAATTTGAGCAGTTAAAATAAATAACTCAACTTTAGACATTCAGCCATTTATCGAATTAAAATAATTTGCGAAAAATAAGAATTTTGCTATAGAATAATATCGTCTCGTCCCTTCTAGTAAAGGGTCTGGTCTTCCAAGCTGAGGAAGTCAAACAATCAGCAATCTTAGTTCTTCATCTTATGACAGGCTTTACGGCTTGTCATTCATCAATCCCACGGGGACATCTTCCTCCCCGCAGGGATCATGGTGTCTCCGTGTTTTCAGGAGCATCATCATGAAAACATCATTCGTAGCATCCATAAGCCAATTAATACCTGATAACAGTGCTCATCAGGGAATACTTCAGTCGCTACCGGCTGAGGAATATCACAGTAACCCGGCGATTGGACACTCAAGTCTGTTGAAATTAATGCGCTCGCCTGCGCATTACATCGATTACGCGACCAGTCCACGTAAGCCGACACCCGCAAAGCAGCTTGGAAGCGCTTTCCATGCAGCCTTGCTTGAGCCGGAGGTTTTCAAGCAAAGCTATGTCGTCGCGCCTAAGTTTGATCGGCGTACCAAAGACGGTAAATCTCAAGCTGAGGCATGGGAAACCGCCAATGCAGAAAAAACAGCGCTGAGTGCCGAACAGATGGAATCCATTCTAAAGATGGCTTCTGCTGCACAGGAGCACAAAGGTGCAAAATTCCTGCTTGCGCAAGGCGAGGCAGAAATGTCAGGATTCTGGACAGACCAGGAAACCGGCATTGCTTGCAAAATCCGTCCAGATTTTCTGGCAAAGAGAGGTGAACTCATTACTGGCCTGATCGACATCAAGACCTGTGTCGATTCAAGCAGGGAAGTATTTGCCAAATCAATTGCCAAATTTGGCTACGACGTGCAGGCAGCCTACTACACCGATGGATTGGAAAAACTGACTGGTAGAAAAGTTGGGTTCTACTTCATCGCTATTGAGAATGATGCGCCACATGCAACGGCGGTCTATGAGGCCAGCCTTGAAATGATCGAGATTGGTCGCGCCAAATATCGTGCAGCACTGGAATTACTTCAATGGTGTCGCAAGGAAGGTTACTACCCGTCCTATCAGCCTGCGGGCGAGATCGAGAGAATCGATTTACCACGCTGGGCATCCAGTTTTACCCTGGAAGATTAGCTATATAGCTAACTATATCTCTTAACCACCACCCCTATGCTCCGGCGTAGGGGTGTCCTAGCAACCAGCTATATTGATAGCTATATAGCTATACATCCATGACTGTTTTCCTGAGCGCATCGAGGTGTACTGAGGAAAACAGGATTGTTCTCTCTGGCTATGGCCAAGGGACATGAAGGTAGCTGGCCTTCCTAAACGAGCAGCAATTTCCAGGCAATCGGGCAACCGGTTGTTTATTTCAAACCCTGCCGGGTAAACATTGTTCCCGGTTGGGGATGGTGTCATGTCCGGCTTTTTCTAAAAATAAGGAGTAAATCATGTTGAATAGAATTCAACTTATTGGTTATCTGGGTTCTGACCCGGAGATTCGCTACACCCAGCAAGGTGAAGCGATCACTCGCACCCGTATTGCTACCAGTGAAAACTGGAAAGACAAAGCTGGTGTGAAGCAGGAAAGAACGGAATGGCACAACGTCGTTTTCTTCGGAAAGCTCGCTGAAATTACTGATGAGTATCTGAAGAAAGGATCACTGGTTTATATCGAAGGTCGGCTTCAAACCCGGTCCTGGGATAAGGAAGGTGAAACCCGTTACGCAACCGAGGTTGTCGCTGACAGCATGAAAATGCTGCCAGACGGCAAGAAACAGAGCGTCGGCAGTAAAGATAAACAAACTGCTGACTTTGATGACAATTCTGGTCCTTTTTGAGGAGACTGGTATGAATCATAAAGCCATCCTTCCTACCCTCTGGAAAAACGCCCTTGTCAGAAATGACTGGGCTGATCTTGAAAAGAACTTCCCGGAGGAAGCTGCCAACGCGAAAGTCTGGCAGATTGAATCCGGGTTGTCTGTAATTGGATACAGGAATGAAATCCTGTTCATTAATTACGAAGGCCGCATGACCGAGTGTCTGGAGTTTACCTGCGCAGAAAATAACCCATTTTTTGAGAAGGTTTTGCATCGGATCGAGTGTGGCGTTACTACAGCGACGGATGCGGAGGTTATTCGTCGCTACGTTGCAGAAATCAGACAATTAAATTGCCATCATTGATTGTCATTCCATTCCCAGCCGGGGATTCGTCCCCGTCCGGGATGCACCTCGGCTGGTTTTCCTCAAGGAGAATCAAATGAAAGCAATTGATTTAAAGCCTTTGGCAATGGGTAGATGGGAAGAAATTCTCACTGCCCTTGCACCTCAGTCTATCGTTGCCTTAAAGCACAAGGGTCGTCATGTGCCATGCCCTGTTCATGGAGGCAAAGATGGTTTTCGAGTATTCAAAAATGTTGCGATCACAGGCGGAACCGTATGCAATACCTGTGGTTTCAACAACGATGGTTTTAACACCATCATGTGGCTGAATGGCTGGGATTTCAAAACCACCTTGCAGGCGGTCGCGGATCATCTCGGATTTGGTAGTCAGGAAAACCCGGCTATACGAAGGGCATCAATTAATGCCAGGAATTTCGGCCATAACGATGAAAAGCTCCGCCAGGCACTCAATCGTGTTTGGCATGAATCGCTAAGTCTTTACGATACAGAGGCAGGGCCAGCACGTCTCTATCTGGCGAGAAGGGGAATATCCATACTTCCTGCGGAAGGATCGGCAAGATTTCACCCATCGCTTGCCTACTATGACAATCGAAAACTTGTCGGCAGATTTCCTGCGATTGTTGCCATGGTCAGTGATGCAGAAGGCAGGCCTGTCACCATTCATCGTACTTATATTACGGTAGATGGCAGAAAAGCACCGGTTCATTCGCCCAGGAAATTAATGGGCTATCCAACAGGTGAACGTCAGATAACCGGCGGCGCCATCCGGCTAACCAGGTCGGATACGCAAACACTCGCCATTGCCGAAGGACTGGAAACGGCTCTTTCGGTAATTGAGGGAACAGGCATTCCAACATGGTGCGTGATTAATGCCACTTTGCTGGAAACCTTTGTGCCACCTGAAGAAGTGTCTCGTGTTCTTGTCTTTGCCGATAAGGATATTGGGACTGATCAGCACCCCAAGGGTCATGGCCAGGAAGCCGCAAGAAATTTGACCATGCGTTTGTGGCGGGAAGGATTCATAACTTCGATATTCATGCCCTCTACAAAGATTGCGCAAGGTCAGAAATCTATTGATTGGAATGACGTGCTTTTCAAGCAGGGAAAGCAGGGGTTTCCAGTCGTTGATCTTGAAGAAAACAGGTTTGGGCAAAAGTCTGCCTGAACCAGGATAGCCCCGCCCAACGGGTGGGGCATCATCCTTCGATGACTATCCGAAGCATTTTCCATGAAAATGCTTCGGATAGTCACTGTATTCATCTGCCGTGAGTAATCATGGAAGACGATATTCGTAACTGGCGAATCCAAATAATCAGTAAACAACCACGCCTGACGAATTTATTTCTGCCGGGTGTTTTATATTCATTTCACCCTAAGCGGGGGCATTATTCCCGCAGGGGCATGGTGTCTCCGCATTATCAAGGAGCAACATCATGGCTTTTCAAACACTGAAAAACATCAATCGTTCTCAGTCAGGTAACAATGAAAACGAACCAAAGAATTTCCCGGTCATGCTGGATAAATTCAAAGCAGAGATTGCACGTGCATTACCCAGGCATATCAATCCGGATCGGATGACACGAATTGCCCTGACTGCTTTTCGTATGAATCCGCGACTGGCCGAATGCGATCCACGTTCGGTATTTGCAGCGATCGTCCAGTCCTCGCAACTGGGGCTGGAAGTCGGCTTGATGGGAGAAGCGCATCTCGTTCCATTCAAGAACGAATGCCAGTTGATTCCAGGTTATACCGGACTGATCAAGCTGGCACGGCAGAGTGGGTTTGTACAGGACATCTACGCGCACGAAGTCAGGATGAACGATCAGTTCAACTTGAATCTGGGCTTGGAAAGGAGTCTTGAACACGTACCCATGCAAGGATCATGCGGTTTCCCGGCAACCGACGATGAACGCGGACCAATCGCTGGTTTTTACGCGGTTGGCGTCTTTAAAGACGGTAGCCGGACATTCGTTGCCATGGGTGTCACGGAGGTTGAGCGTATCCGCGACAATTCACGCGGATATCAGGCAGCAAAACGGAGTAAAAAGGATTCTGTATGGGATTCTGATTTCACCGCAATGGGTCTGAAAACCGCAATCCGGCGGTTATGCAAATATTTGCCAAAATCGCCGGAGCTGGCTACCGCCTTGTCACTTGATGCAGCATTCGAGCAAGGCAAAGATCAGCATCTCAATCTCATCGATGCTGCCACAGGAGAATTTGTGCCAGATAATTTCGATGAGGAAGAATCCAGCGAGGTAAAGGTAGAAATGCCGCCTGCTGTCAAGAAGTCTGATGCTGCAAAAGCATCTGAAGCAGAAATCAGTAATCCGGTATTACAGGCTGCGATACTGGCTCTGGAAAAAGCAAAGACTTATGACCAATTGGACGAAATTTATATCCGGCTAGAAGCAGACTTTGCTGATACTGACCTCGAATTTCTGATGCGTCATTACCGCCGTATTAGAGATTCCATAGAATCAAAATAGATATATAGCTATCTATATATCTATTACTTGAACCGCCCTCCCCTATGCCTCGGCGTAGGGGTTTCCCTGATAGATAGCTATATATCAACATATCAAGCTATCTGTATTTCCTGATAGCTATATATCTATCAATGCTTTCCTGAGCGCATTGAGGTGCCCTCAGGAAAGCAGAATTCATGCCCGTGGTTATCCATGGCTGATCTTCCAAGCTGAGGAAGTCAAACAATCAGCAAATCAATAAGCATCCGGGCAGCCGGGTGTCATTCATTAATCCCGCGGGGACATTATCCCCGCAGGGGCATGGTGTCTCCGCATTATCAAGGAGCAACATCATGGAAATATTGTTTTCTATAAAAGCAGTGTTTTCCTGGATACATTGTAAAAGTAAGAAAAAGGAGTTTCAGCCGGTCCAATGGCTGGAAACAACTCTTGTATTTTCGCTAAACGATGAATGGCGTGAGTACGATACTCCTACATGGTTACGCAGGGGTATTTGTATCACAGGTAGGAATGCTGCTGCCAGGAACAATCTTCTTCAATCCACGAGAAATACCCGTACCCGATAAGGACAGGTTTTCCGGCATTACCGAATGGAGATTGTTATGGGTATCTTGTTCGATATGGCAGCATTTTACAGGTGGCTTGAACAGGCATCAGATCGTGAGCTTCTTGCTCGTCGGGACGAAGCTCTCAACATAAAAGACCACATCAGTGATTCGGATCTCAAGCAGGATCTATGTCACCTGATTCGGTTGACTGAGGAGGAGCTTGTTGCTCGGAAGTTCCGGGCATGAAGCTCATACGCCGCATTTTTGCCAGAATGTCGGAAGCGTTACTTCTTCCCTCCATGATGGCAAACACTCCGGCCGCCTCATCACTGACCATGGCTCTGTGCCTGATTCTTTCCAGGCACAAGTCAAATACTTCTGATCGAGATAATTGAAAATGCTCGCAAAGATCTTCAAATTCATCTCGACGGAATATCCAAGGCTGGTTGAACAGGAGATATTTCTTCTGATCTTGTTCATCCTTGCCGCCAACTATGAGCGAGAACGATGAATTACATTTTTTATTCATGTAATTAGTCTATCACGCTTACCATAACCTCAAGCGGGGACATCACTCCCCGCAGGGGCATGGTGTTTCCGCTTCTTTTTGGAGACACCATAATGGAAAAAGTTGATTGGAATCTCTTGCTGCATGATGCGCTTTCGATGCCTGGTAAATTGTCTGAAGCGTACTTTGCCATGCACAACTACTCACTCAGCAACAGGGTGCTTGCAATTAAGCAGCTTGTTCCGCGCGGGTTACCTATTTCACCCATCGCCAGCTTCAACCGCTGGAAAGAACTTGGCCGCAAGGTCAAGAAAGGCGAAAAAGCCTTGTCATTGATCATGCCTTTAACCATCTGGAAAAGGAATGAAGCCAGTGATGAGAATGACGAAACCGATAAAATTCATAAAGGATTCATGCTGAAAAAATTTTGGTTCAGCCTGTATCAGACGGATGGTGATCCTGTTCCTGAAATTATCATTCCCGAATGGGACAGGGAAATGGCGCTATCCCGACTTGGCATCAGAGAAGAAGTTTTTGTTGGTTTTGATGGCAACAGCATGGGATATGCAGTTCCACGCGAAAGCTTGATCGCGATTAATCCACTCAATCGGCTGCCATTCAAAACTTCTTTTCATGAAATAGCACATTGCCTGCTGCACTCCGAAGAATCAATACTGGTCGATTATCTGCTTTTGGAGAAGGCAATCTATGAAGTTGAGGCAGAGTCGGTAGCCTATTTGTGCTGCGCATCGCTCGGCCTGCCTGGACTGGAAGAAAGTCGGGGATTTATCCAGTACTGGATGTCGAACTCAGCTCCTGGTTCTCTTTCAGATAAAAATATCCGACGCATTTTTGGTGCTGCCGACAGAATATTGTCCGCTGGCCATAGAGGATGAAATCATGAACACAATTGAATCCAGAATACGCGGGCTGTTGCATGCCATATCCGAACTTCGTGATGCACCCTACACGATACGGGGCATGTATTTTGATCAGGATGGTTTAGTACAGCGAGCCATCGATGAATCTCTGCAAGCCGATGTTATGGCGCAGCAGGTATTGTAGAAACCTGAACCGCTGGAAGTGACAACATGATTGTCGATACTTCCGGCGGTTCACCAACAGATAGATAGCTATATAGCTATCTATCTGTGCTTTCCTGAGCGCATTGAGGTGCCCTCAGGAAAGCAGAATTCATGCCCGTGGTTATCCATGGCTGATCTTCCAAGCTGAGGAAGTCAAACAATCAGCAATCAAGCTGGGTACGCTTCTCAAAGCATACCTTTTCCCATACAGGGGCATCATCCCCCCTGTTGGGAGCTTGGTGCCTCTTTTTTTCAAAGGAGTTGCATCATGAAGCAGTTCAACCAAATGAGCAATATCGAACTTCTGACATTGCTCGTCGGTGAAGAATTAGCCAGCAACCTTGGAACCAAATACCTCTCCGAGCTGTTTGGTTTCATGAATCCAAGATCAGTAATGGTATCAAGCGGTGAACATCATACTTACTACCATCTTCATCCAAACTTGGGAGCAGCAAAGGAGCTTATTTCCCGCTGCTTCCTGGAACAGATGACTTCTGGAGAATCATTTTCCTCTCCGGATGTTTCTAAAAAATGGTTATGCACCATGATTGGAAATCTTGAGCACGAAGTTTTCTGGTGCCTCTGGCTGGATTCGCAGCACAGACTGATCACAGCCGAAGAAATATCTAGGGGTACGATCAACCAGGCCAGCGTTTATCCAAGGGAAATTGTGAAACAGGCGCTCGCCGTAAATGCAGCGGCGGTCATTCTGGCTCACAATCACCCATCTGGTCTTCTTGATCCATCGTCGGCAGACATTCAGTTGACGGTGGGTCTCAAAAAAACCCTTGATCTCGTGGACGTAAAGCTACTGGATCACATCGTAATAGCAAATTCTTCCGGTGTATCTTTTGCCGAAAGGGGGTTGTTATGAAAAGGGTATTTAGCTTTTATGCTGATGCCGGTCATGGCTGGCTCAGGGTACAAAAAAGTATACTTGCCGAGCTTGATATTGCAGAGAAGATTTCTTCTTTCAGTTATCAGCGCGGTGATTATGCTTATCTCGAAGAGGATGTGGACTTGTCCTTATTCCTGAAGGCAATGAGAGACCGTGGCATCGAACCTGAGTTTCGTGAATATCATTCCGAATATTCCAGAATTCGCAGCTTCGATCATTATCGTTACAAGTTGCCGTTATAGCCACAATTCACCTCTGGCAGATTTTCTGCTGGGGGTGAATTAATACTATTTTTTGTCTTTTGTGCCATTATCTACCGGCTTGCCACCAACATCTTACCAGGCATCGCTCAAGACTGGCGGCCAGCGTTGTTGAAGCGTGGAACAGTCGTGATGATAGAGAACGATTTGCGAACCGATTACCCTTACCCTGTTACCGGTCGCCCTGCTTTGTGGCAATCAACAACCGCCGAACGGGGAAACGTCGCGCGATCAAGGTCCAACTGATGGGTGACGGTGAGTGCTCCAGACTGGTTGCGCATTATCTGGATGTTATCGAATGCAGGATACTGCCGGAGAAAAAATTTAGTCCAAAATGCAAGTCTTGTGGCCACCGAATGGTTTGCGGATGGCAGAAGCTACTGCCCAGCAGTTCCCAACTTTTTAACTACACTTCCAAAGAATAATTCCATCGACGACATCACTTACCGTTTTGTACTCATAAGCGTTGAGCAGAGAAGTTAAATTATTGTTGATAATCTCGACGGCCTTTTTTCTGTCTGAGCGAATAAACTCGCTTTGATTGCCACATGTTTTGTCTACCCAAATTTGAGGGTAAGTCCTAATTGTATGATTCAGGGATGCAAGAATCTCCGCAACATAAGGAGCCGTCTTTTTGAAATTCCAATCAACTTTTCTCAGAGAATGCATATTCCCCAACAAAGCCAATATGGGTACCTGACTTACCTGCTCTGCCAATATTTTAGTCATCCACTCATCACGTCTAACGTCTATTTCCATTCCGGCATCAATCGCAATCAGTTTTAGGCAATCATTTACTTTTGCCATTTTTGCCAGATCATTGATCATCACACGAAAGGCAGTGTGATCGATTATGGAAGAAATTTTAATATCGGATACAGTTGACTTGCCTTCTACGATTTCATCAAGAATCATTTGTTGATTGCTGGCAATCTCAAGCGCAACAACCAGGCATTTATCCTGCTGCAAATATTTGGATATTACAGACTGGAAAAATTGGATAGATTCAGGTCGCTTATGATGTTCACCGATTATTGTAATGCTGTTAGGCTCAATGCCTTTTATGATCCATTTCTGGACTTCACCTGAATAAACCGAATTTGAGAAAAACAACCCGGTTACGAAGAAAAAAAAATAAATCCTCTTTTTCAAAGCAACGAATATGGAGCATTCTGATTTCATCTTTTTCTTGCTTGTCGCCATTCCCATGGTGGAACTTGCTGAGCTTCCGGTAGGCTCCATAGCCCCGATCTATTCTTTCTAGCCCGTTTTTCCAAAGCATAGAGATTTTGATCCTTGGCATATTTTCGATATACCCAAGCAGCCCCAAGCCTCACCATTTCTGCATTTACATCGATATTATCCGCATAGACTCGCCCAACCGTACGTCCATAGCGATCGATATCCCGCACTTCGACGCTTATGGTTTTGCCGTAGACAAGCCGAGACAATTCTTGTTTTGCACGCTTTCCATAAGGCTGTGCTGATTCGGGTGTATCGATCTCAGCGAGCCGTACTTTGATTTGTTTTTTTTGATTATCCAGGATTGTTAGCGTATCACCATCTGATACACCCACTACTCGCCCAATATGTTCCTGAGCTACCGCAGATAACGGTAAGAACGCAACACATAGCAAAACGAGAAATAAAACTTGCTTAAAATTTTTGGGATTCACCAAATATTCTCCTACTCATTTATATTTTATGCAGATAGAGACAATCTTTATTGCTATCGACTGTTTTGGCTATAAAGTTGAGAGGCGGGAAACAAACTGGTCAAACCGCGTTGTGGGCGTTGGTTCTTGACCGCCATGACCAACGCTTGGGTTGTGAAATAATTACATAATCCACGGTGCGCTCTTGACGACTTGGGTAGTTACTAAAGGAAGTATCTTAGTAGCTTATGCTTTGCCACCCCCAGTAAACACCCAAACCTATCGCCGGGTTCGAGTTCTATAACATATTGATAATAAATTTAAAATGACATATATAAAAAAATTAATCATGCTGATCGGAAGCTGTTTACTGTGCGCCGCATCAATATTAACCATGGCAGGAGAAACAGAAACAGTTTTTACATCTCCCGGAAAGCTATGTTTTCCACAAACCTCTTTGCGTGCCGAGCTTGATAGATATGACAATGTTATCCTGGATCACTATGTCGTTATTTCAAAGGTGCATCATTTCAAAGAAGGACTTGTTTTTGTGGGATTCAGGCTTAAAAGCAAACCAGATGAGTTATGGCTATTTAGTGGAACAACCTGGGTAAAATATCAAAATAACCTTATTGATTCTTCCCCTGAGCCTTTTATTCCACAAGTACAAACTATACCGACTGGACAACTCCAGCCAATTATGCCAACAACGATTTCAATGGCACCAATTGATCCTAGTGCTTATGTAAGTGACGGTGAAATCTGGATAGGCTATGGGCTAAGCTCATCAACAAGTGTGGCCGAAACTTTTTTTGAAATGATAGAGAGCAATAGATTTGAACGTATTTGGGAAATTGGCAAGAGACTAAATGAAGGAGAATTCTCTCCTTCAAATATTTGCCTTACTATCACAAAAATGTCAGAAATCGATCATTTGGTGGGAACGTTCCCCATACCCAACGAAACCGGGCCAGATATCGAGCCAATCGCGAATATTGATTGATGGCATAAGAGCACTCGCATTCTCTGCTCAATAGAACCAAGTCACAAATCAAGAAAAAATAGAGCAATAAAAGCAATATAAATTCTTGATTCGTGACTCGACCCGCTCGCAGTAAGGGATCGTCTCAGAATTCGGAAAATAAAGCACGTTAAGCTGATTGCAGAGGTCGCAGCGGCTTGAACTTGCCCTCGCCGATCTTGGCGCTGCTGCGCCACATGTAATCGCCAGTCATGATGTACTTCCAGCCCAGCGGCGACAGGTATTGCAGCAGCGTCTAGGTCGGGGCGGGAAAGTTCAATTTGGGAAGAACCCTATGACGGATTTGGTACCTTTGTTCGCTTTCAACCTACGTTCTTCAAATACCTTCCTAAAGTAGAAATTGCCAACATTGTCATGTTTATTGGCGACCTAATTGGTATATGGGGTGGTCTTACGCACATGAAGGATCGTTGTAGTAAAAAGAAAAACCACGTCCCGTTAGTAATCAACGCCTGCCTGTGCGATCCTGGAGGGGCATTCTTTTGGGACACACGACCATGTATGCCTCCCCTCTGGTAGAAGGAGGAAGCACATTTATTTAAAGACTTTTATTAAAGTCCCACCAGGGCTAATACAGACATCACATTTGGGAAGAATTATTGCTTTAATATCTGAAATAAAATCTACTTGTATGGGTATTTGATCAAATGAACAGATAAGTAGAAGCAAGCTACTTATGATTGCGGCAATTATTTGTGGCTCATATCCACCTAATGTTTCAAGCCCAAAAATATAAGTAAACAGTCCTGCGGTTACAACAGTAACTGTGGCCTGGATAATGAACATGGTTGATAGTGTCATCAATAGATACGCCCGGACTGCCCACTTGCCTAGCTTCATGTAGCCATGCAGAATGTTCTCGCCGGTCGCTGCCGTGTAACGTGGTCCGAATTCGAAAAATGGATACTTGATGAAGTGAATAATCACGATAGCGAGAATCAGTTCGAACCCAAACATTCCGCCAGCGCGTGTTGATTGCAGTAGATGCGATACACCAACAGCCGCTCCAGCATACAATAACCCTGGCCCTAGTTTTGAGAGAAACCTATTGAAAACTTTTTTATTGTCCATCGTTTTTACCCATTTAATTAAGCTGTTATAAGCAATATCTGCATTTAGTTTCTAAAGACCGCACCTTATAAGTAGATAGCCAACTTCTAAATACTGAGTTTTACGTATAAGGGGGCGCTGATAAAGCAACTTGGATCTGTTGGGTCACGAGGACTGATTTATCGCCACTTTGGCAATCATGAATTGAGAATAGGAGAATCAATTGCCCGAAGAGATATATGGCGCGATAACATCGAAGATCCGTGTTTTACTGGAAGCTCCATTGATTCCAAGCGAAGGCTGTCATCTGACCCGGTGCGCAGCAAGCCCCACCGTTTAGAGCGAGGAAGGATAGCGCAGACGGCGTAGCCGCCCTTGGGTTTTATACCCACCACACTTTAAATTTTGGCACTCAAGCGTGACCGACCGATGATTTGGAAGCGATCGGTCAATAGCGAGCGTAGCGAGGCGTGGTGCTGGTCTAGTCCGGCAAAGAAATTGCCGCACGCTGTTTTGAATTGACAAAAGGTTTCGTAGTAGCGCCCATACAGTACGGTTTTCTTGAAGAATTTCCAGAACCGTTTGATCAAGTTGAGGTTCGACGCATAAGGCGACAGGAAAACCAGTTCGATTTTGGAATTCGCCAGGTATTCCTTCACTAACCGGGCATGATAGTAACGGGTGTTGTCACAGATGATATGAATCCGCGCGGCTCCTGGATTTTGTAGTTCAATCTGTTGGAACAGTTTATTGGAGCGAACGAAAGCAAGTCGCTGACGAACCAGACCAAGCTCTCACCGTTCGCGATGTTACATTACTGTTGAATGTCACGGAAAAGACGATCTGCAGGCTCGCGCAGAAACGGGAGCTGCCTGGGTTTAAGGTGGCAGGACCGTGGCACTTTATGACAATAAGGCAGTTTCTTTCATCCGGGACGGTCAGCACTATGCTGGGAGTTGGATGGAGTGATCATCCTTGATTATTGATCGGCTGAATTAGTTGTGCTCCCTCATTGTTGGTGCGCCCCACTGCGGAGGATACAGGCCATAGCTGCATTTGCCCGGAAGAATAAAGCTGCAGAAGCGATAAAAGGCTATCGTCGGTTTGCTGGGTAGAAGTCAGCCAGACATCCCATACTTCTGGTGGGAGGATGAATGGCATCCGGTCATGAATGGGACGCATCAAGGTATTACTTTCTGTAGTGATAATCGTGCAGCTATCGATTGTGACTTCATCGACTGTTGCAGTTTCCCATAAGCCTGCGAAGGAGATCGGGCCGTCTTTGGCAGAGACATAGAATGGCTGTTTGCTTTTGCCATTCGGCAGCAATTTCCACTCGTAGAAGCCCGAAGCAGGAATGAGGCAACGCTGCCGACGGAAGGCATGTTTGAACATGGGTTTGGTTGCCAGCGATTCAGCGCGAGCATTGAACAGCAAGGGTAGTTTCTTCGGATCCTTGATCCAATGAGGTATCAAACCCCAGCGCATCATCGATCCTGATCGGCCCCGGTCGCTGTCACGAATGACCAAAATATCGTCAGTAGGTGCAATGTTATAACGTGGCTTGATCTCCGGCATTGATACAGTATGATACCAGTCGATCAGACTGGAACGGGGATAAGCCAAGGAAAAACGTCCACACATACGTTAATTGTTATTCATCAGATGAGTGTTTTATACTGTGCTCTCATCATGTCTTAGAGCATCCCCCATGACAATCATTATACCCTTCGATCCATCAAGCTCATCGACATTGCCTTATCTACAGCCTGCTGTCATCGACCCGCTTGTTTGTGTCTTGCCATTGTTATTGCATCGTGTTCCTGCCGGATTTCCTTCCCCTGCGGATGAATACGTTGAGAAAGGACTCGATCTCAATACCTACCTGGTACGTAATAAGACAGCAACATTTTTCTTCCGCGTAATCGGTGATTCCATGACAGGTGCCAATATTCATGATGGCGATATGCTGGTGGTAGATCGCTCCATTGAGCCCAAGCACCGGCACATCGTGCTTGCCGTCATCAATAACGAATATACCGTTAAACGGCTCTATCATCAGGATGGCGTAATCGAGCTCCATGCTGAAAATGCTGCCTACCCACCTATCCGCTTCGGTGAGCATGATGAATTGCAGGTATGGGGCGTTGTGGTCGGGGCAGTATCACGCTTCGCTGTGTAGCCATGGCTGGAATCGGCGCGACCGCCTGCAACCAGATTTTTGCACTGGTTGACGTAAACAACTTTTATGTCAGTTGCGAACGGGTTTTCAATCCTGCCCTTGAAAATAAGCCTGTAGTCGTTCTTTCCAACAACGACGGTTGTGCAGTAGCGCGTTCCAATCAAGTCAAGGCGCTCGGCATCAAGATGGGTACGCCCTGGTTTAAGTTTAAGGACCTGGCCAAAGAGCACAATATTATTGTGCTCTCGTCCAATTACACCCTCTACGGCGACATGTCGGATCGCGTCATGACGATATTGCGCGGCTACAGCCCGAATGTGGAAATCTACTCCATTGATGAAAGTTTCCTCAGCCTGAATGGCATGAGCAGTCTCTGGCCAGCCGCAGTTGATATGGGTCAGTCGATTCGCTATCGAGTACGCAAATGGACTGGCTTACCGGTCTGCGTTGGGATCGGACCGTCCAAGACGCTGGCGAAGCTGGCTAACCACCTTGCCAAGACACGGCCAGAAATGGAGGGCGTTTGCGACCTGGTATCCATGCCGCAAGCAGAGCTTGACGCCTATCTGTCTACTACCGAAGTGGGTGAAGTGTGGGGGGTAGGACGTCGTATTGGCGCACATCTGGATGCAGCTGGTATCAAGACAGCGAAAGCGTTGCGTGATGCTCCGCCCTCGTGGCTGCGTGCAAAATTCGGAGTCGTGATGGAACGCACCGGCAATGAGCTACGCGGCGCCTCATGTCTGGCGCTCGAAGAAATTACCGCACCCAGGAAACAAATTGTGTCCTCCCGATCTTTCGGACAATTGGTTCATACCCTGGCGGTACTGAGTGAGTCGGTCACCAGCTATATGACAAGCGCAGCGGAAAAGCTGCGTCGGCAGCGCTCCGTATGTGAAGCAGTACAGGTGTTTATTGCGACCAACCCTTTCCGCGAGCAAGATGCGCAATACAGCAACAGCATCACCGTTCCTCTGCCTAACCCAAGTTGTGACACGCGCCTGCTGGTGCGTGCCGCGCTATTCGGCCTTAAAAAAATCTACCGCCCCGGCCTTGCCTACAAAAAAGCCGGAGTGATGTTAACCGGCATCGGCGACGCAGGCGTGATTCAACGTTCCCTTCTCGTCCAGCATGGCGTCGGAGAGAAATCTGAAAAGCTGATGGAAGCGATGGATGCGTTGAACCGGAGATTTGGACGCAACACGGTCGCCATCGCTTCTGCCGGGACCAATAGAGCATGGCGTATGCGCAGGGAATGCATGTCGCCCTGCTACACGACAAGCTGGAACGATGTGCCGATTGTCCATGCCGACCACTGATTTATAACCTGATAGCTATATAGCTATATAGCTATCAGGTTATCAAAATCGGTATCCTACCCTTGATCGTCTTTCCGCCCGACAAGCGAGCAAAGTAATGCAGTGGTGGCAATTCGCTCAGGATGGCTGGTGGAATCAGATCCGCTTCTTCCTGGGCAGCCTCTTCTCGGTACCCTGCGTCATTATCGTTCATGCTCGAATCAATGCTGTGGTTGTACATGACCGACATGATGCGGGTCTTGATCTTTGGAATGCCGTCCGAGATATATTTTTGTGTTTCGGAATCCAGAACACGCATGGCAATCTTGTTGTTAGTATTGGCAAGCACCTGCCTAGCCCTGTTTTCGTCCCCAAGCCGTGATGCAAAATCCGCAAATGTCTGCGTAGCGATCGTTACCCTAAACTGCGCACCGCCGCCCTTGTTCATTAACTGGATCGTCGGCTGGTTAATCACCTCTGCTGCTTCATCGATAAAAAGATTAACGGGTTTCATGGTTTTGATACCGTAGTTATACCTGTCACCGGCAACCGCAGTCAGATCCGCCAGCAACAGTGATCCAATGGCGCTTCCCACCATGCCATCGGCGAGCGAATCCAGCCCGATATACAGCACCTTGTCTGCTTTTATTGCCCTTGCCGCATCCGTTATTGCACGTTCATGCCCTGACTCAAAATCAGGAGACAACAATTCCTTGAGTGGCTCACTTGTCAGCATCGACAGAATCGGGATAAGGGAGGCGATCATTTTCTGGAAATGGTCACGATTATGCTCGAAGGTTGAAATTAGACCATCGAGATCGACTGATTGAGCCTCATGTACGACGATTTCCTTATAGAAAGAAGTATAAGCAAGTGCTTCATTGCCACGATATTTTTTGATAAAGCTGCCTGTTCTGGACTCCCAACCGGGAACATGTTTCTTGAAATGCCGGCGCAGTGCCCTGAGCAGCAACCCGTCCGGACCCCCTTCTATATATTTTCGCACCTGCACTAAATTGGGTCGCGTACCGGTTGCGATCAGGCCATTCACAATATCGTTCAATACTTTCCATCCAAAAGCAGTGAATGGATCGGCACCGGTTTCGGATGGAATCAGGGATGCAATCCTGCTGGCCAGTTCCGTTTTTCGGTTCCAGTTACGCAGCGGATCAATGCAGATCGATTTATCAGGGTAAGCCGGATGAAAAAACTCGAAGCTATCAGGTTTTCCAAGTGCTTCGCAGACCCGCCTAGCGTTCTCGGCCAGACCATGATCTCCTTTTGGATCGATGATGATAACCGGTTCATTTCTGGCGATAGCCTGCGCGATCAGCAGATCAAGCATTCTGGTCTTTCCTACCCGTGTCGTACCCACGATCAGGGTATGCCCAACCAGGCTACCAAGGTCAGCAAACATATCTTCTTCCCTTGATAATCCATGCAGCCAGTATGCGCCCTCGTTGTTCAGAATGGCTTTACCGAACTGATTGGCGATACCTTGACTGATCAGGGCGTGCATTCTGCCCGACTCGATGTCCGTCCACTGGAAACCGCTGCCAAGCCACAGACTGTTTTTTTCAGCGGCTTTGTGGGCAATTTTGAGGACTTCCGGCAGTTTATAGAACTGCCTACCGGATAGTTTTATGCGGTTGGTGTCACGGTATCTTTTCCATGCCTGCATACCACGAATCATTCCGAAAAAAGCACAGGCACTGGTCAGGATGATGCCGAATCTGAGTGGTACTACCGGTATCGTGTAAACCATCAAAAGCGTGGCTGCAGAAGCAGCAAACCAGGCGCATGCCATCGGCAATTCGTATATTTTTCGCCAGGGATTATCGAAATCGTATACGTCAGCCATGGTTATCGGGCAGTGGTTCAGCCATCATGAAAACTTCTTCTGCTTTGGGAATAAGTATTTTTCTTTCGATGTTGTACGCACTGGAATTTTCCTGCTTGTATTCGACGATATTTTCAGTAATTCTCTTTCTCACCAATGTATAAAACAAAAATGGTCTGGAAATCATTACATTACCGATGCCCTGCAAGCCATAGCGCCGGGCGGTCTGGCTCCAGCCGGAAACACACTTTCCAGGATGACAGCTTGAATATAACCAGACTGAGCCGTCGTGCAGAAAAAAAAATAAAATATATCCACCACTCAATGCTGAAGAAATCGAAGGTAACTTGAGGTTAACGTATTGAGAAGGACCATCATAAATCCATAGTTTTTTCTGCATGGGCATTCAATAATCTTGTTAAAGCTAAAAATATACTGAATCAATTAACACGAACAATCCCCTATAAGTGACCTTAGATGGCGTTTATCGGAGATTGTTATATTCTTTTTTGGATATTAGCCATCCACATCCAAAGTGAAAAACCCATCATGAGGATCATTCCTGGCGCGGATATTGCCGGTAAAAGAAATGGTATAAACAGCCAGAGCAGTAGAAGTACCGAAGAAAGCAAAAAGAGATTCGCACCGATGCTAAGACGCAACGGGCTCTGTGAGATGAACATATTTTTTCTGATCTCTCGCATCAACACTCCATCCGTTGATGCCGCCATCAGAACTGGGAATGCGATCAGGAACCAGAGTGCGAGCGAATACATTCGATAGAAAATAATATCGCTCCACAGGATCGTGGTATAGATCCGATCAACCACCCATCCTTTTAATTCTCTTGTCATTTCAATGGATGTCGCCTTAACCACTTCTCTGGAAAATTCGAGCGCCATGGCAGATGATTTGCCGTATATCCACTGGTCGGCACCCTCTCCTGCCCATGAAATCATCTGCTGTTGCTCTGCAACCCTTGCTTGTTCCACGATTTGTCTGGGAATGAGTAACCAGGCGGCAATCATCCCGATAATACACAAGGTGACAATCAGCGTACTCCAGGGATTGGGTCTATCTGTTCTGGCCATGGCAATACCTGTCTAATCCGGGCAAAGACAAGAACCTTATCAAGCTTGCCATCCAAAAACTACCCCCGATAAGTGTCAAATTCAGGGCACTTATCGGGGGTAGTTTTGCACATGCAATGTTCGTAGCATGTGCAAATGAAAACATTATTTTTGTTGATGATTTTGCTGTTTCCGCTTCTTGCTGGAGCGGCCTGTTTCGATGAGGCAGCACAACGTTACCGCATTTATCCGGATTTGCTCAAGGCAATCTCGAAAGTTGAATCCAACGGCAATCCCAGGGCGGTCAATCGCAGTAACAAGAATGGCTCACGCGACATCGGCCATATGCAGATCAACAGTAGTTGGTTGCGCAAACTAGGTAAGTACGGGATCAGCGAGCAGTCCCTGTTCGACCCCTGCATCAACACCTTCGTGGGTGCATGGGTGCTGGCCAACAATTTCAGGGAACTGGGATACAACTGGACCGCAATTGGCGCTTATAACACCAAATCTCCTGACAAACGGATCATCTATGCACGCAAGGTCGAGAATGCACTCAACCGTATCAGGAACCAACAGTAATGCAAAAACTCTCCGTCATCATACTTGGATCAATGCTGATTGCCTGTGCTGGTCAGCCGAAGCAGGAACCACAGGTTCTGATTGAACAGCCACCCAAAAAATTCTATGAGATTGCCTGGTTCGATAATGATTGGCGCATTTGCGAGGTCGGCATCAATTGCCTCAGACCGACCAGGAAATCACCTATTCAGACCATTTCCCTTACCGCCATGAGCGGTAATACAACCAAGCCCGATATACAAAGCGACTCTCCACGAAAGATTGTACTGCGCTTCCATTTTGATGAGGCGGATAGCACGGATATTGGCGATCTCGAAGCACTTTTAACAACTCTCCCGGAGACTGACCGGATACTCATCGAGGGCTACACCGACAGTATTGGGGAAGAAGAATACAACAAGAAGCTCGCAGGATGGCGGGCTGAATGGGTGGCCACGTGGATCAGATCACGCGGCATCAGGAATCCGCTGGAAATCAGAGCCAGAGGCGGTTGTTGCTATCTGACCGATAACCAAACGGAGAAGGGACGCGCGGAGAACCGCCGCGTTGAAGTAAGTGTAATCAAAGGTAAACAATGAATAAACCTATAGATTCCTTTTTACCTCGATCAAAAGAGGCGATCAAGGATACGGTCGTTTCCTCTGCCTTCGTTGCCATGGGGGTATTGATGCCGGGCGGCATGCTCGACAGCAACAATTTCCAGGTACATCTAGGCGGTATTGCCATTGGTATTGGAATCGGCTGGTTGGTTAAATCGATTATTTTTCATAAAAAACAGGAGTAGATCATGTTGTTAATTAACAAAAACTCATTAATCTTTTTAGTGCTGGCTGTCCTGTCGCTGTTTTTTGTAGGTGATGCCATGTCCGGCACGACTGGCGCTTCATTCACTGCTTTGTACACCTTTTTCAAGGAACTTGTGCTGGGGTTTGGCGGTAAGGCGATTGCGATTGCCGCTGTCGCCTTGGGCGGTATTATTTCCATCGCACGAGTCAATCCAATTCCCGCGCTGGCGGGGGTTGGATTTGCGATCTTCATGCAATTCACGCCCGGCATCATCGAGGTCATCATGACCGCAACTATCTAGGCAGGAGGTGCCACATGAATGGCGATGAAATCGGATTTATACCAACCCTCCTCGATTCGCGGGAGCGCTTTCTCTGGTGGGAAATCGACCAGCTTGTTCTGGCAATCATGCTGATCGGTATCGGTCTTGCCCTTGGCATGGCCGCGATTGGTCTGATCGGTGGCACTTCAGCAGCGTGGCTTTATGGTCGCATGAAGGCAGGCAAACATCCGAGATTCGCCATTCATGTTCTCTACTGGTGGCTCCCTGGCAGTCTGTTCATCAAACCAAGAACCCTACCCCCATCCAGCCTTCGTTATTTTCTAGGTTGATCATGTTATTCAACAAATACACTGATGCGCAGGCCAATACCAAGCAGGAAATCCTTTTCATGCGCCTCCTGCTGGCAGGATCTGTGCTGATCATCGTACTGGAAAGTATGGCAATACTCAATTTACAGGGAGAAGCCCGGACGGTACTGGTGCCACCACAGATCAAGCAGAGTTTCTGGGTATCGAACAACGCAGTATCCAAAGAATACCTGGAAGAGATGGCCTACTGGTACGCCGGACTTGCGCTCAACGTCACACCAACCGGTATTGTTTACCAGAACGAACTTTTCCTCAAATACGCTCTGCCATCCGAGTTCGGCAGGCTATCTCAGGAAATGGCTTCCCGCTCTGATTTTCTGAAAAGAAACCAGACATCCTCGCAATTTTCGGTGCAGGACATCACTGTCGATGAAAAACACCTGCGAGTGGCGCTATCCGGCAAGTTGTATACGTGGGTGGCCGATAAACGGGCGGGAGATCGTGATGCAACCTTCATGATTGGATTCAACTATCTAAATGGAAAACTCTATGTTTCTGATTTTCGTGAGACAACCCGGCAGAATCCTATGGATGATGATGCTGATGCTGCTAAGTCTTGATATTTCGGCTGCCCAACTTTTACAGGGTGATCCAGATGAAACCCTGCATGCCACGGCATCCCGCGCGGAACCGACGCTCGTCCGGGTGGAAAGCAGGCACATTGCACGGGTATATGGGGCGGAGGGAGATTTCACTGCTGTTCCCGACAGTGAGACAGGTGCTGCCTATATCAAGCCGATGGCGGATAAATCTCATATCAGTCTGTTTATCACCGACGAATCCAAACATACCTGGAAATTGTTGCTGTCGATCACTGACAAGCCTGCCGACACCATCATAATCAAGCCAAAAAATAAGCCAGGTAAAGCGGTTGAAGCAGGTCTTGATATGGAACGCAACCGCGCCATCAAGCACGTGATTCTTGCACTGGAGTCGCCACAGAACTCAGGTATGGAGGCACGCGCAGTCAATCGGGTCGTGCCGTTATGGAACGATGTGATGTTTGTCCTCACCTCCACGCTGGATGGTCGCTACACAGGGGAAAAATACCGAATAACGAATACATCCAGCCAGCAACTGGTAATCGATGAGCGCGAGCTTTACCGGGCAGGAGTCGTCGCCGTGTCAGTCGAACAACCAGTACTCAACCCAGGCGAGGTATCGGATGTATTCATTATTCTGGAGAATCCACATGAGCAATGATTCTGCCACCAATTTTACTGAATACCTCAAGAATCTATCGGTAAAAGCCAGACAAAATCTACTTTTGAGTGGGCTTGCAATTTTGTTTTTTTCGCTGGTATTTGGTGGAGTATATCTGTGGGATAACCAGGAACCAATGTTGCTTCCTGACACAGATAAAAAACCGACAACGCGAAACATTACGACTCCGGGTGCGCAGGTTGACCCGCGAGAAGTCTGGATGTCGCAATCATCTCAGCAGTTGCAGGAAATGGATGACCTGATTCGTGCCATGAAACAGCAGATAACAGATCTGGAGAGCAAGCAGGATCAGGAACCACAGCCTGGTAATTTTTTCGCCCCGTTACCGCCACCCGTACCGGAACCAGCCACCCAGACTGATGCCTTCCAAACGGAAATACCCCCACCGCAGCCCTATTTACCGCCTCCGATGCCAGAGCCTGCTGTTGTTACCGCACCACCACCCTTGCCAGGCATTGCGGTATTTCAGATGACGGCAGCCAGCCCGCAGAATGCGCCCAATACTCCACCCGAACCACCCAAAACTTACATTCCTTCAGGCACATTCATGAGATCGGTGCTATTGGGCGGGATGGATGCGCCAACTGGTGGCCAGGCACAGAACAATCCGATGCCCGCACTGCTTCGAGTGCAGGACAATGCTTTCCTGCCAAACCGCTACCGGGCGAAACTCAGAGAATGTTTTGTTCTGGGTTCCGGCCACGGCGACATCAGCTCTGAACGCGCCCATATAAGACTTGAATCGCTCTCCTGCACACTCAAAGACGGCAAGGTCGTTGATGTGCCTGCCAAGGGCTATATCGTAAGCGAAGACGGCAAAGCAGGATTACGTGGCAGGCTGATCAGCAAGCAGGGTCAGATAATCGCCAACGCGCTCATGACGGGCATCATTGCCGGTATCGGTCAGGGATTGCAGCAAAGCGCCACATCATTTTCAACCAGCGCCCTGGGGACGGTCGGCACTCTCAGTGGCACAGGCAACCAGTTTCGCGCCGGAATGGGGGCGGGTATCGGTCGCTCCCTTGATCGCGTATCCCAGTATTACATTCGCCTGGCTGAACAACTTTTTCCAGTCATCGAGGTCGATGCCGGGCGGGTTGTCGAAGTGGTCTTGACCAAGGGAATCGAATTCGAGATTGGAGATGGGCAGGAAATGATCAGCCTCGGTGAATCTCGCAACAAACTGCGCCGTATGGCGGGAAGGAGAGAATGATGGCACAACAAAGAATGATTGCCGCTATTGCAGTTTTGCTGATGGCATTTTCTGTCAAAGCCAATGATGTTACAGCCGAAATAAAAAGCCGTCTGCAAACACTCTATCCGGCTACCGAATTTACCCGTGTTCAGTCAAGCCGCATCAAAGGTGTATTTGAAGTTGTCATGGGCAAGAACATCGCCTATACCGATAGCGATGGTCGCTATCTGATCTTTGGACATCTGTTCGATATGTCGCAGCAACGGGATCTGACTGCCGAATTGATGGAATCCCTCAATCGGATTGATATAAAAACCCTTCCTATTGTGGATGCCATAAAGACCGTTCATGGCAATGGAGAGCGCAGCCTGTTCGTTTTCTCCGATCCCGACTGCCCTTATTGCCGCAAGCTGGAAGAAGAGCTATCCAACCTTGATGACGTAACCATCTATACGTTTCTGTACCCGATCAATGAACTGCATCCGGAAGCAATCCATAAATCACGTCTGGTCTGGTGTGCTGATGACCGCGCCACCGCCTGGGCTGATCTGATGATCAATAGACAGTTACCGCAGTCAGCTGATGATTGCCAGAATCCCATTGATCAAAACGTGGCGCTTGCCAGACGACTTGGCATAGATGCCACACCCACTATGATTCTGGGCGATGGCAGCATGGTGCAAGGCGCAATACTTGTATCAGAAATTGAAGCATTACTTGCCAAAGGAGAAAGAGAATGATCAAACCGTTTTTCTCAATTGCACTACTGTTGATACTTGGCGGATGTACCACACTCTCCGGGTACGACGGCGGGAGCAAATTCGCGTGCAAGGCACCAGATGGCGTTTCCTGCTCATCGATGTCCGGGGTTTACGCGAATGCCGTTCAGAATAATCTTCCTGTCCTGGGCAAGAAAGGCAACCCGGACAATCCGCCTGCGTCCAGAAGTAATAAAGATAGTAAAGCGGATGATTCGTATCATCCAGCAGGAGTGGAAGCACAAGCCACATCCACCATCATAGGCAATGCTCCCCGTTCTGGCGATCCAATTCTGATTAAACCCAAACTGCTGCGGGTCTGGCTCGCTCCATGGGAAGATGCTGATGGAGATCTGCATGATCAATCGTACATCTACATGCTTGCCGACTATGGCCGCTGGATTATCGAGCACAATCGGCAGCGCATTATCGATGAATACCGACCAACATCGCTAGTCTCGGGCCGAAGCCCTAAGGATATGGATAGCGAGGATTCTGCAAGAACGGCAGGGGTCCGGCCGTTCGCCCCATTGCCGCAACCACCACAGCCAACCCAGTATTCGGCACCGCCACCATCCGTTCCCCAACAGAATACCCCTTTATCACAGGACGACATTTATCCGGAGGACAGATTTTGAGCGCACTATCTGATTTAAAATCGATTTTCATGGGCGAAAGGATTGACCCATCTGATCTGGTGCCAAGAAAGCTTCTCAACGAGATCGCATCCATCCCTCGCCTGACAGGAATTCTGCCGTATTCATCGTGGCTTCCCGAAGAAAGGCTTTTGGCCCTTGATAACGGCGCTTATAACGAAAAAGTTACGCATAACCTCGGATTCTGTATCGAAACACAACCGCAGACCGGCGCTAACGAAGAAATGGAGAGGGTATTGAGCAGCCTGTTCCTGTCATGTCCGCCTGGAACCGGTATTCAAATAACGCTTTATGCCAGCCCGCATATTCTGCCGGTGTTGCGTAAGCAGTCCACGATGCTGCCGGTCGATCTTGAAGAAAATGGCTTGCGTAGCAACAACACTTTCCGCGCATTATCTCGGCGCAGAATCGACTATTATCTACAAAACAAGGGGAAATCATTTTTTTCCAATCATTCCTATCTGCTGCGTAATTTCCGCTGCGTGGTATCGGTGGTATTGCCACTTGATCCCATATCCGTCACGGATATTGAGGAAGCGATCCGCATTCGTGAGTCGGTGCATTCGATCATGCGATCATCACTATTGCCGGGAATCGACTGGAAACCGGAAGATCTGATCAATTTTGTTGCGGATTTCTTTGATCATGAGCGCATGCTTGGCAACAGACGCAAGCTGATCGAATACGACGACTCCCTTCCAATCCGGAGCCACATTTCCAGCACCGAGATTGCCTCGGCAGTTGCAGACTGCTTCATCAAGCAGCGCAAGAATGGGGGAGCGGAGACGGCATTGCAATGCTTCTCGGTAACTCAGTATCCCAAGTATTTCCGGCTGGGCAACATGGATGCCATGATTGGTGATTATTTCCGGCTGGCACTGGCGATTCCCTGCCCATTCCTGATCACGATGGGAGCGGTCGTACAGGATTTCGAGACATCCAGAAACAGAGCCAGTATCAAGGCTGCACGCGCAACCCAGGCCGCAGAATCGGTGATGGCGAAATTCCAGCCCGATTTGCAGGATAGGAAACGTGACTGGGACATGGTGCTGCGTGCTTTTTCCAACGGTAGAAATGTCGTGCAGATGTATCACCAAGTAGTGCTTGCCTCTCATCTGGAAGAAGCATCACGCTGCGAACATGCGGTTCGTTCCGTCTGGCAAGCCAGAGGTATTGATCTATCCAAAGATTATTATCTTCAGCATCATGCGCTGGTAGCGGGTTTGCCATGTACTCTTACATCGTCACTACAGACTGATCTCAAGGTATTTGGCAGAATCGGCACCAAGACTTCCGATAACGCCATCATGACAAGCCCGTTACTTGCTGAATGGAAAGGCTCCGGCACGCCAGCGATGACTCTGTTTGGCCGACGCGGACAGATCATGTCACTCGACCTGTTCGACAACAAAAGTGGAAACTTCAATTTCGCCGTAGCCGCCCTGTCAGGTTCTGGAAAATCAGTAATGGTCAACGAAATGGCATTCCGTTATCTGGGCACGGGAGCGAAGGTTTGGATTATCGACATTGGAAGATCGTACAAAAATCTGTGCGAACTGCTCGGTGGAGAGTTCATCGAATTCACTGACGAGCGTCACAATCGTCTGTGTCTCAATCCCTTCTCAATGGTGATGGATATCAACAGCGACATGGAAATGCTGCTACCGCTGGTAGCACAGATGGCCAGTCCGCAGGAAAAGCTCGATAATTACGGCTACTCGCTGCTGGTATCCGCCATCAAGCGGGTATGGGAAGACAAGGGTAAGCACGCCACTATCACGGATATTTATGATTTTCTGAAAAACAATAATTTGTCGGAAAATGATGAAAATATTCGAGATATGCACCGCCTGGCAACGGCACTGGAACCATATACCAAACATGGGGTATACGCTTCCTACTTCGAGGGTGAGTCAAACATCCAGTTCACCAAAAATTTTGTCGTGCTGGAAATGGAAGAACTCAAGTCTAAAAAGAATCTGCAAACAGTGGTCATGCAACTGGTGATGTATCGCATCACTCAGGAGATGTACCTCGATCGGTCTTTGAAAAAGATTGTCATCATAGATGAAGCCTGGGATTTGATGGGAGCGGGTTCCAGCGCATCTTTCATTGAGGCAGGATACCGTCGAGCGCGAAAATACGGTGGGGCGTTCGGCACCATCACGCAATCCGTGGATGATTATTATAAGTCTGAGGCAACACGAGCCATGATCGAGAATGCCGACTGGCTGTTTCTGCTGCGCCAGAAGGCGGAATCCATCGAGCGGCTGGGGAAGGAAGGCAAGCTGACACTCGATGAATACACTAAACGACAGATGACCAGCGTGAATACAGAGCATGGCATGTATTCGGAAATCTATGTTCATTGCCCGATGGGATCAGGTGTGGGACGCCTGATACTCGACCCCTTCTCGATGTTGCTGTATTCCACTCGCGCAGAAGACTATGAAGCTATCAAATCCCTTACCAGTAAGGGGTTTGCCGTGACAGATGCCATTGAGATGATTCTGGAACAGAGGAGTAGCGCAGCGTGAAAAACCATATTCTTACCTGGGCACTGTCGGTCTTGTCTGCTGTCATCATTGGAGCGGCATGGATGCACACCCACCCTGTCCAGAAGTTCGTGACAATTGATCTTACCGGTCTTTTCAGTGAGTCCGCTGTCACATTCGCGCAGAGAAAGGATGAATCTGCCCTGATAGAAGCGCAGGCACAGGCAATCCGCATCGACATGGCCTTACAGCAGTTGGCCAATAGTTGTGGCTGCTTCGTGCTCAATTCAGCAAGCATCGCCAAACGGCCTGATGGTGCAAACAGCGGAAATATTGCAGATATGACCAGTTGGGTCAAATCCTATCTGGAACAGAAATAGCATGTGGCTTCATGTATTCATCCTTCTCATCCTTCCCATCTCTGCCTGGGCAATGCCTGATGATGATTTCGCATCCAGTATCGATTACCCGTCGGTTTGGCAGTGCGACCGGAGCAAATTCCTTTGGTATTGCGAGATCGATCCGGAAGAATTGCAGGAACAGCAGATAAGACTGGAAACGCCTCAAGAGACGGCAATCAGGAAGCTTGAAGAATTACAGAAAGAACTTAAAGGCAGACGGGCGCTCGCTATTGTAGAGCCGACTCCCGAGAATATCGCATCCTACATCGATCTGCAAAACCAGTCTATGCAGATGGCATCTGTTTTTTCAGATGTCTGGCGCAGGGTGATCTGGCAAACTCCAGAACTCAATTATGAGCTGAAACATCCGGTCAACAACGCCGCACTCGACATTCACAAGAAGACGACCCGTGTGGCGCAGGTGGATACGCTGGAGAGAATCAGGAATGATTGGGGTATCTTCTTTTTCTTCAAGTCCGACTGTCCTTATTGCCACATGATGGCGCAAACACTCCATTATATTGGCCAGGCACATGGCATCACAATTTTTCCGGTATCCCTCGATGGCAGTGCGTTGCCGCAATATCCCAATGCCCGCATGGACAACGGATTGGCAACCCAGATTGGGGTCACTGAAGTACCACTCATGGTACTGGGCAATGTTCACGACAAACGTATTGTGCCTTTGGGCTCCGGCGTAATTTCTTCACAGGAACTCATCGAACGTATTCACGTCCTGACCAGCACTCGACCAGGTGAGTCCTATTGATCTCAAATTAAGGAATTCGGCCATGATAAAAGCCCGTTATTTATTGGCTCTGTTACTTACGCTGCAAGGCGGTCCCGCTTTCGCCAATATCAGCTCCGACATGCAGTCATGGTTTGACTCCATGGGCGCTTACAGCAACATTACGACCCCACAGGCTGTCCAGGGACAGACCGGTTCCTTTTATACCGGAGGATCGCTTTATATGCGCACTCCCGTGACCAGCTACCAGTTGGGCAGTCTTGCTGCACCTACCTTCCGGGCAGGCTGTGGCGGCATCGATATCCACGCAGGATCATTTTCATTTATCAACACACAGCAGTTCACAGCACTGCTGCGCAATATAGCCAACAATGCGTTGGGCTACGCCTTCATGATTGCCGTTCAGACGATCTCCCCCGATCTGGCTGATTTGATGAAAAGTCTGCAAAACGCGGCACAGAGCGCGAACAGTCTGCTCAACATGAATTCCTGTCGCGCGGCGGAGGCATTGATCGGCATGACGTCGATGCCGCAAATGGCACAGAAAGCCAAAGAACAGGTAAATGCGCAAAGCAATGGCTCAAGTCTGATCAACAAATTCACTGATTCACTTGATGGCCTCTCGAAATGGGCTGGTGACTTCACGACCAGGAAGGCGACATTGACCGAGACATCGCAAGCCGATCCATTACTCAAGAATTACCTCAATCCAGGCAATGTCGCCTGGAAAGCAATGAGCAATCTGAATGCGCCGGATCACATCAAGGAATTGATGATGAGTCTGGTTGGCACGATCATCGTCAGGGCGACGGGAGACGCTGCTAACACGGAACCACAGGTGCTGAGTTTTGGCAAGATCCTTGAATTCAAGGATCTTGTCGGCAATGTGTCGCAGAGCAGCAAGACTATCAAGGTATGGCGCTGTACAAGCACGGATTGCGACAATCTCTTTGAGGATACGATCACGATCACTCCTTTTGCGTGGCGGGTTCGTGAAATCATCAGAAAAGGCACTGACAAAATTTATACCAGAGATCCACAGGGTTTCACCGACACCGATACCTTCTTTCTCACGCAATCAACTACCCCTCTGTGGAAGCTGTTGTCGATGTCTGCAACCGTTCCTTTCTCCCAGGCGGCGCTCGATGAATACGCGGAGATTATCGCCACTGAAGTTTCTGCCAATTTCGCAAACACAGCGATCCGTGAAATGAACAAGGCGCTGGTACACGCACAGGGAGGCCAAGACCCTGCCTCTACGAAAAGTATCGAAAAATTACAGGAAGATGCGGGCAAGGTCAGGACTGAGATGGCTGAAAGCATCTCCCTTGCCTATCAGAAGGGTATCGGCATTGCGGAACAGGCCAGAAACCTGCAAATGATCAATCAGACCATGATGAGCGCCGTATCGAATGATCTGCGCAATTCGCTATCACTGTTCAATTCCAACATAGATCTCAAATAGATCATGAATTTCGAGATTTTCTCCTACTGGAACGCCACTGAACTGGTCACGTTGTTCAACGCTGTTGCTGCCCTGACCAATAGCAGTAATTTCCTTGGGCTGCTCAAGCTGTTCTCGATCATCGCCCTGTTGTCTGTTGCAATGGTGGTCATTGCCGGGCGTGGCCGCATGGATGACATGTGGAAATGGATTATCCTGCTAACCCTGTTTCATGGTCTGCTGCTGGTGCCGAAAGTCACGGTTGTAGTAGTGGATCGCACCAGTACCAGCCCCAATCCTCAGCCTGTTGCCAACGTGCCAATCGGTATTGCAGCACTGGCAGGCAGTGTCAGTAAGATAGGAGATTTTCTGACGACGAGCTTCGAGACGGTGTTTTCATTGCCAAACGACGTTCAATTCCGCAAATCCGGAACTCTGTTCGGCGCACGGGTAGTGCGCGAGATACTGATGGCAAGATCAGGCAGTCCGGTGCTGTCCGCTAACATGATGGATTTCATACGGGAATGCGTTTATCCGGAATTTGTCACAGGCTATGTGCCACCACATGAGCTGATCCGCCAACCGGACATCTGGGCTTATCTTAATGGCAAAACCAACATCGCTCGCTATGTGGAAATCAGAGAGATTCCGTCCGGCATCATGAGGCTTCCCAGGACCTGCCCGGAAGCCTATATTGAAATGACTAACCAGATCAATACCGTGGTTTCCGCCAGCATCAACGATCTGGGCAATGCGCTTAACCCTCATGTGCCGCTTGCAAGCCGTCAGGCGCTCACCCAGAGCCAGATCATGACTGCCGCCAACCTCTACACCAGCATTTCTTCCGCTGCACCAGATATCATCCGTCAGGGTATGGTCATGAACCTGTTTCTGGATGCGCAATACAAGATTCCAGCGCAAATAGGAGATGCAGCAACTGCTACCACTGCGCTTGCCGAAGTGCAGGCACTGCGCTCCACTTCGGAATCCTATAAGGTCATGGCTTCTGTTGGCCAACAGGTAATGCCTAAGATGCGCAATATCATTGAGATGATCCAGTATGCGCTGGCACCGCTTGCGTTGCTGATCATCGTCGTGCTCGGGCAGTATGGCCTGGGGGCATTGGGTATGTATGCTAAGAGCCTGCTGTGGATACAGCTCTGGCCTCCACTCTATGCGGTGATGAATTTCATCATTACCATGTATTCGGCAAAGCAGGCAGATGCGCTGGCTAATGGCGGTATGTCGATGATGACCTATACTTATCTCAACAATCTGATGATTTCCGATCAGGCAATTGCAGGCATGATTGCTGCTGTAGGCATTCCGACCATTTCCTGGATGATTGTGAATGGCCTCGCACTTGGCGCGAGTGCATTCGGTAATGTGCTGTCTTCCCCGATGGGTGCAGAAGCTGCCAGATTTGCCTCTGCCGCATCTCAGGGCAATCTCAACATGGGCAGCCTCAACGTCGATAACCAGTCGATGGGACAATACAGTCTTGCGCCCAATACCCATGTTGGCGCTCCGATTCGACGTGAAGTTGGTGCTCACGGTATCACGAGCACATTTACGGGAGATGGCCATCAGGCGTTCGATTCATCTCTGATACGTCACAATACCAGTATGCGCCTGACCTTCGGAGAGCGTATGGCCAGCACCTTCCAGCAACAATCTGAATCCGCGCAGACGGCAGCCACGAGTGATATGGCAACGTCCGCAAAGCTTTTTGCTTCAGGGTTGCTGCAATCCTTTGACTTCGTTCGTTCCAGCGGCGCAAGCGAACGGGGTGGTATACAGACTGGTAGCAGCAGCCAGATCGGATTTTCGCAGTCGGTGAACGAGGCAAGGGAGATCGTCGATAATTTCGCCAAAGAACACTGGCTGAATCAGGCGCAGGGGGCGGAAATATTAGGATTAGCTAAAGGATCAATTAAAAATCCCAGAGCCATAGAAATGGTTTCCCCGCTTGCTGTAGAGGCAATCACACAAGCAACAGGTAAGTCTTCCGCACAAGCCCAGCAAACGCTTAAATCCGCTATCGGCTATTTGCAAAAGGATGGCAATGCCGATGCACTCAACCGCGCAGAGCAGGCGGCGAGGAACGTTACATTCGATTCCGCCGATGAATCCAGTCGCAGGGCTATGGACTCGATCGTCTCAAACTTCAATCAGTCCAGTACCCGATCAGATGCGGCAACCGCACAGTACCAACGATCCGAATCACTCAGGGAGATGGCCGGGAAGTTGAAAGAAAGCTCCGGTTCATTCGAGGCAAGCATGTACCACCAGTTCATGGAGTGGATGAGAACACAGCGCAATCCATTCGATCTGCACGGCAGGGGCTTCGATGGTGCTACCGTCTCGCAGATGGCTGAAAAGAATCCGAACCTGCTGGTGCCTTTCCTCGATATCTTCTATAAGGAGAAGATGGAATCAATGGTGACGGCCAATGCGCCACGGTTCAACTCACCGGAAGACATTCGTCACTTCTTTACCGAACAGGCACAAATGATTCGTGGCTCTGGAAGTGTAAGCGGATGGAATGGTGGTGGTGCCGCAGCCACCGCAGCGGCGGCTGTCGGACTAAACCCTGGCGATTCTGTCGCGAGCAGTCTGCCTGGCAAGTTCGATAATGTTCGTGAGCGTGTTATCGAAGCCATGGATGCGGGTCAAACCTATCTTGATATGCAAGGCGCGCCAATCAAACAGGAGGCAGATAAACGCACCGAACCTGGCGCACAACCGTTGATGGGTACTGCCATTAGCAATACATCAGGTGTTCTACCGGATGGAATCGCTTCTCAATTTCCCAGCATGCCTGGCGCTGTGGTTACTGAAACCCAACAGCAACGTGTTGATAAGGGCAGACCCAACAATCCAATGATGGATGCCATCCGGGAAATTTTGTCGAAAGAAACTAAAGGGAAGAATTAAATTATTACCGAAAATCTTCCTCATAAATAGGAGATGCAGGGTTCGCTGGATTTATATCCCAATCTCGATCCATTTCCTCTCTTTTTATATCCATTTCAGCATCCTCCCGAGGATGCTGCGGCAACTCGAATTCTGGTTTCTTCCAGCCCAGGGCAATACTGAGATCCCGGAAAAATACATACATAAACCACAGGACTGCCCATAAGAAAGCTGAGTAGAATAGATTATTTATCACGCTTAGTATCGTGATTTTCCCCGTTGCCATCACGGTAACGGTAATGCCGATAAACAGCAGGATTTTTGCCCTACGCTCGAATCTTTCCTGTTTGGTTATCATTCTTTCTCCTTTTTTTGCATTTTTCTGTAAATATTATTCCTGCTGCATGTTGATTGGCAAGGGGAAAAATTAATTACATACAAAAAGTATCAAATCGAGTTAAATAATGACGACACTAACTTCGAGAGTCGAGACACGGAGCAAGTAATGACGCGGATGATGCTTCGATGAAAGTTGCCCGGTCAAGGGTGTGGAACCAACCGAGATAAGAATCGAGGTACTTGGTCGCATTAGTTGTAAGTTCACTATTAAATGCGAACTGAACCCACAAAAAAACGCTATTCAATCTTCAAAAACAAGATAAGATATCTTTATATCTTTATATCTTTATAGCTTTATAGCTTTATAGCTTTATAGCTTTATAGCTTTATATCTAATTGTAAATATGATTTTCTCTGTGATCAACACAAAAGGCGGTGTTGGAAAAACCACTACCGCCGTACACCTTGCAACAATGCTTGCCAAGCAAGGAAAAACTCTACTTATTGATGGTGATCCTCAAGCAAGTGCAGCAAGTTGGGCAGCATGGCGCAGAGAAAACAGTGAATATTCTCCAAGCCCGGTGACAACTTGCCTTGCGGGAAAAGCAATTTTTTCAGAGGGAAAACAATTGTCTCTCGGATTCGATAATGTCGTTGTAGACGCAGGAGGACGAGATTCTGTCGGTTTAAGATCTGCTCTGATAATCGCTCAAAGAGCAATCGTTCCAGTTGGAGCATCGAACCTTGATGCAGCTGCAATGACTGATTTGATGACAGTTGTTGAATTAGCCATAGACTATAATCCAGATCTTGATGTCCGGGTACTATTAACAAGAATTGATCCTCGTACACGCGATACGCTTGAAATGGTCGAATTTTTAAATGATCAGAAACTTAATGTTCTGCAAACCAAAATCTGTGAAAGGGTCGCTTTCCGCCGCGCAATCGGAGAAGGAGCAATTGTTCATGAAATCAATAAAGATAATGCAGCAATAAGCGAAATGAATTCATTTTTCATGGAAGCCACAAAATGAGCAATAGTAAAATACGTGGAAAACCAGACGTTTCAAATTTCCAAAAAAATAGAAACCCAGATAACTTTCTCAAAGGCGGTCAGGAAGGAAGTGAAGGTAAATTTGAGGTCTATGAAAAAAAACAAAAAAATAGCGCAACCATACAAAAATTATTTCGTTTCCCACCTGAACTGGCAACGGCATTACGTGATGATTCCGCTGATCGTTCCCGAATAGAAAACCGGCGTGTCACCGAGACAGAGATTCTGATAGAAATTCTCACCAGTCACTACAAAACAAGGAAATAGATACCTATATATCTATATATCTATATATCTATATATCTATAAAAACGTTAATTATTATTTTTGCACCATTTGCGGCAGTGGCTTCATCTAATTGCGCGATAAGCTCTATCATGCATAGTAGGGAGGGATAGGGCCTGCTTTTAGGTGCCTGGTTACGTACATCTTTCGATGTAGCTCCCCTCCGGAAGAGCATACTCGTTCTCACTTTACAGTGATGAAATAAACCTTCGAGCTCCAACATGACCTATCCCTTCCAGAGCGACGAACTGAGGAAGCACTCAGTGGTGGGTTTTAACGACCTGTTACACTGGTAGTCGACTGGTTACGGCTTCCGCTGGTCAACCTGGCTTTTACAAACCCCACTCCTTAGGGCGGGGTAGCTGATGTTCGGAGCTATGTTTTGCCTATTGATGTTTGGAACATTTACATTTTTTATTACTGGCATAGTTTTACAGAAAGGGCATTTTTTTGTGTATTCATTACCCATTCTATGCTCATACTTGTATACATACGCTGCTCGGCAACACTGGCAATTAATCATTGTTACGACCCCTGCCCCAACGTCTCTCACAGCAAAATATGCTGTGTTAATGTCAAGGTGCGTTTTGCATATCAATTCAAAATCTCGAAGCGCATCAAGCAATATTTTGGAGTCAACTTCAAAATAATTTGATAACCCTCGTTTTTTTGTAATGTTTTTGTATATAGCTAAAAAACCAGCTATATTCGATGCGTCTGCGTAGCTAGATATAGCCCCCAATACTGAGTGTTTTATCAAACCCCGACTGGGTGCGTCTGAACGTAATTCATGCCATAATTTTCTTAATAACTTTATATTAACTCCGGTTATTTTCTGAACTACAGTCAATCGCATTCCCTTTTTTACTAATTCGCAGGCATTTTCTAAGTCCTCTATATTTTCAGCTCTTAGCATTCAATCTCTCTCGTTTCTTGAATTGATAAGATATAATTTGTTTTAAATGCGTTTGTCATTTTTATAAATTTTTCTATTTCTTCTTCGCGAAGCCTGAAACCTAGAAGACTTACTCCTGAGTATTTTGCAAGTTCTTCTATTTGTTCATAGCTCATTTGTGAGATTATTTTCAGAAGATTACTTGATACACCCATAGCCAGTTCACCTGATTCTGTGTTATTCGACATCTCTTTTACTATCAAAAGATACCTAAAGTTTATGGAATGTATCTCATTCATATTTATCCTTTCTCTAAAGAAAAAACATTTTTTATTCACTACATTATCAAATAATACGCTTTTTATATAAAAAAATTGATTTTTTGTCTGTTTTAGGTTTATTTGTTTTTAATTATTACTTCTATAACAATTGTGGTTAATTTGGACAGCAAACAAGATATTTCTTTTAGATTACGTCAGTGGCGAAAATCATTGGGACTAACACAAATAGCATTGTCTAAATTCACAGATACAAGTATTACTACTATTCGCAAGTGTGAAGGAGGGTCGTGTGTTCCTGGTGGTAATTCCTTATTAGCATTAGCTAAAGCTGGTCTTAATATCCATTGGTTATTAACCGGCGTAGGCGATATGACTATCACAATAAGCAAAAATCATTCTGATCCCCAGTCCTTCGCATCCCGGCTTCGAGAACTTGAAATACAAATCATTAATCTTGATTTTGATGAGGACTTGCGGAATTCGATTCTTGAAAAGCTATCCTTGATAATCAAGGATTCCGAAAAAATAAATACTCTCGAAAAAAAGGTTTGGCTTTTACAGAATAAGGAATGATTTATTTAAAATATCAAACCCTTGCTAATTTCTAATCACAATTCGCAAGTTTTCTTGCGATCTTCATTGCTCGCTGATTTTTATTCAGCACTACTGGTTCCGCAACTTCCCCCGGTTTATCATCAACACTAATCTTTGTGTTCCGCATACCAGAGCATAATGCTATTCCGACTGTTGCCAGGGTTCTTATTCTTTCAGATCTTGCTCTTGCAGGCAGTCTTTTTGCTTCTGCAAATAACTCTGGATTTGAATCAAAATCAAGGCTCAGTATTATTCTTATTCTTTTATCCATTAATTATTCACTGGCTGCGCCGAGCATCCAGAATCCGCGACAGTTTGAAAAAACTGCATCCTGCGTCAACAGAATTTTTAATCTTGGAAAAGCTTCCTTTACCGCTTCCATAAAAAAAGTCGCACCCCCGCCAACCATCACTACTATGTCAACCATTTTGTTCTCATTACGCAAAGACTTCTGAATTTCTTCTGTGATTACGGGACCAATTGATTTTCTGGCAATGCGCAAATAAGGTGCAATTTCGATTCTCTGACCAAGAACCATGATGGTTGTCTTATTTTGCCGTATGGCATTTTCCAGCATCTCAGCACTTATTCCGGTTCCATGATCTTTACTGATCAGGGCAGAAGCTTCTTCCAGCAAAACGGATGATGCGGTCAGGCTCGTGCCAGATGAATGTTTATGTATTTCATCATTACTGATTACGACCCAATCTACTGAGAAGAAACCAGGATCAATTACCAGTATGCTTGCATCTTCAATATCTTCGTTGCTCCTTGAAATAAAATCAAGAAACCCACCAATTGGTTGTGACACAACCTTCACTTTTTTAATGTCGACTATTTTTCCTGGTAATATTTCATGAATCCCAGTCATGTAATTTATCAGTGATTTTTTTCTTTGCTCGTCCAGATATTGCAAAACAGGCAATCCAGTAACAAGCATATCTATCTGCTCCATTCCCGCCAGCAGCAGGCCCGCTTTAAAAAGTGCCTGATAGGATTCGCTGGATGAATATTCAGCGTGCAATGAGCGGCTCCACATCTGTGCGCGGTCTGGAGATACACCTGCAATAAACTTTTTACCGTTAACCACTACTCTCAGAAACTCTTCACTATCTTTACCGTCCAGGCGTGACCCGAATCGGTCTTCTGGTGCCGCCCCTGCTGGTCTAAGTATGGTTTTAGGCGAAGGTGTTTCGTTTCTTCCATAGGCTACCTTTAGATTTGAGTAGCCAACATCAATACCGACAATGTTCAATTCTCTCTCCGAGGAATACTTGAAATAAAGCCTCCCACCGCTAAGTTTTTAAAGTCGTCGCTGTAGCAGGTGCCTCTCGGTTCAACGACCTGGGCGCCAGGTGTTACCACCCAAACGATTTACCTCAGTCTCCCCGAGTGGAGATTGTGTGACTTCAATCGATTCGGTGCCTTCCGCCTCTATCTTGCTCATTAAGATGATTCCACACCGCTTCGAATAATTTTTAGAGCACTTCCTAGCCAGCAATTGCTTGATGTCATGCATGGCAATGACTTTTGCCGCGTTTTTAGTCCACATGGTCGGTGTTTCCTCAGCGTTGGCAGACAAGTGATCAAAATCAGAAAAATGTGTGCCGCCAGTGTACTTCCAGTGTACTTTTGCTCTGATCTGTGTCTTATCTTTACTAAAAATGTATCGCCAGTGTACTCAGAGTGTACTTTTTAGTTTAATTCTGCCGAACATTTAACTAAATCGCACTCTAGCAATTTGTCCTTATTAAAACTACCCCCGATAAGTACCCTGAAAACGTCATTTATCGAGGGTAGTTTTGTGATAAATCTCCGTGCTACCATTTTCTGATTTTTGAAATTTATTTTTAATAACTCTATTTATTTTTTGAAATGAAATTTCAATTTCAGTAGTTTTTTGATTAAATATTATAGAAATTAAATTAATTATATTATTGATAATAAATGTTTATTATCAATATTTTTCTTGGCTTTCTAAAAACTAAAATTTTATTAATTCTTGTAGTTTTTTAATGGCAGAAAACAACTCAATAAGGGTTGTTTTCTGATAAGGAAACAACCCTGGAATCTTAAATTTTGAATACGGCTAGTTTTTTTTCCAACATGGAAAGCAGGTGAGATAAAAGTGTCAACGGTTGAATCAGAAACACTACATTCTTTGGAAAGCCTCGAAACGATCTGGAAATCAATCGAAATCCGGATTGACGAATTGGAGAAAATTGCCGCATCGATAATTGATCGTCATTGGGAGCTGGTGATGCAGTCCGAGAAAGCATTCCCAGGGTGGCAAAACAGAAGCAATTTGAATTTAAGGATTCATCGAAAGGGAAATAATTTGCGCATCGACTGGACAGGGATTAAATGGAGCAGTAACAAAGATGGTAAGAAATATCCACTGTACACACATATCTCGAAAGGCAAAGGAAAACACACCTACACGCTTTCAAAACTTTATTCCTTTGCAAAGGAATGGGAAAAACCGCTCATTGCGGAAACGGAGAAGGAGCTTGCATGGATCAGACGTGAATCATTTCATCTGAACAGGTCATTATTTTCAATCCGATATGCGAAAGCAGCTGCAATGCGATCAGAAGGTTAATAACGGTGAGAGCAGATTACCGCACTGAAAAACGTGGTTACTCCAGGGCAATATTTAAGGATTTACTTGGTAACTATACGCTTCACTGTCATTGGTATGGGCTGATGAACAGAAAACATGGAAGTAAGGTGAAACTTTTCTCAGATCTGGAATCGGCCCAAAAGGAATATAGCCGTATCGACAAATTAAGAATAAGCCACGGTTATGAGCGGCTATCGCCATAGTAGAAAGAAGCACTACCACAGCATTACCGAGAACGTATCTGCGGTTTATTGAGAACAGAAAGTGATATTTGATCGGAATCGCGGAGATACTTCGCCTGATTATGTTCGCAAGCATGCAGAGGAAGGAGCTCTTGAGCACAGGCGGTTCGAGATGGAAGAAAAAATCCGTGCGTTAGAAAACAAACCGGATGAAGTGATCGACAAACGATGCTTTATTTCATCATGCATCTATGGCATCGATGCATCAGAGACAAGATTACTTCGGAGCTGGCGTGACGATGTGCTTATAAAAACAGTTATCGGCCGAATTTTTATTTACGCTTAATACTGTATTTCGCCTTACATGGTAATCTTCATCAAACGAAACAACCGCCTCAAGAACCTCGTACGTCAATTCCTTAATCGCTTGATTATAAGAATCGTAAATCATCACATTTATTGATCAAAGTTCGATATTGGTCTTTGCCAGCTTCCTTCAGACCGCCCGTCACGGGTTGGCCCTTGCCCGATCAAGCAGTTTTTCAATGGTTTCCATGGCCATACTTATTTGTAAAGATTGCTATGTTCGAGTCGTAATTAATTTAAACATTACAGCAAGCAATCATTTACAAAAATATAAAGCACCACACTCAAGGTTGTCAGACTTCACGTCTTATACATTTCCCTGAATCCTGTTGATGTTTTGAGAATAGCTATCGCTATATAAATTATTTACGCTTTGATCTGACAATTGAGAGCGGACGTATTCAAAAATTCTTTTTGAAACGTCAACAGACTTTTAAAAAACCAAAAAGAGAAATGTGATGACTATGCAAGTAATGCCAATACAGCAAGATCAAAATGGACGCTGCCCATCGGGATATTATTCGAGTGGAAACATGTGTGTGCCTGGCCCAAATGCCAAACCGGCAATTCCAAAAATCGGCTACTGCCCCAACGGATGGTACTCATCAGGTAATTTTTGCGTTGCAAGCAAAGACAACCCTAAGATCGTCATCCCTAAGGGGGGATCCTGCCCTGTTGGGTATCACGCTGAAGGTAACTATTGCGTTCAGAATTGAGGCTAATCCAACCATTACTCAAGAGCGAATATAACAAAAAATGCCCAATACAAGGTTGTAGATGAGGGCAATTTGTTGGATTTGCTCATCACGGGTCCCCAATCAAGGGTTACAGGTGATGTTGCCCAACAACCCCCGATCGGGTAGCCGGACAGTGCGCTGGCTGATTTAATCGCCTTACTGACAGTCCAGACTTCTTCGTATACAGCTATTTCGCTAAAAAATTCTCAACCTAACAATAAAAATGGATTTTCCTATGCTACCCCTAAATCAGATCCTCTATGGTCCGCCGGGCACCGGCAAGACCCACGCGACCACCGAGCTTGCGGTGGGTATCGCCGAGCCTCAGTGGTATCAGGACGCGTTTGCCAAGTACGCTGGTGCCGAATTGCGGCAGGAGGTAAAAAACAAATACGACCAACTGTTGGCAGAACAGCGAGTGATATTTACTACCTTTCACCAGAGTTTCTCTTATGAGGACTTTATCGAAGGAATCCGTGCCAATACCGATGAGCAGAGCGGTGGCATACGCTATGAAATCGTTGACGGCATATTCAAACAACTGTGTGACAGCGCTGATGTCAAGGTTCAAGCGGCATCTGATGAAGCTATTAACTTGGACGGCAAGCGAATCTGGAAAATGTCTCTTGGTAATACTCAGGGAGCAGAAGAATATATTTTTGACGAGTGTATTGAGCAAGACTATGTGCTACTTGGTTACGGTGATGATACTGACTTCACCAATTGCCATGACCGAAGGGCTGTGAGGAAACTGCTAGAGGAAAAAGAAGGAGCAGCAGTAACTAACAATAACTATGCCGTCACATCAGTCAATACTTTCAAGAACGTGATGAAGCAAGGTGATCTGATTATTGTTTCTGACGGCAATCATAAATTCCGGGCCATCGCCGAAATCACTGGTGATTATGAATTTCTGAAAAAAGAAGAAAGAGTCGGATACCAGCAGTGCAGATCGGTGAAGTGGTTGCGTCAGTACCAACCTAGCTTGCCTATGGAACGACTATTTCTGAGAGCACTGTCTCAGATGACGCTTTATGAGTTGAGATACACCACGGTAGACAAAAACAAGCTTGAGCAATTACTTGCCCCGGAGAAGAATCAAGATACAGAGCGCAAGCCGCATGTGCTGATCATCGACGAAATTAATCGGGGTGATATTTCGCGCATCTTCGGCGAGTTGATCACCTTGCTTGAGCCCAGCAAGCGTAAGGGGGCACATGACGCGCAGACGGCCGTGCTGCCTTACTCGAAAACGCCATTTACCGTACCCGATAATGTGTATGTTATTGGCACCATGAACACGGCGGACAAGTCACTTGCCCAATTAGATCTGGCGCTGCGTCGTCGTTTCAGCTTTACCGAAATGCTGCCGCAACCGCAGTTACTGGAGGGGGTTTCGGTATTTGATGTGGATTTGGAGAAGATGTTGACTCTTATCAATCAGCGTATCGAGGTTATGCTGGATGCCGAGCACCTGATTGGCCACAGTTACTTTATCCCGCTGATAAGTATTGAGGATGAGACCGCGCGGCAGCAGGCACTTGCAGAGCTGTTTAAAGACAAGCTATTGCCTTTGCTCCAGGAGTATTTTTTTGATGACCATCAGCGAATTGGCTGGGTGCTTAATGATCCGGCCAAAGAAAACACGAATGACCGCTTTATCATCACCGATAAAACACCAAGAAATACCCTTAAAAATGAAACACTAAAGGATCCACTTCCCAATCTACAAAAGCTATTTCCACAAGACATAGCCGACCAGCTGGTGGATCGACGTTATCAAATCAATGAGCTCGCCTTTTCTCGGCCAGAAGCCTATCAGGGCATAGTGAGATGACCATACAGGTGCGCGAGTATGCCACCTTAACCTGTGATACCAGTCGAGAAACCAGTATGGATCTTGGCGTAGTATCGCAGGCTACCTTTGACTGGTTACTCGAATTACAGCAGAGCTGGAAAGGTCGTGCTGACCTTCTCAGTATCGAAGGCAAAACACGTCTTAAGCTATGCAGTTATGCGGGCTATCTGCAAAGCCCTCATGGCGAGGCCATTGAGATCCTTCCTAAAACCGAGTATGCCATTCCGACTGGCCCGGAAAGATTGCGCCGGCTGCTGCACACTATGTTGCGCTCAACTCTAGGACTAAAGCACCGTGAAGCCGGCGCCGCAGAGTTGTTGCGCTCGCGAACACCGTTACATGAATGGGTGATTCGCCAGTTTCTAAAGGAGCTGGCAGATCTCGTGCGCAGAGGGTTACGTTTTGATTACCGGAATGTTGAAGAGCAATGTCGTTTTATCCGAGGCCAGCTGGATATGACCAGGCAGATCAGGCAAACACCTGAGAAAGCGACCCACTTTCATGTACGCCACGCCGAGTTCAGCCCTCAGCGGCTGGAAAATCGACTCATAAAAACGGCGCTGGATATTGCTTTTAAGCTAACCAAAGACAGTGATAACTGGCGGCTGGCCAATACCCTTAGCCATCAATTGGTCGATATAGAGCCAATAAATCAACCTTTGCGTCAACTTGGGCACTGGCATCATGGAAAGATGATGCAGTCATACAGTATTATCAATCCCTGGTGCCGCCTCCTCCTGGAGCAACTCAACCCCAACTTTCAAAAAGGTAAGCACAAGGGGATTGCCCTGTTGTTCCCAATGGAGCAGTTATTCGAACGCTACCTGAAGGCCTGCCTGCGACAACAGCTGGCTGTCGGTGCCAAGCTCACTCCCCAGGTAAGCCGCCGTCATTTGCTCAGCCATGCTCCTGATTCGGCAGAGGACGAAACCGTACAAAACTGGTTTGTCCTCAAACCGGATTTTCTGATAGAACAAAAAGGCGTCTGTTTTGTGCTAGATGCAAAATGGAAACTGCTCGATCAACGACTTTCTACCAGTGAGCATAAGTATGGGATCAAGCAGGCGGATCTCTATCAAATGTTTGCCTATGGCCAGAAATACCTTGACGGCAAAGGACAGCTCATGCTGATTTATCCCAAACACAACGATTTTGAGCGGCCATTACCGGTATTCCGCTTCAATGATCAGCTTTCACTGTGGTGTGTCCCACTGGATCTGTATACCGGTAAGCTTATCGAGGGTGACTGGCTGGGTTCCTTCGACTGCTTTCAGTTTTCTGCTGCTTAGATTGAAACGATACACCGACAACATAGCAAGGAGCACAATTTACATCGGAGCTGCGCCTGAGCAGCATTTGTATAGGAAAAACCGACAATTCATTACGGACTTAGGTATCTATACAGTCGCTTCGAAGATAAATATAAAACCAACTTGCGGACGCGAGACCACACATCAAAAAAAATAGTCGAATGCTGCTTACTCCGCTTCCTCTTTAAGCCGTTCTCCCTCGTTTTCCAATATTTCTCTTCCCAGCGATCAATTTCCCCATGTAAGCCACCCAATTCATCAAAGGTGACCTGACTGGCATCATCAATTGCCACGATCCGGGTATCTGTACCGTTACTGATAACGATATCGCCATTGCCAGCCATTACTTTTTCATTGAATGCTCTCTGTCCGCGGATACCGTAGACGGTGGAACGCTCCTTCTGGTCAGGTCAAACACAATTGCTTCGACCTTACTTGGAGATTTGAAGGGCGTCCAACGCTGGGGTGCCATTGGAAAAGAGTGGTACACAAAAGTTGGGGCTCGGCTAAGACGTTACAAACGCTATGCAATTATCTCCAAAATTCGGCCTCGCATCGAAAGGCTGAGATACCAAAAGTCTTTTAAAAACCACTTTCAATATGAAAGTACCGCCAATGTCGGTGCCAAAAGTGTCTATTTCAGACATTTTCAGGATGATTTGAGCCAAACATGCTGATTGCAACAGGTTTGCGGGGTACGCTGCTTAGCGGAGCCGTAATATCCTTTAACCGCCCATCATTTAAAAACCTTTGTGTTGTTGTAATAACCCACCCATTTTGATGAATGTTTTTCACTCCGTATTCTCTGGCAATTTTGACTGGAACTTCAAGTGCCCGTTTTATCCCGCCTTCTGCATCGAACAGTATTATTACAAGGTAATGGAAATTCCATGAACGGATGACGTTTAATTGAGCTGATAGCGTACCTCTAATTCTCCGAGACTTAACTTGGTACAGTGTTCCATCTTTAGTTATTATATCTGCACCAGCTCCGGATATTTTGATCAGGCTGCCGCCATAATACTGATGTGCGAGATATTCAGCATACTCGCCAACAATGTTGCCTGTTCTACCGAGCGCATTTGCTAGCTTGTTGGAATACTTATTGAATTTAATCCATAATTCTTTGACTTCTTCCATACGCTTCCTTTTGAAACATCACGCCTGAGTTAGGTTACTTCTCACTGGATGGCACTGGCCCACTTTCATTTAAATAGCTGGAAAGCAGTAAATAGCGAATTGCCAACTTGCTGTTTCCGGCGTTATGATGCTTTTCGAGTTGTGATGCAGCGAACTCGGGTAGTTCAGTGCTCCCGTCTTCTGGAATATCTGCAATTTTCTGATAGAGATTTCGATGGCCAAGCAAATCGACAAACACGGTCAGATAGTTGGCAAATTGAAACGGCGCATCAGACATGTGCAAGTAACCTAACGTTTGCTATAACCGCCAGAAGAAGGGTGCTTTAGAGCATCCTTCTAACTTTATTTATAATTCTGATTTAAGTTCATGTTGTTTTTTGTTTGCTGTACGTAATCTTGGTATGCAGGGACTGCTAGAAAGGCACTTGCAATATCTAGAGATATGACGGTAATGATAAGTACCCCTCCCCAGAATGACCATTTCTTTTGAACACGATTAAAATGTTCTATACTTTCCCATTCCTTGTTTCTCCAAGCCCATTCCCGACCTTTAATACCGAGTATTACACACATAATAATACCTACAATAGGAATAAATGATAATAATCCAACCCAAGTCCGATTTCCTATCGCCCAAATTCCATTAAAGGTAAAAGCCCCCCAAGACCAGCCTTTAATGCCGTCTGGGATGGCTGGATTCTCATGTTTTTTACTAAACCACGATGTTTTGCAATATGTGCATATATTTGCGGTTTTTTTTATTTCTTTGCCACAATTTCTGCAGAAAACCATAGCCATTTTTCGGCATCCCTTCTATAAAGATGAGAATAATAACTACGACAAAACAAGTGGACTATTTAGGGTTCTGTCGGGTACGAGCCAAGTCCGTGTGCGTATTCCATCCAATATATTCATATTGCTCCAGATGGAGCTTTGCGAGTAGACGGCGAGAAGTTGTTGAAAAAACCTTAACGGGTTCTATATTCAGAGTTCTACGTCGATTGTTTTGGCAACAGAGGCACAACCTCTGCGTACGTGCGCTCCGCGATAGCCTGGTATTTTTCTTCCGGGCCAGCCATAGAGAGTTCGAACCACTTCACGAACTCTTCATGAACAATCCGTCTCACGTCTTCCACGGACTGAGAGCTACCTAGTCGCGGCAGGATCGTATTGACCTCTGGCTCATACTCGTCGGTATTATCCCCGAAGCTGATTCTGAGAGGATCTTCGCTGAACAGGATATCGCTCAGCATGGTGTAGGCTGCGCCGTATGCATGCTTGAGTTCCGTGCGGCGCTGACGACTTCCGTCTTCTTCGGTAACCTCCTCATTCATACCTGCCTCCGGTCAGTCGAACGCCCGAACCATTTTCACGCCTTTTAAAACAGACAAGCTTCATAATTAAATTCAACCTAAACGATAATTATCAAACAACCCTAGCCTCAACTATTTCATTGAGCCGTCTCCGTCTCAACTTCCAATCCTTCAGCAAGTGGTTAGTAATTTATAAAACGCCTGCTGAGATTACATGCTCTCAAATGGCAAAGCTTATGTGTGATCACGCCATCAATACAATCTTTCGGCATTACTATCAACTCGGAGCCTGCACAATTTCTGCAAAGATTGGGCACAAAGAGAAGATGAATTTTTTAATCGTGCCTGATACCTGTTTTATCGACAGTTTGGATACAAAATTTATAACGATTTAGAAAAACACTTTGGCTCGTTCACGCCCCACGATTTCCAGCATAGTATGTTGATTAAGTTATCTCATTTATTCAAATGAAAAAACTTGCATGCATTGCTTAGTGCGGTAAAACTACGGATCTTTCCGGCTGGTTCTTTACACCGGTACATCGTCCCAGCGCGCCAATTTAATCACTAACATACATAATTCTGCTCGAGTGCTTGCATAGAAAACGTGTACTAAGCCCCGTTTCCACAAGGTAATAAACTGCCGCAGTTCTCTAACGACTCGTCTCGTGGACATTTGGTTTTTAACCGACCGAAAACACCTCGAACCGAGCTTTTATAGCTGGTACAGTCTCAATGGCGATCCTTAGACCATTTTATCTAACACAAATGACTGCAGAACTCGCCAAGTTTGATTCCAAATGATGGAGTCTGACGTCCAAAAGCAGCAAGCACATATCTGCGTCCCCTTTTCTGGCATTTTGGTGACAATAACCTACAACAGCGCCATCTAACTTGATGTAAAAACATCTCAAATACCCCGTCGATATAAACGGTAGCCATTCAGTAAAAAGACAGGTTGCAGTTCTGTCGTTCCACCATTGTTTAGTGGATTTATGGCCTGCCTCATGTTCAACTGAATGACATTCGAAATATTCGTAGGGACGACGGCTCCTAATGGATTATTTGTGTTAAATAATGTGGTTTCCGTCACTTAGCTTACGGTTCTCATCCGTGTCTTTTAGGCTAATTTTTATCGCAATATTGACGATAACTAGTTGTTATGTCTAATATGAGGGCGATGACCGATGGAAGATCTCCTAATACTGAGCAAAAGTGTACTGGAAAGCATTAAAGACACAACGCTTTTTTATCCTTGTAGTGGGAATGATTTACTCATTCCGATAGAATTTTTCTCGCCGTATGTAACGGATTTCTGGTTTGTTGATAAAGGATATTTTTCACCACGTAACAAGGATACGAGAAACTACGGGCTTGATGCTCCTGCAGACAAACAAGAGCCATTATTAAGAATGGATCAACGCTACAATTTATTAGAAAGAAAAATCAATGGTCCCGTTTCATGCAGTTCATACGATAAAGATATTGACCCTTGTACCTTGACTGAGATTTATAGACATAATCCAACTGGAAGAATAATTAAAATTAATCGCCGAAATGGATATGGGTTTTCGGCTTTCCGTAAAGAAATAAGTACATTAGGTGTCTTCTTTTATCGCGGAGACTCTCTGGGTGAAGGTGGTAGTGGCAACCTTTGGTTACTCAATGAGCACATTAATGATGTATGCCTTAAGCTTATCGACGTGGGATTAATCGTCTCTGATGGTTCGAATCCAGGCATGCGGATGCGAAAAAAAGGTATTTACAGAGAATTTTGGAAATATAGAGAAACAGGGGCGTATAGTGAAGAAAATTACGACCCAGAATATCTTATAAAATCAATGCGCTCGTTTAATGATTACGGCGGGAGAGAGTTTAATTGTGTCGGATACGCTGGTCATAGATACGGCCCAACCATGATCTGGCAAGTATGCAATACTCTGGGTAATTATGATCGGAATTCTTCAAATGTAATCAATGAATTGATGAACGATTTGGAAGAAAAAAACTTAATACAACAGAACCAATAATTTTTAATGAGATACTGAATATATGAAATGACAGATATTTGAAGTGCGGTGGGTATTCATAGCTTTTTAAAGCCACTGATTTCTATTCTGTCGGCCTTATACACTCATAATTACAACTATAACGCCAACTACACGCTAATAGATTGTATCTACCCATCAGCCCGCAATTTGTCGTCAAAATCTTTTAAGCTTTTATCAATAAAAACCACTGGCAAGCTTAAATTTTACACCCCCCCTCCCCTTCGCGCGTGCCAATGTGCTAGGTGCATTTTTATTTATTCAACACCGTAGCAGACGGAAGCCCCGAGTTATTGTCAAGTGCACATGCAGATGATGCGGATCTTGAAACTGGGGAATGTAGGCCTTCAGCGCTCATGGATGGAGGTGAAAAGGTTATGTCGCATTAAGCGAGATCATCGATACACCACCCTACCCCATCATCTTTTCCACGTGCCGACAACTTAATGGATACACTTGCGTACAAGCGGATGCAAACCAGAATCACATCAATCGGAAATTGCATTCCTTTTACAGCCGGCATGTAGTTTCAGAATTTATTCAAGCGAGATAATCTACACGATGTGTCAATTATCTCGCTTGATGTAATTTACCCCGTAAATGTCCTCCTCTCACCCTAACTTGTCCACTTCATACCCCGTTGATGTCTACCTCGCGCCCTGTACACGCCCACCCAACAAAAGAATAACTATTATATATCAATAACTTATAGATAGTAAACAAAAGCTAAACATCCTATAACTATTTACAACATACTTTCCCCGTAAGCGTCCTCTTTTAGAGTTGTTGTTTTTTTTACTAACCAGTACTTAATAGTTGGACATGTCCAATTTTATTACTAGTTCTGATAATCAGCATGAACTGCTGTAACAGCCGCAAGCCAATCTTCAAGGGACGCATCGGAGGCCAAATTAATTTCCAGCACCAGTTTGTTAGGTGAAATTGCCTTGGCCTGCATAAACGCTTTATTCGAACTAGTCACATATTGCCTTACAATCCCTTTAGTCAGTTTTGTTTTGATTTTAGCGGCAGATTTCAATGCCGCCATAACAATGGCGCCTTTCTGCGGGTTTTCGTGCATACCTTTTGCAGCAGCTAAGATAAGCTCCGCTTGGGCTGGTTCTTTCATTAAGGGTTTGAGCTCGCGAGCGTGTCTCACCTTAATTTCTGACAGGTCTGAATACGCTTTGATAATATCTTGATCCATGCTTGCTAAATCGAGATATCTACTCAACCAATCCTTAGAAACCCCCATACGCTCGCTCATTTGCACCTGGCTTTGATACAAACCGCCGAGGGCTTTCTTGTATTTAATCGCCCGCTCGTAATCGCTGATGTCTTGTCGGTTTCTGTTTTCCTCGTCTGAGATGATGAAGACCTCTTCTTCACTCAAATCGCGGACTTCGACAATGAAATCAGTCTTGAGATAATTTGCAACCCAATGACGCCTGGCGCCACAAACAAGTTCGTACTGAAACTTCTCGTTATTATCTAACTGTCGAACAATGGCTGGGGTTTCTTGGCCATGCATTTTGATCCCATCAATCAATTCTCGACAGTTTTTTTCATTGAGATTGTTGTAATTGCGATCGTGATCTTCTCGGATCATGCATGTCGACGGATCGATTCGGTAAGTCAGCCGCTTTTCACGTTTACCGCTGCCCATTTTGTTTTGTATGTCTATGCGTCTGTCCACATAATTAGGCGGCTCTTTGTACCCTTGTTTATCTTCAACGGTTGCGGCTTCTTCGCTAATGACGCGTTCCTGAATTAATCCAAGATCAAGACCTTTTTTTCTAACCAAGATAGTGACCTCTCTTAATCGAAAACGATAGACAAGCTACTTAAGTTGGACATGTCCAACTTAAGTAGTTCGATCAAGTTATGGAGTTTCAAGAAACAAAATCGATCGATTAAGCTCATACTTTGCCCTCTTGACGAAGTTTCTTTTCGTGGCTTGGCCAGGTGCGTCGGATGAGAAGTTCAATCTCAATAAACATCGTATCGAGAATACTGAGAGCACGCTTATGAACTGCGCGATTCACTTCCTCTTTGGTTAATTCGTATACCGTGCGCTGGCGTGAATACGCATTCTCAATTTGCTTGGTTTGACGAAAACGAGCACGCAAAAGAGATGTCCCGAATACCGTTTCATAGACTTGAGCCAGGACTGATTGGGCGCTGTTTTCATTGCCTTCATCGAATCGTGTAATCACCGCTCTAGTAAATTTATATTCGTGCGGACCATTGTGCCGTTCAAGCGTTTTTAAGGTGCGTTCCATCATCCGTAAATATGATGTTGTGGAAGATAAATCCGGGTATTGTGCCGGGATCGGAATCAGCAGAGCATTGGCTGCAGCCATTACGTTCAACGACATTAACCCAAGTGCGGGAGGCGGATCGATCACAATCACGTCGTAGTTATGTTTGACGGTGTCTAACGCCTCTTTCAGATAGCGAAATGTTTCGCCTCTTACATCGGCCATCCACTCGTATTCTGTTTCATATAGGAGCAGGTTTGCCGGCACTAAATCTAGGCTATCCCAATAAGTTTTACGTACGGCATAATCGAGAGTATCTTCCTCATCGCGATAGAACGGCGCAAGTGTATCGCGCTCATCTAACTCCAAGTCGGGGATGTATCCGAAAAGAGATGTGGCAGATCCTTGCGGGTCTGAATCAACCAACAAAACCCGGTAACCCTGTAATGCCAAATACTGAGACATGTGCACGGCAGTAGTGGATTTTCCAACGCCGCCTTTAAATGACGAGCAAGCAATAATTACTGGTTCATCGGTTTCAGCGCGGTATGGTTGCGTGCCAAAGATGGCGCGTAAGTCATTAAGCTGCTTTTGGGTGAATCCGATACGCCGACCGGTCGGCCCGAGATCGGGTGGCGACATCCGCCCGTCTTTTTCTGCATCGCGTATAGCAGTGGCAGATCGGCCGACTAAATCCTGCGCTTCCTGAAGCGTAAAACGCAGTTCTAAAGTTTTGATACCCGTTGGTGAGAAACCCTGTTCTTTGATCGCTTTTAAGACCTGATCAGATCGGCGTAGCAATTCGCTAATAGATTGGTGGGCTGTGTTCATTTGACTACCTCGACTCTAACATTGCATTATTTGACAATTCTACTCAAATAATGCACAGTATGCACTATTTTGTAGCGTTAGGTTACACCTAACGGCAGCGAATGCCCAATGTCATTGAAGTGATGAGACGAACCTTATGATCGATTGGCGATGTATCACCCCTAAAAAGAGGACGTTTGCAGGGAGACGGTATTTTCGGGAAACCAATAAGGGGACGGATACAGGGTGTCTAATCTTTACTCTAAATCGATACCTTTTCAAAAGGCACCCTCGAAGACTCTATGAGGGTTCAGCAGAGAAGGGCGCCTTACTACCTCCAGCCAAAGGTGAGATCGAATGACACAGATGCTCACACGCAGCCTGAAGAAGCATGTTGCGGCAGTCCACGTCAGTGGAAAGCTCTCATTATTAAAACGCAAGATTGCAAATGTTTTGTTGTTGAATGCTTATGATAATCTACCTTATGCTGACGAACATTCCATTAGTCTCCAGGATCTTGCTGATATTGCCGGTTTTAATAGCAAGGATTTTGAATTGCTCAAAGAAGCATTTCGAGATTTAGCAAAAACCACGGTCGAATGGAATATTCTGTCAAGCGATGGTAACGAAGATTGGACGGTTTCGACGTTGCTGAGTAGAGCAACGATCCGAAAGGGTAGGGGGGTTTGCCTGTATGCCTATGATCGAGAGCTCAGTAAGAAACTCTATCATCCCGACATGTATGCTCGAATCAATCTGACGATTCAGCGTAAATTCAAAAGTGGATACGCGTTGGTGCTGTATGAAAACTGCGCACGGTTTCGTAGTGTGAAAACCACAGGTTGGATTGCGGTCGAAGATTGGCGCAGATTATTTGGCGTCGAGCCCGACGAATACAGAGAATTCAAAGATTTCTCCAAGCGTGTTCTGAAACCCGCAATCGCCGAAGTTAACCAAGAGTCCGATTTGGAGGTCGAAGCAGACTATCGGCGCCAGGACCGCAAAATAAGCCAAATTCGCTTTACCATTGGTGAGCAAAAACAAGTTGATCAACTCGCACTTGATCAACTAAAAGGTAAAAACGTATCAACAATTCTCGAGCGACTGTCTGTTGCGGGCATCTCCAAATCGATAACCAGAAAATTAATTCTAGAGCACGATGAGAAACGAATCTTGCGTAATCTTGATTATGTTGAAAAAGAGTTACGAAGCGGTAAACGGATTACAAATGTTGGTGGTTATACCGTCAAGGCAATACAGTCTGACTTTGGGCTTGCTGAAATCGAGCGCCAGCGGCAACTAAAACTCAAAAGAAATGAAGCAGCACGGAAGATAAATGCGCAAACGAAGATCGAAAAGAATAATGCAATAGCACATAAAGCAGCAGCGTTGAAACTGGAAGCAGACTTCGAAGCACTGTGTGAGACTGCAAAACAGACATTGATAGAGCAAACGCTCGCAAATTTTTCCGAAGGCGATTATTTGTTCAAGGAATATAAACAGCGAGGACTGAAAAGTGTTCTGTTCTACAAAGCGGTTCTCGGACTGTTCAAGCAACAACAAAGCGCATAAAACTACACAATTTTCTGTAGACAACCGTTCTTACTTCACTTTTAACATCCAGCCTTCATCTTTGTGTCGCCCAAACGGTGATCTAAGAATTAAGGCTCGATGACTAAAGCTGAAAATGACGTAAGTAAAGCAGTAAAAGATTAACGCTAATATAGCCATCATAAAATAAAACATACTTTAAAATGACAAGAGCATTATTTATAACATGTTTTTCTGCAATGTTCCTAATGTTGTCTTCAGCAGTGGCTAATGATCAGAACCAGAAGGCTGAGGTAGCAAAAGATAAAGCTGAGATTCTAGAAGAGAAAGCTTCCTCTGAGGGCGGCAAAACACCTCCAAGTCCGACTGAACTTATTACAAAACCTCAAATTCAGGCTGTCGATCTAACAGGCGATGAGCCTCTGGACAATGCGATTACTTGCCTTGCACGCACCATTTACTGGGAAGCAAGAAGCATGAGCACTACCGGAATGGAAGCAGTGGCAAACGTTGTGATGAATCGTGTTGGTCAGCAGGGATTCCCGGAAACTGTGTGTGGGGTAGTTAAACAAGGTCAGGAGCAAGGTACTTGTCAGTTTTCATGGTGGTGTGACGGTCGTCCGGATGACGCAAAAGAGGACGAATCCTATGCGGTTGCCAAGGATATAACCCGCAAGGCTTTAAATCGTCAGCTCAAAGACAGAACAAATGGAGCATTATATTTTCACCATCGAGAAGTTGCGCCCTCTTGGTCTAATGAATATGTGAAGACGGGTGAAATTGAAGATTTTCTTTTTTATAAACCAGCTGGCGAAAAATCTAAGTAGGTTTTTTTAAACAAACGACACCAAAGTCCCGTAGGTTTTATAAGCAATTACAATTGAAATTTCCGTGGACCGACTAATAATACACCTTTGACCTCATTGTTGAGTTTGCGCTGCTCTGTGAGCCTCGACGTCGATCTATACCAGCATAAATCTCTTTTCTCTGGACGAAAAAGTCTAGCAGGGGTTGTCTCAGAAAACGGAAAATAAAGCACGCTAAGACTCAGAGAGCGGTCGTAACAGCCTGAACTTTCTCGCGCCTACCAACTGGTGCAATTGTCTTCTGAAAATGACAACCGTCGCTGTCGGCGGTTCTAAAGTTATCAGCCTTATTTAAATCCTAGACTGCTGTCCGAAAAAACGACCGTTTGCCGACTTAAAAACACTTGCACGACTTCCATAGATCATGCACAATCAAGGCTAGGAAAACACGCTTAACCTATAAAGGAGCGAATCATGCAAAGCATGACACTAGAGCAGCTACGTGCCACGGCTCGCGCCGGCGGCGTTGTCGGCGTCACCTTGAAAGGGCAGGGCAGCGGTTTCTTCATGGAGATTGCCACCCGCAGCGGGCAAGACGCTTTTTTGGTGAAGGCCCGCAGCACCGAGCCGCGCCGCTTCGGTAGTCCGAATTCCGCGCTAATCGTATTGCGCGATCTTGGTATTGCTGTTGTCCAGCTCGACGCGACCAACTGGAACCCCGACCAAAAAGTAGTCACGCAGAACCGGGATAGCCGCGCCCAAGCGATGCGTCAAGCGCATGAAGCCGCCGCCTATAACCAGTGGTTGGCAGCCGAGATTCAGGAGGCCATCGACGATCCACGGCCGAGCGTGGCGCATGATGAGGTCATGGTCCGGATGGATGCGCGCATTGCGCGCCACAAGGCCGCAGGAGCGAAGTAAGCATGAGCCAGCAGTCAAACTAACTGACCTATGACGAAGCCAAAGACCTCTTACAGCATCGTCTGGCGACCGATTGCCGAGGCCGACTTAAACAACATCGTTGACTACATCTCCCAGGACAACCCGATCAAGGCTGAGGAATTTGGCCAGGAGCTGCGCGCCAAGGTGTTGCCGCTTGCGCAGCATCCAAGAATTGGCCACACCGGCAGGCCGGGCCTGCCGGACTTCCTGCGTGAGCTGGTCGTGTATCCTGACTACATCGTTTTTTATCGCGTGCTGGACGATGCCCGCACCGTCGAGATTTTGAGAGTGAAGCACGCGGCCCAACAGGTGCCGTGATTACAACCTCCGCGCGCTAACGCCGGTTTTTCAGGAGTGACGAAGATGAATACCAATCAAAACTTGAGCTTGCCGCCCGCAGAAGCTGAGGCGTTTGTGGAGTCGCCTCAGGAAACAGAATTGGCGGCAAGACCTCGAGTCTTTGGATCGCTTGCGTGCCACGTTTGCAAAGGAGGGGATTCCCCTTGAATTTTTGTCACATTACAAGCTGTATGAACCCTTTGCATTCCTTAGGGCTCTGTTGCAAAAAATAAGCAAATTGGTGCATTATTGAATTTTTTCAGGGTATTTCTCAATGTCGGATTTCAAATGGCGACATTACCATGGCGGCGTAATCCTGGGTTGTGTTAGATGGTACTGCAAATACGGAATTAGCTATCGTGAATTGGAAGAAATGATGTTGGAGCGTGGATTTGAAGTCGATCACACAACGCTTTATCGTTGGGTTCAACATTATGCACCCGAAATGGAAAAACGCATGCGGTGGTACTACAAGCCGACGATGGGCTACAGCTGGCGGGTAGATGAAACCTATGTGAAGGTTAAAGGGAAATGGACATATTTGTACCGAGCTATTGATAAGCACGGTGACACGATTGATTTCTATCTTTCACCTACCCGTAATAAGAAAGCCGCCAAACGGTTTCTAGGCAAAGCGCTCAAATCCATAAAACCATGGGCACATCCGCAGACGATTAATACAGATAAAGCGCCGACTTTCGGTCCTGCCATTGATGAGTTGAAGGAAGAAGGGAAATGCCCTGAGGATACGGTACACCGGCAGGTAAAGTACTTGAACAATATTGTCGAGGCTGATCATGGAAAACTCAAACAGCTGATAAATCCCGTACGCGGGTTCAAATCCATGAAGACCGCCTATGCAACGATCAAGGGGTTTGAACTCATGCACATGTTCAAGAAAGGACAGATGGATGCATGGAAATATGGGCAAGGTCTCATAGGAGAAATCCGTCTTATTGAAAGACAATTCGATATTTACACCGCATAATCAAAAATATCAGAGATTTACTCTAGCCAACGCTATTTTTTGCAACAGAGCC
>NZ_FMWO01000050.1 GCF_900103035.1 Nitrosomonas mobilis
TGGCGCCATCGGTTCCTGACTTTGCCGGCGGCTACTAAAGCCAACCACTTGCAAGGAATCATTGAGGCGGATGAGACCTTTTTTCCCTCTTCCTGCAAAGGTCAACGTCACCTGAATCGTCCACCGCGTAAACGTGGCAAGCAAATCCATGTACGTAGCACAGGCAAAGATCAGGTGCCGGTGCTGGTAGTACGCGACCGCTCTGGTGCAACAGCAGATTTCATGTTGAATGCGCCTGATAGAAAGACAATTGAGCCTCCTTTGCGGGCTATCCTGGCAAAAGATGCCATTTTCTGTAGTGATGGCGCTGCCGTCTACCGGTCTGTGGCTCATAGCCTCGGAATTACCCATCGCCCCGTCAATCTCTCTGCTGGAATTCGAGTCATTGCTGGTGTTTACCATATCCAGAATGTTAATGCCTACGACAGCAGACTTAAACAGTGGATGAAAAGATTTCATGGGGTCGCAACCAAATACCTGGAAAATTACCTGGGCTGGCGTAGATGGCTGGAACGTTGGGGTGGGCACAACTCGCCAATCATTGGACTCCAGGCCGCTCTCGGACGAGAAAATCAGTTTCAACTATTAATGCAGACATAGCCTTGTTTATTCGCTTCACTGCCCGATGGTCTTGTTCCACGATATTGTTGAGGTATTTAACCTGCCTAACGACAATAGAAGTGTCATTATTCTGATGATCTGATCAACGGCTGCTTTATTGGCGCCACTCTTGTTCATCACTACTTTTTCAGGCATAGCATTGCATTAAGAGGAGTCATTGTCAAATTTGACGCCAATCAAGGAGAACACTTGATCCGGCCCGTGAAGGATTAGGATTAGTAGGAGCTAAAGAAATAAAAAGGGCAATGCGTATTTCTACGCATTGCCCTTTTTAGCCAAACCAATTATTTTCGATATTTATGAATCGTTTTTACCACCCGTTTTATTTGTGGTTGAAACTGATTTCATATCGGATTGCTCCGCCGCCATCGCGTGGTGATGAGCAGCTTGCTCCAAATATTCCTCTGCTGCTTTTTCGTACTTACGAATCTTGTAAATCACGTGCGATTTAATGTTCTTGCCATTTATACCGAAGTAGCTGGTACGTGGTTTGTTTTTGAAGATTTCTTGTTGCTCGGTAATCTTGGCGTTCATTTCTGCCGCCATAGACTCAAATTTATTAACCAGGACCTCATGATTTGCATCATCAGATGCAACAGAATTCATAGATGTACCGAAGATCAAGAACACAAATAACGAAAAAACTAAAACATATTTTTTGGTCGTTGTTCTCATGACTGGTTTCTCCTATAACTTCCCTTTGAAACCATTGTATGTCCGTCAACCTAATGAGTATATTGGGGTAACTATTATTTTTCTCTAAGGGTAACCATTAAATACTGTTCGGAGGGTTCTACGCCAAAACTGGCATTTTAATTTGAATATGAGCCCAAGTGCATTTTCATTTGTAGTTATTGTGAGTCCAAAAAAACGTTGAATGCAAGCCCGGCTGCTTTTAAACGCGAGCCGTTACACCTAGGGATGCCTGTGCCCGTTAATAACTAGCGACTAGATAAAAATGGAAAACTATCGCCAAAATTTTATTAATGCAACAACGCCATTAAGCGTGTTCAAAAAGGCAGAATAACCCAAATGTCGAGCCAAACTGAGCGCGGGCTAGCTCCACACCCCCTGTCAATTCAGAAAACTCTTTCGCTATACGTGACAAGGGTATCTAGGAAAAATTGCTGGAAATCCTGATTGATGATCCGAATTATGAGTGGCTGATGATTGATGCCAATCACTGCGAGGTTCATCCACATGCCGGCGGGGCCAGAGGTGGTAACCAGGATATGAATCGGACAAAAGGAGGCTCAACACCAAGATAGATCTGGCCGTGGAGTACGCATGTTACACAATGTGCTACTGCTGATTGCACGCAAGTTGGCCGTCTGATCGAAGGGATTGATGCAGATCATCTGCTGGTAGATCGTGGCCATGACAGTAATGCCATTATTGAACAGGCGAAAAAACAGGGAATGGAAGTTGCTATTCCTCCAAAGAAGAACCGGAAGACGCAAAGACATTATGATAAAGCGCTGTATAAACTTAGGCATCTTGTCGAAAATACTTTTCTTCATCTCAAAAGGTGGCGTGGTTTTGTCAAAAATAATTTTTTGCAACAGAGCCAAACTTTTAAGCATTCAATCAGTGATTTTAAGAGAGATAAAAATTGCAACCATAAATCCGGGCGCTATGTGAAGCGGATTGCTTTTGTTTTTGATGGAATTTTCTGAATAGCACGTCATCATTCTAACGTGCCTGGTGTGCTGAAACCTGAGAATCAGAATTCCCTGTCTGTTCGATTAGCTAATGCTTTTCTTTTTATTAAAGAAGTAGATGCACCATATAGAAATGCCCATTATCGCTAAGCCCAAAAACAGCCAAATTTCATAATATTCAATATCGTCTATGATTAGTTCGATGGTATGACCAAACATATATCCCATGACTCCAAAAACTATGCTCCAAATAAGCGCTCCAAGAAGATTCAAGATCAGAAAGCGAAACGAAGGAACATTGCTCGCGCCTAATAAAAGCGGAGTAGCCGTTCGTAAACCATAAAGAAATCTGAATCCCAGTATAAGTAATGTTTGATGTTTATTAAGTAATGCAATTACTTTTTCTGATTTACGTTTCAAGTTTGGCCTTTTTTCGAGGATACCCGTACCTTTTGTGAGGCCAAAATAAAAGAGAAGCTGGCAGTTCAGAAATGTAGCTAGAAAAGCAATGCCTATAACCCATATCAATTCAAGATAGCCTCGGTGTGCAGCAAAACCACCTAGAAGAAGAATGGTCTCGCCTTCCAGGAAGGTACCTATTGCTATTGCGGTATAACCATATGTCGATATTAGCTCTTCTAGAGACATTGTGTTTTGGAAGCCAGTTTACGATAAAACGAACGAATGAGTAGGTAATAGGCAGTAGATATCGTTACTTTAGCGGACACAACAAGTTACTATGGCGCTAATGTGTTGCATCAGATGAATGATTATTGTCTCTTAACAAATCTCAGCCAATGAATTCAGAGCAATTCGTTCTTGGTTGCTATAATGCAATCCATATTTATCTTTGATACGTTTCCAGCGCTTCCCATACTCACATCAAAATGATCTCATAGGTGGTGGCCATTCATGCGATGCTTTGTCTGATTTATTCTGGCTGGTTGCGTTGCGCTATGCACCACAAGCATATTTTCATAATCGTTCGCAAATACCCGTCCTTGTGTTCTTGTCCATTGACCAGCACCATGCTGGTTCGCATAAGCTAAAGGCACAACGTGTTTTGTACTCAGGATATGTAACCACTGCTTGACACACATGTATCAAGTTATCAGGCCTTTGCTGGAGAGTGCCTGCAAAAGGACGGCGCCACGCCGAGTAGATTTGTACGAGATATTTCTGCGCGATGCTGCGCACGGGCTGCCATATTACCTACCGACGCAAGAAGCAACATCACCGGATACATCGCTGTCTTCTACAACACCGAACGCCTGCATTCAATATTAGGTAATCTGCCACCCATCGTATTTGAACGAAAAATGGCAGAAAAAGAATCTATGGTGGTGTCTGAAATTACTTGACCACTAGACCTCTCCTCGAATAAACACTACCGTCATTCAGAAAAGAGTGGCAATTTATGGATAAATTCTTAACTGTTACTGTTTTTGAATAGATTAGGGGGCGGCCCTATCGGATCAAAGTCCTTTAACAGAGGAATACCACTCTTATTTATCCATCGAATGTCTGTATCAAAAGTATTCTGTGGCCCCCAGCTGCCGGTCACTTTTTTCCCATCCGACGTGAAAGTCCAACACATATCTTCTCCTGATGTATTAATGGTGTCACCGAGATTAACTGGTTCCTGCCATTCACCATCTGCATCTTGGTGTGAGATCCACATGTCATGTCCACCCCGAGAGCCCAGGTCAGTTCGCGTACTGGTAACAAGCAAACTCTTACCGTCTTTTGACAGCCCGGTCCAGTGCATATGATCTCGCTCTGGAGAATTGATTTTTAACCCCAAACTTACTGGTTTTTGCCATACTCCGTCTTTCTTTTCAACTTTCCAAATATCGCTCTGCTGCGTTACCCCAGGCTGGCTATAGTTGAAATAAATCAGACTGTCAGAAACGATAATTGGACAATGTTCCTCACCGGTTGAGGTATTGATGTTTGGAAGTTCTGGTACATCGTTCCAGTTCCTAGGCTGCTGCCATACCCCGTTCACCTTTTGAACGACGTACAGGTCACCTGACAACAAATTACCGGGTTCGTATCTTGTGAAATATATGACATTCCCGTCATCAGAAAAACTTGGTTCCAGTTCCCAGGCCGCGGTATTGATGTTCGGACCCATAGTAGGATCAATATCAGAACCTAAGTGAATGGGCTCCTGCCATGCGCCGCCCATGTTATGGGACATCCATATATCAAAATTGAGGGGGTCTCCAGGAGATTCAACACTGCCTTCGCGAGTTGAAACAAAGATTGCTGTTTTTCCATCCACACTGTAGGTAATCTCTATTTCTGTAGCAGGCGAGTTGATCGGTTCTCCCATACTCTTGGATGCCTTGGATGGCTCATCTGCTCCCCCGGTTTCGGCCTCATGCATGCCTGGCATCGCATACGAAAGATTATGTACCAGTATCAAAGCCAGAGATGAGAAATAAAGTTTTGCAGAAAAAAGTCCGTCTTTCATACGGGTTCCCTTTCAAAATGTTCCAATTTACGCCCGTAACTGAGCGACACTACACGAAAGAAATCGCCCTCTCTCATGTTCGATTATCTCCTAAAGGAGAACTTTTGTGCAATGCTAGGCTGCGCGAGCTAAAGACAGAGCCTAAGTGAATTTAAAAAATGTTTAAAACTAGTTAACTAAAAAATCGGATATAGCTGGTTTTTATTTTTTGCAACAGAGTCCGTTTTTGCGCTTAATGCGGCAGAACTTTGTTTAGCGCATCAATCTGTGATTCTTGGTTTTGGTCTTGTGTTGAAATACGAGCATAGCCAACAAGCATCTTAATCCCTCCTGAAACTCATACCCATGCTAGCTTTTTATAGGCCAGGTTTCGACAGTTGTTTAATGATAAGCTGAAAAACTGCGTCGTGATCTGCAACAAGAAGCAGAAAGCGGGTTAAATCAATCTGCTCTAAAAGGTATTCGTTGATTGAGAGTTATAACTAAATCTGATGTTTGATAAAAACCAGCTGGAAGAGGCTGGAGATTGGTTAAAACATTAACAACAAGGAGACAAAATGACCATAATATTCAAAGAGATTGAGATTGTGGAGGAAGGTAAACTCATTCATCTTACTATTGCGGGTAAGCTGGAAAAAGAAGATTACGATATATTTGCTCCCAAAATTGATCAGCAGATTAAACAATATGGCAAGATCAATCTGTTGGTGGAATTAATCGATTTTCATGGTTGGACAGCTGGTGCGGCTTGGGAAGACACCAAGTTAGGTGTGCGCCATTTCAATGACATTGAACGTCTGGCTATTGTTGGCGATAAAACCTGGGAGAAAGGCATGGCATATTTCAGCAAAGCTTTTACCTTAGCTAAAGTGCGCTATTTTGATATCAGTGAGCGTGATGAGGCCGAGGCATGGATTAGAGAAGCACAATAGGGTATTGTCACGCGACCGTCTTGGTTTGTAATAAGCATTACATATTAGACGGTTACGATAATAATATGAGTTTATTTATAATTTTAAACAATGGGTTAATATGGTTTTAGCTATAAGTTAATGGGACGCTAGTGATAAATGCGTGAATACGCCTCAATCACACTTGGTGCAAACAAAGGTGACTCAAATCCTTCATATTGCAGCACAGTAAACATTCCTCCCCACATGTGGTAGGAAATATGGCAATGCATTGCCCAGCGGCCGGGGTTATTTGCGTCAAATTGTACCGTTACCGTTTGATTGGGCATGACCAATACTGTATCGCGGATAGCTCCTGTAAAACGTTTCCCATCGATTGCAACAATTTGAAAGAAATGCCCGTGCAAGTGCATCGGATGGGACATGCCAGACTTGTTGATGAATTCGATTTCAACCCTCTCTCCTTCCTTGACAAAAAGCGAGTGATTGTTCGGCCACACGTGGTTGTTAATGGCCCATACGTAATATTGCATATTTCCGACTAGTTCAGCTCTTAGCTTGCGGTCAACCTTTCTAGGTATTAGCGGATTATTGGCCTTTAATTTCAGTTCAAGGTCATTCGTAATAGCTCCTATTGAATCCTTAGTCTCCATGGAAATTGAAGGAACTTCAATATCTTCTGTTTTCAGGATAGCACCTGTTACCATATTAGTCCCTTGTCCTTGGGCTAACAGGGGAAAGGTACCGCCCTCTTTTGGAATTGAGACAAGAATATCTACACGCTGAGCAGTGGCAAGTGGGAATGTATCAAGAAAAACAGGCACTACCGGATTACCATCTACCGCAATCAACTTTCCTTGAAGCTTCCCCAGATGTACATGAAAACCACTGGACGATGAGCTGTTGATGAAACGCAGACGGACAACATCTCCTGCTTTTACATTATAGCTGTCGAGATTCTCAAGAGTTTTCCGATTCGTCAGATAGGCATCATAATTTACGTCGCTGAGATCTGGTTTCATTGGCATCATTTTGGTTGAAATCGAAGGCTTCCAGTCACTCCCCTTATGTTTTGCCATAGCGATATAGTTTTTGCGCAGCTCCTGCCATATCTGATCCACATTTTGAAAGGTGAAATCTTGAAGAAATAAAATAATCTCAGGGTATTGTTTTTTTTCTTTAGGCATAAGAATCATCGGAATGGACATCAATTTCTGCTCATGCAAACCAAAATGGCTATGCGCGAAATAAGTACCCGACTGAACTATTTTGAAATTATAAGGATAAGATTTTCCCGGAGGGATCGGTGCTTGAGTGATGTATGACACGCCATCTTCTGAATTAGGGTCGATTAGTCCATGCCAATGGAGTGAAGTTGGAACGAGTGTCTGGTTCTCAACCACTACATTAAAACAATCCCCTTCTGTTTTTTGAAGGTACTCTAAGCCGTCATCAACAATAATTTGATAAACATTAGAGCTTCTTGCCTTAACCTGAATTGCAGTTTCAATAATTTTTAGGTGTGTGGATTTACCTGTAACCTCTTTACAAAGATCATACATCGTTGTTTGGGCAACTGACAGCGAAGCCACTAATAATAAAACAAAGAATAAAATGAACTTGCCCATTCAGCTCCTTCACGCTTAGCGTCGATTTTTCCAAACTAAGCTACAAACCATCATACCATCGCCTACCATATTTGATATGGTCAACTAAATCCGAGAAGTATTCCTTCATCATGGTAAAGGCTATGTCTGCATTAAACGCTGAGACTGATTTTCTCGCCAGGGAGCGGTCTGGAGTCCAGCGATTGGCTGGTTGTGCTCGCCCCGGCGTTCCAACCGTCTGCGCCAGTCCAGATAATTTTCCAGGTACTTAGTTGCGACCCCATGAAAACTACGGTTCTGTCACAAATATTCGTAAAGTGCAAGGCTACACTTATCTGCATACTTTCTAATCAAAATTTTGTCGTGTCGGACAGCTTGTGTTTTATCGGTGAGGTGGGTCATTTATCCAAGAAAGGAGTGATGCGGGGATCGTTTTTATATCCGCAATGACCTATTGCATGAAGCAACTCACAAAACCAGAATCACACGGAAATCATTGACATTGGTGCGTGTCGGACCAGTCGTCACCAAGTCGTTCAGATGTCTGAAAAAGGTATAACTGTCATTATTGGCAAGTAGGGCAGTGGGGTTGAGTTCCAGTTGTTGTGCGCGTAACAGCGAATCAGGTGTCAGAATGGCGCCAGCGCTGGCAACGGTGCCATCAATGCCATCAGTATCGCAAGCCAGTGCATAAACATTTTCCAGTCCATCCAGCGCAATTGCCAGCGACAACAAAAATTCACTGTTACGTCCGCCCTGACCATCTCCTTTGACGGTAACCGTCGTCTCCCCGCCAGAGATCAGGGCAACCGGTGGTTTATAAGGGTGGTTGTAGTGGCGTATTTCCCTTGCCAAGGCAGCATAGACTTTGGCGATCTCGCGCGCTTCCCCGGTGACGCTGTCACCCAGTATCAATGGAGTGATTCGCTGGCTTCGGTAATATTGTGCTGCTGCAGTCAGCGACTGATGCGCACTGGCAATGATGCGGTTTCTGACGTTTCTGAAAACCGGGTCACCTGGTTTAGGTGTTTCGCCATTTCCTGCCCGCAAAACCTGCTCTATTTGTGCAGAAATACGAATGGCATACCGCTCGATGACCGCCAACGCATCCTGACAGGTGGTGGGATCGGGTGCGCACGGGCCAGAGGCAATCTGGGCGGGGTCATTGTCCGTGACATCGGAAATGATCAGGCTGTAGACCGGGGCGCGGCTGGCGGCCGCCAGCCTGCCGCCAAGTACGCTGGACAGATGCTTGCGTACCGTATTGATTTCCTGGATGGTTGCGCCACTGCGCAGAAGTTGCTGCGTGATGGCAGTCAATTCTTTCAGTGTGACGCCAGCGACAGGCGCACACAGCAAACTGGATCCTCCGCCACTGAACAGTCCCAGCAGCATGTCTTCAGGCTTGAGCAGTCGGATGGATTCGAGCATAGCCTGCGCGGCAAGCTCTCCCTGTCTATCTGGCAGAGGATGGCCAGCTTCAATAACGACGATTTTTTGTGTGGGCGCACTATGACCATACGGAGTCAGCACCATTCCTTCCAGTTCGGCGTTCATCGGCCAGCAAGTTTCTACCGCATGTGCCATTACTGCAGCGGCCTTGCCCGCGCCAACAACCAGTGTGTTGCCTTTGGGCGGCTCCGGCAAATGTACTGGTACGATTTTCAGTGGATTGGCGGCCGCGAGCGCGGTCTGAAAGCTGCCAAGTAACCACTCACGCGCTGCCATGCATCTGCTCCTGTTCTTCGAGAGCAAGCAGTGGCAGCAGGAATTCTCCTGTGAAGCTATTTGGGTTGAGTGCAACTTGCTCAGGCGTACCCTGTGCAATGATGTTGCCGCCCCCTGCGCCACCTTCCGGGCCGAGATCAATCAACCAGTCGGCAGTTTTGATAACATCGAGGTTGTGTTCGATGACGACTACGGTATTGCCGTGATCACGCAGGCGGTGCAGCACGCCAAGCAACAGATCGATATCCTGAAAATGTAGACCGGTGGTCGGCTCATCGAGGATATAGAGTGTGCGGCCGGTATCACGCTTGGAGAGCTCAAGCGACAACTTGACCCGTTGCGCCTCCCCACCTGACAACGTAGTGGCGGACTGGCCGAGCGTAATGTAGCCGAGTCCTACATCCAGCAAGGTTTGCAGCTTGCGCGCTACTACCGGTACGGAATCAAAGAAATTACGGGCATTCTCGACGGTCATTTTCAGGATCTCATGGATATTTTTGTTTTTATACTGAATTTCCAGCGTTTCACGATTGTAGCGTTGTCCGTGACAAGTGTCACACGCGACATAGATATCCGGCAAAAAATGCATCTCGACCTTGATGACACCATCGCCTTGACAGGCTTCACAACGTCCTCCCTTGACATTGAAAGAGAACCTGCCGGGGGCATAGCCTCGTTCCCGTGCTTGCGGCACGCCGGCAAACAACTCGCGCACCGGGGTAAATAATCCGGTATAGGTAGCGGGATTGGAGCGCGGCGTGCGTCCGATGGGACTTTGATCAATGTCGATCACTTTGTCAAAAAACTCCAGTCCATCGATTGTCGTAAATGGCGCGGGATCGGTCTGGCTGCCGTATAGATGACGTGCGACCGCGCGATACAGGGTGTCATTGATTAACGTGGACTTTCCGGAGCCGGAAACGCCGGTCACGCAAACCAGTAACCCAATCGGCAGATCGAGTTGTGCATGCTGAAGATTATTACCAGTCGCGCCCTGAATACGCAGCATCCGTTCCGGATTCGGAGGCGTACGCGTTGCCGGTACGGCAATGGCTCGCCTGCCCGAAAGGTATTGCCCGGTCAGCGATTCGTTATTGGCCAGAATTTCGGCTGGCGTACCTTCTGCGACGACTCGCCCGCCATGCTCGCCTGCGCCCGGACCCATATCCACAACATGATCTGCCAGTAAAATGGCTTCCTGATCATGCTCAACGACGATAACGCTGTTGCCAAGATCGCGCAAATGTTTGAGTGTTAACAGCAGCCTAGCATTATCGCGTTGATGCAGGCCAATAGAAGGTTCGTCGAGCACGTACATCACGCCTGTCAAGCCTGAGCCAATCTGACTGGCGAGACGAATTCGCTGTGCTTCGCCGCCGGATAGAGTATCTGCGGAGCGGTCCAGCGACAGATAATCGAGCCCGACATCGTTGAGAAACTGCAACCGGTTGGAAATTTCACGCACGATACGTTCTGCAATTGCCTGTTTGTGGCCTTCGAGCTGCATCTGGTCAAAAAACTGTCTGGCCTGGCGTAACGGCCACGCGCTGATGACATAAATCGTTTTGCCATCCACCAGTACGTGCCGTGCTTCGCGGCACAGGCGGGTTCCTTCGCATTCCGGGCAAACGCGTGTGTTAATCAGCTTCGCCAGTTGTTCGCGCACCACCTGCGATTCTGTCTCTCGATAGCGGCGTTCCATGTTGGGGATGACGCCTTCGAAAACATGCGTTTGCTGGCGCGATCGACCGCGGTCATCCGGATAAGCAAACGCAATTTTCTCTTTCCCCGACCCGTAGAGAATAATTTGCTGCATGGTCTCGTCCAGCTGCTCGAAAGTGGTATCCAGATCGAAGCCATAATGACTGGCCAGACCCTGCAGCATCTGAAAATAGAATTGGTTGCGATGATCCCAGTTACGGATGGCGCCACTGGCAAGCGATAGGTGGGGAAACGCCACGACACGTACCGGATCGAAAAAAGTGATCTGCCCAAGTCCGTCGCATTTGGCACAAGCACCCGCAGGATTGTTGAAGGAAAAAAGACGGGGTTCCAGCTCGGCCAGCGCATAGTTGCAGACCGGGCAGCTGAATTTTGCCGAAAACAGATGCTCCTGCCCGCCATCCATTTCCACCGCCAGCGCCCGGCCATCGGCCAGTCGCAGTGCGGTCTCAAAGGATTCGGCCAGCCTTTGTTTACTGTCAGAAGAGGTTTTGAGCCGATCGACGACAACTTCGATACTGTGTTTTTTGTTCTTAGTTAGTTTGGGGGCATCATCGAGATCGTAGAGTATTTTGTTGACCCGCGCGCGAATGAAGCCCTGTGCGCGTAATTGATCAAAAAGCAACTGCTGTTCACCCTTACGTTCGCTGACTATAGGCGCAAGAATCATCAGGCGGGTATCCTCCGGCAATTGCAGAACGCTATCCACCATTTGCGAAACCGTCTGTGCGGTCAGGCTGATGTCGTGTTCCGGGCAACGTGGTTCGCCCGCGCGTGCAAACAGTAACCGCAGATAATCGTGAATTTCAGTAACCGTTCCGACCGTAGAACGGGGATTGTGCGACGTGGCTTTCTGCTCGATGGCGATCGCGGGCGAGAGTCCCTCGATCAGATCGACATCCGGTTTTTCCATTAACTGGAGAAACTGGCGCGCGTAGGCGGAGAGCGATTCGACATAGCGCCGCTGTCCTTCGGCATAAAGCGTATCAAACGCCAGTGAAGATTTACCGGAGCCGGACAATCCGGTGATCACGATCAGTCGGTTACGCGGTAAATCAAGATCAATATTTTTGAGATTATGCGTACGTGCGCCGCGAATCCTGATGACTTCCATTAATATTTGGTCCGCCTTGATGAGTGAATCAACAACCCTCTAATATACCGCGAATCCGGTTAACAAGTGCATAGCAGCTTTCATGTGTTTGGTTTTCGCATGCATATGGTTATGATGGGAGCCATGCTGGTGTGATTCTATAAAACCTGAATCACCACCTGATTTCATGCGCTGCTAATCGAAAAACCCTGGATGTGGGCGTCCATGCATACCCTTAAGTACCGATGCTGATCAGCTAATCTGCTGGCCAGATTTTTAGAGACGCTCTACAGTGTGGATGATGTTTGCTGCTTTGCTAAACGTATGCCGACGGCGATGACGCTTGCCATGCTCAGATAAGCGATCGCCCAGCGCAGCAGTAGTTCTGTTTCCGTGAGGGGATTGCTGCGGTTAGCGCCTAGTAGGAATTGCAGTGCTGAAAATACGCTGTCATATTTGAACAGCACAGTTTCCAACCCTTGATTGATTAACCACCAGCTTGCCAGCAACGATAGCGTGCTTCCGATGGCGACAAGCAGAATGACGACAGGGCGCAAGCTGACACGTGATAGCAGGCTGGCATGGATAGCGAGCAGTAATAGCCAGGCGCCTAGATAAGGTTCGCCATCGGGTGCAATCAGTTCTGTTAGGTTGTCGGTAATGGCGGCATCCACGACAATCCATTTGGCGCCCCACCAGAGCGGGAACAAAATGAGGCAGGCGCCAATCAGCGTGGGCGGGCGCCACAGTCGGTTGGCAAATAATGCACACAGCGTTAGTGGAATCAGCAGCAGCCAGTAAAGTGCTGTAAATCTCACGGTGCGTTCGAAGGCAACGATAAATGAACCCGGCCAGTTCTTCAGCTGATTCTGCCAGTCATCACCCCATATGTTTTCCTGTACGATGCGTCGATAAAGATCGGGGGAGCCGGTAATGTCGTTCATGCTTTCGGTGGTGACTGCAAATTGAAGCAACAGCAGGCTGATGCAGGCGGTGATGAATAACCAGAGGGGTAACCACAAGGCGGGCCATGGTTGTCTGCCTGCCCGGCAGGAGATCCACCAGGGGCCAGCGCCTAGCCATAACAGCACCAATGTGAAAATGAAGCAGCCAAGCAGGCGATCCTCGCCGAACAGTTCGCGCAAATTATAGGGCACGCCCGGCAAATGAATTAAAATCCATAGTCCAAGAGAAAGGGTAAATATTATCAACAAGATACCCAGCCATGCTTTGCTCCCTTTGTTAACACCCTGCATCAAACTCAGCGAAAGTTTCGGTGACAATTTTTCTTCCGCAGGTTGAGCGATGAGCGGCGAGGCTGATTGAAATGAAGAGGGGAAGTCAGGTTGATGTCGCTGAAGTGAGAGTGCGAAAGGTGTCAACGTGGCCAGGATAATCAGAGGCGTGGTATCGCCGTGGTAGCCTATCAGTAATGTACGCACACCTTCCAGTAGCGATATCAGCAGCGCAAGCAATAGTGGCCACATCCAGGTGGTTTGCCGGATGGCTTGCCACTGACTGGATAGGCCTGCCCATAGCAGCGATCCGATTGCCAGGACTTCAAATGAGGTAGGCGAAACTGCTTTGGTATTCCCGAACCATAAGAGTAATGCAAAGGGTGTAAATGTAAATTCTCCATCAGCAGCCTGACCACGGAATGGAAGCAGGATGGTCGTAAGGTAGGCACATAAGGCAATGATTACCACGGCAATCCATGCTTTGGTGCGTAGCATAAATTCGAGACGTTCACCAACTACGATTCCAAGACAGATACCAAGCAGGGTTTCTCGATGTAAATTACCATAAGGTACAAGTATTTCAAGGAGAATCAGTACCAGAACGGTAATCATGATGATTGACCATCGCTGTTGCAGTAGCTGTGCCCGTAAAGCAGCGAGGGTGCCAAGAATCGCCGCGAGTAAATGCTGCCATAAACGCATCCACTCAAAAGGTGGTGCGTAAAAGAATGTTTTGGTGTGATTGCGTAACTCGGAGATGTCGAGTGTCGGAACAAATGGAAAAGATTCGTATACCAGCCATGCCATGAAAAGGATGAGTGCAAACCGGTCATGTGGCTGCTGTATTCTGATTGAATGATGGTGCAGCCATGGTGTCAGCAAACGGGCAGACAGCAGCCCGGTGATGAGTCCGAGGACATTCCAGAAACTGTCTGTCAGCGAGGCGACCCGCCCCGGCAGATAGAGTTGTACGATCTGCAGTAATACACCCAGGAATATCCAGAGGAGTACTGCGGCAATGGCGCGTTGTGAAATACGATTAAAACAGAAATACAGCGCGACGCCCAATGGTATGAATAATAGAAAGTTGTCGATTGCATCTGAGCGCTGCAGGAAGGGGTTCAAATTGGCATAGAGCTGCTCGAAAGGCTGTGGAGACTGAAAATTGAAGGGAAACAGCGAGCCGTAAATAATAAACCCCACTACCAGCGTCAATAGCGCCCAGGCAGGGGAAATATGATCGGATAATCTGGTTTTTGGTATGGTCAAAATCGACTTAAATAAGTTTTGGTTTGTAGATATTTATTATATGCAGGTGGAGGATTATCTGGAGCGATGTTCAGGTTGAATCATGTCTGGCTTAACAGTGAGCTGCGGCAACCATCTGACAGGTCTGCCATGGACATACGCTCCAATACGATGATTGCTGATATTGCCGTCAAAGTCGAGTTGCCAGTGCAAGAATTTTTCAAAAGATTTCGTTGAGCTGCTTTTTTCAAGCAGACTTTCAGATAATTTTGCAGACAGCGGGGCGAAATTCATTTTGCCCACCGATGCGAAAGGTGCTATCAGAAACTTGCTGGCTTCTGCATATTGGCTGACCATATTGAGGCGCATTGCTCCGGCGGGAATCGATGTTCGTTGCGTAAAAACAAGATTGGACGTAATGACGGGGTCGTTTGATGGATAGCCGCCAGCATGATGAATCCCTACCCCGTTTGCCAGCACCGTATTGAAAAAGATATGGATGTCGCGAGGGATGTCGTGGTGTGGTTGGATATGGACTCCATTGCCGTGATGATTGACGAAGAGATTGTTGTAGATCGCAATATTGCCTTCACCCTGAAACAGGGCTTCCTGAGCATTCTCGTAAAAGAAATTGCCATAGATCAGGTAACGATCATTTTTGCCGGGACCATCAAGCGGCCAGTGTCCGACGAGCACGTTTGGTCTGGCCATGGTTGGATCCTTGTTTTGGCTGGCTTTGGCGAAAACATTATGTCGGATGATAGTAACCTGATCCTGCTGCGGCATGCCGTCGATTACTGGTCGCCCACGCTGATGTTTGATCTGCAGATTGTAGCCCAGTGTGTCGGTAACGAGATTATGCTCGATCAGTCCCGCGATGAATGGTGCTTTGCCGTCGGAGTCACCCAGATATAAACCGGTTCCTGCGTTTTGGATGATGTTGTGACGAATTGTCCAGTTCCAAGCTGGACATTTGGTGGAGATGGCGACAATTTGCTGATTGTGGTCGTGCCGCTGGATCAGAAGATGCTCAAGCGTGATATGGTGCGCCCAGGCGGCATGGCCTTCGCATTTGACGCCATCAACCGGCAGGCTGCGTCCATCAAGTTCGAGATGACGTAGGGTGACATGGCGCGAGTCGATGATGCTGATTGTATTGTGCCGGGGTCTGGCGATGAATACGGCACGTTGCCCATCGGTTGGGCCAGTGATCACGATCGGTGCGTCGGGCTGCCCCTTGAGCTGGTGAATCGGCAATCCTTGGCTATAGATACCGGGCGAAAGTGACAACTGATCTCCTGCTTGCAGTTTTTTGAGTTGCAACCGATAATCAGCCGGATTGGCGGTATATTGTCTGGCTTGCGTGATCACAGGCATGATGAGCAGCGCTGCCAGAAGTAGTCCAATTGTGCTGAATGGCCGGATATCCATCATAATGAGCTCTCTTCAGTAAATTATATATTCGAGGACGACCCATGCTCTGGATAAAATCATTACATATTATGTTCATGGTAACGTGGTTTGCAGGATTGTTCTATCTGCCGAGATTGTTCGTCTACCATGCCATGTGCACTGATCAGGCGGGTAATGAGCGCTTCAAGGTAATGGAGCGCAAGCTCTATTATGGCATTATGACGCCGGGCGCTGTGCTGACGATTGTATTTGGCATGTGGTTATGGCTGGGTTATGGTTTCGCGGGCATCTGGCTGCATGCGAAACTGGCGCTGGTTGTTCTGCTGGTTATTTATCATGTTTATTGCGGCAGGCTGCTCAAAGCGTTCAAGGAGGATCGCAATCAGCATGGCCATGTCTATTATCGCTGGTTCAATGAGTTACCCGTGCTGGTATTGATTGCGGTGGTGATTCTGGTCGTTGTCAAACCCTGGTGAACCAGATGTCCGCCTGTCCGTTATTCATCGATCAGCGGCTGATCTGGAAAGAAGGTGTCGCTGTAACCAAACTTGCGTAAATCAGGAATACGCATCGGATAAAGAATGCCCTGCAGGTGATCGCATTCATGTTGTACGACGCGAGCATGAAAACCCGACACTTCCCGCTCGATCGGTTTGCCGTCCTGATCGGATCCCTGGTAGCGCAGATATTCAAAACGTGACACCAGTCCACGCATGCCCGGAATGCTGAGGCAGCCTTCCCAGTCTTCCGTCATGGTTTCGCCCAATGGTGTCAGCACCGGGTTGATCAGAACGGTGTAAGGTACCGCTTCGGCATCCGGATAGCGCGATGTGCGCTCCACACCAAAAATGACAACTTGCCAGTCCTCGCCGATCTGGGGTGCAGCCAGTCCGGCGCCATTCATGGCGGCCATGGTGTCCTGCATGTCCTGTAGCAAGGTGCGTAATTCCGGAGTAGAAAACCGGGTGACCGGTTTTGCTTGCCGGTAGAGGCGCGAGTCGCCCATTTTCAGTACGGGTCTAATGGACATCGTTTTTCACCAGATGATTGAGTATGTTTCTGACATTGACCATTGATTTCTCCAGAGTGGCAAAGACAGCCTGCAGCGGGATGCTGTCCTGGCTGTCGCCCCGTCCGGCGGCATAGTTGGCAACGGTGGCAATGGTGGCGTAGGAAAGTCCGAGTTCTCTGGCAAGAATGGCTTCCGGCATACCCGTCATGCCGACCATGTCGGCGCCGTCGCGTTCCAGCCGGTTAATCTCGGCAATAGTTTCCAGTCTGGGACCTTGGGTGGCGGCATATACGCCACCATCGAAGATTTTTTCACCAGCCTGGCGGGCGGATTCGAGCAGACGGGTGCGTGTATCGGTGCAGTAGGGTTGCGTGAAATCGGTATGGACGACTTGCCGGTCGGTATCCTCGAAATAGGTGAATCTGCGGTTATAAGTATAGTCGATGATCTGATCTGGAATGATAATGGTGCCGGGCGTCAAATTGGCGCGTATGCCGCCAACCGAGGCTACCGCAATGACACACCTGACTTTCAGTGTGCACAGCGCCCAGATATTGGCGCGGTAGTTGACCATATGCGGTGCAATGGTATGCCCATGGCCATGTCTTGACAGAAAAACAACCTCATGACCGTTGATGGTCCCAAATATCAATGGGCTCGAAGGCTCACCATAAGGAGTCCGCATCATCTGGCGATGCGTTACTTCGAGACCCGGGAGCTGTTTCATGCCACTGCCGCCAATTACCGCAATCATAGAAAAATCAATCCTGAAAATTATAGTTATCCGAGCGCATATATTGCCGGAAGATTACGCCATTTGCCATGCAGATCCATGCCAAAACCAAAAATGTAGCGATCGGGTAGATCCATGCCGATAAAATCCGCCTGAGCGGGTTTTTTTCTGCCAGTCTGTTTGTTTACCAATACCACGCTGTAACACGCCTGCGCGCCATTATCCAGTATTTTTTCATTTATTGCCGCCAGTGTGCAGCCTTCATCCAGAACATCATCGACGATCAGCACTACCCGGTTCCGCAAATCGGCGGGAGGGGCGGCGATCCACTTCAGTTCTCCGCCATGCAGGGTTTCATGATAACGGGAAACCTGCACGTAGCCGAAAGTCAATGGAAAATCGAGCAGTGGCAATAGCTGGCCAGCAAACACTATTGCACCGTTCATGACGCAGAGCACCAGCGGTTCCTTACCGGACAGGGTGGTATTGATTTCTTGCGCCAGACGGTGGATGGTGGCTTGCAGCGTTTCGCTGTCACAGAGTAGCTCGGCTTGTGCCGTTTTCAGATCGGTTTTGGTGAAATCAGTCATGTTTTTGATCAGCAGATTGTAAGAGCACCAGTAATTGTGCTTCATTAAGAATGGGTATGCCCAGTTTGATGGCCTTGGTATATTTGCTGCCGGGGTCGGCGCCTGCCACTACATAATCAGTGTTTGCCGACACACTGCCGGTAATTTTACCGCTCTGCTGCTCAATACGCGTCTTGGCCTGCTCTCTGGTCAGGTGCTCCAGTGTGCCTGTCAGCACGAATTTCTTACCCGCTACTGCCGAATTGGTGATGTCGGTGGCTGGTGTTTTCTCAGTAGACTGTGGCCAATGAATGCCGCTGGCGTGCAATTGTGCGATTACCTCACGGTTATGTGCTTCGGCAAAAAAATCCACGATACTTTGCGCAACAACCGGCCCTACATCGGGAATGATCTGCAGTTTTTCCAGGGTCGCCGCCATCAACCGGTCCAGATCACCATTTGCCCATCTGGCGAGGGTTTTGGCGGTTTCTTCCCCGACATGGCGAATGCCTAGCGCATAGATGAAGCGGGGCAGTGTGGTTTGCATGCTCTTTTGTATGGCAGCGACCAAATTGTTTGCCGATTTTGTGCCCATGCGTTCCAGTTTACAGAGCGTGGCAACATCGAGCCGGTAGAGATCGGCGGGCGTTCTGACCAGTTCCTGCTTAATGAGCTGATCAACCAGTTTTTCACCCAAGCCATCGATATCCAGCGCGCGCCGTGAGGCAAAATGCCAGATGGCCTGTTTGCGCTGTGCCGGACAGTACAGGCCGCCGCTGCAGCGCGTGATGCTTTCCCCTGTCAGACGCACCGCCCGGGAGCCGCACACCGGGCAGTGTGCCGGCATGACAAATGGTTTGGTATCCGGCGGGCGCTTATCAATCAAGGCCATTACCACTTCAGGAATGACATCGCCTGCTCGCCGCACGATTACCTTGTCGCCGATCATGATCTGTTTGCGTGCTATCTCATCTTCATTGTGCAAGGTCGCATTGGTCACGGTCACGCCGCCGACAAAAACGGGAGCCAGGCGCGCCACCGGTGTCATGGCGCCGGTACGACCAACCTGAATTTCGATTGCCAGCAAATCGGTGACGGCTTCCTGCGCGGGAAATTTGTGAGCAATTGCAAAACGGGGGGCGCGCGCAACATAGCCCAGCTTTTCCTGAAAGGCGAGATGATTGACTTTGTAGACTACGCCATCAATATCGTAGGGCAGGGTGGAGCGTGACACGCTCATCTCCTGATAGCAGGCAAGCAATGCCGTCACTCCGGTTACCGTGCGTGCCTGGGGCGCGATCCGAAAATGTTGTGACCCAAGAAAGGTCAATATCTCGCTGTGATCGGTGAATGCCAGTGCATGCGAGGGATAAGTGCCGATTCCGTAGGCATAGAAGGTCAGACGACGTGTCGCGGTAATGCTGGAATCCAGCTGGCGCAGCGATCCTGCAGCCGCGTTGCGCGGATTGACGAAAACTTTGAGCCCTGCCTCCTGTTGCTGTTGATTGAGTCGCATAAAATCAGCTTTGTGCATGACGACTTCACCACGAATTTCCAACGATCCGGTCAAGGATTTAGCCTGCAACCGCAGGGGTATCGACGGGAGAGTACGCAGATTCCGGGTAATGTCTTCGCCAACATACCCGTCGCCGCGCGTCGCCCCATTCACCAGAATTCCATTTTCGTAGACGAGATTGACCGCGAGCCCATCGAACTTCGGTTCGGCGACATACTCAATTGCATCTGCTGTGAGCAGTTCACAAATCCGCTGATCGAATGCATGAATTTCCTCGCTAGTAAAAGCGTTCGCCAATGACAGCATGGGAGTGTAATGGTTAAATGGTGCAAATGCCTTGAGTGGCGGGGCACCGACGCGCTGGGTGGGAGAATCCGGTGTGATCAGATGGGGATATTGCTGCTCGAGCTCCTGCAGTGAGCGAAACAGTGCATCATATTGCGAATCGCTGATAATGGGTGCATTCTGGGCATAATACTGATAGTCATGGAGGGAAATTTCCGCGCGCAATTCCTGCAGGTGCTTTTCAATGTCTATTTCTGGTTTCATTCGTGGTGGCAAGACAACAAAGTATTGCGATGAAATATGAATTTTTAGAGGTGCCCAATAGCGAATTATAATGACAGAGCGTACTACGATAATCAGGTAAAGGGCATATATGCCCTTAAGTTAAACGGGAAATTCATGACATCATCCGTTCGTTTGTTCTGCGGTTGCGTGTTGCTGCAGTTTATGATGGTATTTGCTTGCTGGTGATACTTTTTCGTGTCTGATACTTACGATGTGATCATTATCGGTGCAGGCGCGGCCGGTTTGATGTGTGCAATCGAAGCCGGAAAACGGGGACGGCAGGTATGGCTGATTGACCATATGGCCAAAATTGCGGAAAAAATCCGCATTTCTGGCGGCGGACGCTGCAACTTTACCAATCTCTATGCCGGGCCGCAGCATTACCTGTCGCAAAATCCGCATTTCTGTAAATCAGCCCTCAAACGATATACCCCGCAGGATTTCATCGCGCTGGTGCGCAAGCACGCCATTGCCTTTCATGAGAAAAAATCAGGGCAACTGTTCTGTGATGTCTCGGCCAGACAAATCATTGACATGCTGCTGATGGAGGCGCAGGAGGCGGGCGTCAAACTGCAAACGCAGGTCAGGATAAACGCAATTGAAGCGGAATCCGGCGGTTATCGCGTCAGAACCAGTCTGGGTGACGTGTGCTGCGCTGCGCTCGTGATTGCGACAGGGGGTCTTTCCATTCCAAAAATTGGCGCAACCAATTTTGGATATGAGATAGCCAAAAAATTTGGTCTGAATGTGATCAAACCACGCGCCGCTCTGGTGCCGTTGATTTTCGACGGCACCATGCTGGCGCGATGCCGTTTGCTGAGCGGACTTTCTTGTGAAGCCGAGGTTCGCTGTGGAAAGCAGACTTTCAGTGACGGGCTGCTGTTTACACATCGCGGTCTGAGTGGCCCCGTTATTTTGCAGATATCATCCTGCTGGGAAGAAGGGAAGGAGATCGTGGTGAATCTTGCGCCTCAGCAAGACGTATACGAGAGACTGATCAGGCAGAAACAAATGCAACCCAGGCTGCACGCCAACAATGCGCTGATGGAAATATTGCCTAAACGGCTGGCACAAGGTATCTGTGATGAACATGCCTGCAGCGGGGCATTGAGCGATCTGCCCAATATCCGGATTGCCGAAATTGCCCGTGCCTGTAATGACTGGCATATAAGGCCAATTGGTACCGAGGGTTATCGAACCGCCGAAGTCACGCTGGGAGGCGTGGATACCAGAGAGCTGTCATCACAAACCATGGAAGCCAGGAATCAGCCCGGCCTGTTTTTTGTGGGAGAAGTTGTGGATGTCACGGGTCACCTTGGAGGGTTTAATTTCCAGTGGGCGTGGTCATCCGGGTATGCTGCCGGGCAAAGTGTGTAGCCGTTTGCAGAATTATTGAATTCGCCAGTCTGCCTGTTTTCAGGTGATGCAAACCCTGGGCTTACCCCACGCAGTTAGCAGGCAGGTGGCAGGCGCATACAGGTCTGGACAGCACCGACTCCATGTGTGCCAGGTTGCTCATCCAAATCATTGCGGCGGGATAACGTAATCCATTGTCAGTATTTCCAGTAAATGCCCGTTTGGATCGCGAAAATAAACCCCGCGCCCGCCATAATTATGGTTAATGGCCATATCATCCGCTGTGCCGGGGCCGCTGCCATATTTGATATTCTCGGCTTTTATCCGCTCGAAAATGTCGTCAAATTCCTGCTCGGAGACTTTGAACGCATAGTGAATCGATGTAAATGTTTCCTTGTTGTCGAAATCCAGGCACAGCGTGTCATTGACACGTACTACGATGAAATGGGAAAACGCACCGATGTATTCAAAACCAAATACGCGACTATAGAATTTCGCCGATTCGACTTTATCGAAGCAGGGCACAATGGTGTGATTCAGGGTAATCGCCATCTTTTTTCTCCTTCAAAAGATCGTTGGACTGAAACTGCCGAGCAATTATCCCGCGGATTGGATCGTGGATGGCAAGGCTGTCAGGGGAGATCAACAAATGGGCGCCTCTAAAAATTCAGAGTTCTAAGCAAGACTAGGCGCGAGTAAAAAATGTTGACGCAGCATATAATTGATATGTAAGGAAACATTTTTTGTGAGCAACGAAGTATTACGACGAAATATGAATTTTTAGAGGTGCCCAAATGCTGATTTATTTCAGACGTTATTTGTATCGGGGCGGGGTATAGGTAAAAGCTATCCGGTCTTGTGACAATGACATGTTGCCGTTAGCAAAACAACCACACCAGAAAAACCGGAACCTGTACCTTGTGCGGCCAGAAAAATAAATTTGTTCAGCATTTGCCACGTAATACAATCCGCTACACACAACATGGTAATTTGTACTATTTCATGCAAGCCTATATTGTCATTGCCTGACTCCTTTGCGCAATCATATCCATCGCCTGCTCAATCAATTGCGGCAATTGTGTCAGCGCTGCTGCGCTGAAATCGGTTAGCACCTGCTCGCCTGCTTTTTTATCACTGCCTGGTTCACGTACACCAAAGCGTAGCCTTGGCACGGCATAGGTGCCCAATGCTTCCAGGCAGGATTTGACGCCGCGATGTCCGGCATCGCCACCTTCGTGCTTATACTTAATCTTACCCAGTTCGATATCCATGTCATCGTAAACAAGCATGCAATGCGACGGTGGACAACCCGTGCTGGCCAGAAAATGCTGCAGCTTAGGTCCGGTCAGGTTCATAAATGCATCGGGTTTGAACAGTTTTACCGTCGTGTCATTGAGCAGAATTGAGCAAACTTGTCCGGATTCCTCGGTTTGCCAAATGCCGTCATAGCGTGCGGCAAGCGTATCCATTACACGATAGCCAATATTATGGACAGTATTCTCGTATTCCTTGCCGGGATTACCCAGCCCAACGATGACTGGCGTGACTGCAACAGCTTGATGCGCAACTTTCTGGGAGACCTCCTCGCCCCCCATTTCTGGAGAGATTGTTTCTCGAACAGTATCATTCATCGGATTAGGCCGATACAGTTGCGAGCAATGATTACAGAACCATTCCAGCTCGCAGTGTTCACGCCAGCATTGAACCGGCTGTTGCCGGTCAAACACCAGCCGTCCCAGATGATCGGCCTTGTTCGACCCCTTGAGTAGCACCAGGTCACCCGGCTGCAAAATTTTCCGCAAATAGCCAGCAGCTTCGCGCGTGGTGGCGAACCCCTGCAGCGCCTGATCATTTTCTTCTTTTCTGGCACGTAGCGCACGATGCGCATTCTGACCGACAAAAATGACTATGTCGGCATATTCTTTCGCTTCTCTGGCGCATCTTCTATAAATCGAAGGGCTCTTTCCGTTAAAATCAGAAACCGACCCGATCACGGCGATTTTTCGATTAGCAATCGCTCCGCCCAGAAATTGCAGCGACGTGCCCAGTGACCACAGTGGTGCCTTGAAGTCCTCACGGATGAATGTCACCCCCTCTCCACCGTCAACGATCTGCATCCGCCCATCGGTTGGTATCGCGTTTGCCAGTAATGGAATGGCTTCTTCCAGTGAAATACCGACAGCGATGGCCACACCCAGCGCCGATAGTACCGATAATGCAAGCTGGGTGCCGTGTAATTGGGTGATAACGTCATAGGTTTTGCCTTGATAGGCAATCGTTAATTTGAGCGGCTCCGGGTAACGGGAGGTGGCGTCGATCAAACGGATAGTTGCATCTTTATCTTTACCGACCCAGGTGATCCGTGCCCGGCATTGCTCGCCAATTGCCCTGACACGAGGATCGTCAATGTTTAACACCGCTGTACCGTTCGCCGGGAGTGCTTTGATCAATTTCGATTTTTCAGTAGCAATTCCATCGATGCCCCTACCACCAAAAGCTCGGTAATGGTCTTTTTCGATGTTAGTCAATACGCCTATTTTGGGTTTGAGGAGCCATATGGGCAAATCAAGTGAACCTGGCTTTAATACACCAATTTCGACAATACAAAATCGGTGATATTTTTTTGTGTTAAGCAGTGCGTTTGCAGTGCCAATTGGACTACCCAGTGACGCTTGCGTGCTATTCACTGGATAAGAAGCCGAAAGAATCAGGTGGCTAAGGTTCTTGGTCGTGGTCTTGCCTGCGCTACCCGTAATACCAATCAATGTGGTCTGTGGCAACCCAATACGGTGCAAACGTGCTTTGAAGAAGACAAATAATATCTCACCACGCCAGCATAACGTCTCATAAATATCCTTGAGTTTGGACCGGTAAAACGATAGCATCAGTTTTTCCTGTGATCAAAAATTAGAAAACAATGTTGTTACTGCTATATGTCAGGGGAAGTAGTCTCAGGTATGGTTTGCAAAATCTTAGCCATTGCCTGTTCGATCAATTGCGGCAGTTGTGTCAGCGCTGTCGCGCTGAAATCGGTTAGCACCTGCTCGCCTGCCTTTTTATCGCTACCCGGTTCACGCACACCAAAGCGTATCCTTGGCACGGCGTAAGTGCCTAATGCTGCGAGGCAGGATTTGACGCCACGATGTCCGGCATCGCCACCTTCGCGTTTATACTTAACTTTACCCAGTTCAATATCCATATCGTCGTGGACGATTATGCAGTGCGACGGTGGGCAACCCGTGCTGGTCAGAAAATGCTGCAACTTAGGTCCGGTCAGGTTCATGAATGCATCGGGTTTGAACAATTTTACTGTCGCGTCATTGAGTTCAATCGAGCAAACTTGTCCGGTTTCCACCGTCTGCCAAATGCCGTTATGGCGCGTAGCAAGCGTATCAATTACACGATAGCCAATATTGTGGACAGTATTCTCGTATTCCTTGCCGGGATTACCCAGCCCAACAATAACTGTCGTGATTGTAGTGCCTGGATGGACAACTCCGGTTGGAACAGCTTCATTTGCCTCAATGGGATATATCGTTAATTGAGTCGAGTGGCTCGTCGAACTTTCCTTGTACTGCTGCGAACAGTTATAGCAGAATATTTCGAGTCCGCAGCGCTCACGCCAACATTGAATAGCCTGTTGTCGATCCAACACTAACCGCTCCAGATGGTCGACCTTGCTTGATCCCTTAAGCAGCACCAGATCTCCCGGCTGCAAAATCTTACGCAGATAGTCGGCTGTTTCTCGCATCGTGGCAAACCCTTGCAGCGCTTGGTCATTTTCATCTTTTCTCGCGCGCAATGCACGATGCGCACTTTGACCAACAAAAATGACAATGTCAGCGTGTTTTCTGGCTTCCCGAGCAAATTGCTTGTATTTATCACCATAAAAATCAGAAACTGACCCAATCACGGCAATTTTTCGAGTGGCAATAGCTTCACCTAAATATTCTAGCGGCGCATATAGCGACCAGAGTGGTGCTTTATAATCATCACGGATAAACGTCACGCCCTCTCCACCATCAACAATCTGCATCCGCCCGTCCTCTGGCTGGGCCTCTACCAGCGGTGGAATGGCATCTTCCAACGAAATACCAGCAGCAACCGCCACCCCCAGCGCCGATAGTACCGATAATGCAAGCTGGGTGCCGTGTAATTGTGTGATGACCTTATAGGTTTTACCTTGATAGGCGATCTTCAATTTAAGTGATTCCGGATAACGAGAAGTCGCTTCCAATAGCCGAATGATCGCTCCTTCGTCTCTACCTACCCAAATGATCCGCGCCCGACATTGCTCGCCAATCGCCTTGACGCGTGCATCATCGATATTGAGCACCGCCGTGCCATCTACTGGCAATGCCTTGATCAATTTCGCCTTCTCGGCGGCGATTCCTTCAACACCTTCGCCCTTGCCCTTGAAAGCACTAATATGTTCCTTCCCTATATTAGTCAACACACTTATTTTGGGTGTAAACAGCCGCATTGGCAAATCAAGCGCACCAGTCTTAAATCCGCCGATTTCCAAGATGCAGAATTCGTGCTTTTTTTCTGTAGCAAGCAAGGTTTCCGCCGTAGCAAAGGGAGTATTCAGCGACCCTTGCGAACCGGTTACGGGGTAAAAGGCCGAAAGGATCAAACGGCACAAATTTGTAGTAGTAGTTTTACCCGCACTACCCGTAATACCGATAAACTTGGTTTTAGACAGGCGCATACGATGCAGGTATGCTTTTGCCAAAACCACTGCCAAGGGACCCCGCCAGCGCAGAGCTCCATAAATTTCCTTGAGCCTTAACCGATATTGATGCAACATTTCCCCCCCAAAGAACGAATTTACAAAAAGCTGTGGAGCAAGTACTATCTGCCAATAAGCTACTGATCAGAACATTATCATTAAATAAAAAGATTCTGGCAGAATGTCACTCAAAGGGGATTTTCACTTGCAGCTCATTTACCACCCAAAGACATATCGTCAGCTTAAAGTATTCAGGGCGCTTAAAGGCGCATACTGGTCAGCCCATCGGGGAATAACGTACCTGCACGCATGGCTCCACCGCCGACGCATGAAAAACACCTGCTTTATCGGAATAACCGGTAGCGCGGCAAAAACCTCAACTAAGGATCTGAGCAGCACCATTTTATCTACATTCGGTGCTTGTAATGCCTCTCCGCTCACTAAAAATGAACACCTCTTTATTGCACGAACCATACTGGATACAAAACAGAACCATCGCTTTTGTGCAGTAGAAGTAGCTGGCCACGAACCGGGTTATATGGATCGTTCATTGCACATGCTCAAACCCGATATCGGTGTATTGACGATCATTGGGCGTGATCATTACAAAGCATTCAAAAGCCTAGAGGGTATTGCTGCGGAAAAAGGGAAATTGATCAAGGCATTGCCAGTAGATGGTACTGCTGTACTTAATATCGATGATCCACTTGTAAAAGCGGTTGGTGAACACTGCCAATGCCGGATTATCTGGATAGGCGAAAGCAAAGGCGCAACGATCAGACTACTTGCATCTTCTTCAAACTGGCCTGATCCCTTGAAACTAACCGTAGAATACGAAGGGAAGTCGTATGAAGTTCTAACCCAACTGCATGGAACGCACTTGTCACTACCTGTACTATCTGCACTTGGTGTCGCCTTAGCTGCAGGCATCCCGCTGGAAAAATCCATACCCACGCTCGCTCAGGCAAGACCCAGTGAAGGAAGAATGCAGATTGTCCATGATAATGACGGCGTTGTCTTCATAAGGGATGACTTAAAAGCGCCTGCATGGTCATTGCAATTACCTTTAGAATTTCTTAAGCAAGCAACCGCGCAGAGAAAAGTTGCTGTCATCGGATCAATATCGGATTTTTCTGGTGACAGTTCTGATAATTACAAAAAATTTGCTAGAAGAATCAGAGAAAATGCCGATCTGGTTGTTTTCGTTGGGCCAAACGCGCATCGCGCCCTGCGGGCAAGAAAAGATCAAAATGATGAACTACTCCAGGGTTTCTCGAATATTCGTGATGCATCCATCTACCTCAAAAAGGAACTACGCAGGGGAGACCTGGTTCTCCTTAAGGGGTCATACAAGGTAGATCACTTATCACGTCTTATTCTGGACCGCATCAAGCCAATACATTGCTGGCGAGAGCGCTGCGGGTATGAGATATTTTGTGAGGATTGCGAATATCTTTATGACGCCGATCAAGATGCCCAGCATAGCGCTACTATCGTACCTGCACCAACCTATGGCGAAACATCCACCCCGTTTTCCAGTATTCCCCAGCAAACTGGCCCTGTCGTACCCGTAATCGTAGGGTTAGGGAATCCTGGCATCGAGTTTCATACCACGCCGCATAACGTAGGTTATCAAGTACTCGACAAAATCGTCGAAATTTGCGGTAGCAACTGGGAGCCCATCGAGGAAGGCTGGGTGAGTTTGGTGAACTTCGGTGATAATCCAGTCAAGCTGTTCAAGCCTGCAGCGAACATGAACGTTTGCGGCCCGGTAATACGACGTTTTCTTGAAAGAACCGGTTGTAGCGCTACCCATTGCACAATCGTTCACGATGACATGGATCTCGAACTTGGTAAAGTCCGCTTCAAAGATGATGGCGGCGATGCCGGTCATAGAGGCGTGAAATCGGTCATTGCTGCGCTGGGTACCGATACGATCCGTCGAATACGCATCGGTGTCAGGCGACCGGGAGATCTACGTAAAGCCAAGGAAATCGTATTGACGCAATTCACTCCCGAGGAAACGTTAGAGGTTGCACAGGCTGTCGAGCAATTGATCGAGTCGCTCAAAAAACAACAAGGCGGGCCTGGTCCAAAGGAGCATGATCATTTCCATCGGCAAAACAGCTCATGAATAAACCAATCATCGCAATTCAACAAGACAATCAACAGCTTTCCAGTGGCCGCTGGCAGTCTTTTTCGGCACGTTGGCATGAGCTGGCTTTACAGCAAGGGATTACAACACGCGATGTCGATATTTTTTCTAATTCAGTAGACTGGCTGGATCAGCTTCAGGATTGCGATGCATTCATGTGGTGGTTTGCTCAACCACTTTCGGTGAGCCGCCCAGGTCGCAGGCTGATTGCGGCCCTGTCCCAGGTTGGTAAATTATCCACTTTTCCTAATCTCAATACGATATGGCATTTCGATGACAAGGTGGCCGGGTTCTATCTTTTGAGACTGGCTGGCATCCCCACGCCAAAAACCTGGGTTTTCTGGTCACGGCGCCAAGCAGATGAATTTATTGCTACCGCGAGCTATCCATTGGTTCTGAAATTATCGGCCGGCATCATTTCAAAAAATGTCGAACTCGTACACAATGCACGGGAAGCACGTCACCATTTACATGCGCTTTTTGGTTCTGGCATGTATGCCTTGCCCCCTGCTAATCTGCCATTCCGGTGGTTTATTAGACGCATGAGTGAAGCACTCCGGATACTTTTGTCACGAGAAACGGACGAAGAATTTCATAAAGGTTATCTGCTTCTCCAGGAGTTTCTGCCTGGGAATGAGTTCGATATCCGTATCACAGTCATTGGCGAACGTGCTTTTGCATTCAGACGACATAACCGACCCAACGATTTCCGTGCGAGCGGAAGTGGTCGCATAGACTGGGACCCAGCTTATATTCCGCAGGCTGCACTTTTACTCGCCTTCAAAACTGCCAGAATTCTCCAGACTCAATCTCTTGCAGTCGATATACTGTGGCGGGATGGTGAGCCCATTATCGTTGAAATTAGTTACTACTATGAAGGGTGGGCAATTGAGGCATGTCCTGGGCATTGGACACTGCATGATCACACGCCGCTCCCAGTCTGGACCGATGGCTCCATGAAGCCAGAAGATGCTATCTGGGAAGATTTTGTTACCCATCTTGGCATTCAGTAGCGCTGATGCTCCTAATGCTCATTCTTTGAAAGAATCTATTAACGTAAATCTACCCATGAATATCTTTCGAATATTGCTAGGTAAACGCGCTCGTAAAACGCCAGTTGATACGTTGGCTGAAATACTGCGTATGCGATTTGGCTCACAACGTCTCACGTTTCAGGAATATGTAGATTATCGGTTTCATGAACTGAATGACCTGAGTGCCGAAGAGCGCAGCAGGTTTCTAGGTAATGGTCGAAAATTCAGGCTCAATTATGTTTGCAATGATCCCCGCTGGTTCATGCTGGGTGAGAAACTGCCAATGACGCTATTCATGATGGCAACCGCTTTACCAATGCCAAAAATTCATGCAGTTTATGATCTCAGTGGAAGAAATCTCCCTAATGCCATTTCGCTAAGCGATGTTGACGAAGTAGTGACTTATCTGCGTACTCAACATCACTATCCGCTATTTGTAAAACCTAGCCATAGCGCTTATGGCTGGGGTGCGGTTGGCCTAAAAAGGCACATACCGGAGACGGATAGTTTGGAGTTTCTGGATGGCAAGCAACGTAAATTGCTCGAATGGGTAGAATCACTCAAACCTAATCATGCATGTGGAATACTTTTTCAGGAGTTACTCAATCCCCATCCTGAAATTGTACGCGTCTGTGGAAAACGCTTGAGTAGTGTACGTGTCACGTCGGCCCGCTTAAACGGTAAAAATTGCGTGGTTAGTGCTGCCTGGCGTATCCCTACCGGATCAAATATGATAGATAATTTTCAACATGGCGCTTCGGGCAACCTTCTGGGTGGTGTCGATATTGCTACCGGACGAATCACTAGAGTGGTGGGTAGAATCAACGATAGGATCGTACCGGTCGAATCTCATCCTGAGACTGGAGAAAATTTGGAGATGTACATGCTTCCGGATTGGGAGCAGGTAATCGAAATATGCGACCAAGCAGCTAATTATCTAATGGGAATGAATCTTCACCATTGGGACATCGCATTGACTGATCGCGGTCCCGTTATTATAGAAAATAATGAAATCGCTGATCTGGATCTGCATCAGCATGCAAATCGTAAAGGCTTCTGGTCAAATGAAATTGAAGCAGCACGCAGCCAGTCTTATCCCCGCTACTGGGAAAGTCTAAGCTGGCCGCAAAAAAACTGGGTTAAATTAATGCGTAAGATAGATGTTTTTCTCTGAAAAAATTGTATTTATAATATTTATCAATTGGCTATCCATGCACGTATGAGGAAGTTAAAGATACCCTGTCCATGCCCATTATAATTTCTTTATCGCTTCTGTCATCGATGCCATGACTGCCTGGAAAGAAAGATTAAATCTTTTGAAATATAGGGGTGGTTTCAAAGCAGCGGTATTCTGGATCATTAAAGCCATCCTTCGAATAGAAATTCATTTTCTGTACACGATTGATTTAACCAAACAGCAGGAATTGTCACAATCTTCCCGTGTTAAGTCAGAGAATGGCACATTCCGTTTTCTATCGCTGGATACCGCTCAGGATATATCTATGGCTCCACAAGGTCTGATCGATCAGATTGGATTACAAAGTGGCAGCAGTGTCAAACAGCTGATCAAAAACAAAACATCAGTCTATGCATTTATCGATCAAGCAAGCATTGTTTCGCAGATGAATATATGCCGACGTTCCGTCATACAGGTCGATGCACCAACTTATTTGGATATTAAGCTGTCGTCCGGTGATGCATTTCTTGGGTATTTATTCACCTATCCGCAATATCGTGGGATGGGAACCGCAACGTTACTTCTAATAGAAGCATGCGCGCATACGCAGAGACAAGGATACTTGAGAATAGTGACACATATTCGTTCCACCAATGCCTCTTCACTAAATACTTTCAATAAATGTGGCTGGTCACGGGTTGGCTGGATATTCACCAGTACGGCTGGTCGTCTATTGCTAACTTACTGCCCGCAGAAGATCGGTATAACCATCTCGGCGTCAAAACGCTCCGGTTATTAGCTGTCCCTTGTAGCACGCGCACGCAAAAAACGGCGGATTTTTGATTTAATTCCATTTTTTTCCATAAAATCGCCAACTAATCCAGTTATTGCATTAAATAAGCGTAAGCCATATGCAATCCCTGACACAGGAAATTTTCGTGGAACAAAATAGTAATTTTGTTCCTGATGAAATGAATTGGACAGGCTTCTTTTTTTCTCATTGTCCCCATATAGAAAATCGAGTTTTGCGACACCAATATCGATCAAGTCTCGAATTCTATAAATTTGCATGATTGTGCCGACAGATTTCCCTGACCAGCTTGGGTCGTAACCTGTCTGCTCAGCATAGTAAACGCCGCTATGAAGGAACCCATGTTGGTAAGCTACGGGTTCGTTATTGCATAGGAGTATATAACTTCGCAACCAGCCTTTCTCTGCCGCTAAAATGAGGTTTTGGCGAGTGTCCGTATTATCGCTGATTCCAAGACCAAGCAGCTTACGCTGATATGTTTTACCTGAAACTGATTGGGCCAGTGACAAAAACTCTGGCACATCTTCGGGAGCAGTAAAAACTCGATAGGAAACAGCTATCTCAGCATTTTTTTCCAAGTCACGAAGTGTGCGCCGGACATCCTTACGCGTATTATGGCTAAGCTCCTTAATATACTGTTCAAAACTTTCAGGCATTATAATCAATCGCCTGCAATAAGATTTACCCGAAGGGAAAATCTGGTACCATTTTTGAAGATCAGTGTATTGCCGAACAAAACGGCCAAAGTGAGAATCAAGGTTTACCCCAAGCCCAAACATCACTTCATGGCGCTCCAGGACGCCCCGTAACTGGCCAAATAGATCTTGTAAAAAACTATCATCGACCATTGCCCTGGTCGATAATAGCGGACTTCCAGTTATGCTATAACGCCGTATCCGGAATTCAAAAAGAGAGACACCAAATAATTCATAACTCAAAGTAGATGGGTGCACGAAGAATGGTGCGTATCCGAGCAAAGAACCATCCTTAGCAAGACAGACAAAAATCTTTACCGACTTATCACAACTGCACTTGGTATAAAGCCAATCTGGATCGTGATCCATAACAGCATCAGGATGATTCCGGATAAAGGCTTTAATGGCAAGCAGAAGCTCAGAACGTAATCTGGTATTTAGATGGTCCAGATCCTTCCACATCCAACCTACATTTATTCCCATCGTAGAGGAATGCCCCCGTCCTTCTGGAGCAAATCCCTCACGACCTGTTGTAACTACGTTATCGCTTATCCCTATCTGGGATTGACTATGCGTTGTCACGACATCTTGCCTTTCGATGTGAAATGATATACATCAAAAACCCATGTGTAATGGGTATGGTTGAAAAACATGCTGGATTATCGTTTGACTAAGAAAGAAATGTATTTTACAAATGCATAAAAACGTGGAAAGAGTCGTGCTTACGCAGTTGATCGAAGAATCTTTTTTATATACGTCTTCAATCTTAATTTTTCTAATAGCTTGACGAGCACTATAGATAAACTATTAGTTCCGGCATGCAACATTATCTTTACAACGTTACTCACGGTACGACGAAAATAATAGATATCAGCGCAATATTGAGAATGCGTAGAAAAGAACGCTTTGTGCGCACCTTCACCCTCGGTAAAATCAAAAATTTT
>NZ_FMWO01000019.1 GCF_900103035.1 Nitrosomonas mobilis
CACAAACTGATGCAGGCGATGGCTAATCGTGAGGAGCGCTATGTCCTTGATGGCAGAATCCAGGTCGATGATGCTTATCTTGGTGGAGAGCGTGCGGGAGGAAAAGCGGGTAGAGGTTCAGAGAATAAGGTGCCCATTGTTGCCGCTGTGTCTCTGACTGAAGATGATCACCCTTTGCGCGTGAGGCTTACCCCAGTCTCGGGATTTACGCTAAAGGCAATTTCAGCCTGGGCAAAGGATTGTCTGGCACCCGGCTGCACGGTGTTCTCGGATGCCTTGGCCTGCTTTGGTGCCGTCACCAAAATTGGCTGTAGCCGCCATTTTACAGTTATCGCCGGATGCAAACCAAAGGAGACTCCCGAGTTCCGGTGGATCAACACTATCCTCGGCAATCTCAAGACCAGTTTGTCGGGTTGTTACCATGCTTTCAACTTCCGCAAGTATGCCGCTCGTTATCTTGCCGCCTTCAGTTACCGATTCAACCGGCGTTTTGATCTTTGCTCACTGCACGAACGATTGCTGATCGCCGCTGCTTCGACCACTCCGCAGCCCTTGCACTCTATTCGAATGGCTGACGTTCGTTGCTAATCAGGAATTGGTTTGTGAAACTGCGTCCCTGAATTTGAGTTTCTTAAATGCCCCCCACTCGTATTCAAAGGCGATTTCATTGTCGAGATTCCTTTGATAGACCATCTCGCGATACGATCCCAACTGAACAGCACTATTTTCCCCTCCGGGATAAAAAATAGCTTTACGATCCTGCGATTCGGCAGTTTGCTTCAACATCATCAGAAACTGGCCAATACTGGACTTTCCGGAACTGTTTGCACCAAAGATCAAAGAAATAGGGGTCATGCGAATAGTGCCTGTATCTTTCCATCCTTTGAAGTTCCATATTCGTAGCTGTTTAATCATGGTTATGCCACTTCCATTCATTCGCATTGGCGGGATGCGGGTTTATGCCAGTGTTCGATGCGCAGCAGGTGATCTGGCGGTAACGGTTGGCAGCCGGCACATGACTGCTGCGACCTGACGTTATCAGCTTTGAGCATGCTATCGATCTGCTCGATTTCTACTTCGATGGCTGCAATATCAGGCAGCATTGATTCCTCAAACAGATTGAGTAGCGTCGGTGATAGCGTCGATAATGTTTCCTTTTTTTGACAAAACGAATGTGGCACAGATGCGCCAATTCCAAGGTGAGTACCTGGATTTTGGTTTCCTGAAAATGAATTGTCTGCTGTGCCTGGTCGAGCAACGCCTGAACCAGAGCGGTCAACCGCTGTCTGGTGTTCGTATCGGAGTTCAACTGCTCCTGCTGAGTCAGTGAATTCATGGTGTGTATTACACCGTGAGTTGGCGATTAACTATATGTTAATGCATGGGTATATAATATTCATTGATCTGAGGGCGCCGCTTTGGCAGGGCCGGTAAATGTTGCTAGTCTACCCCGGTAGTCAACTATTTCCACTGTGATGACGTAAGCTTCATGCACGCCTTCCCTCGCTTCGGCCAGACAAACCTCTGATTTTATTTTATATGTTCCCTCAAAAAATATCTCAAAATGAGACATGTAGCTGGTTTCCAAATCATCGGCCATGTTTGAGCGCTAAGATTTGAGGTGCGGCGAGTATAGAATCAAACAGCCACCTGCTAAAGCAGGTGGCTGTTTGATAAAGCCGGATCAGGGAAATAGCAGATAGTGGCGTTAGGTGGAGCATTCATTCGCTTACGTGCAGACAATTCGTGTGTTAGCAATTCGTTGACTATCGGGTCTGATCACGATAGAATTGCCTCTCTTTTCAGAGGCTGAAAGCGGAAAAAAATGCCAGAAACTCAAAAATAGACGGAAATTATCAAGTGCTGGTTAAATGGAGTTAATTAAAAACGTACAGTTGCGTACAGTCATAAACTGGCAGCTGATATATTCTGTAGTAATCGCAATCATTTTTGGCATAACCTCTGGTTTTCACGGAGCCATTTCAGGGTTTCTGGGTGCTCTGATAAGTGCTGGAGCTGCGTCTGCTTATGCGGTGGTAATATCAAGGCATAAAGGTTTCACTGCCAGTGGCACTCTTCGGACTGCTCTGCGAGCAGAATTATTAAAAGTTTTTATAATTATCGTAGCGCTCTGGACTGTTTTAGAAAATTATCAAAATGTTAAGCCGGTTATTTTTATCTGTTCCTTTATAGGTGCGGTAATAATGTCGAGTATGGCTTTATTTGTGCCATCAAAAACAGCAATGTTAAATAACAATGTGCGAAACGGCAAATAAATAAATTAAGAAAAATGGCATCTGAAACCGAGTTAACTCCAACATCTTACATCCAGCATCATCTAACCAACCTGACGACAAATATCGGCGAGGGTCCGTTTTGGGTTTTACATATCGATACTCTTGTAATGTCGGTCCTACTAGGAGTGTTAAGTTTAGGGGCGATATGGATGATCGTAAGAACTGCTACTAGTGGGGTCCCAAGCAAAAAGCAGGCTTTTGTTGAGCTTTTAATAGAATTTATAGATGATCAGGTAAAAAATACATTTCATGGGGATCGGCACTCGTTTGTCGCGCCAGCAGCTCTGACAATTTTTGTGTGGGTATTGATACTAAATGCCATGGATTTGCTGCCAATTGATATTATGGCGGCGGTTTATGAGAATGTATTCGGTTTGCATAATTGGCGTAGCGTTCCAACGACAGACGTTAATACTACTTTTGCGCTGGCTTTATCAATTTGGATACTGACAATTTACTTTGGTATTAAGGTTAAGGGTATTGGTGGCTGGCTGGGTGAGCTTGTATTTAGTCCGTTTGGCAAAAATCCAATATTGTGGCCGCTTAATCTGCTGTTTAATCTAATTGAGTATGTGTCCAAGCCGCTCTCGCATTCGCTGCGGCTTTTTGGGAATATCTATGCTGGCGAAATTATATTTTTGTTGCTTGGAATGTGGGCGGCAACTGGTGCGGCGGGAGCGGTTTTTGGAGCCATTCTAGGTGCGGGTTGGGCAATTTTCCATATACTGATTGTTACCTTGCAAGCATTCATTTTTATGATGTTAACAGTGGTTTATCTGTCTATGGCACAAGAGTCGCATTGATTACATATTAGTAACTAGCAGTAGTTTTTTTAACTTTAAATAAATCAAAGGAAGGAAATAATGGATAACGTACAATTTCTCGCAATGATTCAGGCATATACCGGTATTGGTATTGGTTTGATGATTGGGTTGGGTTCGGCAGGGGCATGTATTGGTGTGGGAATCATGTGCAGTCGCTTCCTTGAAGGAGCTGCACGTCAGCCTGAAATGATCCCAACTTTACAAGGAAAGGTTTTTTTGTTGCTTGGCTTGACAGATGCTTCTTTTATTATTGCAGTTGGTCTTGCAATGTTGTTTGCATTTGGCAATCCATTGCTGGCGGTTATTCAATAAGGTTAAATTCATTCTAAATGGCGAGTAAGTAGATAGATATGAATATAAATTTTACACTGGTCTCGCAAGCAATAGCTTTTTCAATTTTTATTTGGTTTACTGTAAAGTTTGTCTGGCCGCCTTTGTTGCGTGCGATTGAAGACAGGCAAAAACAGATTGCCGATGGGTTGGCTGCTGGTGAGCGTGGAAAAAAAGAGTTAGAGCTTGCTAGTCAGCGATCGTCTGATACATTGAAAGCTGCTAAGCAGCGTGCTAATGAAATAGTCATTCAGGCTGAAAAAAGAGCAGCTGATATTATTGATGAGGCAAAGCTTGCGGCCAAGGAAGAGGGTAAAAAAATTATTGCTGGTGCAAAAGCAGAAATTGAGCATGAGATTTTCAGCGCACGTGAAGTGCTGCGTCAGCAGGTTTCCAGTTTGGCGGTACAGGGGGCAACTAAAATTCTTCGCAGAGAAATCGATTCTAAAGCGCACGCTGATTTGCTGACATCACTCGAAACAGAGTTGAAATAATTATGGCTGAAGCAATTACAATTGCCAGACCTTATGCTGAGGCAATTTTTAAGTTGGCAAAGGAAGGAAAAAAATTATCGGCATGGTCGGAAATTTTGGGTGTGATTTCAGAAATTCTGTCTGACAAACAGATAAACGCTCTTCTGAATAATCCTCGTGTGCCCGCAGATAAATTGTGCGAAATCATTGTTGAGTCATATTCAGCAAAACTGAGCAAGGAAGCTGAAAATTTGATCGACGTTATGGTGGACAACAAACGTTTGCAAATTTTCCCACAGTTAAAAGCGCTTTACGAGCACCTCAGAACTCAGTATGAGAATGTGCTTGAAGCAAGAATAATTTCGGCGTTTCCCCTGAAGTCAGATCAGCAAGAAAAACTTGTATCAATATTACGAACCAAGTTTCAGCGTGAAGTTAATGTGACCAGTGTGGTTGATGCTGATTTGATTGGTGGCGTAAAAATTGAAATAGGTGATCAGGTAATAGACAGCTCTGTATCAGGAAAATTGGCTGCAATGACAGCTGCCCTCAAAAGCTAGGAGTTAATAGAATGCAGTTGAACCCATCAGAAATAAGTGAATTAATCAAAAACAAAATAGAGGGTCTTGCGGATACCTCGGAATTTCGTACACAGGGGACGATTGTATCCGTCACGGATGGCATTGTGCGTGTGCATGGTCTGTCCGATGTGATGCAAGGCGAGATGCTTGAATTTCCGGGCGGCACATATGGCCTCGCTCTTAATCTTGAGCGCGACTCAGTTGGTGCGGTTATTCTGGGTGCATATGAGCATCTTAAAGAGGGGGAAACAGTTAAGTGTACCGGGAGAATTTTAGAGGTCCCGGTAGGTGAGGCGCTGCTGGGTAGAGTGGTTAATGCTCTAGGCCATCCCATAGATGGAAAAGGCCCGATTACCACGGAAGGAATGGAGCCTATAGAAAAAATTGCGCCAGGTGTGATCTGGAGAAAATCTGTCGATCAACCGGTACAAACGGGTCTGAAATCGATTGATGCTATGGTTCCGGTAGGAAGAGGACAACGAGAATTAATTATTGGGGATCGTCAAACCGGTAAAACGGCGGTCGCAATTGATACAATCATTAATCAAAAAGATGAGAACATGATTTGTATTTATGTGGCAATTGGTCAAAAAGCTTCATCAATTGCCAGTGTGGTGCGGAAATTAGAAGAAGTTGGTGCGATGGCATACACTATTGTTGTTGCAGCAACAGCTTCCGAATCAGCAGCCATGCAATTTATTGCTCCTTACTCCGGCTGTACCATGGGCGAATATTTTCGCGACAAGGGGCAGGATGCATTGATTGTCTACGACGATTTAACCAAACAAGCGTGGGCGTATAGACAAATTTCATTGCTACTACGCCGCCCACCTGGTCGCGAGGCCTATCCAGGAGATGTATTTTATCTACATTCACGCTTATTGGAGCGGGCGGCTAGGGTTAATGAAGCATATGTAGAAAATGCGACCAATGGAAAAGTTAAGGGGAAAACCGGATCATTAACTGCGTTACCTATTATTGAAACACAAGCAGGTGATGTCACTGCATTTGTACCGACTAATGTGATTTCTATTACTGATGGCCAGATTTTTTTGGAAACCGACTTGTTCAATGCAGGTATACGGCCGGCGATTAATGCAGGTATTTCTGTTTCGCGTGTTGGCGGTGCCGCTCAAACGAAAGTTATTAAAAAGCTCGGTGGCGGTATTCGATTGGCATTGGCGCAATATCGTGAATTAGCTGCTTTTTCCCAGTTTGCTTCGGATCTTGATGAGGCAACACGTAAGCAGCTGGAGCGTGGCAAGATGGCAACGGAGCTCATGAAGCAAAACCAGTATTCCACTCAAAAGGTATCTGAAATGGCAGTTACGCTTTTTGCGCTCAATAAAGGTTATTTTGATGATGTCGAACTTGACCGTGCCTTGGCCTTTGAAAGTGCGCTTAAAGGCCACATCATTAGTCACCACCCTGCAGTCATTGAAAAAATTGAATCCTCTAAAAACCTTGATGAAGAAACAGAAAAAGCTCTTGAGGTCGCTATTGTTCAATTCAAGCAAAACGGAGCCTATTAATTTATGGCAAGCAGCAGAGATATCCGAAATAAAATCCACAGTGTAAAGAATACACAGAAGATTACGCGTGCCATGGAAATGGTTGCCGCGTCAAAAATGCGTAAAGCTCAAGAGCGCATGAAAAAGGCTAGGCCTTATGGTGAGAAAATACGAAATGTTGCGGCACATATGAGTCGGGCTAGCGTTGAATATCGACATCCGTTTTTACTAAATCATGAGAATACAAAAAAAATAGGTGTGATTGTGGTTACCTCGGATAAAGGACTCTGTGGAGGTTTGAATACCAACGTATTGCGAAAGGCTTTGAATGAAATTCGGCAATGGCAGGCAAGTGGACTACAAACAGAAGCCTGTTGTGTCGGCAATAAAGGCTTGGGATTTATGAGCCGTTTGGGTGTCAATGTAATTTCTCAAATTACCGGTTTAGGTGACTCTCCTAGTATGGAGAAATTAATTGGCGCTATTAAAGTGGTCTTGGATACTTATGCCGAGAAAAAATTTGATAAGGTTTTTATCTTTTACAATCGTTTCATTAATACAATGAAACAGGAGTCAGTCATGGAGCAATTGTTGCCCTTGACGGATGAGCGCATTAGGGGTAGTGAAATAGAAAAAAAACGTGCACCGTGGGATTACATTTATGAACCTGAGGCTAAGCCGGTAATTGATGACATTATGGTTAGATACATTGAGACAATCGTTTATCAGGCAGTTGCAGAAAATATGGCCTCCGAACAATCTGCGCGAATGGTGGCAATGAAAGCAGCTTCGGATAATGCTGGTAATCTCATTGATGAGTTGACTCTTATTTACAATAAAACTCGTCAAGCTGCTATCACTAAAGAATTGTCTGAAATTGTTGGTGGTGCGGCGGCTGTTTAAAATATTTTATGTAATCAGGGAACAAAATAATGAGTCAAGGTAAAATCGTTCAGTGTATTGGTGCTGTAGTTGATGTGGAGTTTTCCCGAGAAGAAATTCCTAAGATATATGATGCTCTCGTAATGGAAGGATCAGAATTAACTCTTGAAGTGCAACAACAGTTAGGGGATGGTGTCGTCCGAACAATTGCGTTGGGAACTTCTGATGGGTTACGCCGTGGCATGATGGTCACGAATACAGAAAAACAGATATCTGTTCCCGTCGGTATCAAAACGCTCGGGCGTATTGTTGATGTTTTAGGCCGTCCAATTGATGAGATGGGTGAGATCGGTGCAGATACACTACAACCGATCCATCGAACTGCTCCACCGTTTGATGAGCTATCGGCGTCTACAGAATTACTTGAAACAGGTATCAAAGTGATTGACCTGATTTGCCCGTTTGCTAAGGGGGGTAAAGTTGGGCTTTTTGGTGGCGCAGGTGTTGGCAAAACCGTCAATATGATGGAACTGATCCGGAATATCGCTATCGAGCACAGTGGCTATTCTGTATTTGCCGGTGTGGGTGAGCGTACACGCGAAGGTAATGATTTTTACCATGAAATGAAGGATTCCAACGTACTGGATAAAGTTGCTTTGGTTTATGGTCAGATGAATGAGCCACCAGGCAACCGTCTTCGCGTTGCCCTGACCGGTCTGACGATGGCGGAAGCGTTTCGGGATGAAGGGCGTGACGTATTATTTTTCGTTGATAATATTTACCGTTATACCCTTGCGGGAACGGAAGTATCGGCATTACTTGGCAGGATGCCATCAGCAGTTGGCTATCAACCAACGCTGGCAGAAGAAATGGGGCGTTTGCAAGAGCGTATTTCATCGTCTAAAACTGGATCAATTACTTCCATACAGGCCGTTTATGTTCCGGCAGATGACTTGACTGATCCTTCACCTGCTACCACTTTTGGGCATCTGGATGCAACTGTAGTGTTGTCAAGGGATATCGCGTCACTTGGTATATATCCAGCAGTTGATCCTTTGGATTCTACTTCGCGTCAACTCGATCCATTGGTGGTGGGCGAAGAGCACTACCAGACTGCGCGCGGTGTACAGCAAACATTACAGCGTTATAAGGAGTTACGTGACATTATTGCTATTCTGGGGATGGATGAGCTTTCTCCAGAAGACAAGCTTTCTGTCAGCCGTGCTCGCAAGATACAAAGATTCCTGTCACAACCGTTCTTTGTGGCTGAAGTGTTTACCGGTTCTCCAGGTAAATATGTTTCACTGAAAGATACCATTAAAGGTTTCAAAGGAATTGTCGAGGGCGAGTATGACGATATACCTGAGCAAGCTTTCTATATGGTTGGCGGAATTGAAGAAGTGCTGGAAAAAGCCAAAAGCATTCAATAATTAGTCTAAAGTATTTAGGAGTGCTAATGGGTACTGTATTTCATCTAGATATTGTCAGTGCAGAAGATTCAATTTATTCTGGCCCTGCTGAATTCATAATTGCGCCTGCGGTAATGGGTGAAGTGGGTGTTTATCCCCAGCATACTCCAATGCTTACTCGTATTAAATCTGGCATGGTTCGTATTAAAGCTCCACTTAAGGAGGACGAGGAAGTCTATGTTTCTGGCGGAATGCTTGAAATTCAACCGGACGTAGTAACGATACTGGCTGACACGGCTATACGCGGTAAAGATCTTGACGAAGCAAAAGCACTGGAATCCAAGCGTTTGGCTGAAGAAGCTATGAAAAATAAAGCGTCTGAACTGGAATATGCACGTGCTCAGGCCGAATTGATGGACGCAATGGGCCAACTGGCTGCAATCCAGAAATTGCGTAAAAGAGGACATTGATTTTATTCATAATTGGTTTTAATGAAATTGAGTAACATAAAAAAGGCGATTCGTTCGCCTTTTTTTTATATCTGCTGTTTTCCATATGGGACCTGTCAATCGAATTGATTCTTGATTTTCCGGATGGACCGCCGTTATTATCAATAGATTAGCGGTTTCATTGATGCATTGTTCAGTTATACGTGTTTTCTGTTTTCAGAAAAAAGGAGCTTCGTTCGTGAGCGGACTTGACGTAGTTATTCTGGCTGCTGGTGCCGGTAAAAGAATGTACTCGACACTGCCAAAGGTGTTGCATAAACTTGCAGGTAAACCACTTTTGCAACATGTGCTTGATACTGCGCAATGCCTATTACCCAGTCAAATCTGCATTGTTTATGGTCATGGAGGTGAATTGGTGCGCTCAGCGCTTGATGATCCGAGTCTTGTCTGGATCGAGCAAGCACAACGGCTGGGAACAGGGCATGCCCTGAAACAGGCATTACCTGTATTGCGCGCCGACGAAGCGACATTAGTTTTGTTTGGAGATGTCCCACTGGTTAAATCGGAAACTCTTGAATTACTGGTCAGACAGGCGCATACAAATTGCCTGGCTTTGTTGACTGTGAAGCTGAATGATCCGACTGGTTATGGTCGTATCGTGCGTGATGCAGTGACGGGCGATATACGGGCGATTGTCGAAGAGAAAGATGCTAACACAGCCCAACGTGCTATCAATGAAATCAATACCGGAATCATGCTGCTTCCCAATAAATTTCTGTCTGACTGGCTCGCCAGACTGGATAACGCGAATAATCAGGGTGAATATTATCTGACCGATATCGTCGCGATGGCGGTCAAAGACGGAATCCGGGTCATTTCTGCTTCTCCTGCAAACAGCTGGGAATCAAGCGGCGTGAATAACAAACTACAGCTTGCAGAACTTGAGCGCATCTATCAGCGTAACTATGCAAATAAACTGATGTTACAAGGGGTGATGCTTGCCGACCCTGCAAGAATAGATATCAGGGGGAGGCTCAACTGCGGTAGTGATGTTGAGATCGATATCAATTGCCTGTTTGAGGGTAATGTTGAGCTGGGTGATCGGGTCAAGATACAGGCTAATTGTGTGTTGCGTGACGTTGCGATTGCAGATGGAACCGTTGTGTCCGCATTTACGCTGATAGAACATACGACGATTGGACAGAACTGCCGAATTGGCCCGTACGCGCGTATCCGCCCTGGTACTTATCTGGATCAAGATGTACATATTGGTAATTTTGTCGAAATCAAGAATAGTCAGATAGCTGCCGGTAGCAAAGTCAATCATCTCAGTTATATCGGGGATAGCCAGATAGGTAGGAATGTGAATGTAGGCGCTGGTACGATTACCTGTAATTATGATGGCGCCCATAAGCATCGCACTATTATCGAGGATAATGTCTTTATCGGTTCTGATTGTCAGCTGATTGCACCGGTAAAAGTCGCCAGGGGGGCGACCATTGGTGCTGGCTCGACGATTACGCGCGATGCTCCGGCGGAACAGCTTTCTTTGTCGCGTTCACGACAGACCAGTATTCCAAACTGGAAGCGTCCCAAAAAAGATCATACCTAAATTGCTGTAAAAAAAATTTATTGAGGGGTTGGTTATGTGTGGAATTGTCGGCGCGGTTTCCCGGAACAATGTGGTGCCATTTTTGCTGGAAGGGCTGTCCAGACTGGAATATCGCGGCTATGACTCGGCCGGTATCGTAGTTGCGAATGGACGGCTGCACCGATTGCGAACGACGGAGCGTGTTGCTGAATTAGAAAAACAGGTGTTTCAGCAAAATACCTCCGGCCTGAGCGGAATCGCACATACCCGCTGGGCGACACATGGCGCTCCCAGTGAGCGTAATGCTCATCCCCATCTATCTGGCGAAGCAAGAAAAATTGCAGTTGTGCACAACGGTATTATCGAGAATCATGACAGCTTGCGCCAACGCTTGCAGCAGTCCGGATTTGAATTTCTGTCCGATACCGATACAGAAGTCATTGCACATTTGATTTCACATTATCTGCACGCTAACGGGAATTTGTTACAGGCTGTAACCGATGCCATCAAGGAATTGAAAGGGGCTTATGCCATTGCGGTGATAGAGGAACAATATCCTGAGAGGTTGGTTCTGGCGAGGAATGGTGCGCCGTTGCTGCTGGGTCTGAGTGATGACGGATTCTTTGCGGCTTCGGATGCTTCTGCGCTGATCCAGATCACCAACCGCATCATTTATTTGGAAGAAGGCGATGTCGCTGAGTTGTATCGCGATCGTTACCAGATCATGAATGATCCCGATGGCAATGGCATGCAGCAGGTCACGCGTACCATCCGTGAGCTCGACCTTGCGAGAGATGCAGTCGAGCTCGGGTCTTACTCACATTTCATGCAGAAGGAAATTTTCGAGCAACCCGTTGCCATCGCCAATACCCTGGAAATGGTGCTAGGCGCACAGTCCATTTCACCTCTTCTATTCGGAAGTCAGGCAGTCGATATTTTTGCCAAAACACGCGGTATTCTGATATTGGCTTGTGGTACCAGTTTTCATGCCGGACTGGTAGCCAAATACTGGCTGGAGTCGATCGCGAAATTACCCTGTCAAGTCGAGATTGCGAGTGAGTATCGTTACCGTGAACCTATCGCTGACCCTTATACGCTCGTGATTGGCATCTCCCAATCCGGAGAAACTGCAGATACTTTGGCAGCACTGAACTATGCGAAATCACTCGGTCACACGCACAGCCTTGCGGTGTGTAACGTCCCGGAAAGCGCTCTGATACGCCAGGCTGACCTGAGATTCCTCACGCGCGCTGGCCCCGAAATCGGAGTGGCTTCAACCAAGGCATTCACGACTCAGCTTGCGGTATTATTACTTATGACCGCAGTTTTTGCCAAGCTGCGCGGCAAACTACCAATCGCATTGGAACAGAAATTGATTGCCGAGTTACGTCACTTGCCGGTTGCCATTCAGCATGCGCTGAAGACAGAAGAACAGATTCAGCAATGGGCAGGTGATTTTTCCCAAAAACAGCACGCTCTGTTCCTCGGTCGCGGGGTGCATTACCCGATTGCCATGGAAGGCGCGCTTAAACTCAAGGAAATATCCTATATTCATGCTGAAGCCTATGCTGCCGGCGAACTCAAGCATGGCCCACTGGCGCTGGTAGATAGCGAAATGCCGGTAGTAGTCATTGCTCCCAACGATGCTTTGCTGGAGAAACTGAAGTCCAATCTGCACGAGGTGCGCGCAAGGGGAGGGCGACTATATGTTTTTGCCGACGCGGATTCCCGTATTGAGGAAAGTGAGGGCGTGCATATTATCCGGCTGGCGGAACATCGTGGCGTATTGAGCCCCGTTCTGCATACGATTCCACTGCAGTTACTTGCTTATCATGTTGCTCTGCAAAAAGGAACCGATGTCGACAAACCTAGAAATCTGGCAAAATCTGTTACGGTTGAATGAGTTCCCAGGTTTCATGTACTGAGATGAATTGCAGTGCGCAGGTTTTCAATGAGCAATAAACCGGCCATTCTGGCGATTGACCAGGGAACGAGCAGCACCCGTGCCATCCTGTTTTCTGCAACACTTGATAAGCTGGCTGTCTACCAGAAAGAACTGACACTGCAATATCCGCAGAAAGGTTGGGTAGAACAGAAACCGGAGGCTATTTGGCAGGATACACTTGAAGTTTGTCGAAAAGTACTCGATAAGGTACCGAATGGCGCATCTTCCGTGGCAGTCATTGGGATCACTAATCAGCGTGAGACCAGCATCATCTGGGACCGCACAACCGGAAAACCAGTTTACCCCGCAATTGTGTGGCAGGACCGTCGGACTACTAGTTTTTACGAGAAACTCAAACAGTGGGGACATGAGCCACTGGTGACAGCCAAAACCGGCCTGCTGCTTGATCCTTATTTCTCGGCAGGAAAAATTGCCTGGATACTGGATCACGTCGATGGCGCACGCAACTGGGCACGAAGTGGTGAACTGGCGTTCGGCACGATAGATTGCTACCTGCTATGGTATCTGACCGGCGGCAAGGTGCATGCCACGGATGCCACCAACGCCGCGCGCACTCTGTTATTCAATATTCATACCCAGCAATGGGATGAAGAACTGCTCACCCTGTTCGGTATTCCTGATGCCATCCTGCCGCAGGTCAAGGATAATGCCGCTGATTTTGGAGTAACTGATAGAGTATTATTCGGCAGGGAAATACTGATAGGCGGCATGGCGGGTGATCAGCACGCGGCATTGATCGGGCAGGGATGCATCGCACCCGGCATGGTGAAATCTACTTATGGAACCGGTTGTTTCGCGCTGATGAATATCGGGCAGGAATTCAGGGCGTCAAAACACCGATTATTGACCACCCCTGCTTACCGCCTCGCAGGAAAAACGACTTATGCCATAGAGGGCTCCATTTTCGTGGCAGGCGCTGCAATCCAATGGCTGCGTGACAATCTTGAATTTTTTTCGGACAGCGCCATGAGTGAAACACTTGCCCTAAGTGTGCCGGACAGTAACGATGTTTACTTTGTTCCAGCTTTTACCGGTCTTGGCGCGCCTTACTGGCAGTCGGATGTGCGTGGCATGATTTACGGCCTGACGCGCGAGACAACCAAAGCGCATATCACCCGTGCCGCACTGGAAGCGCAAGGTTTTCAGACTCGTGATCTGATCACGGCAATCGAAGGTGATGGTGGATATCAAGCCTCTGTCATTCGCATTGATGGGGGACTGGTTGCGAACCAATTCATGTGCCAGTTTCTTGCGGACATGCTCGGCAGACCAGTGGAAGTACCCGTCATAACGGAAGCCACCGCGCTTGGTGCTGCCTGTCTTGCGGGTATAACGGTCGGATTGTTTCCAGGGCTGGAAGTTATGCAAAAAAACTGGCGTTGCGAGCGCATTTTTCAGCCTGTAATGCCGGAGGATGTGAGGGCACGGCTTTATACTGGCTGGCGTGCTGCAGTTGAAAAACTTTTATAGTAACTAAAACCGGAAGCTTGTCCTGCCATAATAAAAACGAGCCCCAGGAAGGATTGAGCGCGCGCGTTACACCGGAATAGCCATCCGATGGTATGCGGTTGGTAATGTTACCAATGCCGGTAAACAGATTAAGCCGATTGGTGAAAAAATAACCAAGCTTGATATCCATGTTGAAATGATCGACCAGCACATCCTGCCGTACAGCATTCTGCCCGAAGTAATTCCACTGCGAGATCAGATTGACGCTGAAAAAGAGCTTGTTGAGATAGGAAAACATGTTTTGCACCCGCACCGTGCGATCCGCTGTTCGACCACGCAGCCGCAAGTCGGTCCGCTTGTCCTTGGTGTCGAGCCATTCATAAGCGGTGAAAAGGCACCACCTGCCCGCGAATGGCAACCAATGAAGATGAACCGTGGCCTCGCATTTCCACCCCGACCGCGTATTGTAGCAGTTGCGGTACCGCTCGCATCGATAAGGCATCCATACGCCGTAGGTCGATGGTTTTCAATGCTTCCCTGAGCATCCTGTATCGTCTGATCGATCACGGGCGCTGCAGATGAGATACTGATCTCCTTGAATTGTCCGGAGTGGCGTGTGAAAGCGGCGGTGGAACGGGTTCCTCGGTTTGCTGAGCCAGAATTATAGATGGTGTGCAGCATAAGGCGATGATTGAAAATTTTCCAGTTAGGCTGAACATTATTGTTTTTTCGGAATAAAAATAGTGTTGAAAAATAAGGGCCTGACAGCCAGCTCTATCGAGGCGTCCGCTATGAGCGCGGTAAAGGCGGCCGGATTGATGAACAGTGCCTTGACCGCAGTAAGGGCAACATCGGCGCAGTTGATGGTACCGCGCCCGAGATTGTCGCTCTGGCCGAAGCGGATACCCAGCTCACTGTCGGCGTTATCCTTGATTCCGCCGGGATGCATGATGGTGTAAGGCAATGCCGCTGCGACGCACCACGTTTTCACCCAGCAGCTTCCACAGCAAATGTCATTGAGGTGCTGATTGAGGGAATGATCGATCTGTGTCACGCTCATCGACGAAATCAGCACGGTATGCTCGATGCCTTCGACAAGCTTCGCTTCGCAAGGTTGCGCACGCCATTTCGCCTTCTGCCGCAGGCGGGCCAGCGGTGTTCCAGTCAGGACGTTGAAAGTTTGGCGCAACCACAGTATTTGTAGCGCTGCATACCATTGGCACTACCGTTCCTGACGATGCTTTCTTCACAATGCGGACACACCACAGACTTACCCTCCATCTCGATCGTTTCGATCACCGCTGCCTCCTCGTTCTCGGCAGCCAATCCTTCCTTCAGTGCTACGTACTGCGCGTACGTCAGCCTTGCCAGCATTCCCTTGAGCTTCTTCCGTTCACGTTGCCTCATTTCACCCTCCTGGCATTCTGATGCTGACTTCACTTTGACAGCGCGTCAAGGGTCACTAGTTGTAGGTTCACTATTTAATACAAATTGAGCCAAAACAAGAAAACCTGCCTTATTCGGAGGCTAACGGTGGGAGAGGTTATGGTCAAATACGCGCGAAATATGGGTTGGTGAATATTTTTCCAGATTAATCACGTGCTTTCTATCTTGCTAATTACCATGCAAACCCTTGACGGTTACTCACGACGGCCCATGGAGCGCCGTACATCCCATTTCTCCAGTATTGCTTTCGTGCTGTTCTACTTGAGCTTGATGCAAATACAAACTGTTTATGCAGTGAAACAATTTGAGGATCTCAGCCTGGATGAACTAGCAAATATCGTTGTTGTTGGCGCGTCCAAGTATGAGCAGAAGCAAAGTGAAGTGGCAGCAGCAGTCAGGGTGATTACGCATAACGATATCCGCACCTATGGCTGGCGCACGTTGACTGAAGTGCTCGCGAGCCTGCCGGGTATTTATGCGACCTATGAACATCAATATGATTATTTGGGTACCCGTGGTTTGGGCCTACCGGGTGACTACAACACCCGTGTGCTGGTGACGGTCAATGGCAATCGCATCAATGAGGCAACATATGATCAAGGTGCTACCGGACGCGATTTTCCTCTGGATCTGGACTTGATCGAACGGATTGAATTTTTCCCTGGGCCAGGCAGTGCAGTCTATGGCCAGAATGCCATGCTCGGAGTCGTCAACATCATCACGCGCAGCGGTTCCGACCTTCAAGGCATCGAGTTGTCGGGTGCCTACCAGACTGCAGAGTCCATGACGCAGGAGCGCGTCTCGATCGGCAAGCAGTTCAATAATGGAGTGAACGCTCTGGTTTCCGTTTCCGGGCTTCAGGCGCGTGGACGTGATTTTTTCTTTGATTACGGTGCAACTGGCATCTCGGGTGTGGCACGTGGTATGGATGGAGAAAATGTTAAGCAGGTATTCGCGCGCGTTACGCGTGGCCCGCTGGCATTTGATTTCATTTACGGCGATCGCAAGAAGGAGGATCCGACAGCGGCATACTTCTCCGATCCGCTGGTGCCTGGTCAATGGCAAAAGGACCGACGACTACATACCCAGTTGCAATATAACGACAATCTTGCCAATAACACACTCAATGTTCTGGGGCGACTTTTCCTTGGCTACTTTGATTGGCAAAGTCCCCTTTATTTCGATGGTGAAAAAACTGTTTTTACTGGCCCCAGTAACTGGCATGGCGCTGAATTACGCTTGCTTTCCACTGTCCTGGCTAACCACAAGCTGATGCTTGGAGTTGAATATCAAAATAATAACCGCATCAGACAAACTGCCAAGAATGCTGTCCACCCAGAAGAAAACATAACCGTCGATAGTTCGGTGCTGCGGATAGGAGTTTATATCCAGGATGAATGGCGTATCAGCGATACGCTCTCTGCAACATTAGGGTTGCGTTACGATTATAATGGCTGGATTGGAAGTCGCCTGAGTCCGCGTGGAGCAGTAATATGGCAGGCCACACCTAAAACGATATTTAGGGCGCTCTATGGCCGTGCGCACCGCTCACCCAATTCGTATGAACGCGATTATGATGACGGCTTTACCCAGGTTGCCAACACGGGGTTACGTAGCGAATCAATCGATACCCTCGAACTGGTGGCGGATTATCTGCCGCAACCCAATATGAATCTGCGCGCGACTGTGTATGCGTGGAATCTGAACAAACTCATCACATTGGGGATTGATCCGGATAGCGGGCTTACCCAGTATCAGCAAACGCGAAAGAAAGTATTGGCCAGAGGCGTGGAGCTGTCACTTAACCAAACTTGGGACTGGGGAGCGAGGCTACGCAGCAGCTATGGCATTCAACATGTCGAACAGCAGGGTGCGCAGTTACCTAATTCACCCTACCACTTGGGAAAATTGAATGTCTCAATTCCGATACCGCTGATGACAGCCCTGCGTGCCGGTTATGAGCTGCAGTATTATGGCAAGCGCAAAACGCTTGATGGATCTTTCACAAATGGCTATTTTCTCTCGAATCTTCATCTGACGTCGGATGTCCGGCGAATAAAAGGAGTGAGAGCATCGCTGGGTATCTATAATTTGTTCGACGAAAACTATCAACATCCGGCTGCAGATACCAACTGGCAGAACAGCTTGAGCCAGCTTGGACGGACAGTGCGCTTCAGACTGGATTATCGCTTCTGACTGTGTTTGCCATTGTGAGCCACGCAGATCATATGGCATCATGAACAGACAATCGAGCCTGGCTCGGTTTTTCAGGCTGGTTTTCCAAGCAGGAAACCAGATAAGGCAAGTCAAACATGAATTGAAATATTCTTCATGTATTCTTCTGTGTGCCTCGCTGTTCCCAGGATTTGCAGTGACTGCAATGGCGGATCCGGCGACGGAATATCGGATCAAAACCGCCTTTCTCTATAATTTTGCGCATTATACGGAATGGCCGGGTAGCTTCAATGACAACTTCAATCTGTGTTTTTACGGCAATCATCCTTTTGGAGCCTATCTGGATCATCTTAGGGAGAAGCAGGTGCAGGGTCATGCTGTTTTGATTCGAGAGACTAGCGATATTGGCGCGCTGCATGACTGTCAGCTGGTGTTTGTCGGTCGTAACAGGATGGTGGATCTAAAAGAAATTATTGAAAGTGTTGCTGGCAAACCCATTCTGATCGTCTCGGATAATCCCGGCACGATTCAGCCAGGCATCATGCTGAATATGGACCTCACTAAGGAAGGAAAGATTGGCTTTGAAGCCGATCTGGGTGTAGCCAGGAAAAATGGCCTTAATTTCAGTTCTCAGCTACTCCGTATTGCGAAAAATATGCGGAACGAATGAAATCCGCATTGCAGTTTGTTACTGGTAGCGGAGAAAAGCACTACGATTGGCTATTGAGAAACTCTTCCAGCTGCTTTGCCGGTAGGGGTTTGCATAAAAGATAACCCTGTACCTCGTCACAAAAAATATTTCGTAAAAAATCCATCTGAAATTTGCTTTCAACGCCTTCAGCGGTTACCTTCATGTTCATGTTGCCAGCCATCGCAATGATTGCAGAAGTAATTGCGCCATCATTGGGATTTAGTTCGAGATTGCGAACAAACATCTGATCGACTTTCAACCGATCGATTGGGAAATTCTTGAGCCGGCTCAGGCTGGAGTAGCCTGTACCAAAATCGTCAATGGCAAGCTGAACGCCGATTTGTTTGAGTTCGGTCAACACATCCATCACGTATTCCACATCGCTGATCAATGCACTTTCCGTGAGTTCCAGTTCCAGGATTTCCGGCCGCAGACCCGTCTCATTTAATATTTTTCTGACCAAGCCAGGAAAGCCGCGATGCAGGAACTGGACCGCCGAGACATTGACTGCAATACGCGTCAGTGGAATACCACGGTCGAGCCACACCTGCACCTGTTCACAGGCCCTGCGCAATACCCATTCGCCGATGGAAATGATTAGTCCGGTCTCCTCGGCGAGCGGAATGAATTCTGCGGGCGAGACCGACCCAAGTTCATTGTTTTTCCAACGTAATAACGCTTCCAGCCCGCTGAATGTTCTGGTGTGTGTGTCGAGCTGGGGCTGGTAATGCAGTTCCAGCTCATCACGTTCGATGGCGCGGCGCAAGTGATTTTCCAGGTTGAGTCTGCGCAGCGCTGCTTCCGTCATCTGCACCGAGAAATAACGATGGGTATCGCCTCCTGCACGTTTGGCGTAGTACATGGCTAGATCGGCGTGTTTTAGCAAATTCTCGGCAACTTCTCCATCATCCGGGTAGACCGCAATTCCAATGCTGGTGGTCGTAACCAGCTCATGTTCACCCAGTATGATCGGTTGCGCCAGGTTTTTGCGGATACGTTCAGCCACAATTGCCGCATCTTCGTCTCGTTCGATTTCTGACAAAAGCACTGTAAATTCGTCGCCTCCCAGACGTGCCAGGGAAATGTCGTTTTGCTTCACTCCGAAATGCGCAAAGGCATCACTTCCTCGAATACTGTTATTTAACCGTTCGGCCGCGATCTGCAGTACCTGATCGCCAATCTGGTGCCCCAAAGTATCATTGATGCGTTTAAAGCCATCGAGATCGAGAAATAACACGCTCAGTTTGGTTTTTTTACGCTGCGCCTGAGCTACCATCTTTTGCAGGTATTCCAGGAAGAAAGCGCGATTGGGAAGCTCAGTGAGACTATCAAAATAAGCCATTTGGTGCAGGCGTTGCTTGCTCTGTAACAACTGCTGAGTGGTGGAACTGGTTTTGAGCAAATAACGAACTCTATGACCGAGTAAAGGGAGATTAAGCGGTTTGTGGATGAAATCAGTCGCACCAATCTCATAAGCCCGGTTTATAGATTCCATGTCATCCAGACCAGTCATCATGAGAATGGGCAGATGTTCTCCCTGCGCGCGTTTTCGCAATTCGGCGCAGGTGGTGAAACCATCTATTCCGGAAGGCATCGTGACATCAAGCAATACGGCATCCGCTCCTGTTTCATCAAACAAACGTAACCCTTCTTCACCACTTGCCGCTTCGATGATATTCAGGCCAGCTGCCCGCAATGATCCGCTGACCACCAGCCGAATCAGTGGATCATCATCAATGACAATGATGGAAGTAGACTGTTGCATGCCGATTTACTCCTATGATGACACATTAAGGTTGTTTGATGATGCTTCGAGGTAAGCCGACAAGGCAGCGCAGGTTTGTGCAAACCGCAGACGCAGACTTGCCAGCACCTGGCCCGAAGTATCATAGCGGCGCTCGCGTGCTTCATTCTCAATATTGCGATATAGTTTTGCCAATTCATGCGCACCCACTTGCCCACTGCTTGATTTAAGCGTGTGTGATGTCAGCTGGATGAGTTGTAAATCACCCGAGTCCCATGCCTGCTCCAAGGTTTGCATTAATTTTCTGCCATTATCGAGATAAGTCTGAATGACCTGTTTGAGTAATTCGTGCCCATAATCGGTTTCCAGCGAGCGAATGGAGAGCCATTCTTCCGGATCAGCGACGGATCCACAGGCTGCTGTAGGATGTGACGTTTCGCTAACTGCTGATTCGGCAACACAAGGCAACCATTGTTTCAGTTTGTCGAGCAATACCGTTTTTTTGAAAGGCTTGGTGAGATAGTCATCCATTCCTGCGGCCAGACATTTTTCGCGATCACCTTCAATTGCGTTGGCTGTCAGAGCAATGATCGGAAAAAGTGATAGTTCACCAGCGTGCTGCTGCTGCCTGATTGCCCCGGTGGCGCCATATCCGTCCAGCACTGGCATCATGCAATCCATCAGCACTAGATCGTAGATTGTCTGTTTGACGGCTTCCAAAGCTTCGAGGCCATTGTTGGCGATGTCTACATGACAGCCGAACCCTTGCAGTATTGACGAGGCGACTTCCTGGTTGACCAGGTTGTCTTCAACCAGCAGCAAGCGTCCTTTGAGTGACGGCGAGGGACTGGTCTGCATGACGGCAGTATCACCTTCGGCAGTTTGGGTGAAATGCGACTCCTCCTTTGACAATGCTCGTTTGAGAGACCAATACAACTCAGTTTTACGAATCGGTTTGGTCAGGTACGTTACGAAGCCGATTTCTTTAGCGATGGTGGCCTCCCCTTTGAACAGGGTGGAAGTGAGCATGATGAGTGGTATTTTGGCCAATGTAGGGTCGGCCTTGATCTGTTGTCCCAGTTCAAGCCCATTCATGTTGGGCATTTTCATGTCGATCAGCACGAGATCGTAATTTTGCTGATCCGCGTAGGGCTGTCTGAGCGCATCGAGCGCAAGTGTCCCATTATGGACGGCATTGACCTGCATGCCCCACGATAATCCATAGTTCTGCAGGATATTGCGGTTGGTGTCGTTATCCTCGACGATCAATAATCTGATGCCCTGCAGTTCCGAAGTCGATTGCACCTGCCTTGTCTGCTGGGAAGGGTTCAGCGTGATGCAGGGTAGGGTAAAGGAAAAATGGGTTCCTTCAGCAACACGGCTTTCGACATTAATGTGACCGCCTCCCATCAGTTCCACCAGCTGTTTCGAAATCACGAGACCGAGCCCTGTACCTCCGTATTTACGTGTCGTGGAGCCATCGGCCTGCGAGAAAGCCTGAAATAGACGTGGCAGGATATCCTTGCTGATACCGATACCGGTGTCTCGCACACTGAAGCGTATCGGTTGTGCGCCAACAAGATTCGAGCGAGTATTGCCGGTGGAAGGCGCTGCTTCCCGGCAAACATCGATGACGATTTCTCCCTTCTCGGTAAATTTGATGGCATTGCCGACCAAATTGCTCAATACCTGCTTAATACGGGTGGGATCACCTTTGATCCATTTTGGTGTTTCCGGCGCGATACGGCCATTCAATTCCAAATTCTTGCTGGAAGCGCGCTCAGAAAACAGCTCGATGACATCTTCGACCAGATCATGCAGGTTGAAATCAAGGGTTTCCAGCTCGAAGCGCCCGGCCTCGATCTTGGAAAAATCCAGAATGTCATTGATGATCGACAGCAGGGATTCTCCAGAATTATGGAGTGTGTTGACGTAGCGCAGCTGTTTTTCGTTGAGTGACGTTTCCCGCAACAGCTCGGCCATACCCAGTACCCCGTTCATTGGAGTGCGAATTTCGTGGCTCATGCTGGCGAGAAATTGCGATTTGGCAATATTGGCTTCTTCGGCCACTTCCTTAGCGAGGCGTAATTCTGCAGTGCGCGTTTCGATTCTCTGTTCCAGTTCAACCTGATGTTGTGAGAGTTCCTGATCTCTCGCCTGTATCTGATCGAGCATGCTATTAAAAGTGTTGACGAGCACCCCTACTTCATCACCATTGGTTTGAGTAACAACGCGAAGCGAATAATGTTTGGAGTCCGTTACCTTCCTGGCGGTATCCGACAAGTCGGAAATGGGCTGCACGATTTTCGAGGTCATGTGTCGTGCCACAAACGATACCAGCGTAAAGGCAATCAGAATTAATAAACCGGTCCAGGCGAGATTCTTGCCGAGCTGTTTCCACATGGCTCCTAGTCCATAACGCACATTGAGGCTACCCAGATGTTCCTGATTGAATACGACGGCCTGATTGATCTGGATTTCATGTATCGGCAACCAATCGGAAAGCCATGCGGGTTCTTCATTTCTGAATGCCGCGATGACTTCGTTATGTGCGTTACTGAGTTTGGCTTCAACGATAGCAGAAATTTCTCTTAAGGAATCGAGCGTGAGCTGGGCACTATGACTGTCTTGAAAAGCGAGCGGAGCCTGCAAATTATTGGCCATCACTTTTGCCAGACCTGCGAGCTGATTTTTAGTGGTGTTGAGAGAACTGCTTATTTCATTGATCGCCATCAGAATCAGAACGGACAGCACCAGAAAAGCCAAGCTGAAAAAAATGATTCGCAGCAGTTTGTCGGCAATGGAATGATGCTTAAATAGCATAGCTTTTTTCGAATTAATTAAAAAATCTGGGCATTTGATGAGTAATCGCCTGTTTACGGATTTGGGAGATGCATCTGCACTATCGGCACGTATCGGTAAGTCTTGATCCTGTCGATGTGGTCTGTTGCCGTGTGGCGTTTGATGTTGATTAACCAAAAAGAGCGACAATTTTCTGCACTGACTAGTAGTTGGTTTTCTATAGAATGATTTTTAAAAATAAACCTGATTAGTTACCTGTTTCAGAAATTCTCAATATACCGATCGGAAGAGGTTCTGTCGTTGCGGCGGCGCGCAGCAATCGCGGCACCATGGCAGCCAAATCAAAACGGCGATTGAAGCGATAGGAGAATTCTGCAAGATAGCGCTGTGCATACTTGGCGTGATTGAATGCATGGTAGGTTCCGCTGAAGGCAGTCTTGAGATTGCCAAGAAGCGTATTGACCCAGCGAAACTCGGCACGCTGCACAGCAGATTTGCCACTTCCCACAATATGGCGCTCATGCTGCGCGGCTGTATGCGTAACCGCCCCGAAACACCCCAAACCATCAGATACGACTCGTGCAGTAGAGGACAGACATTCAGCCGACCACTGTTTGAGCGCTTCATATGTAAAACCCGCTACGGGAGTCAAGCAGCGTATATAAAGTGGCTTCCCCTCGCTGTTTGTTTGTATTGTCGCTTCAAATGGCGTCTTACTTGCCGCGCCTCGGCCGCACTTTTCCGGCCTTTCACCTCCCAGATAAGCATCGTCAACCTCCACGCGTCCATCCAGACGGCGTTGCTCTTCGCGCAGCAGCATGGTCTGTAACAGCTTATGCTTGATCGACCATGCCGTTTTGTAACTTACCCCCAGCTGACGTTTGAGTTCCAATGCACTGACCGCATTCTTGCTTTGCGTCATCAAGTAAATGGCCAGAAACCAGGTTCTTAGCGGTAATTTAGTATTTTCAAACACGGTGCCGACAATTGAAGAACATTGGTAGCCACAATCCAGGCATTCCCATAGCTTGCGGCCGTTATGGGTACAGGAATATCGCTCCCCATCGCAGCGCAGGCATCTCCAGCCATGTGGCCACCTCGCAGCAAACAATGCTGCTTCACATTGTGCTTCCGTGCCATATTGATGCAGAAATTCATGCAGTGACAGGCCTGCCTGAAACTGAATTTTATTCATCGCCATTG
>NZ_FMWO01000028.1 GCF_900103035.1 Nitrosomonas mobilis
GCGTCAGGCGGTTGGGCCGGCGATAGTACTATTAGTGTTGTCCTGGCTTATCTTTAAACTGGTACAGTCCGGACGAATCAGCAAATGGTTCCGTACCCGTAAAAATAGATAATAGATGAAAATCCATTTTTGTCATGTGAATAAGATGTGGGTAAATCGCGATTTTTGCTGCGAGTTAGCGACTATTTGGCGGGAAACCGTCATTATTTTTTCTGACTAGAAAAATTCTTCAGACCGTCCGCAACGATTGCCCGGTGCTGGCAGCCAGCATCAGTAATCCCGGCAAAACAACTCAATCCATCGGAAGTAACTATACAACCTGACGCAAGGTCAGCGGTAGTCCAGTCAAAAACCGTTTTGCGCGTAAAACCAAAGATCAGTGCCATTTTAATCATACAGGGGACGGCCTTCGTACCGAGAGAAATGGCCGCTACAAAAGGCACCTCGCTTTGAGAGTCCCTGCCTGCCTTGCCGCCAGCTAATTCCCCGTCAAGGTAAGCGTCATCCACCCTGATATTGCCACATAGCGTGTACTCGGCATCTCGTTCCCATCGCCTGCATCCTGCATCAGTTTCTGTTGCCGAGATAGCTGACGCAACGAGCCGGTTGCCAACCCTGCTGGCAACGCCCGTAACAGCAAGAGCAAGAAGATGCTCAAAGACGAGCTTGGCGGATTGCGGATCGAAATTCCTCGCTACCGCCACAGTAGTTTTGATCCACAGGGTGGCGTTACTCGACCGACTACTGCATCATGCTCATATTGTGCAGATCTCGGGAACAGTCATCGATTGAAAGGAAAGAAAGAAAGTCACCGGCATCCCGGTAACTTACCAATAGAACGACAGATAAACGCCAAGAGTGGACCAATTTGGCTTTGCCAGAAAGGAAGAAGGTGAGTCAATATTCGATTGTCGTTGACATACAGCCTATTGCTGCTTGCCATGATTTTGTAAGCGACAGTACATCCAGGTTTTTATTATAGCACTATTGCTATTATGGTTATTCAGGTGCAAACTGAAGACCCGAAGTACTTCGTCCATTTACAAAAAATAGGGGAGAATCAAATGAGAATAAGTTTTTATTTGATGAAGTTAGTGGCAATGGGGTTGTTTTTAATTTGTTTCAGTGGCATGGCAGTTGCCGTTGAGCTCGTGCCGGAAGTCAGTGATGCACAGGTCGTTGCACAATATAACTACATTATTCATATTTTGGCGATGCTACTGGTTGGGTTCGGTTTTCTGATGGTATTTGTTCGTAGATATGGCTTTGGTGCGATTACCGGCACCTATTTGGTGGTTGCTGTTAGTCTGCCACTTTATATTCTCTTGCGTGCCAATGGCGTTTTTGGGCATGCTCTTGAACCGCACACGCTCAATGCATTACTTTTTGCTGAACTGGCAACCGCTACCGCTTTAATTGCAATGGGAGCGGTACTTGGACGCTTGCGAGTATTTCAATATGCATTGCTGGCGCTGTTGCTGGTACCACTTTATTTGTTGAATGAGTGGATTGTGCTGGATGATGCATTTGGTCTGACAACCGGCTTCCAGGATACGGCCGGCTCTATTGTTATACATGCTTTTGGTGCTTATTTTGGCCTAGCCATGTCCATTGTGCTGACAACAGCTTATCAACGTGGTCAGCCGATTCAATCAGATCCCACTTCCGATCGCTTTGCGATGATTGGTTCTGCAGTTTTGTGGCTTTTCTGGCCAAGTTTCGCTACGGCGCTTGTTCCCCTTGAACAAATGCCACAAACCGTTGTGAATACGTTATTGGCGCTCTGCGGGGCGACGATCGCTACCTATTTCGTCAGTACAGCAGTCAATAATGGTAAAACATCAATGGTTGATATGGCCAACGCTGCTCTGGCTGGTGGTGTGGCGATCGGTTCGGTTTGTGATGTCGTAAATCCTGTTGGTGCATTTGCGATTGGTCTGCTGGCGGGTACTATTTCAGTTATCGGTTACAGATATATTCTTCCTATGCTGGAATCAAAACTAAATCTTTACGATACCTGCGGAGTGCATAATTTGCACGGCATGCCTGGCTTATTGGGCGGTTTCAGTGCGCTGCTGGTTGTTCCGGGGATTGCAGCCGTACAGCTAACCGGCATAGGGATCACACTGGTTATTGCGCTAACCGGCGGGCTCGTGGCGGGAATACTGATTAAACTCACCGGTACAACCATCGAGCCTTATGAAGATAGCGTTGAATTTACGCATACTGAAGGACCTCAGGCTGAAACGCTGGTTGCCAAACTGCAAGCTCGCATAGAGGCGTTGGAGAGTCACACAACAACATTGCCATCCGGAACTAAGCTTGAGTCGTATCGGTCAGATACCCCTGATAAACCTGTTTCTTACATGCCATAACAAGGTAAAATCTTCTGCCTGGGCGTTTGTACTAATTCAAGTGCCCAGGTTAAAAAATGTCACAGACTGCATACTGGATGGCGGAATCACCCATCCGGCCATGTTCAAAAAGCCATCTTGAGTCCTGCAGGAGTATTAGCGACTCAAGGGACGATGGGCATGGTTACAAAATGTTTACTTGAAGACTGTTGATCCTCTAAGCTAAAATCGATGCTCGTGAATTTAAAATATCGAGTTGATCGATTACATTGGCTTTGCTAAGGATTACACTAATTCCCCATGCGCATTTTAATTATAGAAGATGATGACATCATTGCTATCAATATCTACGAATACCTAGAATCAAAAGGACACATTGTGGATGTGGCAGTAGATGGTAAAAATGGTTTACATCTGGCTACTACCGAGTCCTTTGATGTTATTTTGCTCGATCTGGGCTTGCCGAATATGGATGGATTGCTCCTATGCCGCAAGCTACGGAATGAATTGCTGATGGATAAGCCAATACTGATGCTTTCTGCACGCGATACCTTAGCGGACAAGTTGTCCGGGTTTGACAGCGGTGCAGATGATTATCTGGTCAAGCCTTTTGCACTAAAAGAAGTCGAGGCACGGCTGGAGGCTATGCACAAACGCTATAAAGGAAAAGTTACTAACCGCATAGTTGAAGCCGGATCACTTTGCTTTAATCCCAGAACCATGACCGTTTCCTTTACGGGTAAACAGATCAAGTTGTCGCCGAAGTGCATACGCTTGCTGGTAGCGCTAATGAGCGAACCAGGCCGAATCTATAGTCGCAAGGAGCTGGAACTGGAAGCGTGGGAGGAAGAACAGAGTACGAGTGACACCCTGCGCAGCCATATGCATATATTGCGGCGGGCGTTGATTCAAGCAGGTGGGTACGATCCGATTGAAACGGTGCATGGTCTAGGTTATTGTCTGGCAGAACGTGCTCAGAATCAAGCGTAATTTCCGCCTACGTGTCGCATTTATCATCACGGTATTTAGCCTGGTAATCGTTGGGTTGTTCGGCACCAAATTATATCTTTCTTCACGAGAAATCGAAGAGGACCATATCAGACAGGTGATGCAGATGGAAATGAATCATCTGACACACTACAACCAGGAAAGTATGGGGTTTGCCTCAGGCATCAGTTCCAATCTGCGAAGTTACATTATTCATGATCTTGCTGAAGAACAAAATCTGCCTGAATATCTACGTGGTCTGAATGATTCCCATCATGTGGTATATCTGGATGGTAAAGAGTTTCGCGTCTCGGTACGTTTTGTCAATAGCATTAAGTTTCTGGTTGCTTACGGTACCAGCCTGCATGAAGAGCGCCAGCAAGAATTTATAGTACAGATTATTTTCTCATTATTCGTCATCCTGATACCTACCTTTCTGTTTGGCTATTTGTTATCGGGGGTGCTTACCAAACAAATGATCGATTTAGCGGAACAAATAGAAAGTCTTGCCACTAGAGATGGAGAAGAGTTCATCAGAATCAAGCCGGAGCATGGTGAAGAGGTTATCAAGCTTGCGCGTGCGCTTAAGCATTACCAAAAGCGCTTGACCGAAATGCTGCATCGTGAACAGGAATTCACTGGCAATATCAGCCACGAATTACGCACGCCGATTACCGCCATTCTAACAAGTTGTGAATTAATTCTGGCGAATCCAAATTTATCAGAAAGAACCGTTAGACACGTCAAACAGATCGAAACAGCCTCCAGGCGAATGGGAGAACAGATTCAGTCACTCTTGTTTCTCGCGCGCGAACAAACCTTGGGAATCATGGAGCCGGTGGCGATATCTGAATGCGTCTATGACGCGGCAGAGCCATATATGCAGGATATTAAAAACAAGAAAATATTGTTTGATGTAAGCATCGCCCCTGAAATGACGCTTGTTTTGAACCGTCAAGCTATCTATACCGTCCTGATTAACTTGCTGCGCAATGCTGTTCAATACTCGGAGAAAGGATTCATTCGAGTGACTTATGAAAAAAATGTACTCACGGTTAGCGATTCAGGCGCCGGTATTGAGCCGGAATTTTTGCCATTTGTGTTTGAACGTTTTTTTCGGGGGGGGAAGAC
>NZ_FMWO01000026.1 GCF_900103035.1 Nitrosomonas mobilis
TACGGAATTAGCTATCGTGAATTGGAAGAAATGATGTTGGAGCGTGGATTTGAAGTCGATCACACAACGCTTTATCGTTGGGTTCAACATTATGCACCCGAAATGGAAAAACGCATGCGGTGGTACTACAAGCCGACGATGGGCTACAGCTGGCGGGTAGATGAAACCTATGTGAAGGTTAAAGGGAAATGGACATATTTGTACCGAGCTATTGATAAGCACGGTGACACGATTGATTTCTATCTTTCACCTACCCGTAATAAGAAAGCCGCCAAACGGTTTCTAGGCAAAGCGCTCAAATCCATAAAACCATGGGCACATCCGCAGACAATTAATACAGATAAAGCGCCGACTTTCGGTCCTGCCATTGATGAGTTGAAGGAAGAAGGGAAATGCCCTGAGGATACGGTACACCGGCAGGTAAAGTACTTGAACAATATTGTCGAGGCTGATCATGGAAAACTCAAACAGCTGATAAATCCCGTACGCGGGTTCAAATCCATGAAGACCGCCTATGCAACGATCAAGGGGTTTGAACTCATGCACATGTTCAAGAAAGGACAGATGGATGCATGGAAATATGGGCAAGGTCTCATAGGAGAAATCCGTCTTATTGAAAGACAATTCGATATTTACACCGCATAATCAAAAATATCAGAGATTTACTCTAGCCAACGCTATTTTTTGCAACAGAGCCTTTCATTCTGTTGAGTGAAGAATGACAACGGGCCGTAGAGCGACTGCAATCGTTCCTTTAGACCGTTGATCTCGCGCTGTTTGCAGGCATCTTTGGATGATTTAACCCAGTTGAAGACAGCGGCCACGAATCCGCCACCAAGAAAGCTCGTGAGGTATTGGATGGTCTGCTCAGAGATCATGACGATGGGCTCCTAGTGGCCAACAAAACAGGGGATAGATCACGGCTTTTTATCCATTTCGCCCTGCTATTTTACCTTTTACCTCATCTATGTTTTCTGCATGTCTGCCGTCATAACACCATGCAAAATTAATGCTATTCACTGCCATCTTTCCGGCTGAACCGATAAAAAGCAAGCGTTCCCCAAAGACTAGGCAGCAATCTGATCTTCTTGTTGCTATTCATTACGCGTCGCTCAAGAATATTGATGTGGTGCTGACTGCAAAGTGCTTCAAAATCGTGCAAGGTGCACAAATGAATGTTGGGGGTGTTATACCATTGATAGGGTAGCCCCGGTGTGACTGGCATGTGTCCGGACAATACCTGCACCCGGTTTCGCCAATAGCCAAAGTTGGGGAAAGAGACGATACCTTCTTTGCCAACCCGCAGCATTTCAAGGATGATTTTTTCGGTGTTTTTCATCGCTTGCAATGTTTGGGACAGAATGACGTAGTCAAATGAGCCAGATTCAAAACCGGATAGACCGGATTCAAGATCGCTTTGAATGACATTGACGCCATTTTCAAAGCAGGCCAGCACATTCTGAGCATCAATTTCCACGCCATAGCCATACACGTTCAGATTGGTTTGTAGATAGCGTAATAACGTGCCATCGCCGCAGCCGAGGTCGAGTACGCTTGACTGTGGTGTAATCCATGCGGCAATAGCGGCAAAATCCGGTCGGGTTATCAACGTTTGCCTTGAATCACTGGTTTGATGAGTAGTGCTGTCAATGGAAGTATTCATAGGTTAGACCATAATATTGTTCATGTAGGCGCGCATCAGCTGGTGATAATATGCATCCTGCATTAGGAAGGAATCATGTCCATGGCTTGAGGGAATTTCTGCATAGCTGACGTGACGTTTGTTGTCGAGCAAGGCCTTGACGATGCTGCGTGACCGTTCGGGTGGAAAGCGCCAGTCAGAGCTGAATGAGATCACCAGAAAATTTGCCTTGGTGTGGCTAAATGCCTGCGACAAATTGCCATCGTATTGTGCTGCCGGATCAAAGTAATCGAGCGCCTTGGTCATCAACAGATAAGTATTGGCATCAAAGCGATTAGCAAATTTATCGCCTTGGTAGCGCAGATACGATTCAATTTCAAATTCGATATCGTAATTGAATGAGAGTGAGCCATTACGGAGTTCGCGCCCGAATTTGCTCGCCATGGAGTCATCCGATAAATAGGTGATGTGGCCGAGCATGCGCGCCAGACGCAATCCTCTTTTAGGCAGGGTGTGGTGCGAGTAGTAATCGCCGCCATGAAAATCAGGATCAGTCAATATGGCTTGCCGGGCGACATCGTTGAAGGCGATATTCTGGGCGGTCAGTTTGGCGGCTGCGGCAATTACAACGGCATGACGTACTCGTTCGGGTGCATTTAGCGTCAGCTGCATGGCTGACATGCCACCAAGGCTGCCACCAACTACGGCAGCAAAGCGATCAATACCCAACTTGTCCGCAAAGTGTATGTAGGTTTCTGCCCAGTCATCGGTGGTGACGAGCGGAAAATCCGCGCCAAAAGGCTTGCCAGTCATGGGGTTAATGCTGATTGGTCCGGTTGAACCGTGACAACCTCCTAAATTATTGATGCCAATCACAAAATATTTCTCGGTATCGATAGCCTTGCTCGGGCCAACCATGTTGTTCCACCAGCCGGCATTTCTGGGATCATCCGCATAGACGCCGGCAACATGGTGGTTGCCGGATAACGCATGACAAATCAACACTGCATTGGATTTGGCGGCGTTCAGCCTGCCGTAGGTTTCGTAAGTGAGGGTGTAGCTGTCGAGTACCGCACCACTTTTCAATGCTAGCGGTGTCTGAAACTGCATTTGTTCTGGTACGACGATGCCGATTGATTGCGAATCGCTCATGAAGATATTATTGGTAGCACTTGATTGTGAAAGTTACAGGGCCGGAGGTCTGTCAGCCTTAAGGCTAATCTACTGCGTCAATGGGATAATCGCAGTTCATATTTTCCCGCTTTGCTCGCTTAAGTACGACAGACTTACAGCTGGCATTAAATACCAGTTTATGCTTGAGTTCAACTGTTGAGTTTTTGCAGCAGGCCGTGAATCTTGTCTGACTCAGCCGCTCTGAGAATCTTTTGTGTCAATGGCATGATGTTGGGCAAATGGCTGCCGAGTATTTCACGTTTGACCGTCAACAGTTGCGCCGGATACATGGAGAACCGCTGTAAACCCATGCCGAGCAGCAAGCGTGTATAGCGTGAGTCGCCGGCCATTTCTCCACAGACAGAAACCGGGACGTCAGCTTTGCTGGCCAACCGGATCGTGCGCGCCAGCAGCCACAGAACCGCAGGATGTAATGGATCAAACAGATGTGCAACCGTTTCATCGACGCGGTCGATTGCGAGTGTATATTGAATCAGGTCGTTAGTGCCAATCGAGATGAAATCCAGTTTTTGCATGAATTGCTCAAGACACAAGGCTGCTGCCGGTATTTCAATCATGCAGCCTATCTGAATGTTTTGATCAAACGGTTTTTTCTCATCGAGCAAGCTTTGTTTGGCCAACTTGACCATTTGAAGTGTCTGATTGATTTCATGGTCGCTGGAAAGCATGGGAATTAAGATGCGGGCACAGCCATGCTTGGAGGCGCGTAGTATGGCGCGCAGTTGTGTCAGAAACATTGCAGGCTCAGCAAGACTCATGCGAATGGCACGTAAACCCAGTGCCGGATTGGTGGAGGTGCGGTGATTATTGTTCAGGCTTTTGTCAGCTCCCAGATCAAAGGTGCGAATGGTGACCGGCAGGCCGCGCATCCCTTTCACCACAGCAGAATAAGCAGCATATTGCTCATCCTCATCCGGCAAATCACCCCGGTTGAGATATAAAAACTCACTGCGGAACAGTCCTACGCCCATTGCACCATTTTCCCTGGCTTGTTCGATTTCCTGCGGTAATTCGATATTGGCAAGCAACTCAACTTGAGTGCCGTCAAGCGTGGTCGCATTAAGTGAGCGGATACGTAGCAGTTTCCGTTTTTCCAGCGTCAACTCATTTTGTTTCAGGCGGTATTCTGCAAGAATCTGTGCATCAGGATTGACGATAACAATTCCCTGGCTACCGTCCACAATCAAGTAGTCATCTTCATAAATTAAACGTTTAGCCTGCTGCATTGCCACAACCGAGGGAATATTGAGGCTATGCGCGACAATGGCGGTATGCGAGGTAGAGCCGCCCATATCCGTTACAAATGCTGAGAACTGGTGCTGCTTATATTGCATGACATCAGCCGGACTCAGGTCATGTGCTACCAGGATGCTGGCGCCATTATGTTTTGAAGCGGGTGGCGTATAGCCGGGATGACCGAGCAAGACCTTTAATACACGCTCGACCACCTGCGCCACATCAGTTTTGCGCTCGCGCAGGTAGGCATCTTCTATTTCTTCGAATTGCGCGATTAGCACGTCCATCTGCTGCGAAATTGCCCACTCTGCGTTGCAATGTACTTTGGCGATACTCTCCATTGCGGCTTGGGCCAGAGTCGGGTCATCCAGGATCATTTGGTGAAGTTCCAGAAAAGCATTGAACTCGGCCAGTGCCAGTCCTTGTACAGCATGAACTTGCAAGTTTTTCAGCTCCTGTCTTACCGAGGCAAAAGCCTTCTTTAGTCGAGTCAGCTCTGCATCGATCTGGTTGACGGGGATTAAATAGCGGGGAACATTGAGTGTCGCGGTTGTGGCAAGATGCGCCTGTCCGATTGCAATACCGGTAGATACACCGACACCATGGAGAATAAAACTCATTCCGCTTCTCCGAAGTAATTGTTCACTAGGGCACTGAGTGCCCCCATTGCAGCAATTTCATCCTTGCCGCTGGTTTCCAGTTCAATCGTCGTGCCCTGACTTGCCGCCAGCATCATCACACCCATGATGCTTTTAGCGTTGACCTTGCGCGCCCCTCGTGATAGCCAGATCTCACAATCAAACTGCTCCGCGAGGCGTGTCAGTTTGGCGGAGGCGCGCGCATGTAATCCCAATTTGTTGCGTATCGTGAGTGTGCTAGTTTGCATGTGATTTTGGGGGTGCAGGCACGCGGAATATCCCCGTCTGGCCGCCGGAAAGTACCTTGTCTATCATTTCCATGAGCGGTTGGTTCTGATACTGGGCCGCTCTTAACAGCATGGGTAAGTTGAGGCCGGTCAGACATTCTACCTTGCCATCTTGAAGTAGCTTGCTCGCGATGTTGGCGGGAGTGGCGCCATAGAGATCGGTCAATATCAGTACCCCGCTGCCTTGGTCAAGTGTGGGCAGTATTGTCTGTAAGTTCGCGATTTCCTTGTCCGGATCGGCTTGTGGTGTGATTGTGTAGTTGATCAATAAGGGGGGTAGCTTGCCAAGAATATGTTCGATGCAATCAAGAAAACTGCTGCCCAGTGGTTGATGTGTAACGATCAATATCCCGATCATGTTGTTGAAGTCTTCCTATTTTAATGCTACAGCGGTAGATTCTAACATTATCTGTTCTATTGACCGTGAAGTTGCCCGCATAAGCTTGTCGTTAATCGACTGATTCTTGTTATAATGTTGGCGGTTATGCAGGTGGGCTTGTCGAGCCCATTTTTTATTTGTGGCGGAGTTATGTTGTTATTTGAGTTGCTCGAGCCAACTTTGGCGGGGATGGGTTACGAGCTGGTAGAGGTGGAACAGCCGTCGCCTGGCAAATTGTTACGTGTGTTCGTAGATAAGCAAGATGGCGGCATTACCCTGGAAGATTGTGTCGCTATCAGTAATCATCTGGCGCAACTGCTGGTGGTTGAAAATGTTGCGTATAGTAGACTGGAGGTTTCTTCGCCAGGTTTGGACAGGCCGTTGAAAAAGAAGGAAGATTTCCTTCGTTATCAAGGTGAGATGATTCGAGTCAGGCTGCGGATCCCCTGTGACGGGCAAAAGAATTTTGTAGGGAAATTGCATACAATGCAAAATGATATTTTGACATTGGAAATAGATGGCGAGTTGCGACAAATTCAGCTAAGTAATGTGGATAGAGCACGATTGGTTCCAAAATTTGGATGAGTGGTTTGTTCAAGAGTAATCTTATCAGTTAAAAATATGGCCGGAGGGATATGAGCCGCGAGATTTTGTTATTGGTTGATGCATTGGCACATGAAAAGAATGTCAGCAAGGCGATTGTTTTTGCTGCGCTTGAAATGGCTCTGGCTTCTGCTGCCAAGAAACATTTTCAGGATGATCTCGATATTGTGATCAAAATCGATCAGGGTACCGGGAATTTTCAAAGTTTTCGCAGATGGCTGGTTGTGCCCGATGACTCGATTGAGAATCCTGCGCGGCAAATTGCACTGAGCGAAGCATTGTTGCGTGAGAAAAACCTGTTGGAAGGTGATTATATTCAGGAGTCCATGGAATCCATCCCATTTGATCGGATTGGTGCGCAGGCCGCGAAGCAAGTTATTTTTCAAAAAATACGTGATGCGGAGCGTGAACAAAATCTGAGCGATTTTCTGGAGCGTGGTGAGCAGATTATTTCTGGTGTAATCAAGCGCCTTGAACGGGGTAATGCCATCATCGAATTTGGAAAAATCGAAGCAGTTCTGCCGCGGGACCAAATGATCCCGCATGAAAATCTGCGCATGGGAGATCGTGTGCGCGCTTATATATTGAAGGTTGATAGATCGGCACGTGGCCCGCAGCTGGTTTTGTCCCGCACCTCACCGCAATTTCTGGTTAAATTGTTTGAGCAGGAGGTTCCGGAAATTGAAGAAGGCGTGCTCGAAATTAAGGGGGCGGCGAGGGATCCGGGTTTCAGGGCAAAAATTGCGGTCAAATCCAATGATCCGCGTGTTGATCCGATCGGCACCTGTGTTGGTATGGTTGGCTCAAGGGTGAAGGCGGTGACCAATGAACTGGCTGGTGAGCGCGTGGATATTATTCAGTGGTCAGATGATATTGCCACGTTTGTCGTCAATGCGCTGGCGCCCGCTGTAGTAAGCGGCATTACGCTGGATGAGGATAGCCATAGCATGGATATTGCGGTAGATGAGGATAATTTGGCGCAGTCCATCGGTAGGGGAGGACAAAACGTGCGCTTGGCATCAGAATTGACTGGCTGGCATCTGAATATCATGACAGTGGAAGAGTCTCAGGAAAAAAGTGAAGAGGAGGCTACTGTTAATTGTCGGCTTTTTATGGAAAAGCTAGATGTTGATGAGGAGGTTGCCCGTATTTTAGTCGATGTGGGCTTCTCAACCTTGGAAGAGGTGGCGTATATTCCACTCGAAGAAATGCTGGAAATTGAGGAATTTGACCGGGAAACGGTTGAAGAATTACGTAATCGGGCGCGCAATGTGCTGCTAACTGATGCGATTGCCTCGGAAGAAAAAATTGAGCATGCCGCTGAAGAACTGCTCGATCTTGAAGGAGTAGATATGGAGCTCGCCCAACAGCTGATGGGCAAAGGGATCAATTCCCGAGATGCGTTGGCTGATCTGGCGGCAGATGATCTGGTTGAATTGACTGGTGTGGATTTTGAGCGAGCAAGCGCCATTATTATCAAGGCACGGGAACATTGGTTTATATAATGCAGATAAAAATATTTTTAATATTTTTAATATTTTTTTGATATAAATTATTAGTACAGGCGAAGCTAATAGAATGATTGTGGTCATCGCTAAGGATCTTGGCGTTGGCCTGTAAAGTAAGCTTGAGGTAAATAAAAGGTTGCTGATGACTCAAATGACGGTAAAGCAATTTGCGCAAGACCTGGGAATTCTGCCGGAGTTGCTGCTTGAGCAGTTTCAGGCTGCAGGTGTGCACAAAAAATTAGCGACGGATACGGTAACCGAGGCAGATAAAACGCGGCTTCTCGAACACCTGCGTAAAGCGCATGGAACCGGTACGCCTAAGGGAAAAATTACCCTCGCTCGTAAACATACCACGGAGATTAGACAATCCGATGGCGCGGGGAAAGCGCGGACAATTGAAGTCAAGGTGCGTAAACGACGGCTGCTGACCAAAAGTGCCGATATTTCTGCTGAGACACCAGAATCGGTTCCGTTGGCAACGGAAGTAGTAGCTGAGCCTGTAGAGTCAGCGGCAACAAAACCGATTATAGATTCTGCGCAGCAGGCGTTACGTGAAGAAGAGGCCAGAAAGCAAGCGGAATTGATTGCGCGGCAGTCTGCAGAATTAAAAGAAAAGCAGGCGAAACTAGATAAGAGAAAACAACAGGCGGCTGGCAAAGCGGGCGAGCAAATTGTGGAATCTGCGCAGACAGAAACGACAACTACGGCTGCTGCATCTGAAATAGTAACTCCTCCAGCAGCAACAGTGGCGGCAGAAATACCTGCTGCTACTGAGGCCAAGCCAGCAACGCTTGAGCGTACTATTCACAAGCCAACGGTCAAACCAGAGGAAAAAGCGGACAAGAAGAAAAAACAGACTGGCCTGCAGAAAGAAGAACCCGGTAGACGTCGTGAAGCCAAGGTTCGTGGAGATGTGTCAGGTGGGCAGGGCTGGCGCGTTCGCAGAGATAGGCATGGTGGAGGCAAAAATAAATCGCATGATACTCAGACGCAACATGCTTTCTTGGTACCGACGGAGCGGGTCGTATATGAAGTGATGGTTCCCGAAACCATATCAGTGGCTGCCCTTGCACAAAAAATGGCGGTTAAGGCGGCCGAGGTAATCAAAGTGTTAATGAAAATGGGCACGATGGTCACTATTAATCAAATGCTCGATCAGGAAACCGCCATGATTGTGGTTGAAGAGATGGGGCATCTTGCCAAGATTGCTGCGCAAGATAGTCCGGAGTCTTTTCTGGAAGAAGCCGTTTCATCAGATACGCAAGCCAATCCAGAACCCCGTGCGCCTATTGTGACCGTGATGGGTCACGTAGATCATGGCAAAACTTCATTGCTCGATTACATTCGGATGACTCGGGTAGCCGGAGGGGAGGCAGGGGGAATCACGCAACATATTGGTGCTTATCACGTGGAGACATCTCATGGGATGATTACTTTTCTCGATACGCCGGGGCATGAAGCGTTTACAGCTATGCGCGCACGTGGCGCGAAGGTAACCGATCTGGTGGTATTGGTGGTGGCGGCGGATGATGGCGTGATGCCCCAGACGATTGAGGCGATTCATCATGCGAAGGCTGCACAAACGCCTGTTATCGTGGCGGTTAATAAAATGGATAAGCCGGAGGCAAATTTTGAGCATATTAAGCAGGAGCTTGTCAATCATGGTGTCGTGCCCGAAGAATGGGGTGGAGATGCCATGTTTGTGCCGGTTTCCGCTAAGACTGGTCAGGGAATCGATGATTTGCTGGAAGCAATCTTATTGCAGGCCGAATTGCTGGAGCTGAAAGCTGTTAAAACCGGGCTGGCAAAAGGTATCGTGATCGAGTCACGGCTGGATAAAGGTCGGGGTCCCGTTGCAACTGTGCTAGTACAATCGGGGATATTGAAACGTGGTGATGTAATATTGACTGGGGCGGTGTTTGGCAGGATTCGCGCGATGCAGGATGAACTGGGTAAACCGGCCAAGGAAGCAGGCACGTCTATTCCTGTAGAGATACAGGGATTATCGGATGTTGCGGCTGCTGGAGAGGTTTTTATCGTATTGGATGATGAGCGTAAAGCAAGAGAGATTGCGCTTTTTCGCCAGGGGAAATTCCGCGATGTCAGGCTGGATAAACTTCAGGTAGCCAAAATGGAGGATGTATTCGGCCAGAGAGAGGGTATGACGATCTTGAATTTAATTATCAAGTCGGATGTGCAAGGTTCCAGCGAAGCGCTGGAGTATGCGTTGAAAAAAATAGAAACAGATGAAGTAAAAATCAATATTGTGCATAGTGGCGTTGGGGCGATTATCGAATCCGATATTAATTTAGCACTGGCGTCCAAGGCAGTCGTTATTGGATTTAATTGCCGTGCCGATCTGGGTGCGCGCAAGCTCATCGAGTCAACAGGTGTCGATGTTCGCTATTACAACATCATCTATGAAGCTGTTGATGAGATCAAAAAAGCACTTTCGGGCATGATGTTGCCTGAACGCAAAGAAAAAACCATTGGAATGGTTGAAATTCGTGAAATATACCGAATACCCAAGATTGGTGTAGTAGCTGGCTGTTACGTGCTGGAGGGTTTGGTAAAGCGCGATGCGCTGATAAGAGTATTGCGTGACGGAGTTGTTATTCAAACGGATAGCCTTGATTCCCTAAAACGTTTCAAAGAAGATGTTAAAGAAGTCAAAGCTGGGTTTGAATGTGGTCTTTCCCTTAAAAAATACAACGATATTCAAGTGGGGGATCAGATCGAGGTCTATGAGATTTTTGAAACAGAGCGAGTATTACTATAAGTGTTCCTCAGTCAAATTTTCCTGGTGCTTGGTCGTTGTTAAATTTTTTAGGTAGGTATGGCTAAAGACTTGTCACGGGTTTTACGGGTTGCTGATCAAATTCAGCGAGAACTGGCCACCCTGATTCAGAACGAAATGGGGGATCCGCGTTTACGGCTGGTCACGCTAACCGGGGTTGAAGTTACTCGTGATTATTCACATGCCAAGGTTTTTTTTAGTGTGTTGAACGAAGTGGAGAGTGCGCAGCTTGCCAGGGAGGGTCTGGAGCATGCGAGTGGTTTTTTGCGTAGCCAACTGGCGGGAAGAATTAAGCTTAGAGTGATCCCGCAGTTGCATTTTGTATATGACGAATCCATTGAAAGAGGGGTGCGTTTATCGAAATTGATCGATGAGGCGGTTGGTAAAATTTGATTAACCAGTCGCCTGTTAAAGCTCCTGTCATGCATTCTTTTTTCTTGCCCTTGTCAAGGTGCGAGTCTGAGTAAAACTGCACCAGTCAGCGGTGTTTTACTGCTGAACAAGCCTACTGGCATTACATCCAACCGTGCCCTGCAGATAAGCAAGCGATTGTTGGCTGCAACAAAGGCAGGCCATACCGGTACACTCGATCCCATGGCACAGGGATTGCTCCCAATTTGTCTTGGGCAGGCGACCAGGTTTTCCTCTGCCTTGCTACAGGCGGACAAGACCTATGTAGCGACAATGAAGCTGGGGTATGTCAGCAATACCGGAGATGCCGAGGGGGTTGTCGAGCAGCTTGTCGATCCATATATAATATCGGCCAAGCTGGACATTCAGCAAGTTGCGGATATGGTGCACACCTTTCTTGGACGATCCAGCCAAATACCGCCGATGTATAGCGCATTGAAAAAAGATGGCAAGGCGCTGTATCGTTATGCGCGCGAGGGTATTACTATTGCACGCCAGCCCCGCGAAATTTTTATTCACGATATTTCCCTTAATGCCTGGAACGAGAAAGAAATGACAATTACAGTTCGTTGTGGCTCCGGCACGTTTATACGGACGCTCGCCGAGGATATTGCCAGCAAAATTGGCTACAAAAGCGCTTATTTAACCGCATTGAACCGTATTGGCATAGGACCTTTTGGGCTTGCCCAGGCTTGTACACTGGAACAGCTTGAACAGGAATCACAAATTTCTCGTGTCCGGTTTTTACTCCCGGTGGACGGCCTGTTACAGGACATGCCATGCATCATGCTCGACAGTCAGGAGGTATCACAATTTCGGCAAGGGCAATCCATTCAAAAATCAACGGCCGCAAATCAGCGACCACAAGGCGGCATGTTGAGAGTGTACGATGAAAATAATCATTTTTTGGGATTGGGTGCGTGGCAGGAAAATAATATCTTTGTCCCAAAGAAAGTATTATTGGCACAGGTGTAATAAAATTTAAGCAAATTTCCTCTTGCTGATTAATAGCAAGCAAGAGAAGAAAACTGAAGCGAATGCGCTATAATTACTCGCTTTGACATTTGCCGACCAATTGCTGAATTCGGATGCTGACTGCTAATAATCTTGGATTTTCCAGGGGAAATCACAAGCTGTTTGAAAATCTTAGCTTTTCGATTAATGAAGGCGAGTTATTGCTGGTGAGCGGGTCTAACGGTAGTGGAAAAACGAGTCTACTACGGTTGCTCTGCGGAATATCGACACCGGATGAAGGCGAGATTTTATGGAATGGAGCGGAGATACGTGACCTTGGTGAAGATTATTATCGGGTTATGACGTATCTGGGGCATTTGGGCGGCATCAAAGATGATCTGACCGCTATTGAAAATTTACGGATTTCCTGCGCGCTGGCTGGAAACGAGATTGATGAAGGACAGGCAAAGGAAGCGCTGGGACGGATTGGATTGGTGGGTAGGGAAATGCTGCCTGCCAAGGTGTTATCACAAGGCCAACGTCGAAGAGTGGCCTTGGCACGTTTGTTGGTGACACATACAAAGGTGTGGATTCTAGATGAGCCGTTAACTGCACTTGACGTAACTGCAGTCGATATGATCAGGCAGTTGCTGGAACATAATTTATCCAAAGGTGGTCTGGTCGTTATGACTACCCATCAGGAGATGGAAATCTCTGCTGTGACTTCGCAGCATCTGGTTTTATCTTGAGGAAAAAATGATTCTTTGGATCATCAAGCGAGATCTGTTGTTAGCAATGCGCCGTCGTGCAGATGTGCTGACTACCCTCTTTTTTTTTATTATTGTTGTCAGTTTGTTTCCGTTGGGCGTGGGTCCCGAAATGAATACACTAAGGATAATGGCCCCCGGCATTGTATGGGTGGCTGCTCTGCTAGCTTCCATGCTGGCACTGGGGCGTATGTTTTCCGGTGACTATACAGATGGTACGCTTGAGCAAATGTTGTTATCACCAGTTTCGTTGTCTGCGCTGGTCATGGGTAAGGCAATCGCCCATTGGCTGATAACTGGGGTGCCGCTGGTTTTGATTGCGCCGGTGTTGGGTATTCAATATGATCTGCCAGCAGAATCATTGATGGTGCTGACGCTCTCACTTTTGATGGGAACGCCTGTTTTAAGTCTAATTGGTGCGATCGGTGCGGCATTGACGCTTGGTCTCCGTGGCGGAGGTGTGTTGGTGTCGTTGCTGGTTCTGCCGCTTTATGTTCCCGTACTCATTTTTGGCGCTGGGGCTGTTGAGGCGAGCGCGGCTGGGCTGGGATTTGAAGCACATTTTTCTTTGCTAGGTGCGTTTTTACTGGTTTCAGTCGTATGTTCGCCCTGGGCGACGGCAGCTTCACTCAGAATTTCGATGGGATGAAACCAGGGCGGCCTTTCAATGGTCAACCAGCAGAATTATCCTTTTTAAACTGACTTTTTCGTAAATCCATTAAAGAATATGGCAATCAACTGGTTCAAATATGCATCACCCGCAACTTTTTATTTTCTTGCGGGACGGATGATCCCTTTTTTTACAGTCGTTGCCGTGCTCTTATTGCTTGTCGGTTTGTACATCAGTTTCTTTGTTGCACCAACAGATTTTCAACAAAGTGAAGCCTATCGTATTATTTTTATTCATGTGCCAGCTGCCTGGATGTCGATGTTTTTATATTTGATCATGGCTTTCTGGGCGGGAATTGGTCTGGCATTCAATACGCGGCTTTCTTCCATGGTGGCAAGTGCGATTGCACCCACAGGTGCCATGTTTACATTTCTAGCACTTTGGACAGGCGCGTGGTGGGGCAAACCGATGTGGGGAGCTTGGTGGGTGTGGGACGCACGCTTGACGTCAGAGTTGATTCTGCTTTTTTTGTATATTGGATTTATGTCGTTGCAGGCAGCAATCGATGATCCAAGGCGTGCAGATAAAGCAGGTGCCATAATTGCGTTGGTTGGCGTTGTAAATATCCCGATCATCTATTTTTCGGTGCAATGGTGGAATACTCTGCATCAAGGGGCATCAGTCAGCTTGGTGCAGTCGCCCAAGATGGCAACTGCCATGTTGACCGGAATGCTGATCATGGCTTTGGCTGCCTGGATGTATTCAATCGCAATGATACTGATTCGAACGAGATCAATCATACTTGAACGAGAAAGCCGCACCGCATGGGTATCAGAACTGAAAGAAGGAGTTACACGATCATGAAATGGGAGAGTTTGTCGGCATTTATTTCGATGGGAGGTTACGGGCTTTATGTGTGGGGTTCATATGGCGTTGCCTTGTTGTGTGTGGTCGGCGAGATATTTCTGGTAAAAAAACGCTTTAGAACTTTGCATAAAGAGCTTGGTCTGAATGAGAAGTCATCTATTTGAGGGGTAAAATGAAGCCACGTCATAAAAAGATCGCGCTTATTACAGCAAGTGTGGGTGCATTGTCGGTCGCTGTTTTGCTGGTGTTGAATGTATTTCAAAGTAACTTGGTGTTTTTCTTTACACCTACACAGGTTGCAGCTAATGAAGCGCCAATAGGTACAAGTTTCCGGATTGGTGGGTTGGTGGAGGAAGGTTCGGTCCAGCGAGAAAGTGACGGTACCACGATCAATTTTGCCATTACCGATACGTCGCAAGTCATTAAAGTAGCGTATCAAGGTATTCTTCCTGATTTGTTCAAAGAAGGTAAAGGTGTGGTCGCGCAAGGCAAGATTGCTGAGAATGGTATTTTTTATGCGGACGAAGTATTGGCGAAACATGATGAAAATTATATGCCACCAGAGGCAGCCAGTGCCCTGGAGCAAGCGGCAAAAGCACAGCAATCTACTTTAAAACAATATGATTGATTTCTATAGCGGATTTTTTAATAAGGGATGACGTAACTATGATTCCAGAACTTGGTAATTTTGCACTCATACTTGCCATGCTGTTGGCGCTGATTCAGGGAACGTTACCAATTATTGGTGCGACCCGGGGGATGCCGTCATGGATAGCGTTGGCCAGGCCAGCTGTGCAGGGTCAGTTTGTGTTTATTATGATTGCCTTTGGATGTCTTGCCTATTCCTTTGCCACAAATGATTTTTCGGTTCTCAATGTTGCCTCTAACTCTAACTCTCAATTACCACTCCATTTCCGAATTGCGGCAACATGGGGCTCGCATGAGGGGTCACTATTACTGTGGGTAACCATGTTAGCCGGTTGGTCGGTTGCTGTCAGTGTGTTTAGCCAAAAATTACCGGACGACATGGTGGCGCGCGTGCTGGGTGTTCTGGGTCTGGTGAGTACAGGTTTTATCCTGTTCTTGTTGTTTACATCTAACCCTTTTGACCGATTGCTGCCAGCTGCTATCGATGGTAGCGATCTGAATCCATTGCTGCAGGATCCTGGCATGGTGCTTCACCCTCCGATGTTGTATATGGGATATGTTGGTTTTTCGGTTGCATTTGCATTTGCAGTCGCGGCTTTATTAAGTGGGCAATTGGATGCCGCCTGGGCGCGTTGGTCGCGCCCCTGGACAACCGTTGCGTGGGTATTTTTAACCATTGGTATCATGATTGGAAGCTGGTGGGCCTATTACGAGCTTGGTTGGGGTGGCTGGTGGTTCTGGGATCCTGTAGAAAATGCTTCTTTTATGCCTTGGTTGGTTGGGACAGCATTAGTCCATTCCTTGGCTGTAACGGAAAAGCGTGGCAGCTTTAAAAGTTGGACTGTTTTGCTTGCCATTTCTGCTTTTTCGCTTAGCTTGCTTGGGACATTTCTGGTACGTTCCGGTGTGCTGACTTCTGTGCATGCATTTGCTACTGATCCTGCGCGGGGTATCTTCATACTAGTTTACCTGGTGGTAGTGGTTGGTTTTTCTTTGGCATTGTTTGCCTGGCGCGCACCAAAAGTCGGGTTGGGTGGTAATTTTGAACTGGTTTCACGCGAAACCATGTTGCTCGCCAACAACGTGTTATTGCTCGTCGCTGCCGGGAGTATCATTTTAGGAACACTTTATCCACTGATCATCGATGCATTGGATCTTGGAAAAATTTCTGTTGGCCCTCCCTATTTTGAGGCGGTATTTGTGCCTTTGATGACGCCGGCGTTATTCCTGATTGGCTTGGGTCCAATCGCTCGCTGGAAAAAAGCCAGCTTGCCCGATTTGATGGTGCGTATGCGATGGGCATTCGTAGTGAGCGTGGTTACCGCTCTTGTTGTGCCATTTGTCATGGGTGAGTGGAAACCATTGGTCAGTTTTGGTTTGCTGATGGCCTTCTGGATCATGACCAGTGTGGTGGTAGGGATTAAACACCGGGTGAGCAGCAGTGGAGAAGGTGGAATTTTTGCCAGCCTATCAAGGCAATCGAGAAGCTATTACGGAATGCACTGTGCGCATTTTGGGGTGGCGGTATTTGTTGTCGGCGTGACCCTGGTCAATGGTTATGAAATAGAAAAAGATGTGCGCATGGATGTTGGCAGTACTGTGTCCCTCAAAGACTATACCTTTCAGTTTAATGGCGCCAAACCAATCCCTGGACCAAACTACAGCGCGATGCAGGGTGAAGTTCTGGTAACACAAAATGACCAGAAAATTGGCCTGCTTCATCCTGAGAAAAGAACCTATAACGCTTCCGGTATGCCCATGACTGAGGCCGCGATTGATACCGGTTTGACGCGTGATTTATATGTTGCGCTGGGAGAGCCGCTGGAAAACGGTGCCTGGATTGTTCGTGTTTACCACAAGCCATTTGTGCTCTGGATCTGGCTCGGTTGTATATTTATGGCATTGGGCGGCATATTGGCAGCGACAGATCGCCGGTATCGCCTGGCAATTAAAAAGAAATCTGTTAACCAATCAATTACTGATTCTGCTGAGTCTGAACTGGCTGATTTGCCGACGCAAACAGCTGTTAATTCAATCTCCTTGCCGGATGGCAGCAAGTCATGACACGATTTTTAATGCCCCTAGCCATTTTTATCGTGGTCGTTGTTTTCCTGGGGATCGGGCTGACGTTGAATCCACGTCAAGTGCCATCGCCGCTTGTTGACAAACCCGCACCTGTTTTCCAGCTTCAACAGCTACACGATAATGAGAAAGTGTTTTCCTCCAAAGATAATATTGGCAAGGTATGGATGCTTAATGTCTGGGCTTCATGGTGTGTAGCTTGTCGTGATGAGCATCCGTTATTGGTTGAATTATCCCGCTTGGGAATCGTGCCAATTTTTGGTCTCAACTACAAAGATCAGCGTGATACGGCACTGCAATGGCTCAAGCAGTTTGGTGACCCTTATGTGATCAGCATTGCTGATACTGACGGGCGTGTAGGTATTAATTATGGCGTTTATGGTGTGCCAGAAACCTATGTAATCGATAAAGAAGGCATTATCAGATATAAACATATTGGTCCGGTAACTGTTAAGTCACTGGAAGATAAGATTCTGCCCTTGATCAATGAACTGAAAGGTTAGTTAATGACGAATAATCTAGCAAGGCTTCAGTTAGTTATAATTGGCAGGTTATGTGTACTTGCCATGGTGCTGGCGACTTTTTCCTGGACGTGTCTGGCTAATGAGGCTCCGTTGGTGGCGGAAGACCCAGCTCTTGAAAAACGCATGCTTAATCTCGCGGAAAATCTACGTTGTCTGGTATGTCAAAATGAATCACTCGCCGGTTCACGCGCGGATTTTGCCAATGATTTGCGGCGTGAAATCCGTGAGCAAATGCAGGCAAATAAAAGTGATGACGAAATCATCGACTTTTTAGTGGCGCGCTATGGTGATTTTGTACTTTATGACCCGCCCTTGAAACCGACTACTTGGTTGCTATGGTTCGGTCCACTCGTCTTTTTCTTGGGCGGCGTTGCCACGCTGACTTTCTATCTGAGACATCGCCGCACGCAGTTAGAGGAATCTTCATTAACCGAGCATCAGCGCAAGCAAATAGAATCGCTCATGAAAGCCGCAGATAAGGATTAATCAGTATGACCGCATTTTGGGTGGTAGCCGGAATATTTATTGTAATAGCATTATTGTTTGTCATTCCTGCTTTGCTGAGAAATTATGCTCCTGGTAAAGAGAATGCAGAGCGAGAAACTGCAAATGTCAATATATATCGAGATCAGATGGCCGAGCTGGCTGAGGATTTACGTAATGATATTCTGTCGCGCGAGCAGTATGAAGCGAGCAAGGAGGAATTGCAAAAACGTATGTTGCAGGATTTATCAACCGAACACCCTTTCGTTAAAACATTTGCTGTAAAACGCCATGGGATAACTGCTGCCGTTATCACTCTTCTGGCAGTTCCGCTGCTGGCGGTCTATCTATATACGGTGATTGGTGATGCGCGCGGATTGCTGTCGCAATCCCAACTGGCCAGTGCTACCCAGTTTCATTCAAATGACACCGAGGAAATACCGGATGGTCATGCTCAAATGAAATCCGTCATGGAGAATCTCATCGCACGCCTGCAAGACAACCCGGAGGATGTCGAAGGCTGGCTGATGTTGGCACGTAGCTACGCCATTATGGGGCGTTTTGATGAAGCGAGTAGCGCTTATTCAAAACTAGTCGAAATGCAGCCAGAAAGCCCGCAATTTTTAAGTGATTATGCTGATGTTCTGGCGATGACGAATGAAGGAAGCTTGATTGGAAAACCTGCGCAACTGATTGATAAGGCGCTGAAAATTAATCCGGATTATCCAAAGGCATTGGCACTTGCCGGTACAGTTGAGTTCGAGAAAAAGCAGTATGGTGCTGCGGCTGCCTTCTGGGAACGTTTGCTGGTGCTTATTCCAGTTGAATCGGAATTGGCCAAATCTATTTCAGAAAGCATTGTCCAGGCAAAATCCATGGCTGATGAAGATGAGGAGCAGTCCGCGCCTGTTCAGTTGGCCAAAAATGACAGTGTAGGAACTGATATCGCTGCTGCTCCTGTTCCTGACAATGCCTCTACTAAACAGCCAGCAGCTTCTGGTGTCCCCAGTATATCGGGTATAGTGACTTTGAACCCTGCATTGGCGGGCAAGGTTTCTGCTACGGATACGTTGTTTGTCTTCGCCAGAGCAAGTGTGGGGCCGAAGATGCCATTGGCAATCCTGAGAGCGCAGGTCAAGGATCTTCCGGTAGTATTTACACTTGATGACGGTATGGCCATGACTCCAGCAATGAAGCTATCGAGCTTTCCGGAAGTGGTGATTGGGGCGCGTATCAGTAAAACGGGGCAGGCTGTACCTGCCAGTGGAGATTTGGAAGGATACAGTCAGCCAGTTAAAGTGGGCGACACGGATGTGGCTGTAACGATAGATCAGCAGGTTCCTTAATCTTTTAGCGAATACTCATGGCTATAGAATTTATTTCAGATTTTGAAGCGGTTTCTACCGGAGAGAAACCATTCAGGCTATTATCCGAGACAAATAAAAACAAATATCTGGTTCTCTTTTTCTATCCAAAAGATGATACACCCGGATGTACAAATGAATGCCAGCAATTTCGCGATAGCTATACTGATTTTCGTCAGCTTGACTGCGAAGTTGTCGGTATATCACGTGATAGCTTGAAATCGCATATCAATTTCAAGCAAAAATACGATTTGCCATTTAAATTATTAAGCGATCCTGACGAAACTGTCTGTCAGCAGTTTTCGGTAATAAAAATGAAAAATATGTACGGTAAACAAGTGCGAGGAATAGAGCGAAGCACCTTCATACTGGATAGTAAAGGCCAATTACTTAATACTTGGCGGGGCGTTAAAGTTGAAGGTCACGTACAGGAGGTGTTGGTATTTCTGAAAAATGATCTAGCCAATAAAACTACTGCGGTAACAAGTGATTGATTACTTGCTGCTCTTCAAGTAGCTCCTGATAGCCGGAGTATAATTTGTCACGATAGGCTGGGTGTATATCCAGCTCTTTTACAATACTGTATTTCCCACCTGCACAGGTTACCGGAAAACCATAAATAACCCCTTCTGGAATACCGTAACTGCCATCTGACGGGACGCCCATGGTGACCCAGTCATCCTGCCTGGTTCCAAATATCCAATCACGCATATGGTTAATGGCGGCGTTGGCAGCACTAGCCGCACTTGAAAGGCCGCGTGCTTCAATCACTTTTGCTCCGCGCTGCTGAACAGTTGGAACAAAAAACCCTTCGATCCAAGCTGGATCATCGATCAATTGCATTACATGATTTTTATTTATTTCAGCGTGATACAAATCAGGAAGCTGAGTTGAAGAGTGATTGCCCCAGACCACCATTTTCCTGATTTGTGCAACAGGCCGACCTAATTTCATTGCCAGTTGAGAAAGCGCTCGATTATGGTCCAAGCGTAGCATGGCGGAAAAATTTTCGGCGGGTAAATCAGGTGCATTTTTCATGGCAATGTAGGCGTTGGTATTAGCGGGATTGCCTACTACCAGAATTTTTGCATCCCGCTTGGCGACCTGATTCAGGATTTTACCTTGCGTGCTGAAAATCTCACCGTTGGCCGTTAATAAATCTTTTCGCTCCATTCCTTTGCTGCGAGGACGTGCTCCAACGAGTATGGCAAGATCAACCTGATCAAACGCGACTACAGGATCATGTGTTATGCTGACATCGGCTAGGAGCGGAAATGCGCAATCTTGAAGCTCCATTAGGACCCCATTCAATACGCTGGTGGACGCAGGAATATCGAGCAGTCGAAGACTGATAGTCTGATCGCTCCCGAGCATGTCGCCAGCAGCAATCCGAAACAGCAGACTATAGCCTATTTGTCCTGCTGCACCAGTAATGGCAACACGTATTGGTGAGGGCATCAAATCCCGCTCCTTTTTCTGAAAGAGTAAATTCCTGCAGTGATACGCAGTTATTATACCGATAAAATTAAGAGATCAGTATGCATCATTCCCCGTTTCATGGTTTTAAACAAGTATCGCGAAGAAGAGCATAGCGCAAGCAGTTTAAAATTGTAAATCAACCGATATGACAAAACAGATTCCGCTTTTCGTGCGAAAGAAACTTGCATGCTGTAATAGTTTGAGGGAGCATTCACGGACAGGGATGGTGGCGAATCAGGGATTTGAACCCCGGACCAACGGATTATGATTCCGCTGCTCTAACCACTGAGCTAATTCGCCACTTTAAATCTGAAACAGGCTCATTTTCCCGTTGATTGATAAGGATGTCAAGATACGGATATATATTTGTCACGTAGGAGATATTATTTTCGAGTGGAATTGTATTAATTGTGCGAATACTGCTTGTCACATGGTTACGTCTGTCATGTAATGAAACATTTACTGCGCTGGCTATTCGGCCACAGTAGTAAAAGACGCCGAGGAGTAACTGCCCGGTATTTGCATAGGACGTGATAGTTGCCTTTGATGGATTTCGATTCTGACGACTGGTTATAATCGTATTACCTTCAATACTGTGCCGACCAACCATGTCATCAGGTTGCTGTAACTGCTCGGCGTGTAAATGTGATACATTCGAGAAAATTTCTGGTCAGTCTACAACAAAAGTCGTTTTAATGAAATCAGCAACCGTTTGCAGATCGCGTGTCCGTTTCATTGGTGGAAGGCTTTGCCAGATTCGCTTTCCGTAGGGTTTGGATATCATACGTGGATCGCAGATCATCAATACGCCTTGGTCAGTTTCATCGCGAATCAAGCGGCCGGCGCCCTGCTTCAGACTAATGATTGCGTGAGGTAGCTGATATTCCATGAAGGCATTCCGCCCTGTTTTCTTGTATTGATCGATACGCGCGGACAATACCGGATCATCCGGTGAAGCAAATGGGAGTCGATCGATAATGACCAGAGACAGCGCGCGCCCGCGAACATCAACCCCTTCCCAGAATGACTGACTGCCAATCAGAACTGCGTTACCCAGTTGACGAAAGCGCTCCAGCATCGCTGACCGGGTCTCCTGCCCTTGTAGCAGCAGAGGCAGATCGAGTTGCTTGTCCGTGAACGCCGTCTGCAGCAGCTCGTAAACCTGCTGCATGGCGCGCAGGCTGGTGCATAAAAAGAAGGTTCGCCCCTGGCTGGCTTCGATGACTGGCAAGGCAGCTGTAATCACGCTTTGAGTATAGCTGGTATCATTTGGGTCGGGTAGTCGGGTAGGTACATACAGTAGAGCCTGATTTTGGAAATCAAATGGACTTTCCCAGGTCATAGTTTCAGCTTCGTTTAATCCCATGACCTGTTGGTAGTGGGAGAAATTACCTTTAACCGACAAGGTGGCCGAGGTAAAAATCCAGGCACGGTTTGCGCTTTCAAGCTGCTTGCCGAACGTTTCCGCGATGGATATCGGCGTGGTATTCAATTGCAAACTTTGACTATAGGATTCCACCCAGCCGACGTAATCCTGATTACTCTCCTGTTTCTGCCAATGTTCGATTTTTCCGGTCAGCGTCAGCGCGCGCTGCCAGCAGCCTTCCAGTCCTTTTGATCGGGCTGCTTGGGTTTCCAGTAACGTGTTCAGTTGCAACAGGGTGACTTTAAGTTTATCCAGAGCCGAGCTGAACCCTGGGTGTTGTTTTGCCAGAGCAGACGATAGTCGCGTATTTTTCTTACCTATGGTCAAGTGAAGATCAAGCGCAGTCTTTTCCATTTCACCGGCCGCATCCGGTAGAGGTTTGAAGTCCTGGGCAGACAAGGTCGCTTCTATGATCGTATCTCGAGCCAGTGCCAACAATTGGCCGGTACTGACCGATTCACCAAAAAACAGACTGGCGATTTCAGGTAATTGATGCGCCTCATCGAATATGACCGTATCGCAGACGGGCAACAAATCAGATAAACCTTCATCCTTGAGCATGATGTCCGCAAAAAACAGATGATGGTTAACAACGATGAGATCTGCGGACAGAGCACGCTTGCGTGCTTCCATGACGAAGCATTGCTTGAAATGTGGACAATCCGATCCTAGGCAATTCTCACGAGTGGAAGTGACGTGTTGCCAGATCGATGCGTGCTCCGGTACATTATCCAAACCACTTTTATCGCCATGGCTGCTGTTGGCAGCATAACGTTCAATCTGCGTCAGGTAGTATGCGTCCTGACGGCTGGAGAAAAAAACCTGATCAGATGTCAGCGTGTGTTCGAGATGATAATGGCAGATATAATTTGCCCGGCCTTTTAGTAACGCAAGTGATGCCGGGATTTTTAACGCTGCGCGCATCGCGGGGATGTCACGGTAAAAAAGCTGCTCCTGCAGCGTTTTGGTGCCGGTAGATAAAATGGTTTTGCCGCCGGATAACAGTGCCGGTACCAGGTAAGCAAACGTTTTGCCGGTGCCGGTTCCTGCTTCGGCAATCAGGATCTTGCGTCTGGTCATGGCGTTATTAATGGCTTGTGCCATTTCCAGTTGTTGCGCACGAGGACGGTAATCCGCCACACTTTGCGCCAGCAAACCATGTGCAGAGAAAATAGCAGAGAGGTCAGACATCAGAACAGGAATTTATTGGATAATGGCAACTATTCAGCAAACCAATCGAAACCAACTTGCACTGGCGTTGTAATCAACCCTGCATCATAACGTACTATGTGGCAGAACCAAATCCGATCAGTAGACCGGATCATATCTGATAAGCTGAATTTCCATAAAAATTCGATGAGCCAATACAAATTCCTCTATTTCTGGCATGCGCTGTTATTGATGGTACCTGTCCCCGTCGCAGGAGCAGATCAGTTATTCGACTCAGGAGCCAGGCTGCCGGTTTATGTCGAGGCAGATCGGTTCGATGGTTATGCAGGACGTGAAATCGAGGCGAGTGGTAATGTCAGAATGCGTCAGGGTGACCTTGAGCTGATGGCGGATCGTGTCAAATATTACCAGGATAGCGAAGATGTGGAAGTGCAGGGTAATGCGACACTAAACCGCTCGGACGATATTTTGAGAGGGAGCTTGCTGCAGTTGAATTTGCAAACTGGCATAGGTGAATTGAGCGATCCGCTATATTTTATCAAGGATGGTAGTGGGCGGGGTGGTGGCAAAATATTGTTCCTGGAAGGAGATGACCAATACCGCCTGAAACAGGCGCGCTACACGACTTGTCAGATAGGCGATGACGATTGGTACATTCATGCATCTGATCTGACAGTCGACAAGGCAAAAAAGGTGGGGACGGCGCGCAATGTAACCGTTCATTTCAAGGATGTGCCCTTTCTTTATTTGCCCTGGATGAATTTCTCTTTTGGCGGGCAGCGTAAAACGGGTTTGCTGGCGCCTATTTTTGGTAATACAGCTAGAAGTGGCGCAGAAGTATCGGTACCTTTCTACTGGAATATTGCGCCAAACTATGATGCCACCATTACGCCGCGCTACATGAGTAAACGTGGTTTGATGTTCAACAATGAGTTTCGCTATCTAGGCCAAAGCTTGGGTGGACAACTGATGTTCGATATCCTGCCGGATGATTTGATCACCAACGAAACTCGATATGGCGTTGCTTTTAACCATAATCAATGGCTGGGCAACGGCTGGATGGGGTCGCTACATTATGAACGGGCATCCGATAGCAATTATTTTCGTGATCTGGCCAATAATGTGGCATTTACTTCACGTACCAACCTGCCTCAACAGGCAATAGCTGCTTATTCAGGTGGGCTGGGGCATGACGGTTCAATTTCTTTCAATATCCTGATGCAACAATTTCAAACTTTGCAGGATCCGCTCGCAACGATTGTTTCGCCGTACAAGCGCTTGCCACAACTCACATTGAATGCAACAAAGCGTAATGTATACGGGCTGGATTTTGATCTGGCCAGCAACTGGACGCATTTTTCTCACCCAACTCTACAGGATGGATTGCGGTTGGCTCTGTATCCAAGTGTCAGCATTCCTTTACAAAATTCCTGGGGATTCATTAAGCCACGTATTGGGGTGCATCACACGCGATACAATTTAAATGCGCCAACCGGAATAGAATCGAAAACAATTAATCGTACACTGCCAATACTCAGCCTTGACAGTGGTCTGGTGTTTGAGCGTGATGTTAATTTATGGCAGGGAAAATACGTGCAAACACTCGAACCAAGAATGTTTTATGTTTATATTCCATTTGAGCAACAAAACAACCTGCCAAATTTCGATTCTGCCGAGATGGATTTCAGCTTTGCACAAATTTTTTCAGAGAGAAGATTCAGCGGCGAGGACCGCATTAATGACGCCAATGAAATCACCATGGCAGTAACATCGCGTCTGATCGAATCTTCAACAGGTAATGAGCGTATTCGCGCCACTGTTGGGCAGAAAGTCCGCCTTGCTGAACGCCGGTTGACGTTGACTTCACCTCAGACAACTGCTGCTGGTGCAGATTTTATTGCTGAATTATCGGGCAGGATTACTCCGCATATCCTCACGGATGCAGGCGTACAGCTCGATCAGAACAACTTCCTTACTGAAAAAATACGTGCCGGTATCAGTTATCATCCGCAACCGGGTAAAGTCCTGAATGTTGGCTACCGCTTCTCGCGTGACGTTTTCGAGCAGATGGATATTTCTACACAATGGCCATTAACGAGAAAATGGCAAGCGTTGGCAAGTGCCAACTATTCACTCAAGGATGACAAGCTGCTTGCTGGATTACTGGGCGTTGAATATAACGCCTGTTGCTGGTCACTGCGGTTAGTTGCCAATCGTTTTACCACTGCCACCCAAAGAACTTCCACTACCGTTTTTGTGCAACTGGAGTTGAACGATTTGATGAGTATCGGCACCAATCCTATACGTGTTTTACAGCAGGGTATCTCTGGCTATACCCGAACAAGCATACAATAAATAGTCATTTTCTGAAATCTACCGAAACTTTCGTATTTCCTGGATAAATGAATATTAAATATTTTTACAGAACCTTCCTTGCCATGGTCAGCTTGCTGATGTCTGTTAGTTTTGCACAACCGTTGCCGGACTCTGCTGGACCTAGATTCCTTGATCGCATCGTTGTCGTGGTGGACGATGAAGTGATTACTCAGCAGGAAGCCGATGAAGTTCTGCAAAATGCTATCCGTCAACTGGAGAGACAGGGCACGCAGCTACCGCGCAGGGATATCCTGGAAAAGCAGATACTGGAGCGCTTGATTCTCAAACGAATACAACTGCAACGTGCGCGTGAGTTGGGGTTGGTTGCCAGTGATGGCGATGTGGAGCAAACCCTGCGCCGCATTGCTCAGGAAAATGATCTTTCGATGGAAGCTTTTCGCCAGACACTGCAAAATGAAGGCACCGATATTCAATCATTCCGTGAGGAAATTCGTGAAGAGATTTTGATGGTGCGCCTAAAAGAACAGGAAGTGAACAATCGAGTTAATGTCACTGAGAGTGAGATTGATAATTTCATGCAAATGCAAGAGAATTCGTCAATTGGCAATGACGATTATCGACTGGCGCATATATTGGTTCAGCTATCTGAGCAGATGGATACGAAGCAGATTGAAGTCAGGAATCAGCGTGCGCAGAGTGCGCTGGAGAGCCTTAAGCAAGGCGCCGATTTTGCCCAGGTAGCTGCTGAGTTTTCGGATGCGCCAGATGCCATGCAGGGTGGAGTGCTAGACTGGCGCCCTGTTAGCCAAATGGGGCCATTGTTTGCCAATTTACTGGTAACTATGCAGATTGGTGAGTTGACGCCTGTTATCCGCAGTCCGATCGGATTTCATATTCTCAAGCTGTTGGATAGACGCGAGCGGGGAACGTCGGTGGTAATCATCGAGCAAACCCATGCCCAGCATATCTTGATCAAGATCAATGAGTTGATCTCAGAGAACGATGCCTACCGACAAATCATGCAGATCAAGCAGCGTGTCGATAAGGGCGAGAATTTTTCGGAATTGGCTAAGGCTTTTTCCGAGGATAGTAGTGCGTCATCGGGAGGAGATCTGAACTGGATTTCCCCTCGCGATACCGTACCGGAATTTGAGAAAGCCATGAACGAGCTGCTGCCAGGCCAGGTAAGCCAGCCGGTGCGTACCTCCTTCGGCTGGCATCTGATCAAGGTGATTGAACGTCGTAAACAGGATGTCAGTGATCAGCAACGGCGCGAAGCCGCCCGTCAGGCGATTCACGCCCGCAAAGCAGAGGGCGTGGTGCAGGAGTGGATGCAACAACTTAGAGATCAGGCTTATGTTGAGTATATTGCCGAAGATAATTGATGTGAATATTTCCACCGAAATGCCGTCGATAGTCCATTTACGCTACCAGAAAAATAACCATGGAAACTAATATCTTACCAAAACTGGTATTGACAGCCGGTGAGCCAGCCGGCATCGGACCGGATCTCTGTATCCAGATGGCACAAACTGTGCAGCCTTGTCAATTGGCCGTGATCGCTGATCGCGATCTGATCCGCGAGCGTGCACGTTTCCTGAAATTGCCGATCGAGATTCACGAGTATGATGCTGCAGTGAATCGATCGCATCAGGCAGGGCACCTGCCGGTCTGGCACGTGCCAGTCAGCCAGCCGGTAGTAACCGGCAAGCTTGACTCCCGTAATGCCACCTATGTGCTGGAAACATTGAGGCAGGCCGTGAATGCTTGTCTTGCCGGTGATGCGGATGCAATGGTGACCGCGCCTGTTCACAAAGGCATCATTAGTGCAAGTGGCATCAAATTTTCGGGGCATACCGAATTTCTGTCTGAGTTGACTAAGAGCCGGGCTGTGATGATGTTGGTAGGTGGCGGCATGCGGGTGACACTGGCAACCACGCATCTACCACTGAAGGATGTGTCGGCAGCGATTACCCCCGAATTACTGGAGCAGAAATTGCACATTATTCATCGCGATCTAGTCGCACGTTTCAAGATTGAGCATCCGTGCATCGCGGTTGCTGGGTTAAATCCGCATGCTGGAGAATCCGGTCATCTGGGTCGAGAGGAGATTGATATCATCATTCCAGTTTTGGAAAAACTTTGTGCAGAAGGCATGAATCTACTGGGGCCATTGCCGGCGGATACGCTGTTTGTGCCGGACAAGCTAAAGCAGTATGACTGTATTCTGGTCATGTATCACGACCAAGGACTGCCTGTGCTGAAACATGCAAGTTTTGGGGGGGGTGTCAATGTCAGTCTCGGCCTACCGATCATCCGTACTTCGGTTGATCATGGTACCGCACTGGATCTGGCTGGAACCGGGCGCGCCGATCCTGGCAGCATGCAGGCTTCCATCGACATGGCACTGGATCTTGTGAGTAAAGCAAAACCGCACTCGATACCCAATGCGGCACATTCCCCGTAAACGATTCGGACAGAATTTTTTGATTGATCAAGGTATTATTCTTGAGATAATCAACCAGATCCGTCCTGCCAGAGAAGATCGGCTGATAGAGATTGGTCCGGGGCTCGGCGCACTCACTCGACCTCTACTAGCCAGACTGGATGCATTACAGGTCATCGAGATCGACCGCGACATCGTCACCCGACTCGAACGTGACTTTGCTGACAGTAAATTGATTATCCATAATGCCGACGCATTGAAATTCGATTTTGCTCAAGCAGGAGAAAAGCTACGCATCGTGGGCAATCTACCCTACAACATATCCACTCCTTTATTGTTTCATCTGGCGGGGTTCGCGAGTTATATTCAGGATATGCACTTCATGTTGCAACAGGAAGTTGTCGATCGCATGGTGGCAAAACCTTCCACGAGTGAATATGGGCGTCTATCTCTGATGCTGCAATACCGCTATGAAATGGAGCAACTGCTGCAGGTGTCGGCGGAGTGTTTTTATCCTGCACCCAAAGTCCAGTCCGCAGTGGTCAGTTTGCGCCCGCGCACGCACTTGCTGATTTCCCCGGAACATGAATCTTTGTTCGCAGATATTGTCAGCGCAGCTTTTTCGCAGCGACGTAAAACTCTAAAAAATACTATGGGAAGCTATCTTGGCAGTTGCGATTATGATTGTCTGCAAATCGATCCGGGGTTGCGCGCCGAGAATCTTTCTCTGGAAAATTTTTCAGCTATTACCCACTATCTGACCCTTAGACCGAGATAATTCTGGTTCATCCGGCAAGTGTGTGTCTGGTGGTTGTAAAAGCAAATTAAAGATTTAAATTATCTTTAATTTTCAATACTGTGAGTTTTTTTGCATGTGAGCCAACTTGCTGCGTGCGCCTCTGCGCCTCTGCGCGGCGGGTGGGCTAGATGAGGGAAGATATGATCAAACTATACTCAGAAGGTAACTACTCGCCCCCCAAAAAATATTTAAAAAAACACTTGACAGGTTTTTGTACGAGAAAAATTCAATTTTGTACCTCACAGCCAAATCTCTGCGATAAGCAGCTTAGACCCATCGCCAGGCTGATGACAGTACGATTTTGCCGTTTTGTCCGGGTGAGTTCATTTTATCCTCACCTGCTGGCTTATCGATCGCCAAAAAAAGCCGTGTTATGATGGAGTTATCGATAATAACCCATTAACATCAACGTGGCGAGTCTGGATAAAACTTCGGTTAGAGATGAAGTCAGTCGTTTGAAAGCAGACTTTGATCGTCTTGGCTCGGAAGGAAAATTATCTTCTGAGAGTCAGGCAATCATGAATAGCCTGTTTATGATTGTCGAACTGATCCTGGCTATTTTTCTTGAGCGCAGCACCAAAAAAGATAGTGGCAATTCCAGCAAACCCTCTTCTCAAACGCTAAAAGATGAGAACGTACCAAA
>NZ_FMWO01000065.1 GCF_900103035.1 Nitrosomonas mobilis
CGGTTATCCCGCGTACCGCTACGTCTCTAATTTCACTGTCCAGTTTGACGTGGAATCAGTGTCCAGTTTGCTCTGGAATGGCTGTCCAGTTTGCCGTGGAATGCGTGTCCAGGTTGAACCGGAATTCGCAGGATGGTCTTTCTCGACCGGTGTCGTTCATAGTGAATGCATTTCCCGGCATTCGTGTGGTAGGTGGATACGTATGGATTCCCCGTTTTTTGTTTCAACACAATTCCAGTATCACGGGTTGATGGTCGGAAGCAGCGATTTGCATGTCGACTGAAATGTCATGCACCCTCAATGCAATATTGATGCTTACGAAGAAGCAGTTCATAAGTGGACGGCTCTGTGGTGAAGCTCGTTTCGTGCACACCGACGATTGGAGTATGCGTCAGCCCGGGATGGGCAATTGACCAAGCATCCTGTAACGCAGGAGGAACCAAGACAGAAGGATCTCCAGGGTTTCGGGATGATGACGCGGCCAACAGAGTCAGTTCCGCGAGCCTGGCGGGCAGTTGAAATCTCCACAAAGCACTACGCCTTCGCCGCGCGGCAGTACCGCAAAAGGGGGATCGGTTTCATCGATGCCCCGGGGGCGACTGCATGCTGCCACCCCATATCGCATACCTCACGCAAAGCACGAATTTGTGCGGTGCGGCGGTGCTTCGATGACGGCTTCCACGGCTATTCGCGACATGCTCGATACAACCGGGTCGACCGGCCATGGCAGCAGGTGCCGAAATACTTGCAGGAACCGGTAGACGCGACAAAATCGGATTTCCAAAAAGACGCCGTCCAGCCGCTGCCATCCGGCAGACTGCTGTCGAAACCATACCATAAATGCTCGCATAGCCAGAAAAATAACGTGCAAGATCGACCCGGCCATCGATCCCGCGCCCCCCATTGTATGTACCAGCTTACAATTTTCATTCCCACCTTCATTCTCGTTCATGCCCATCGCTTCGCGCACGTCTCGATTGCGGATTCGGCGTCAATGTGCGCTACTCCTTTGAGTACCACCGGTGCCGTGGTGTAATGTTCAGGAACCTTCAGTTCAAATGGCTGATCGCTTGCCAATCGCAGGTCCCATACATGAACCGGTGTAAATGTATGGGCAGGCCCCTTCATTCCGAAAAACTCTCCAGCAATAACGCGCACACTGCCACAGTCACCCGGCAGTTTTACTACTGGAATCTGGTTGCGCAGAATACTCTGGTAACGTGGCAAAAACATTTTATCCCTGGCGGGCAGATTGACCCAAAGCTGCACTAGCTCCAGCAAACCACCCTGTTGCGCAAAACGGCTGCTGTGAAATTTCTCATGTACCACGCCAGACGCGGCTGTCATTTACTGCACGTCACCCGGACCAATAATGCCACCGCCGCCTGAGGAATCACGGCGTTCGACCTCTCCTGCATAAACTATCGTCACCGCTTCAAAACCACGATGCGGATGTTCCCCCACGCCCAGACGCCTCGCTGCTGGTAGAAACTCCATCGGCCCGGCATAATCGAGCAATAAAAACGGGCCGAGTATTTCCCCGAACGTGGGATAGGAAAACAGCGTTCGCACCGGAAAACCATCACCGACCCCGTGATGGCGAGGATTACGCAGAATGTTCAGCAGTTTCTTGCTGATCATTAATGGTATGCCGAAAAATAGAACCATGAGCCTGCAATTGCAGATCAAGAATCGGTTTTTTTGTTGCTGGTAAGCTTGTTGAGAGTTCCAATCATGAGCGTGCGGTCAGGAACCGGTCTATGATTGCGGACACCCCGGCCACAACCTGTTCGGCCTCATCTTGACGCATGGTCAGCGCGGGCAGCAGGCGAACCACTTTTTCAGATGTCACATTGATCAACAAATGCTGCTGCAGTGCTTCATGCACCAGCTCGCCACAAGGAATCGGCAATTCAATGCCCATCATGAGTCCCTGTCCTCTGATTTTCAGCACATCCTGCCATTTCTGCAAGTGCTGCTTAAACTGTGCACGCATGAATTCACCGATGGTTATTGCGTTGGCAAGCAATCCCTCCTGCTCAATCACTTCCAGCGTGGCCAGCGCTGCCTTACAGGCGAGGGGATTACCGCCAAAGGTGGAAGCATGGTTGCCGGGCTGGAAAACATCTGCGGCTTGGCCGCTAGCAAGACAGGCTCCAATTGGCATTCCAGAACCCAGTCCTTTTGCCAACGTCATAACATCCGGTAGAATCTGGCTGTGCTGAAAGGCAAACCATGTACCGGTTCTGCCCAGCCCACACTGCACTTCATCGAGCATCAACAACCAGTCACGCTGATCGCATATCTGGCGCAAACCTTGCAGATAATTCGCTTGGGGGAAATTAACGCCACCTTCCCCCTGATAGGTTTCGAGCAGGATGGCAACGACATTTTGATTATTGGCCGCAATTTGCTCCACTGCAGCCAAATCATCGTAAGGCGCGCGCACAAACCCAGTCAGCAGCGGTTCAAAACCTGCCTGGGTTTTACGGTTGCCGGTTGCCGTCAGGGTTGCCATAGTACGACCATGAAAAGAACGCTCCATGACAATGATCGTCGGCAGATCTATCCCTCGATTGTGTCCATGCAGGCGCGCCAGTTTGATGGCAGCTTCATTGGCTTCCGCGCCAGAATTGCAAAAAAATACCTTGTCGAGACCGGACAGACTGGTCAGCCGGTCAGCCAGCAATTCCTGGTTTTTGACATGATAAAGATTGGATGTATGCACCAGAGTAGCAGCCTGTTCGCATATCGCACGGGTCAGTGCCGGATGACAATGGCCCAGTCCACAAACCGCGATACCAGATAGTGCATCCAGATAACGGACGTTCTGATCGTCCCACAACCACACACCCTCACCCCTGACAAAGGTGACCGGCAGCCGTGAATAGGTGTTCATTAAAGTAGACACAGTCAATAATCCTGTTTAAGGGTTAAGTCGATCGGGTATTTATTTCTGACGCCATGAGCCGTCCGCCTGCTGATACCACCAGCCCGGCCTTGCCAGTGAAATCCAGCGCTGACTGAAGGTACTGCGAATATCCTTTTCCCATTCGGGATGACTGTTGGCGCGGGCAATCTCACGATACAGCGCGCTGCGATCCTGATTTTCTGCGGCTACCAGTGCATTGACCGATTGTCGAACAGCCAGCGGTACGGAATTCGCATCGCGTAGCGCAACCGACCCATCGCGCGTGAGACCAACCGCGCCGTTATCGTAATATGGCTGTAACTGGGCATGGCGTCGCTGCATGCTCTGCTCCAGACTTGCAATGGCGGGCGTATCGATTTCAATGTTGGCATTCTGTGCATGACCTGTGATCGGCAGGAATAACAAAAAAAGCGACAATGATCGGAATATGGCTAGATACATGGATGCACTCTCTCAAAATGTAAATGACCAGACAAAATCATCATGGCCGGATTCCTTCCACGGGTTTTTCAGATTTCTGCGATTTATTATCATTGCGGGCAGCGCCTTCGATCTGCCACACTTCCTCGATGATCCTGTCAGCCGCTTTCTCTGCAGCTGCTGCCGGAAAATAAATGTTAATAGTGACACACGCCGATAAAGCAAGACCGGTCAGCAATATTGGCAGTAGCTTAAAATTGTTCTTCATTTTGTTGTTTCAGTGGATCGTGGGACTTCCGCTCTCGATGGCATGATTCAGCCGTTTGACCAGTTCGCGCCAATCGACCAGCCGATTATAACCCGTGATAGTAATGGCAGGAATACCACTTCCCTGCACCAGCACGTAATCTTCTGTCTGATTAAAAGCATGTTGGGCAGGATCGGTAGCTTCGATACCGCCCATCTGGCAAATATTGCCATGCAGCCGACAGCGCCAGCCAATTTTTTTATAACCAAAATCCTTAAAAAACTGTAGAAAACTTCTTTGAATCACACTGGCTGCCGAATCCCCTCCCAAGGTAGTAAGATTCTGAACAGCCGCCTGGCTGATCCGCTTCCTGTAGCTGCCCGGGCTGCTGACGAGCCGCGCATCGAATTTTACCGGCTGCCAGTTCACCAGTTCGATGTCATTAATCTCAACATCAATGCGACCCTGCATATTGCCGAATGAATAGGCACGCGTCAGCAGATCAAGATCGATATGATGCATCCCGACATCTAGCAGCAAATGCGGAGCACGGCCAAGCGGCTCGATGAACGTCAGGTTTCTGGCAATGGCCACCCCATCGAATATTTCAAATACTAGTACACCCTCCATCGTCATCACGCCATCCGCATAGGCCATCTGCGGAACAATGCCGGACAGGTTGCCAAACATGGGCGTCACTTCTAGCACCCCTGTCAATTTCTCCATCGACACAGGCAGAAGCTTGCCATTGAAGCGCCACTGCCACCCGGCTGATGCCTTTTTCACCTCCAGATTTTCCACCGCGATTCCCCCATCCAGTACCGGCACAGTCAAATTTAGCACACTGAACCCGTGTGCATGGGTCATAAAAATAGTCTCCATTTCTCCCAAAGGAATGTGCAGAATTTCACCGGAAGCAAGCTGAATGTTTCCTTGAGCAGTCTGGTTGCTGTGCCAAGGAATCAGCGCATTGACACCGGTAACCGCAAATCGCCCTTGTGTATCGGTCAGCGCAACATCCTGCAGCTTAAGCACCAGTGACTGCGTATCTCCATCCTGATAACACCAGTCGATATCAAGCTTCCCCCTGGCAGCGGTCTCGGCCAATGCGGTATCCACCGTCAGTGGCTGAATGATGCTTGAAAATAGCGTACTCAGTTCCAGTTCTTCTGCCTGCAGGCTTATTTTTCCGAGTCGCTGACCTATCCTGTCGATTTCACCCGCAAAATGGATTGTCCCAATACCGTTCATTTGCAATGCGCTCTGTTCCACGACAAGCCTGTCGTTATAAAGCATACCGCCGACTGTCAATTGCTGGCCTGCACCTTCGAAATAGAAAGGCTGCCAGAATATCTCGCCACTGGGCCAGACAAGCGTTCCCTGCCAGTGCCAGGCAGCTTTTTTCTGCGTTGCGCGCGCATCAAGCCGTAACACCACACGCTCACCGGCGTGTAGCCCCTGGGCATCGCTGAATGCCAATGCCCTGACTTCCAGATTCGCTGCCCATGTCGCAATCTCGCTTTCACGTCCGGCCATATCGATCACACCATTGAGACTGCCAGCCTGCAGCTGCGGCCAGTGTTCGTCTTGTGGTAACCAACCTGCCATAAGACTGTTGCTGCCGTTACTGATTTGCAGGCGTGCCTGCCAGATCGAATTTTGCCAGTTGAGCGCAAGGCGCCAGCTTTCATCTGCACCTGGCTTGACAGTCAGCAAGAGTCGCTGCGGATCCAGTGCATAACGAAAGGTTACTGGCAGGATTTTGCCTGCAATACGTAATCTGCCTGCATCACAGGCAATCTCGTGACGGGTCAGTTGAAAATCCTGGCATTGCAACTTCAGATGACGCCATATCCTGTTTTTGATAGCAACCTCGCCGATATCGATTTCGAGCTGTTTGCCCTGCGGGCCGGCGACAAGATCAAATTGAAGTGTACGCACGTTGAAAACAGGATGACTGATTTCATCCAGCGTAAAAACAAAGCGAGAAACCGCGTTTCCCATGGGCGGGAGCAGTAGTAGTAGCATGAAGAGTGCGCAGCGGGCAACGGATAATTCGGCTTGCATCACTGCCATCATTCATGCCAGCTCGAGTTCAGGTTTATGTGCTTTCAGTAGCAAACACACCGGTAGAAAGATAGCGGTCCCCCCGGTCGCATGCAATAAAAACGACGACAGCATCACTGACCTGCTCGGCAACCCGCATTGCGGCCACCAGCGCTCCACCAGAGGAAATACCGGTAAAAAGACCTTCTTCCCGCGCGAGGCGCCGGGTCATGGCTTCTGCTTCCATTTGTGAAACCAGCAGAATGCGGTCAACCCGCGCAGGATCATAAATTTCAGGAAGATAAGCCTGCGGCCACTTGCGGATACCAGGGATCTGCGCTCCTTCTTCCGGTTGCACACCGATGATTTCAATATCAGGTTTTTTTTCGCGAAAAAAACGTCCGCACCCCATGATCGTGCCAGTGGTGCCCATGCTGCTGACAAAATGGGTAATACCTCCTTCCGTATCCTGCCAGATTTCTGGCGCAGTTCCTTCATAATGCGCCAGCGGATTGTCCGGATTGGCAAACTGATCCAGAATCACGCCCCCGCCTTGCGCGCGCAACTGTTCGGCCACATCTCTGGCCTGCTCCATGCTACCCTCTTTCGGTGTCAGAATGATCTCCGCCCCAAATGCCGCCATGGCCTGGCGACGCTCGATACTCTGATTCTCCGGCATCACCAGAATCATCCTGTAACCCATCATCGCCGCAGTCATGGCCAGCGCGATGCCAGTATTACCGCTGGTTGCTTCGATCAGCGTATCACCCGGTTTGATTTTGCCGCGCTGCTGCGCGCGCATGATCATCGAAAAAGCCGGCCGGTCCTTAACTGAACCAGCAGGATTGTTGCCTTCCAGTTTGGCCAGAATGACGTTGCTAGTCTGTCCCGGAATACGCTTGAGTCTGACTAGAGGCGTATGACCAACAAAATTCTCGATAGACTTATACATAGCAATTATAATCCACGGTCAATAAAAGCAAATTATCGCACAGATAGGGCGTATATCCAGAAATGAGGTTAGTAGCTTCTTCCGACTTGTTTACTTGTCAACCTTTCTCGCGGTAATCACGACAGATCAATTCATCATGACATAGGAATTATTTTGACATCACCGTCAAACGGCTCATCTAGCAGGATCGTACAAGCAGCAACCCGCCTGAATCGCGGCGAACTGGTCGCATTTCCAACTGAGACAGTTTATGGGCTGGGCGCAGAAATCTCGCAAGCGGCAGCAATCGAAAAACTGTTCTCGGTCAAGGGCAGACCAAAAAACCATCCACTGATCGTCCATTTTGCTCATCTTGCTGATCTTGACTACTGGGCTGAGAATATACCAGATTATGCCTGGTTACTTGCCGAACACTTCTGGCCAGGACCGCTTACTCTGATATTGCACAAAAGCGCGCATGTACCATTAAGTGTCACTGGTGGACAGGATACGGTCGGACTACGTATCCCAAAGCATCCGCTTGCATTGGCATTGCTGGCCGCCCTGGGTCCGCACAAGGCCCTGGCGGCGCCGTCAGCAAACCACTTCGGCCATATCAGTCCGACGCTCGCCAGCCATGTCGAAGCAGATTTCGGCAACCAGCTTGGCATGATACTCGACGGTGGAGCCTGCGCCGTCGGAGTGGAGAGCACGATCATCAGTTGTATCGGTCATTTCCCCCAATTATTGCGCCCGGGCGGCATTCTCCATACCGATATCGAACAGGTCATCAAATGCAACCTCTCCACAGGAACCGCACAAACTACTATCAAGGCTTCAGGTTCACTCGCATCTCATTACGCGCCAGTCACTCCCCTGAAAACTCTGGACGACTCATCGCTGATCAACTACCTCGATACCCTGCTGCAGCAAGGACTGCGTATTGGTCTGCTCATTCACAGCCAGAAACTTCAGGCTTTATTTACAGCAAAAAAAAACGTACACTGCGTTTTGATGCCGGATAATCCGCAAGATTACGCTAGACAACTATATACCACCCTGCGGGCTCTCGATCAACAGGGCCTTGCTTGCCTGATCACCGAAGAGGTGCCAGAAGGGGCTGAATGGCTGGCAATTGCGGATCGTTTGCAGCGTGCCGGTCATCGTCACTCTTCCAATTAACGGTTATATTTATCAATCATGACACTAGCAGCAGTTTTGTTCGATGTTGACGGCACACTCGCCGACACGGAACGCGATGGTCATCGCGTAGCCTTCAATCAGGCATTCAAGGATTATGGCCTTGACTGGCACTGGGATGTCACACTTTATGGAGAGCTGCTGGAAATCACTGGCGGCAAAGAGCGTATTCGCCATTTCTTGCAACATTACCAACCAGCATTTCCACCGCAGGACAATCTTGACCAGTGGATTGCAGATTTGCACCGTACTAAAACTGGTCATTTTCTGACTTTACTGAATAAGGGGAAAATTAAACTGAGGCCGGGAGTGGAAAATCTCATTCGACAATTACGCACGGACGGCATCAAAGTGGCCATTGCCACCACAACGACTCCGGAAAATGTCACCGCCCTGCTTGAAAGCACGCTGGGCATTGGCTCACCTGATTGGTTCGACGTGATTGGCGCGGGCGATATCGTACCCCACAAGAAACCGGCACCGGATATTTATCTGTGGGTGATGGACCAGTTAGGTGTATCCGCAGAACATTGCATTGCGATTGAGGACTCTGCGAACGGGCTGCGCTCAGCTCTGGCTGCAGGGATCAAAACAGTCGTCACCAGCAGCGAATATACCCAATTACAGGATTTCAGTGAAGCAACATTGGTACTGCCAAATCTGGCTGGACTGAATAGGTCAACACTGCACAAACTGGTCAGCGAGCCGGCAGGAATTCCAAAGGATTGACCGGCTGACCCTGCTTGCGTATCTCAAAATGAAGCTTTGTAGAACCGTTATCGGTTTGACCCATTTCTGCAATTTTCTGCCCACGAACCACCCGGTCACCTTCCTGAACCAACACTCTGCTGTTATGTCCATAAGCGCTAAGATAGGTATCATCATGCTTGATGATCACCAGATTGCCATAACCCCGCAACCCACTGCCGCTATAGACTACCGTGCCTGACGCCGATGCATGTACGGATTGATTAGCACCGCCCGCGATACCCACACCTCTTGATTTCTCTGAAAAATTATCCTGAATACGCCCATCGGTTGGCCAGATCCAATCAATACCCCCGATTTTTTTGCTACCAACAGGCTTCTTCGTATCTCTGTTGTCAACACCAGGGTTGCTGATCGTCACTTTTTCATATGGTTGTCCTGTCCGGGAAGATGCAAGCTGTTCACGCGCAGCCTCGGAATAAGGCAGCATAACTCCTTTGGGTTCCGTTTTGAGTGTTGCTGAAGGTGCATAGGTAACGCCAGGCGCGACCGTATTGAACACCTGATCATCAGGGCTTGTAACAGCAAAAATACGTGGTTCATTGCTGACTGAAATATCGCCGGGCGCTTCATGACGGTCTGAGACAGACAGCAAAAGTTCCTGGCCAATTCTGAGCTGACCGGGGTCCGTGATTCCATTCATCTGCGCCAGCTGATAGGAATCAATGCCATATCTGCGCGCAATGCCGTACAGTGTGTCACCATGCTGAACTACATGAAGGCGTCTACCATCAAACTGGTGCAAACCAGGTGAAGACGCATCGCGTCCAATCTGCCGCTCGACGACCGGGACCGGATATGGCGTCGATGCGCAAGCACTCAACAGCACAACGATCAACGGGAAAATCAATTTCATTGGACTGAACACCTCAAATCGATTTGTAAAATTACCTGATGCAAAATTTAGTTATCCCGTTCGATTGATTCACCGAACTCAACAAATACGATATCTACCGATTAACAGTTCCCGGTAACATCGGCACAAACATCACTTCATCCAACACGGATTCTACAAAGCCCTCCGTAGTATGCTCTATCAGACACAGATGCTGTTTACGGTCTCCCCTTGGAAAAACCACTCGCCCGCCAATAGACAGCTGACCAAGCAATGCTTCGGGAATTTCCCGAATAAACGCCGTTAATATAATGCCATTATATGGCCCTGCCTCAGGCAGACCAAGCATTCCATCAGCGTGTCTAAGAAAAACATTACGAACGCCCATCTTAAGCAAACGAATTCTGGTTCGAGTCAATAATGGACCGATACGTTCAATCGAATAGACTTCACGGGCAATCCTGGAGAGAATTGCCGTTTGATAACCACAACCCGTCCCAATTTCAAGTACTTTCTCCAATGGATGCTTGGCTTTTTCTCGCAGTAGCGCAGTCATGCGCGCGACAGTCCATGGGCTTGATATGGTTTGTCCAAAATTAATTGGCAAAGAAACATCTTCATAAGCCCGAGAAGCCAGTGCCGCTTCCACAAAAAGATGCCGGGGTACGATATTCATCGCGTTAAGCACGAACTCATCGATTATTCCCTGCTCCCGCAAGCGCTCGATCATACGAATCCGCGTTCTCTGCGAAGTCATGCCAATTCCTGAATGATACACACTCACCAGCTCACCCCATCGCAGGATTTAGGTAACAAAGAGGCACGCCTATAGTAAGACAGGAAACGCCTACCAATCAAACGCATAAATACTCGGTGAACAAGCACAATGTCTGTTGTCCATCAAAAATATTTGATCCTGGTCATTGTCCTACCCAGGTTTTAGCAAAGTCAATCTGATCATAGTGAGTCAAATCAATCTGCAACGGCGTCATCGATACCCGGTTTCTCTGCACGGCAAAAAAATCGGTACCTTCACCAGCGTCCTGCGCCCCACCAGCAGCTCCCACCCAGTAGACTGTTTCTCCACGCGGAGTCAGGGATTTAATAGTAGACTCAGCTTTATGGCGACGACCTAACCGAGTGACTTCCATACCAGCTAGTTGATCATAAGGAATATCTGGCACATTGACGTTCAGCAAAATTGGCACATGAAATTTGTTATCCAGGTAATGCTTGACGAGATCCAGCGCCACTCTGGCTGCAGTTGCAAAATTACCGCGCGATACACTAACCATGGATACTGCTATGGAAGGAATGCCCAGCAGAAAGCCTTCCGTGGCCGCTGCCACCGTTCCAGAATAAATAGTATCATCACCCATATTGGCACCATCGTTTACACCAGAAATCACCATATCGGGAAGTCCTTCCAGCATGCCAGTTACAGCCAGATGAACACAGTCTGTTGGCGTACCGTTGACATAGTAGAAACCGTTATGTGAACGACGCAAAGACAGCGGACGATCAAGTGTCAGTGAGTTACTGGCCCCGCTACGGTCACGCTCAGGTGCAACTACCGTAATTTCAGCGATAGTGGACAGTGCTTCGGCGAGGTGGGCAATACCTGGCGCAAAATACCCGTCATCATTACTGAGCAGAATGCGCATTTAAAAACTCTAGGATAATTAATTACTTAATTGAAAAAACACTGAATACAAACAACCCTATAAATTTAAAACATATCTAAAAATCTTTATTAGCCAGCAGGTTATTAAAATATTTCCCACTTCAATCATTTCGATAACATATCTGATTGTCCACGGGAAAGTCTCTCCATATACCAATCGCATACTGTATCAATAGTTTTTATTCAAGCCTAGACTTTTTTGAATTCCAAATTTTTAGAGATCCCTTAACCCAGGAATCACTTGGTCGGGGCGAGAGGATTTGAACCTCCGACCACTTGCACCCCATGCAAGTACGCTACCAGGCTGCGCTACGCCCCGAAGAATAAAATTATAGCAAATCCACTAAAGCCAGCTCATTACTACTGCACGAATCCAAGGAACAAAATGATCCTTTATACCCCCCCCCGCAACAACGTCAAAATATCCTTAATTTCCTGTTTCACAGCAACCAGCGCTATTTCTGATACGGGTGGCGAATCATCTGCCATCAGAAACGTGGCTCCGTTCTTTTCTGATGGCAGATGATTGCGCGCACCATTAATCGTAAAGCCCTGATCATACAGCAACTCACGTATACGCCGAATCAGAATTACCTCCTGATGCTGATAGTAGCGACGATTGCGACGCTTGATCGGATTGAGTTGAGTAAACTCCTGCTCCCAGTATCGAAGCACATGGGGTTTAACCAAGCATAGCTCACTCACTTCCCCAATTGTAAAATACCGCTTCGCCGGAATGGGTGGTAACGATTCACTTGGTTTTTGCTTGTCCATGGTAATGCTTTTCAACCATTGTTTTCAGTTTCTGACTGGCGTGAAATGTCACTACCCGCCGGGCAGAAATAGGAATTTCTTCTCCAGTTTTTGGATTGCGCCCCGGCCGTTCCGGCTTGGATCTCAGTTGAAAGTTACCAAAACCTGATAGTTTGACGCCATCTCCTCCCTGCAAGGCGGCACGCATTTCGTCATAAAACGCCTCTACAATTTCCTTGGCTTCACGCTTATTCAGTCCAATATTTTCAAATAACAAATCGGTGAGATCTGCTTTAGTTAACGCCATATCATCTTCCCCTAAAACTGTTACAAAAAAATCGTCATCCAGAAAACGCGTAACCAATATATTATGCCCGGAACCCAGGAACCTGAACTCTTACGCCAAACCGGACAATTTAGCTGCGGAGCACCGCTCCAAACTGATGAGCGAGCATGCCAATCAGGTCATTCACCGCCCGGTCTATTTCCTGGTCCGTGAGAGTCTTGTCAATATCCTGCAGCAACAAACGGAAAGCTAAACTTTTTTTGCCTGGCATCAGTTTTTCTCCACTATACAAATCAAATAGCGCAACCTCGACAACGATATCAGCTTTACATGTAAGTATCGCGTCAAGCATGGTTTGCAAAGTTACCTGGGTATCCACCTCAAATGCTATATCGCGTCTTACTGGTGGAAATTTCGACAGTGCGCGCATGATTGGCAACGTGTGCGTGACGGTAGATGCAGTCCTGATTTCAAATAACACAACGGCACTTGGCAAATGATATTTTGCAGATAAACGCGGATGTAGCTCACCCAACCAGCCAGCAAATTTTTCACCAACCAGGATTCTGGCTGACTTACCGGGATGCATAGCTGGGTGTATGCCGGGTTCGAACAGAACTTTGTTAGGCGCAAACAAGGATTCTATATCCGCCTTAACATCAAAAAAATCGATTTCACGACTTTTTACTGCCCATTGTTCAGGCAAAGCGCTACCAAAACATAAGCCTGCAATATTTTCTACTTCCCGTTCTTCAGAACTATTTACCACAAAGCAACGCCCAATCTCAAATATCCTGACTCGATTCTGCTTACGATTGAAGTTAAACTGCAAATTGCTGACAAGCCCCCCCAGAAGACTACTGCGCATCACGCTCATGTGACTGGCGATTGGATTTTTTAGCCGCACACTTTCATGGCTGCCAGCAAAATCAACCTCCCATCCCTCTTCCACAAACGCATAGTTAATCACTTCCTGATAATCGCGCGCAGCCAAAATCTGACACAACCGTTTAATCGATACTGATTGAGTCTCGGGCTCCGGCAGCATTTCCAAGGATGCTTTGGGCACACTCGCAGGAATTCGATCATAGCCATGAATACGGGCAATCTCTTCGATAAAATCCTCTTCAATGGCCAGATCAAATCGGAAGGCAGGAGGCGTAATGCTGAATGAATCTCCCTCAACGGAAAAATCAAACCCCAATCTACCAAAGTATTCGGCTACATCATTCATCCCCAACTGCATACCCAATACCCTGTTGATACGTTTCAAGCGAACGCACACGGAACACCGTTGCGGCAGAAATGCATCGTGCCTAACTTCGTTCACAGGCCCAGCCTCGCCGCCACATACCTCCAGAACCAAGGTAGTTGCTCGCTCTATGGCTGCACGTGTCAAAGAAAAATCGACCCCTCGCTCAAATCGATGAGCTGCATCTGAAGTAAATCCCAGTCCAAATGATTTCCCACTGATTGCTGCCGGCGAAAAGAACGCACTTTCGAGAAAAATAGCTTTGGTTTGTAGTTGATTGACTCCACTTTCACTGCCCCCCATAATACCCGCCAAAGCAAGTGGTTGCTTGTGGTCGGCAATGATCAGCATGTTGCTATCCAACTGTAAGTCAGTACCATTTAAAAGCTGTAAATGTTCGCCTGTTTTAGCATAACGTACGCTTATTGCCTGCTGATCTATGCGTGAAATCTTGTCAAGATCGAATGCATGCATCGGCTGGCCGGTTTCCAGCAGCACATAATTGACAATATCTACTACAGCATTCACCTTTCGCAAGCCGCTCCGCTGCAGTCGTTGCTCCATCCACGACGGGATTTGCCGATCTGAAGCAATGCCAGTAATCACACGCCCACAGTAAAGCGGGCAGGCATCCGGGGCCTCTATCTGGACAGGTAACGTATCTGAAATTTGGCTCTGGGCTGGTGATAACGGCATTAAAGTCAACGGAGAGGCAGTAATGGCAGCAACTTCACGCGCGATCCCGTACATGCCAAGACAATCTGCACGGTTGGGCGTTAATTTAAGCGTAAATACCCGATCGTCCAATGCGTAGTATTGCCTGAAATTTCGACCAACAGGTGCCTCACAAGGTAAATCAATGATGCCCTCTGCTGCGCCATCACTCAATCCGAGCTCTGCGAAAGAACATAACATGCCCAAAGACTCGACCCCACGAATACTACCCCGTCGAATCGTCAATCCTGGCAACTGCGCTCCGATCAGGGCACAAACTGTCTTCATCCCCGGTCTAACATTATTAGCACCGCAAACAATCCATAAAAATTCACTTGCATGTTCGCCAACATTGACTTCGCAAACATTTAGCCGATCTGCATTGGGATGTTTCTGTACGCGCATAACTTCAGCTACCACCACTTGCTGAAAATTCGGCGCGACAGGAACCACACTTTCCACCTCCAGTCCTGCCATCGTCAGAGTATGCGCCAGCTCATCACTGCTACACGACGGGTCAACAAAGGTTCTGAGCCAGTTTTCAGAAAATCTCATTTCACGTATTTAATATCCAGCAATCAATTAAACTGCTTTAGAAATCGCAGGTCGTTCTCAAAGAATAAACGCAAGTCATTGATGCCGTAACGCAGCATAGTAAGGCGCTCGACACCCAAGCCAAAAGCAAACCCGATATGTTTTTCGCTATCAATATTCACATGACTCAACACGGCTGGATGCACCACGCCACAACCGAGCACCTCTAGCCAACCGGTATTACCACATACTCTGCAACCCTTGCCTTGACACATTACACAGCCTATGTCCATTTCAGCGGAAGGTTCAGTAAAAGGAAAAAAGGATGGTCGAAATCTGACCGGCAAATCCTCTCTTTCAAAAAAACCCTGCATAAATTGCGCTAATACACCCTTCAAGTTTGCAAAACTGGCTTCCTCGTCGATCCACAAACCCTCTATTTGGTGAAACATAGGTGTATGCGTGACATCTGAATCACAGCGATAGACTCGCCCAGGCGCGATAATTTTGATTGGTGGCTGATGATTCTCCATGTAGTGAATTTGTACTGGTGAAGTATGGGTTCGTAACAACCCACCACCATCGACATAGAATGTATCGTGCATTGCTCTTGCAGGATGATTCTCAGCGATATTCAATGCGGTAAAATTATAAAAATCGGTTTCAATCTCTGGTCCGGTTGCGATGGAAAATCCAATTGAGCGGAACAACGATTCGATCCGATTAAGCGTTCTTGTGACGGGATGAATGCCACCCGTACCATAACCTCTCCCTGGCAATGTAATATCGAGACTTTCTTCCGTCAGGCGGGCCAGCAACGCATTTTCTTGAAAAAATGTTCTTCGGCTGACAATCGCTTCCTCGAGTTTTTTCTTCGTTAGGTTGATACGCTCACCCATCAGAGGGCGCTCAACCACGCTAATCGTTTTCAAATTTTTTAACAAAAAGGTCAGCTTTCCTTCTTTACCCAAATAACGAGCTTTAATTTGCTCAAGCTCTGCCATGCTCTCCGCCTTCCCGAGAAACTCAGTCGCTTCATTGAACAACTCTTCTAAATTATTCATCGTGACAAAATTCTTTTTTCATAAAAAAAGAGGCCGGAATAGCTTGAATCCGACCTCCCTTGGAAATCTCGTCCGGGTAAGTTGAAAAAAATGTACCCAGCACTCAGAAACGATACTGCAATCCCTTTAAGCAACAATTTCTACTGATAGACGAGAAAAATATTTTCCAAATACTTATTAGCAAAAAGCAAAATACGCTCTATTCACCTCAGAATGTTTTTACAATATCAGAAATAAACTAAAAGGCTTCAAACCGCCAAACCCACCTTGGCCTGCTCGGTAATTTTCTTAAATGCCAGTTTATCGAATACCGCCAAATCAGCTAGAACCTTACGGTCCAACTCAACTCCTGCTTTTTTCAAACCATTCATAAAAACACTATACGACAAACCACATTCACGCGCAGCAGCATTAATCCGCGCTATCCATAATGCCCTGAACTGTCTTTTCTTCTGCCGACGATCACGATAGGCATACTGTCCGGCCTTCATGACAGCCTGCTTTGCTACCCGATAGACATTTTTACGCCGGCCCCGATAACCCTTAGCCAGCTTGAGAATTTTTTTGTGTCGTGCGTGTGCAGTTACACCTCGCTTAACTCTTGGCATTTTATTTTCCTCCCTTAAGCATAAGGTAACATGGCGCGCACAGATGCCATGTCATTTGCATGAACTGAAGTGGTGCCTCTCAATTGTCTTTTATTTTTTGTTGTTTTTTTGGTAAGAATATGGCGTTTAAAAGCCTGAGACCGTTTAATTTCTCCACTGGGCCTTACTTTAAAACGCTTAGCAGCGCCTTTTTTAGTTTTCATTTTTGGCATTCGTATCTCCTCATTAGTTGTGATTCGGGGCGTTTCTGATTAGAAAACTTAAAACCCAGTAACCACTTGTTATTTATATTCACACTACCAGTCAAACTGATAATAACCCAATAATCAGCTTTGACCGGTATTTTATATTATTTTTAGTCTACTCAGCTGGCTTAGTTTTAGTAAGCTTCGTGTCCTTTTTTTTGGGAGACAGCACCATTACCATTTGTCGCCCCTCCAATTTCGGAAACTGCTCTACCACAGCTATCTCATCAAGATCTTCCTTCACCCGTTCCAGCAGCCGGATACCAAATTCTTGATGCGCCATCTCCCGGCCGCGAAATCGAAGCGTGATTTTTACCTTATCACCTTCGTCCAGGAAGCCAATCAAATTCCGCATTTTTATATTGTAGTCACCCGAATCCGTATTGGGGCGAAACTTGATTTCTTTGATCTGCACCTGCTTTTGTTTCAGCTTGGCATCATGTTTCTTTTTGCTTTCCTGATAGAGAAATTTTCCGTAGTCCATTAATCTGCACACAGGCGGCTCAGCACCAGGCGCAATTTCCACCAGGTCAACCCCCGCATCTTCTGCCATTTCTATCGCTTTGGCAGTTGGCACGATTCCAATCTGTTCACCATCAATCCCGATCAATCGGATCTGTGGTGCAGAAATATCCCTATTTATTCGAGCAGCCTTTTCCTGAGCTATGGTAATTCCTCCAGTTAATTAAATCTTAGATTTGCGACGCAACACGTTGCTCTTTTTGTATACGTCCAATAAAATCCTGCACAGTCATCGATCCCAGATCTTCACCCGATCTGTTTCGGACCGTAATCACATCCAAAGACATTTCCTTATCTCCAACAATAACCTGATAAGGCAATTTTTGCATACTATGCTCTCTGATTTTATAGCCAATTTTCTCATTTCTCAAGTCTGAGCTGACACGAATACCACAGCTTTGCAGTTTACAAACAATTGCCAGCGCGTAATCCAACTGATTTCTGGAAATATTCAAGACAATCACCTGCTCCGGGGCAAGCCATAGCGGCAGTGCACCGGCGTGATGCTCAATCAGAATACCAATGAAACGTTCCATGGAACCCAGGATCGCACGATGTAACATTACCGGGGTCTTTCTTGTGTTATTTTCGGCAACATAACTGGCATTAAGCCGTTCCGGCATGGAAAAATCCAGTTGTAATGTGCCACATTGCCAAACACGAGCAAGACTATCCTTCAAAGAAAATTCTATTTTAGGACCATAAAAGGCGCCTTCACCAACTTGCAGCTCCCACGACAGATTTTTTAGGTTCAGTGCTGATTGCAATGCTTGCTCGGCAGTATTCCACTGGTCTTCGCTACCCACTCTTTTAGCCGGGCGGGTAGACAGCCTCACCAACACGTCATTGAAACCAAAATCCTTGTAAACACAGTTCAGCAAATCGACAAATCGCATTACTTCATCCTGAACCTGCTCCTGCTCACAAAAAATATGGGCATCATCTTGCGTAAAAGCGCGCACTCGCATAATCCCATGCAAGGCACCGGACGCTTCATTCCGATGGCAGGAACCGAATTCAGCAAGCCTCAAGGGTAAATCTCGGTAGCTACGCAAGCCCTGATTAAACACCTGCACATGTCCTGGGCAATTCATGGGTTTGATCGCATAATGCCGATTCTCGGAGTCAGTAACGAACATATGTTCCCGAAAATTTTCCCAGTGTCCCGAACACTCCCATAGCGATCTATCCAGAACTTGAGGCGTACGAATTTCCTGGTAACCATTATCTCTAAAAATACGACGCATATATTGCTCGATCTGCTGCCAGACAATCCACCCCTTTGGATGCCAGTAAACCATGCCAGGAGCTTCTTCCTGCATATGAAACAGACCTAACTGCTTTCCCAACTTACGATGATCACGTTTTTCAGCTTCCTCAAGAAGATGCAGATACTCGTCTTGTTGTTCTTTTTTTATCCAAGCTGTCCCATAGATCCTCTGCAGCATCTCATTATTGGAGTCGCCACGCCAGTAAGCACCAGCTACTTTCATCAGTTTAAACACTTTCAGTTTTGACGTAGTTGGCACATGGGGGCCACGACACAAATCAGTAAAATCTCCTTGAGAGTATAAGGAAACAGTTTCGTTGCCAGGTATCGAATCAATTATTTCTGCTTTATAAAGCTCTCCCTGCTGTTTAAAGAACTCGATTGCTTTTGTACGGTCAAAGACTTTACGTTCGATTTTCAAACCTCTTCGGCTGATTTCCAGCATTCTTTTCTCAATTGCAGCCAAATCTCCCGGCGTAAATGGTCTGCTATAGGCAAAATCATAATAAAAACCATTTTCAATGGTCGGTCCAATCGTAACCTGCGCATCAGGAAATAATTCCTTAACCGCGTGCGCCAACAAATGTGCGCTTGAATGACGGACAATCTCCAGTCCTTCCGGATCCTTATCTGTTATTACTGTCAGCTCGCAATCACCATCAATCACATTTGACAAGTCAACCAACTTTCCATTGATTTTCCCAGCCAATGCTGCGCGCGCAAGCCCTGCACCTATCGATTCAGCGACCTCAAATACCGTGACTGGAGAGTCAAATTCTTTTCTCGTTCCGTCTGGCAAACAAACAACCGTCACTAATAATCCTCGTCACTTAATAAAATTCTCTAATACCAATGTATCAGCCACTTCTGTATCAAATCTTCTGACTCATCAAACAAGAAGCTCGTGAAGAAATAGTGCTGCTAGCCTCACGAGCTTCAATTAAAACTTTACAACTCTGATTTAGAATTCACACTAGAATGAGCCTTACTCATCATCGTCGTCTTCATCAGAAGATTCATCTGCAGCTTCACTTTCTTCTGTGTCTGCATCCTCGTCTTCCTCATCTTCATCTTCATCTTCATCTTCATCTTCGTCTTCGTCTTCGTCTTCGTCGTCACCCTCTTCTGGTTTCAGCACCATTTTTCCTGCTGCCAGGCTGGCGTTCAGATCAGTCATTGGCGCTTCTTCATGTACCAGATTCTGGTGACAATCTATGCAGGTCGCACCTTCTGTTTCCATTTTCTTGTGTGCTGCCTGGGCATCCTCTCCCGGTGGGTTCGGTTTTTTGTGACAGGTGCGACAGGTGATGCTGTCCCATTTTTTGAGATTCATCCGTGCATCGTGTGCCATGATCAATCTGCGTTCGTCAAATTTCTCCAGCGTGGAATAATCATTTTTCAATTCCAGGTACAGCTCTCTGGCGCCATCCACTATGTGAGTGGCCACTGCCAGATGAAAATTCTCTATCCCTTGCGGAATATGGCAGTCCTTACACCCAGGATTGACTCCCAGCGCGCCATAGTGGGTGGAATGCTTGAGTTCTTCCTGTGGATAACTCATCGAATGACAGCTGGTGCAGAATTCTTCCGTAGATAACGCCGCTTCTCCACCAAATACGACTGCCAGCAATACGATACCCAGCAACCCACCTACCAGCAAGGTGCCAATCGATCCTTTTTGTAAAGTAGTCATTAGTCTTTTTCCTTTTTGGTTTCTTTAGCGCTGGCCTGAAACTCGTCGTGATATTTGAATTTAGGCTCTCCAGTATAGACACCATCTAATTTGTAATGTTCATGCATGGCTTTGATCTACTTGACGTGGC
>NZ_FMWO01000035.1 GCF_900103035.1 Nitrosomonas mobilis
GGCTCTTTATCGTCAAACGTATCTGTGATTACTATAACTGGAAAATCAAAGTTATTTCTGTGCCTAGCCATGGCACAACTTTCCAGATTTTTCTGCAGTCGGAAAATCCCATAATCAGCCAACTGAAAAGCTGATTATGGGATATGTTGAACTGTAGATTATTTTAATTAACTTTTTTTGATTTTTCTACCGGATAAAGGATGATCGGAGAATCTGTCAAAATACTCGAATCCTCTTACGTCAACTATGCCGCCATGACGAACATGCTCCATCTCAAAGTGCTCTAGGAATTCCATAAAAGTATGGTCAACCAGTGTCGCCTGCTGAAAATCAATAACGACCTCCTTACCTTTCTCAATTTGGTGAAAACCTTTTTTAAAGCCAATCAGATTGGAGAAAATTGCGGCATCTTTGATCGTTAGCAGGTATTTTCCCGAATCATCCTTGTTGAGATTATAACGTGCCTTGAATAAATTGCTGATTTTAGCGCCGTTAACAATATGGAACACAAATTTTGTCAGAATACCGGAGGCAATACCTACCAGTAGATCGGTAGCTACTGTGACAAGGATCGTCACTACAAAAATAGTCAGTTGTTCGCTGCCGATTTTGTAGGTTTTAAAGAATTCATGCGGATGGGCCAGTCGAAATCCGACAAATACCAGCATCGCCGCCAAAGCTGCATTGGGAATCAGCTCAATTACCGGAATCATCAACAACATGGCAATAAAGAGAAAGAAGCCATGAAAGAAATTCGCCCAACGTGTCCGAGCACCAAATCCGACATTGGCGGAACTACGTGCGACTTCCGAGATGGCTGGTGAGCCACCCAATATAGCAGCCAACGTGTTACCAGCACCGACTGCAACGATATCCTTGTTGTAATTCGATTGACGCTTCCAAGGGTCCAGTCCATCGATTGCCTTAACCGTTAAGGCAGATTCAAGGGTACCAATAATCAGGAACATCAATACATATTTCCAGAAGACGCCGGTACCAATTCCCGAAAAATCAGGATTAAAACCGATAACACCCCAGAAGTCTCCAATTTCAACCAGCACATGCGCAGGCTGAGTCGTTTTAAAATCCAGAAAAATCGCTGCAGGGATGACAATCAGCAAAATGAGCATTGGTGCCGGAATTTTCTTGAGTATTGTGTTCTTTACCTTCGGCATGATAAACATCAACGCCAGGCTGATCAAACCTAATATCGCGATGGTTATATTGGCATTCATGATCGAGTTGGGGATAGCCATATAAAGATCTACAGCTTTCATGCCAACCAGATCTGCAGGATCAATGCCGAGCATAATATGCACCTGCTTGGAAATAATGATCACGCCAATTGCCGCCAACATGCCGTGTACGGCAGAGTGAGGGAAAAAGTCGCTCAACGAGCCAGCTTTCAGAAAACCGATAATGACCTGAAGCACGCCAGAGACAACCATCACACCCAGCGCCATTCGCCAGCCTTGTTCACCTCCACCAAATGCCAGTACACAGCCGGCAACAATCGTGATCAATCCCGCAGCTGGGCCCTTGATAGTCAGATGAGAACCAGAGAACAGCGCGACTAACATCCCGCCGATCATCGCAGTTAGCACCCCCATTGCAGGGGGAAACTCCCCTGCCTTTGCAATCCCAAGACTCAACGGTAGCGCGAGTAAAAAAACCAGGAAACCAGCAATGGCATCATATTTGAAGTTTTCCTTTAAGCCGGGCAGGCCATCTTTTGGTATTTCTTGTTGTGGTGAACTCATTTGTTTCTCCTTTGTTGTGATGTTTAGGTCAGTAAAAAAATTGCAATTGATAATAATCAGGACGAACGCGGTGGGATTTCATGGTTGGTTTTGATATGCGGCCCGAGGAAAATGCGCGCATACATTCTGACCAGAGATAATCCCACCAGGATGTAACTCAGGGCAAGGATGATAGCAAAATCGGTCTGCTCCACCCTGATATAGGTAAATACCAGATCGACACCCAGAAATGAGGGCGTGATCGGAAACAGCATCAACCCCAAACAAGACAGGAAGAAAATCAAGGCCAGTCCCGGGTATTGATAAACATGACCTTGGTAATCATTCCAGTCCAGCCTGCCTTCCCGTATCCGCATCTGGTTCAGCGTGGCATTGCCAACAAACCCTGAGAGCAGGATTCCACCCAAGTAGATAGCGAGTTCAATGAAATTCGCTTCTTCATAAAAGGTGACCGCCAGTGCCACCCACAAGTGATAAACCACGATCAGCATCCAGCTGAACTGAGCGTTTTTTCGTTCGGTGAATGATCGAAGCACCATCAATAAACCGACGAAAGCAAAGAAAGTCGGAAGTATTGCGGTCGTCAGTACGGCGGGTAGATACTCCCTGCCTAATATGCAGATGACGCCAATAGACGAACTAGTTATGATGAAGCTGAACGCTGAGTTTTCGCTGATACCATCCAGTTTTCTGCCTACCCATTTCATCGGGTTCCAGAGAACGACATACACGAATGAATCCAGGTAAAATTCCTTGACTGCCAGTATGTACAATGCGTATTTTAGTTTTCCTATGGCGCCATACTTGCCGACATGCTGGTGTGGTACAAATTTAAAAAACTGCTCGCGAATCAAATAAGTTACTACCGATGGCGCAACCAGTATCTGGTAGGTTCTGAGAAACGCATTGCCAGTTAAATGAATCAGTGCAAGATCATATAAACCGAATGCCACCTCAATGAAAATGAGCCCAATTTGGGCAGCAGATGAGTACGCGATTTGCGTTTTTATCGAGGATTGTACATATGAAATCAACGTGGCAACGATGCTGGTGGCCAAACCGATCAATGCTACCAAGGCTACGATAAAAGGGAGATGCTCCCAGAATGGATAGGTTCTCAGTAACAAAAAAACGCCGAGATGAGAGGCGAGTGAGCCATAAAAAATGGCGCTGGAAGGGGTCGGCGCCTCCATGGCACGCGGGATCCACGCAGTAAAAGGAATCTGTGCTGATTTTACCGCTGCCGCCAGTAGAATCATCAATGAGATCATGATGCCAATGGTAGTATGTTCTTGCAATTGTGCCCATACCATTTCGCTATCGAGCAATTCCGAGAAAGTGATATTTCTGTGCCATAAGTGATGATTTAACCAGATGGCAAACAATAGCCCCATATCTGCAATGCGAAAGACAGTGAAAATCTTTAACGCATTCTTGACTGGTAAAAAGCGCTCACGATAAAACCCGACGAGCAGAAAGGAACAAATGCCCAGAATTTCCCAACCCAAAAACAGAGTTTCCAGATTTCCCGCAAATATCACGATGTTGTAACTTACATAAAAAAGTAATAGCGCATTAAAAAATCGTTTGTATCCAGAGTCACGATGCAAATAATTCTGGCAATAAATTGTTACCAGAAAACTTAGAAAGGCACCCAAAAACAGGAAAATAGCCGTTACTTTATCAAAATAGAAGCTAATATCAAATCGATAATCATGCGACTCGTATAACGTAAGTACCGTAAACTGATATGAGTGAAAGTCCCATAAAAACAACCAGTAAGCAATGAGAAGAATTGCGCAGACCAGGTAAATTCCCGCGGTCGCTATTGAAAGCCAGGCAATTGGACGTTCCCTGCTCGCAGGCATAAAAAGGCTAAGCGTAAATCCTACCAGCGGTAGATAAACCATGTATTGAAGCAGCGATGCAAACATTAAATCCATATCGGTACCCTCTCGTTATTTGGTGAAAAAAACAGGCAGATTTTCCCGGGTGGTATCAACGATCTGTGTCGTCGGCGCCCTGAAGGCCGATTCGACGATCGGTTCCCAATCAGGAATCTTCTCAATGTTTTCCGGAATTGGCTTGAATGGAACAAGCTCGCCATTTTTGAACATGAGTAATTCCCGCGTCTCTGGATGAATGACCAGTGTCCACATCCATTCGTTGAGATAGTGTTCGTAATTGGCAGGAGGAAGTTTCTTGAGCACCTTTAATACAATTTCAGGGTAGTGTTCAATTACGACTAACAACCTCACCGGATCATGTACTTCAATCATCTGACTCGGCAGGCCTGGCCGCAAGTCTCCATCACTGCCATTGGCGACTCCAATCAACCCCATGATGTTGTAGGGCAACTTGGTACCTGCGCCCATTCTGTAGTTATCCATGCGGGAGAAAAAATACTCCAGATTAATCCCCGCCATAACCGGTGCGATTGGTCCCATTGCCATGAACAGGTAATTACCTTCCGGGTCAGTACGGTAATCATACGAGGTCAGCGTGATGCGGCGGTCGAAAAATATATTTTTAGTCAGCGCACGTCTGCCTACAACACAAGGCGCGATCGTAGAGTGATTCAGCTCAGGTCGAGGTTCAAACAGCTCGACCGAGCGTTGACGAACATCTGCGTGCACCTGTTCTGGTTTGCGTTTGATATTAGGGATTGTCAGAAAGCGACGTGCACGTTCCTTGGCATGCGTATCCAGCGCCTTGGTAATCGTTACTACATTTTTGCGATGACGCTCCAGATTATCGGGTGATAATGCCTCTTCATCAAAATACAGAGCTTCATCGCGAGTTGTGTCATGCAGTGCACCGACAAACTGGGTGCTGTCCGGAATATTGATTCCATTAGTACGTAAAATTCGCCTGACCTCGGGATGGTTGCCGATGTGGGAGATTACGCGCGCATTAACTGAACCCGGTCTGCCTGAACAAGCGCCACAATCATATGCCGTGTAATGCGGATTGTTGATACTGCTTGCTCCATGGCCAAACATATAAACGATCGGTGCAAAGTGATCGACTAGTCCTCCCATACGAAGCACGTTCTCCAGCCGGGAGGCCATTTCTTCCAGCGTATAGCCAATTTGTAGACCATTTTCCACATCACCGGTATCTTTGTTCTCGATAGTGAGTGATGAGAGCTGATACATATGCCCGAAAGAATAGGCCATCGCGGGCGAGGCGGTTGGTCTGAAAATATTGGATAGCAGTTTTAATGCAGAAGCAAATCCTAGTGTTTGCGAAATCAGCCAACCACGGAAAAGCGTGTGTGATAATTTGGAAAGCATGGGTTCGTCTTTCCTGGCGTGATGCGTTTCAGTTTCCTTGATCAAATATTTAGGTGTGACAGGCGCTGGACAATGCTTGGCATAGAATTTTCCGTGCTCAGGCTGGAAATAGAACTCAACACCAAAAAAGCCTGCAGTGCTGAATGTTTCGCATTCAGGATCGGCTTTTTCCAAATGCCGGCGAAGAGAAGTTTCTCTGTCATCTATGCAAAACCATGCTTGAAAGCTCTTGTTTGCGGAGGAGTTTTCCTCTAACTCGGGCTGTTTCTGGAGTGCGGTGAGAACGGAGTTGTAATAAGACCATTCAAAGGCGTCATGCCAGGTTTCCAATACTTCATCGAGCTCTGTTCTCGGCACATCAGCAAGTAGCGATTTGAGTTTGGGACGGTCGGCCAATTTGGTCGTCATGGGCGCCCAGATTTCGCCGAACTGTGCGTCCAGCGCATCAATTTCCAGTAACAACTCGAAAATGATCAGATCATGCAGGGTGATTTCTTTCCGGTTGAGCAGCAGGTTTGGTTGATCTTCAATTACGGACACGATACCCGACCAGCCTTGATGCGAAAATTGTTGATCGTACAGATATTGCTCATACAGTGTTTCGTCACCCACCAATATGCGCAGCAGCGCACTGATCGACAAGTCCCCCGACACCAACATTTTATGAGCTCTGGGCTTCTTGAAAAGGCTGACCGCGCTTTCTTTTTCCATTGTCCGTAGTGCTGCGAGGAAACCCTGATTTCCAATCGGAAATGCCCATAGGGAAATCCCTTGATCCAAGTAATTACATAAAATCCTGAAAAGCAGCGGTTGCGTCAACTGATCAAGATCAATGCGGTATATTGATTCCCAGTTTGCTCGCAACACACCGATTCTTGGATAAACAAAAGTGTCGTAGTCGTAATTGATTAATTTATTGATAAATTCATCTACTTTGTCTTGACCTTTTCTTTCTGAGACGATATTCCGCAACACATCTTTTCGGATTCCACCTGATTCATAAAGTGCGCGATACTCATCTAACCTAAGTTTGGTTTTATAGCCCCACAGCTTGGTTGCAGTTCGACATGCATCGTGAAATTTAAGGTTTTGGAATGCATGAAGGGTGTTGTGATGAATGAAGTCCTTCAACGGTGCCTGTGCAGGCAGGTAATGTTTTAAATCATGCAACACTCGATGTTCATCAAAAGAAGTTTCTATGTCCATACTAATTTCTCCGTAAGTAAACAAGCTTGCTGGTATTCATAACGACTGTGATGACAAAAAAGTGTTGTATCACTCTACGATTTCTGCATCATTGAAATCCCATAAAACCAGTCGTATTCAACTTGGCGGCCATGCGATCGCCCTCCCCCTAGTTGATAAAGGGACTCAGAGGAAAAAGTAACATACCCTATGTGAAGAATTCGTGAAGCGTGAAGAATTCGTGAAGCGTGAAGAATTCGTGAAGCGTGAAGAATTCGTGAAGCGTGAAGAATTCGTGAAGCGTGAAGAATTCGTGAAGCAAAGTAGCAAAAAGATGTGATTTGAGATTCTGAATAGAAGAGAAGCGAAAGTCAGTTGCACAATCATGAGAGAATCGTTCTGCAAAGCAGCAAATTGCCTGAGAACTTGTTCAAAAGTTTTTTGAGTAGAGGGGCCAGGAAGGCCAGGTGGATGAACTGCAAACTGGTGTTAACCATTCGCTCGCAGTTTTTCTACAGTCTTCTATTTTTTTCCAGCCAGACGAAACTACGCTCGACGATTCATCGCTTGAGCATGACCTTGAAGGTGTGTGGTTTGCTGCGTTTGGCAGTCTGTACTTGCACATGCGCGCCCAGGATTTCGCGCACACCTTGTGCAAAGGGCTGGCCCACATAGCCGCTGCCGCACAGCAGGCTTTGCTGTTCTGCCGTGTCCGTGTTCTTCACGCTCTGTGCGTCCACAATCAAGAACGTGCTGCAGGCGTTGCGCCCTCGTTTCTCGCGAGCCACGCCACTGGCAGCCCGTGCACAGCAGGGTACAGCACCGCGCAGAATATCTCGTACAATCTATACTGAACGTGCCGCTGACACTCTCCACAGAAAGAGAGTGTTTATAGCACTGTCGGTACGGAAAGGAATCTAGCCAGCCATGTCTCGGATGCAATCTGATTAATGCTCAAAATAGTACCAGGGAACAGGCCAAAAAGCAGAATCAGTAGGGCAGGTACGCATAGTAGGGCAAATTCACGAAATTTAAGATCCTGAGCCTGGCTTACTGTTACGTGGGTAACCGGACCAAAGAAAGCACGCTGAGTAAAAGTCAGCATGTAGGTTGCGCCAAGAATAGCGCCAGCTAGAGCAGCTGTTCCAAAGACGGCATGCGATGTGAGTGCGCCGATGATCATCAGTAATTCTGCCGGAAAACCGCTGGTACCCGGGATACCAAAACTAGCGAGAGCAAAGAGAAAATAAAAACAGGTCAGTTTCGGCATCACTTTGGCTAGTCCGCCAAGATGAACTGTATCAGTACTACCCAGTCGGCGCTGAATAAAGCCGGCAATTAACATCAGTGAGCTGGCAATGAGGGTGAAATTAAGCAATTGGAAAATTGCCCCCTGAACACCTTGCATGTTCAACGACGCAACACCAACAATTACCATGCCAACATGGCTGATACTGGCATAAGCCAGCAAACGGCGCAGATTAGTCTGCTGCAAGGCAATCAGGCCACCATAGATGAGTGTGGCTGCACCAAATACACTCAATATCCAGCTGAACTCCACGGCAGCAGTAGGTGCAAGCGGCATGGCGAAACGAAGTATGCCATATACGCCCAATTTAAGACCAGCTAGCAGCGCGATGACATGAGTGGGTCCCTCCATTGCCGTTGTCGGTAACCAGGTATGAAAGGGGAAAAGCGGTGCCTTGAAAGCAAAGCCGAATAATAATAAGACGAATACCAGCGTTTGTTTTTCTGCCGGTAAAGGGGTTTCTAGCAACGCAAGCAAACTGAATGATAAGTCTTGCGGAAAATTTCCGCCTACCTGGGTAGCATGATTCGCGGCCATGATGACTATTGCGAGCAAAAGGGGTCCGCCTCCCGCGAGCATGAACAGGGTATATTTCATTGCAGCATTACGACGCTGAGAACCAATACCCCACAATCCAATCAGGAAAAACAGAGGGGGCAACGTCAATTCCCAGAAAAAGAAAAACAGTATCATGTCGAGTGCCGTAAATACCCCTGCGGTAATACCTTGTAATGCCAGGATGAGCGCAAAATGAAAACGCTGGTTGTAGCTGATTGCATTCCATGAAGCCAGAATGACTGTTACCGTTAATAGCGCGGATAATGGCAGAAATAAGATCGATATTCCATCGACACCCAGCAGATACTCAATATTCAGGAAGGGTATCCAGGCAAGTTTTTCAGTTAACTGAAAATCACCACTGGTTTTATCAAACAGACACAAAGCGAGCAAGGTCAGAGCCAATTCCAGTGTGGCAAAGATCAGTGCGGATAATTTAGCGAGCCCAGTGTTACGTATTACACTGGTCACAATTGCACCAAACAACGGTAGCAGGATGATAAGGCTCAATAAGGGAAAATCGGTTACTGACATGATTAATCCTTGATACTAAGGGTTATTACGCCGTTAATGTTGAATTTCATGGCTGGATGTTGTGGAATAGTAACCATTGAATCTATCGAGATTCTGGTCGATGATTTGCAGCCAGGGCGTGGTATAAAAACCAATACCGATTAGCAGCGTGCATATTATGGCGGCAATAATTCCTTCATTCCTGACGGATGGAGCAATGCTTGACTGGAATGATGGCTTTACATTTGGCTGGTAACGCTTGGGTGCGGCAATAAAAATCTGTTGGAAGGCACGTAGCAGCAAAGCCGCCGTCAGCACGTTGCCGACCAGTATTGCGATGGAAACAAACCAGCCAAAGTTTTTGATCGTGCCATCAATCAGCAAATGGATACCATCAAATCCCGGCGTGCCAGGCATACCCATGGTACTTAATGCACTGACGACAAAAAGAAACGCGAGAGCTGCGCTGACATCAATCATACCGCCTAATCGCGGAAGATAGGCGGTATGAGTGCGCTTATAGATCATGCCGATACTGAGCGCGATACCTGCTCCAGCCAATCCAAATGATGTTGCCAACAAAATACTGGCTTCCAGTCCGTACAAGTTGAAGTCAAAAACTCCGATAACCAGCATACCGGTGTGACTAATAACGGAAAATGCTAGTAAGCGACGAATGTTGATTTGCATCAGCGCCAGGACAATGCCGTAAAAAATTCCTGCTAGCCCAAGCAGCAAAACAAGCCAGTTCCATTGGGCAGCAATTTCAGGTACGACTGGCAGAATGAATCTGACGACTGCATACAAACCGAGTTTGATTCCAACTATAAAAACGGTTGTACTTGCCACCGTGCCATATTGTGACAAAATCGGTAACCAGCCATGGAAAGGAAAAAGCGGCATACGAATGGCAAAACCAAAAAACAGCAGTAAAAATATAAGATTGCCATATTCCAGTTCATTTTTATTTTGAACCAGTCTTACCCAGTCAAATGAAAGCGACTCTTCTGAACCCATTACACCGAAGGCGAGCAAAGTGAAACCACAGAATGTCATGAATAGTCCGCTTCCCCAGTGCTGCAGGAGCAAACCTGCCACCCAGCGTCTTTTTTGTCCTGATCCGCCGCGAATCGTCATTAGTATGACTGGAACCAGCTCCAGTACACACCAAAACCAGAACTGTAACGCGTTCATGGCGACGAATGCACCTACCAGGATCCCCTCATAGCCGAGGATGGCGGCAACCTGAATCCTGTCCTCCGCGCGGCGCGTAGTCAATAGATAAATTAGCGCCAGCAAGGTAATCACAGCGGTGATTGCAATGAATAATATATTGGCTCCATCAACACCGACACTATAGGTCAGGTTGAAAAGCGCAATTTGTTCGAATAACTGCACACCTGGCTCACTGGAATTGAAAATACTGATCATGTAGATCGTGAGCAGTAACGTAACTATCGCACTAGCTATTGCAAGTCGGAGCGAATTTGTTGCAGATGTCATTCGGAGCACAATCAGACTTGTCAGAAGAGGAATTGCGGTCAATACTGACAACACTGGAAATAGAGCTGTTTGAGGCCAGTTAATAATATTGATATCCATTATTTTTTACCGTGTTCCTGCTATCAACAGAAAAACAAAGACAAACAAAACGATATAGCGTGGCTTGAGCATTAATTCCTCAAACGTATTGGCAGCATGCCCGAGCGTGCGCCCAAGATCGATAATATTTACACCGATGGCCTGTATTACCAAGCGTTCCTCAAACCAACCCAAAATATTTCCAGACCATTCCATTAGTTTGCCTGCAATTCCATTTCCACGACCAAAATGTCTAGGGGTATCTCCCAGCGTCTCTGTTCCTTTAATTTTTTCTTCAAGCTGCTTGAGCGTCGAGATGCTTCGGGACGAGCTAACCGGATCCCCCATGGCGCGATCAACGACATAGTCGTCAAAGAAATTGAGATCTTCTCCCAAACCTTTTATGGGTCTGGTCAGCACCCGATCAGTAATTGGGTCAAGCCAGAAACGCTGGATCGAGGCAACATACAACCAGTGAATCTTCTGCAGATGCGGGGACAAGGCCTTGACTGGACTGCCATGTACATTTGTCATAAAAGATGGTGAAGCCAATACCTGATAGCAACGAACAATGGCGTGTGCACATAGATGCCAGGCAGCCAGTTCCCATAACCCCAGTCCACATTCCATAAACATCAGGCCGATCTGCCCAGTGATGGCAAAGCAAAGCGAGCTTTTGACATCAGTTTGCGTCCAGCCGACGACGAAGCTGTAAGCGGCCGTGAAAAAACCCGTGACAGCCAGTAGCATCATGACGAAAGGAGCCTGTTCGATCAGTGGCTGCAGCATGATCATGAGAAAAACGCCGGAGTGAATCATGACTGCGCCATAGAAAATAGCACTGGATGGGGTGGGTCCTTCCATGGCGCGTGCAAGCCAAGGCGAAAAAGGTAACTGAGCAGATTTGCAGAAAGCTGCGATAGTAAAACATAGCGCAATTACGGTTGCTGTTGGCATGCTGAGCTGAGTCGCTATGTTATTAAGGTCATCCCAGTTGACAGCATCAGCATAAAAAAAGCTTAACCCTATTCCCAGCACGAATCCGGCGTCACCAATACGATTGGTGATAAAGACACGCGTTGCGTTAGTGGCGGGCACATCTCGGTCATAGGCGTAATTAATCAACAGATACGAACATAGTCCGGCAATTTCCCAACCGATGAAGGTGCCAACCGTGCTTCCGGCAGACACCAGCAGCAGCATGGCGGAGGTATATAAATTCAACAAAAAAAAGTAACGATGAAATCCGATTTCCCGATGCAGGTAGTTAACCGAGAATCGTGTGGCGATCAATAACAGAATGGCAAATAAAGCTGTCAGGTAAACGTTGAAGCCAGTAGTAATAAAATTGATTTCTACTTGAAGTAAATCACTATGTAACCATTGACCTATGCTATAGGTGCCTGCACCATTACCAGTCAAGTCTCCCACAAGGAGTGCAAAGGCCAGTAAGGTAGATAAAGAAGCCGAACCGATGGAGATGGTCGAAGTAGTTGATTCACTCTTTTCGCCTGTTATCCAGCCCAATAGCATACCAATTCCAATGACGCTGGCTGCCAAAAAAGGTAATAGCGGGATCAGCGCTGCTAAAAAATCCATTACATCAAATCTCCTGAGACTGGGGTTGATTAATCAACGCAGGCGATACTGGTTCGGTTTTATCGTAGTAGCAATCTGGTGATTTTTCAAAAACAGGCAATTCCATCTGACCTGGCTGCCACTGCACAAACCCTTTGTCCCGTTCAAAAAAATCAATTCTGTCTGAATCGGGATCCTTGACTGCAACCTGTATCCAGCCATTTCCGACCAGATTCTGAATAGCGGGCTGACGTGCATATATGTTTCCAATGATTTCCGTCGTCGCCTCCACGATGACCAATAAACGCATCGCTTCGTGAATCTCGATCATCTGTTTCGGCAGGCCGGTGCGCAGGTCGCCTCTGGTGCCTTCAATGACTGCAAACGAGCCGACTACGTTGTGCAGAATCTTGGTACTGCAACCAAAGCCTTCGTTATCAACTGTCGAGAAATAATATTCCAGATTGATGCCTGCGCCGACTGGCCCCATGGCCAGCAATAATTTTTCAATAATTACGCCATCAGGGTCCTGAGTAGGATCGTAAGACACAAGAAACATACGGCGATCAAGAAAAATCCCTTGGGTAACCGAGCGGCGTCCAAATACAGCGGACGCGACGGTGACATGACCCAATTCGGGACGCGCTTGCGAAAAATCTCTGGCGCGTTCTTCGATATGCTTGAGCGCCTGTTGCAAAGTCGGGTTTCTGGGTGCAGAGGCCAGTCTACGACAACGTTCATGTGCCGACAAATGCTGTACATGCCGTAATGTTTCCCTGAGTTTGTCCAGTGCGGGCAAACGTGCTGATGGAACATCTTCCAAATCGTAATAACTGATTTCTTCATTACAGGTGTTGTGTTCAGTGCCTACAAACCAGCTGTCATCCGGTATGACAATTCCTTTCTCAGCCACTAGTCTGCGTATCTCGGGCCGGTTGGCCATGGCGGCAAACAAGCGGGCATTGGGGCCGCCATGCCGCCCACTGCAGGCACCGCAATCGTAAGCAGCCAGATGTGGATTATTCTGGCTGATTGAGCCGTGCCCAACCAGCAGGATCAGTTCAGCAAATCCAAAGGTTAATCCGGTGGCAGTCAGAAATGCGGCAACCTTTTCTGCTTGTTCCGCATCGGTGAATCCTTTGCCGAGATTTTCAGGTGTTGCTGGTAAGGTTCGGTTATTGTCAATGTAGTTCAGTTGTGTGTGAACTTCGGGAGAGGTGGCCGTTTTTAGATTATTGATCAGCTGGTATTGCAGTTTCGGAGTAAACGTCTTGAGCAGCAGGCCAGTGAGAACAGCGGGTGCAATGGCATCAACTATTATTTTTGCAGTCAGCAGATTGTGCCGCAGCCGCTGATGCAACCAGTTGTTGACGGTGTTGATCAGTTTCATCCCCTGATTGTGTTTCTGAGTGACTGCTTCGTATCCCGTTCTGGGCACTTCCTCTACTATGTGCGTGGGTGTCACGACCAGTGGACACAATGATACTGCTTGGGTCTCATCCATTGCTTTGTAGTATATCGGCACCCCGAAGAATCCCCCTGCTCCCAGCGTTTCGATATTGGGGTTAGTTTCTTCCAAATGGCGTCGAAAACTTTCTTCGCGGTCATCGATACAGAAAATCAGTTGCGCTTCCGGGCGTTTATCGCGTTTTTCCCAGCATCCGCGCTGATGGTTGGCGCGAACTGCGTGAAAGATTCCTTCGCGGTAATGTCGTTCGTAGGCATAGAGCCAGATTTTTGAGCGCTCGATAATATCAAACGTATCAATCTGTTCGAGCATTCCCAGAAAAACTGGCTGCGGGATTTGTCTGACCTGTTCGGCATTCAGTCCCAAGTGCTGGCACAGACGGAACATGCGCCAGCCGTTGTTGAAAATCTGATGAGTATCAACTGCGTTGGCAGATAACGGGCTGTACTGCCAGGTCCACATTAGATCCGCCATGTGTTGCCACTCAGATTGTCTATGTCGTTCTGACAGGATATTTGATAGAAGCGCCTTGACCGGATGAGTCAAATATTCGGGCAACTCGCCCTGGAAAAATAATCGTCTGATCATAAATTCAGACAGGTTGCGTTCAAAATAGTATTGAATTGTCACTAATTTTGCTTCAATACCCCACAGCTCACTGCAGGCCTGCTTGAGCCATAACCGATCCAACGTCAGCCGGATGGCAAGATAATCGGCCAGATTGGGAGAAGCATTGTTTTCTGCCTGGTAGTCCGGATTATGTTGCCGCCAGTTGATCATGCCCGACCAACCCGGAATTTCGAGAGCAAGCCGTTGCAGATAGCCAGCCCATTTTTCCACGGGAATACCAAAACTCTTTAATTGCATGATGATGCAATCTACTGCATCTTCTGGAATCTCAGCCATGATAGCTTGCCAGTCGGGCAATTCTTGCATGAATGAGTTTAGATCATAGGCCGAAGTCGCTCGCCAAGCACCGTACAACCCAAGTTTGTCCCTTTCTGGCAATTGCCAGGCCGCCACTCCTTCATCAAGGGCGGACGCGCAGATACGAGTTAATTGCAACCGGACTGAAAACAGAGTGTCCACACCACTCAATGCCTTAACCAGGCCGCGTAGACTTATTTCATTGCCGACCTGCGCCAATAAAGACTCAAGTTTCAGCTTGGCTTCTTGACGCATGCGCTGATGAACCGCAGTCTCCGGATCTCCTGGGCGATCTGGAGAGATTTTACCCAGCCATTCTTTTGCTTCGTCTATTGACAAATCCAGCATATTCTCTGGATGCAATTCAATACTTTTCAGATTTAATTTCGCCAGTACACTATCCCAAAGCTGACAGACAATAGTCTCTTCATCGGGTCCCTGCGCAAGCATTCGTGTTCGTATGTCTGGGGGGACATCACCCTGCACATGCTGCAAGGCTGCTTCTTCCTCTATTTTCCAATTGAGCTGGCTGACGGTTAATGGCTGCAAATCACTCAACAACGCAATACGATAAATATCTCTGCGGCGAATGATTAATGTGCTTTGCTCAAAAATAATCTCGTCTGCACGCAAACCTGCATTGGCATAGAGCTCTGCATCGATATCCTCGTCAGTTATCCGCCCCTGCAGGTAAAAGTCCCGGCTGCGTTCTTCCGGTAAATAACCCCTGATACCGGATATTTTCTCGTACTCAGCTATTGCTGCTTCAAACTGCAGGTGTTCATAGCCATGGAGCGTATTGTGGTGCACAAAGTCAAGAATAGGGGCTTGACCAGGAAGAATGTGGTCTAGATGACGGAGGGTTTCCTCAATATGCTCGCGTTCGTTACTGAAATCAGATTCTGTATGCATGGCAATATTTTCTGTTCATTATCGAATATGCTCGGAAATAATGTTGCTGACCACATTTATGGTGGATGACGATAACTCGATTAATGGTGTTGGCCAAATTCCCAATACCACGATTGCAATTACCAGCATGCCCGCTGCCATCAATTCATACAGCTTCAGGTCCTCGATTTCACGCATATGGGATTTAACCGGACCGGTAAACAACATGCTGATGGTGCGCATGGCATAGGCAGAGCTGATCAGAATACTTGCTTCTAGAAAAATGATCAGATTTCCCCATTCTTGATATCCGCCTACGAATGTATGCAATTCAGCAATAAACCCCACTGTCCCCGGCAATCCCATCGCCGCTAGGAAGGTAATGGTCATGAAAAACGCAAAACGTGGCATTACCTGGACCAGTGAGCTGTAATCGAGGATATTTCGAGTATGAGTGCGTTCGTAAAGTAGGCCCACCAGCAGAAACATGCCGCCGGCGATGAGTCCATGTGCCGTCATTTGAATGATGGCACCGGTCATGCCAGTTTCATTGAGCGTGGCGATCCCCAGTAACACAATACCCATGTGACTCACAGAGGAGTAAGCAACCATTGCTTTCAGGTCGGATTGACGCCAGGCCAGCAATCCGCCGTAGATCATGCCCACCAGCGCCAGTGTCACCAGAAATGGTTGCAATACCAATGTCGCTTCCGGCAACATGACTACCGCCCGGATCAAACCATAGGCGCCCATTTTCAGAAGAATTCCAGACATTAAAATACTGACCGGGCTCGGCGCTTCTACGTGCGCCAGTGGTAGCCAACCATGCAATGGAAAAATTGGGATTTTGACCCCAAAGCCGATCAGGAAGCCGATCAACACAAAAATCTGCTCGTTTCTCGGCATGCTTTGTGCTGCAATGGTCATGGTAGACATCAAGGTGCCGCCATGATCGGGCACATACTGGCTGATCGCCAGCAGGCTGATCAGCATGAAAATAGATCCGCCCATGGTGTACAGCACGAAATTCAGGCTGGCCATATGGCGCCGTGCCCCCCCCCAGCGACCAATCAGTAGAAATAATGGGGCCAGTGTCAATTCCCAGAAAATATAGTACAGAGACCAGTCTTGTGCCAGAAAAACACCGAGCATCCCAAGCTCGAGCATCAGAACGCTGATGTAATAGCTTTTGATATTGGTCGAGATATTGAACGATGCCAGCAAGCACACACTGGTCAGCAGAGTGGTCATAAAGACCATCGGTAAGGATAGGCCATCGATGCCAAGTGCAAACGATGTGCCCAGCTTGGGGTTGAGCAGAAACTGTTCTGTCAGCTGCAATGCTCCGTTGGTCTGATCATATACAAAAATCAACCAGCAACTGATCAGCAGCGCCAATGTCGCAAAAACATTTGCCAGAATTCGAATTTGGTGGGTCTTTTCACGCGGAACCACTGACAATATAAATATCGCAAGAAGCGGTGTGAAAAGTAGTAGACTGAGTATTTCCATGCTGATAGTTCTGAACAAGTAGTTCGTTACAAAAAAACAGTCTCAAACTGAGCATGCCGTTTATTTTTAGTTTTCTTCAATCGAATGCAGCCATATCAATGCATACTTGGCTAACGATCAATTACCCAAGAAACCGGAAATCGATCCAACCGATTAATACTTAATGAAGCCTATTCGGAAGCTGTGAGCTTCGAATAGGCTTCATTAAGAAGCTATATTTAATGCAAAGCAGTCCTCGTGCTCCAGCCCTACAAAATTTAGGAGAGCAGCAAACAAAATAAGAGCTGAATAAGTTATGCGACTTTACGCGACTGATTAGCATAATCGACTAAATATTATGCATAAAATAGTCGATCTGGCGCTTATGGTTTCTACCTAGGGCCGGAAAGTTAACATATTTTGTGAAAAAAATGTGAAATTAATTAAATTCACTGCAAAATTGTAAGCTGGTGGTAGCAAGATACTTGCGTCGCCGAGCATGAGGATTATTGGTCATTTCCAGATACAGTTAGTACTCAAAATCTATATGAGATTGGGCACCTCAAATAACCCGAGGTTTTCAGTAAATCTTGCCGCGAAATGATGACCGCGACCGAATGCGGTTCGATTTCCATGGCAAGTCATCGCTTTTCCTGACGATGTCGCGCCGTTTTTACCCTGAATCGCCCTGGATATTGGTGACTTGGTCCATTTCGGGTATCAAAAGGCCTTGATTCCTGTCTCTCCGAAGTAGACCAGTCGCTTAGGTCGGCTTGATGTGCTATGTGGTTTCATCGGTAGGAATTGTTGGCTTTTTGATTAATGGCTTGCTTATAAATGATGACTGGTGTTTATTTGCAGTAACCAACAATTAACGATGGTATGGCTTTGTAATATCAAGGTTTAATTGGGATAACCGAGATGCTGTTTTTGGGGGAACCTTCGATTACTCTATCGCTATATGTCAGATAGATGAGTACGTTGCGTTTGGCATCGTAAAAACGAACAACCTGCAGGGATTTGAATAACAGCGAAGTACTTTTTTTAAAGACTTCCTCGCCATCTGCTTTGCCATTCTTCACGGTATCTGGTAGCTGGATCGGTCCGGTTTGTCGGCAGGCAATCGCTGCGTCTGCGGTATCCTCTGCTATCCCGACTGAGCCACTAATTCCGCCGGTTTTAGCGCGACTCAAATAGCAGGTTGCGCCGGGAATATCCGGATCATCAAACGCCTCGACTACAATTTTATCGTTTGCACCCAGCAGCTTGAATTTTGTAGATACGTTGCCAATTTTCTCAGCGCATAATGAAGCTGAAAACAGTGTGATACCAGCGACCCAGGCGATTTTCCTGCAAATTATCCAGCTACAGGAATTAGTGAGAGTCAGTTTGAAATGTTGATATTTCATGGAAGTCCTCCTGTATTTGTGGTAGAAAAGAAACGATGCAGCTACGGGATGGCAAACTGCCTTGAATTCTAACACCAAGAGATGACCGCAATGAATTTTGTCAGATACCGAGCTTGTCTTGTTAATAAATTAAAATCATCGCCCAAATAACGGGAAACTCCGCCATGGCTGAAGATACTTTTCATCTTGACAAACAGCAGTTGATGCGACGCAGTGTCGAGCAGATGGCTGGTGCAATGCCAATTGCAAATTTTACAACTTACGAAAAAGTGGCGTTGACTTGTCGTATTCTGTTCGACAATGGGCATGATTCGGGATTGGCTGGGCAGATTACTGCGCGCGGTGATCTGCCAGGCACGTTTATTACACAGCGACTTGGGCTGGGGTTCGATGAGATTGGTGTCGGCAATCTGCTGTTAGTCGATGAAAATTTGCAGGTTCTGGATGGTGCGGGAGTGGCTAACCCAGCTAACCGTTTTCATGCTTGGGTTTATCGCGCGCGGCTGGATGTTAGCTGCATCATTCATACCCATGCTACCTATACGGCAGCACTTAGCATGCTCGAAGTGCCGCTGGTAATTTCGCATATGGATAACTGTGTACTTTATGACGACGTGGCTTTTTTGGCTGAGTGGCCGGGGGTGCCGGTCGGTAATGAAGAAGGAGAGCGGATTGCTCAGGCACTGGGGATAAAGCGGGCGTTACTGCTGGCGCATCATGGATTGTTGGTTGCATGCAGCAGTATCGAGGAAGCCTGTCTGCTGGCACTCGCATTCGAGCGAACTGCACGCCTGCAATTGCTGGCGAGTGCGGCGGGTGACATCAAACCTATCCAACCGGAATTAGGGCGTGAAGCGCATGACTGGATTTTACATGCACAACGCAGCGCGAGCGCATTTGCTTATTATGCAAGACGTTCGTTGAAGCAACATACAGATTGTTTGCGTAAGTGAAAGTGAGTATTACTTCGCTTACGTATCGCTTTGCTATCTGGTTTACGCTGGTGGCATTATTGCCGATTGCGCTGGTGGGCTATGGACTGTTGCATTTTTCTGAAAAGGCGGTGCGACAGTCAACCGTTCTAAAAGTATCTGCAATTGCCGATAAAAAGGTTGAACAGATTGACGCCTATCTGCAAGGCCGTATCCTTGACGCCAATATTATTCAGTCTTCAGAGACCACTCATGATGCTATCGGCAAGTTTAGTGAAGTTTTCAAGCAGGAGGGTGTTGATTCAGAGAGTTACCGTGAAATGGACATGCGCTATCGTAGCCATTTTACACGCTTTCTCAAGAGTGCCGGTTACTATGATCTCTTTCTGATCTCGCTCGATGGTTGGTTGGTTTTTACAGTCAGCCATGAAGCAGATTTTGCCACCAATCTGGTTGATGGGCCTTATCGCGAAACCGGTCTTGGACAGGTATTTCGCAAGACGTTGGAGACGCAGGAAAACAGCTTGTCGGATTTTGAGTATTACTCCCCGTCTCATGGTGCGATTGCCGCCTTTATTGCCGTGCCGATCATTGTTGAGGGTGAGTTGCGGGGCGTGCTGGCATTACAGATATTTAGCGAGCATGTGTTCAATGTGTTGACTAACAATGTCGGACTGGGTCAAAGCGGGGAGACCGTTGTGATTCGCCAGCAGGATGCTAATTCCGTGCTGGTCATGGCTCCGCTGCGAGCCGATCCGAAGGCTGCCCTGAAACGAACGATTTCGCTGGATGAACCTTCATTTTCATCTGCGATTCGGAACAGTCTGCAGAATTTGCCGGGACAGGGTGTCATCACGGATTATCAGGGCGTATCCGTTGTGGCGGCGTGGCGGCATTTGCCACGTATGGACTGGGGTGTGGTGGTCAAAATGGATGCGGAAGAAGCTTTTACTTCTCTGGTGCAAATGCACGTTATCGGTCTGACGGCGCTCGGCTTGACATTTTTGTTGGCGGTTATGGGCGCATTGCTATTTAATCGACGGGTGGTGATGCCACTGAAGACCCTGAATTCGTGTGCGCAGGAAATCGCTGCTGGCAATCTGCACCATCATGTTCCCAGCGAAGGCTGGGATGAAATCGGACAACTGGCCGGTGTTTTCAATGTGATGGCTGAACGGATAAATATCAGCTATCAGCATCTGGAAGCACGTGTGGCGGAGCGTACGGCCAGGCTGGAGGAAGTCAATGCCGAGCTGGCGATCAAGGAGGAGGAAATCCGCTCGGTAGTCGAGCATATGGTGGACTGCGTGGTAACAACCGATGAGCGAGGCGTAATGCTGTCAGTTAATCCGGTCATAAAAAAACTGTTTGGCTACACGCCGGAGGAGGCAATCGGGCAGAATGTGTCCATCTTTGTGCCAGAGCCAGATCGGAGCAAGCATGACTTCTACATGCAACGTTATTGCGAAACCAGACATGGGCAGGAGTATGTGGGGCGGCCTTTTCAGCAGGATGGGCATAGCGTTGGGCTTGGGCGTGAAGTTGTTGGCGTGCGTAAGGATGGCACATCGATTCCGGTTTATCTGGCGGTTAGCGAGTATTTTGTTGCTGAAAAACGGCATTTTACTGGAGTGATGCGCGATATCCGTGAACACGTAAAAATCCGAGAGGATTTGGAGCAGGCTAGGCTGGATGCGGAGCAGGCCAATCAGGCCAAATCGGCTTTTCTCGCCGCAATGAGCCATGAAATTCGTACACCGATGAATGGGGTGGTCGGTATGATCGATGTATTGAGTCAGACCAGCTTGAACGAATATCAGAAAGAGATGGCGGATCTTATTCGTGAATCAGCTTTTGTTTTACTCGAAATTATTGAAGATATCCTGGATTTTTCCAAAATTGAGGCTGGCAGGCTGGAGATTGAGCAGATGCCGATGTCCCTGGTTACGGTGGTGGAGCGTGCCTGCGGCATGCTGGAGCATCTGGCGGCTATCAAGGAAGTGGAATTGACAATGTTTATTGACCCCGACGTACCCGAGAATGTGCTGGGGGATGCCTTGCGTCTGCGGCAGGTGCTGGTCAACCTCATTAATAATGCGATCAAGTTTTCCAGTGGATTGCCGCACCGGGGGCATGTTGCGGTGAGGGTAACACTGGCTGAGCCGGACAAGGATAAGGTGACGGTTTCATTTCAAATAACCGATAACGGTATCGGGATGGATGAGAAAACCAAAAATCGTTTATTCACCCCTTTTTCCCAAGGGGATGCCTCTACAACACGCCGTTTTGGCGGGACGGGGCTAGGCTTGACGATTTGCCATCGCCTTGTGACGTTAATGCAAGGCAAAATAATGGTGGATAGCGAACCTGAAAAGGGTTCGACATTTACTTTATTACTGCCTCTCAAGGTTTTGCGGGAGAAGTCCGAGCGTGACCAGACGCATGCAGTGGATCTAACTGGTCTGTCCTGTCTGGTATTGGGCTCTGAAGATGGAATGGGGCAGGACTTGGCGTCGTACTTACGTTATGCGGGCGCATCGGTTAAATTACTGACTGATTTTTCAGCTGCGCCCGAACATGTCAAGGCACTTCCGGACGGCCCCTGGCTGCTGGTAATTGATGCGGGCGACGGAGAGCCACCATTTGAAACATTTCGTGCGCAACTCGGTTCCGATCTGAGCCAGAGCCTCAATTTTGTAGTGGTGCGGCGTGGGCGGCGTCACCGCGGCCGGTTGGAGGATGACGGCGTCGTCACGCTCGATGGCAATATTCTCTATCGCCAGGCATTTCTGCACGCTGTGGCCGTTGCTGCTGGGCGAGAAAAATTGGAACAGGACCAGTCGATCATTTCCAGTGAGTTCGAAAAAGTGGTGCCGCTGACACGTGACGAAGCGATCCGCCAGAAGAAAATGATCCTGGTTGCTGAAGATAATGAAATCAACCAGAAGGTTATCCGTCAGCAGCTTGCGTTGCTCGGCTATGCAGTCGATATTGCTGCCAATGGACGTGAAGCGCTGCAGCGCTGGGAGAGTGGTGTGTATGCATTGATATTGACAGATTTGCATATGCCGGAAATGGATGGCTACGAATTGACTAAAGTCATTCGTGCCGATCAGTCGGTTAGTGGCCGCATCCCGATCATTGCCCTAACGGCTAATGCCCTCAAAGGAGAGTCCGATAAATGTCGCGCGCTAGGTATGAATGATTACCTGACTAAACCAGTTCAGCTTGAGCAGCTCAAGGCGGCACTGGAAAATTGGCTTGGCAAACCCGTGCATTCGGTGGATGCAATAGAAGCTAAAGGGCAGCCCCACACCAGCACTAACCAGGCTGCCGTGCTGGATGTTGAGGTGCTCAAGAAATTGATTGGTGATGATCCCGAGATGATTGCTGAGTTTTTGCAGGATTTTCGTCTGAGCGCTGCCGAAATAAACAAGCAAATTACTAATGCCGTCAAAAATGGCCAGTTTGAAGAAGTGCGGGCGGCGGCACATAAACTTAAATCTTCGGCGCGTTCGGTCGGTGCGCTGGTGTTGGGCGACTGTTGCGCGGCCATGGAATCAGCTGCCAGAGAAAAAGATGCGAACAGATTGAACGAACTGTTGCTCAATTTTTCCACTGCTTTAGACGAGGTAGAAGCCCGTATTGGAGTCATGCTTGAGGTTCGTTCAGCCAACAACTTTCACAAGGAACCAAAATGAAAATTCATGAATATCAGGCCAAGCAGATTTTTGGACGATATGGTGTTGCTGTTCCGTCAGGAGTTGTTTGTTCCAGCGCTGATGAAGCGGTTGCTGCTTCCCGGAAACTGGGTGGCAATAAATGGGTGGTCAAGGCGCAGATTTATGCGGGCGGACGTGGTAAAGGGGGGGGGGTGAAGCTGGCGACCACGCACGAAGACGTTCGAAAGATTGCTGATGCAATGCTTAATCATGTCCTGGTGACACCGCAAACCGGACCGAATGGACAGATGGTCAGGCGTTTGTATGTGGAACAGGGAGTCGAGATTACGCATGAATATTATGTGGCGCTAGTGGTGGATCGCACGATGCAATGTATCAGTCTGATTGCCAGCGAGGCGGGAGGTATGGATATCGAGCAGGTTGCCATGCAAACTCCCAGTAAGATTAACAAAATGGCAATCAATCCGCTTATTGGGGTGAATGTTGAAACAGCCAAAGGTATGGCGCGGAAGCTCAACCTGCCGCCAGCTAACTGGTCAGAATTTGCTGAATTGATCATACAACTTTACCGGGTATTTGATGAAAATGATGCATCATTACTGGAGATCAACCCCTTGGTCATGACGCACGATCATCAATTGCTTACACTCGATGCCAAACTCAATTTTGATGACAATGCTCTGTTCCGCCATCCGGAGATTGTGGCGTTGCGGGATCTGGACGAAGAAGACCTACTTGAGGTCGAGGCAGCCAGGCATGAATTGTCCTATATTGCGCTGGACGGTAATATTGGCTGTCTGGTCAATGGCGCGGGGCTTGCAATGGCGACGATGGATATTATCAAGCTATATGGCGGTAATCCGGCAAATTTTCTCGATGTCGGTGGTGGCGCAACGGCAGAAAAAGTGACCGAGGCTTTCAAGATCATGTTGCGTCATCCTGACATCAAGGCGATTCTGGTCAACATTTTTGGCGGCATCATGCGATGTGATGTCATAGCTGAGGGAATTGTACAGGCAGCCCAGGAAGTAAAATTGACTGTTCCGCTAATTGTTCGTTTGGCGGGTACTAACGCTGAAATGGGTAAACAAATTCTCGCGCAATCCGGTCTTGCCGTGATTTCGGCCGATAATATGGCAGATGCGGCCAGACAGGCAGTGGAATTAACTGCAAGCTCAATGCAACCAGGGAGTATGAACTGATGGCTATTCTGATCGATCGCAATACACGTGTCATGACGCAGGGTATGACCGGCAAGACAGGGCAGTTTCATACCCAGCAGTGCCTGCAGTACGCCAATGGCAGGGACTGTTTCGTCGCAGGGGTTAACCCTAAAAAAGCTGGGGAAAAATTTGAAGGTATTCCAGTTTTTGCGACCGTGCAGGAAGCCAGGCAGACAACTGGTGCAACCGTATCGGTCATCTATGTACCCGCTCCTTTTGCAGCGAGCGCAATCGATGAAGCGGTGGAAGCTGAGCTCGATCTGGTAATCTGCATCACCGAAGGCATTCCGGTAAGGGACATGCTACGAACGCGCGCGCGGATGCTCGGCAGAAAAACCCTGCTGGTCGGGCCCAATTGCCCTGGCATCATTACGCCGGATGAATTGAAGATTGGCATTATGCCGGGGGCGATTCATCGGAAAGGGCGAATTGGTGTGGTATCCCGATCCGGTACACTCACTTATGAGGCTGTTGCGCAATTGAGTGAGCTGGGGTTGGGGCAATCAACCTGTGTCGGTATTGGTGGGGATGCCATCAATGGATTGAAGCATCTGGATGTGATGCAGCTGTTCAATGAGGATGATGCAACCGAAGGGGTGTTGATGGTAGGTGAAATTGGCGGATCGGATGAGGAGGAATGTGCGCGCTGGGTAAAGCAACACATGCGCAAGCCGGTAGTGGGATTTATTGCGGGTGTGACCGCACCCCCTGGTAAACGCATGGGGCATGCGGGAGCGATTATAGCGGGCGGTAAGGGGACAGCACAGGAAAAGATTACAGTGATGGAAGAATGCGGTATTCGCATCACGCGCAACCCGGCTGAAATGGGTAAGCTGATGAAATCGGTCCTTTAACAAATTTGATGAGTGTGATGGGAGTAGCAATGCTACGTATTTTATTCAGTACAGTGATTCTATTGCTGAGCGGGTGTGTTACTCAGCCTTACCCTGTTTCCAAGCCGGTTTATCCGGATCACAAGCCGCTTCCGGACCCAGCTGCCGATCAGCGCCCTGCCGGTCCGTTGCCGCCAAGCGCCCGCCCGATTTATAATCTGACGGGTTATCCGGCAGCAACCCAGGAAGGGTACATAGACGGTTGCGAGACGGCGAAACAAAGCGCATATGCTTATAAGGATGTTAAGCGATATAACGCTGACGGACAATACCGTATGGGGTGGGATGATGGATTTTCGATCTGTCGAAGAACGCATTAGTGTATTGCAGTAAACCGAAAGGCACGGAAAAATGACAATTATTCTGAGAATTGCATTTATCACTACGATGGCTATTCTGCTTACACCGGTAAACGCAAGTAATTTGCCCGCATCCATTAGTCAGTTGCTGCAGAAAGCGGGCATACCAGAAGATGCCATTGCGGTTTTTGTGCAGCAAGTCAATGCCAGCCAGCCTTCACTGATAGTCAATGCCGATAAAGCCATGAACCCTGCCTCGGTGATGAAACTGGTCACGACCTATGCTGGCCTCGAATTGCTTGGCCCTGATTATACCTGGCGAACAGAAGTTTATGCGCAGGGTAATACCCACGATGGGCGGCTGCAGGGTGATCTGATTATTAAAGGTTATGGTGATCCCAGTTTAAATCTGGAAAATTTTTGGCAGTTGGTGCGCCAGATTCGTCAGACTGGCCTACGTGAAATTAGCGGTGATCTGGTGCTGGATTACAGCTATTACAATCTAGCACCTGCCAGTCCAGGCGCATTTGATGGCGAGCGTTACAAACCGTATAACGTCTTGCCTGAAGCGCTGTTGGTTAATTATCGGACTTCCGCGTTACATATCATGCCAGATGGGCAGCGTGACCAGATAAGAATTGTTGAGGATCCCGAACTGCAGCTAATGGATTTGCAAAATCAAATTCAACCGACCAGAAAAAACTGCGGGGACTGGCGTCGCCGCGTTCGGACAGAAATTCTGGAAAATGGAGCTGGAAATGGACATCCTACAGTCAAATTCAACGGTAATTATTCGCTTCATTGTGGCCATCACACCTATTATCTAAGTCTGTACGACAGCAAGAATTATATTCACCGCTTATTCAAGAACTTTTGGCAACAATCTGGCGGGAGTTTTAATGGTGGAGTCAGACGAGGAATGGTTCCTGGCGGAGCAACACCGATCAGGGTTTTTTATTCTCCACCGCTAGCCGATGTGATTCGGGGCATCAACAAGTTCAGCAATAATGTTGCGGCAAGACAGTTATATCTGTCGCTGGGAGAGAAGCAGACGAATGGTAATCAGCCACTCTCAATTGATTTTGCTTATTCGGCGATACAGCAGTGGTTATTTACCAAGCGCCTGAACTTTCCTGGGCTGATGATAGAAAATGGGTCGGGCTTGTCGCGTAAGGAAAGAATTAGTGCGCGTCATTTGGGTAGATTGCTGGTAGATGCATTTCATTCTCCGGTAATGCCTGAATTTATGTCGTCATTGGCAGTGGTGGGTATTGATGGAACAACGCGGAATCGTCTCAAAAAAACAGCAGTTATCGGCAGGTCTCATCTGAAAACGGGTTCTCTAAGAGACGTTTCTGCCATTGCTGGCTATGTGCTGGATGACAAGAACCGGCGCCACGCATTTGTTTTTGTGGTTAATCATCCTAGGGCGGCTAGTGCCAAAACCGCCATGGATGCTCTTATTAAATGGATTCACGGTAGTGGTTAGTGTGAGCGGGTATTGTGAAAGATAAGAGCAAAGTTTCTTTGTGCATAAGCACAGATGCATACACACAGTATTGGCAAAGAAAGGGATTGAAAGCCTTTCACGACAGATCAATCTGCTAACCCAGATTATTTATGCGTAGGCAAATATGTCTCGATCAGTTTTCTGAAGTTTAGTACTTGCTCACGCAGATGTTTTTTTAGGGACGAGTATTTAACACTCAAGTTTTGGGCATTCATCACCAAGGAATCAGCCCTTAGGGCGGAATCGAAGCGGTGACCTCTGAAAGAGTATTAACTTCCATTCAGTTTCCTATGTTCAAACTTGCCTGTCAAGCTGGATTATCTACTTACTTACCGCTGTATCCTTGCGTTCTCGCGCCACTTTCGTCGAATTACTGTACAGCCTATACAAAGTTCTGGAGGGCGGCTGCGTCCGGACGCTACGGCTGGTAGGAGCCTTGTTGAGGCGGTCAACAGTGCTTTGCCAATAGAGACCCTAAAATAGAGACCCTAAATCTGGTCATCGACAACACGTTAATTCCATACCAACCCGAGAGGGCGCCGAGCAGTATCGTTCGGTACGGCCATGCCAGAAAACACAACCGGCCACAATTTCTACTGGCGCAGTGCTGGGTCACGTTGGGCGTCAGCGTGCTGGGCAGCTCCCGTGATGGTAAACAAGCGCGCGTCCGAATACTGTTCGATACCTGGTTCATGCGAGCGTGGCTAATATTGCCATCGCTGTTACAAAAAATATCAATCATTGAGCAGGCACGGCGCGATACCGCATTGTTCTTGCCACTAGGCGTGGCAGCCAAACCTGGACGTGGACGTCCCAGAATATACGAGGGCAAAATGACGCCCGAGGCAATCCAAAATTTACCAGCAACCGAAATCAGGCTGACACTGTATGGCAAGGAGCAGCGAGTTCATCTGCACACTGTGGGACTAAACACGTAGTGGCAATGGCGCGTTTTCTCAAAGAGACGTTGGTGCACACGATATGGTGCGAATTCTACGATGTAGACAAACAGTGTTGGTCGAAAGCACGCTTACTACTGGCGACCGAAACGGATTGTCGTGCCGTCGAGGAGATACTGCACCTATATGCACGCCGCTGGGGCATCGAGCCTTTGTTTCTCAATCCGAAACGGTTTCCGGGGCGTGAACACAACTTGTGGGGGCAGAAACGCACGGTGCTGGAGCTGTGGAAGCCAATTCGCTCGACGACTGCGCATTGAATTTACCGGACTTGCTTTCAGGGAGAGTCTGAAACGGAGGCCCTCAATATTCACTTTCCCCAAACAAGGCGGCGATCCAAGATTGCGAGTGTAGCAGCGTCAGCATTACCTACCCTTGAATCACCGTTCGGGTGATATAAGGATGAAGGCTGGATGCTTAAGATTGTGTATTTAATAGAAACACTGGGAAATATAATTCATTAATTAAACTTATTAATCAGCGAGTTGCGGGTTTGGTGCAAAAAATATAGCGAATCAGTGTCAATACTCGTTGACGTACAGTAATTGTTCTGTATAATGCGCATCTCTAACGCAGAGACAGCAACAAGTCAAAGCGAAGCTCTTTAAAAAGATAACCAATAAGTGTGGACGCTTAACAATACAAAAATTTGTTTGCAGTAATGCAAATAAAAAAATGTAGAGATTAAACGTCAACGCAAATGATCCGGATAATAACGGTCATAGCGAAGATGAGTAAGATTAAACTGAAGAGTTTGATCCTGGCTCAGATTGAACGCTGGCGGCATGCTTTACACATGCAAGTCGAACGGCAGCGGGGGTGCTTGCACCTGCCGGCGAGTGGCGAACGGGTGAGTAATGCATCGGAACGTGTCCTTAAGTGGGGAATAACGCATCGAAAGATGTGCTAATACCGCGTAGTCTCTAAGGAGTAAAGCAGGGGATCGAAAGACCTTGCGCTTAAGGAGCGGCCGATGTCTGATTAGCTAGTTGGTGGGGTAAAGGCCTACCAAGGCGACGATCAGTAGTTGGTCTGAGAGGACGACCAACCACACTGGGACTGAGACACGGCCCAGACTCCTACGGGAGGCAGCAGTGGGGAATTTTGGACAATGGGCGCAAGCCTGATCCAGCCATGCCGCGTGAGTGAAGAAGGCCTTCGGGTTGTAAAGCTCTTTCAGTTGGGAAGAAACGATTACAACTAATAATTGTAATTAATGACGGTACCGACAGAAGAAGCACCGGCTAACTACGTGCCAGCAGCCGCGGTAATACGTAGGGTGCGAGCGTTAATCGGAATTACTGGGCGTAAAGGGTGCGCAGGCGGTTTTGTAAGTCAGATGTGAAATCCCCGGGCTTAACCTGGGAATGGCGTTTGAAACTGCAAGGCTAGAGTGTAGCAGAGGGGAGTGGAATTCCGCGTGTAGCAGTGAAATGCGTAGATATGCGGAGGAACACCGATGGCGAAGGCAGCTCCCTGGGCTAACACTGACGCTCATGCACGAAAGCGTGGGGAGCAAACAGGATTAGATACCCTGGTAGTCCACGCCCTAAACGATGTCAACTAGTTGTCGGGCCTAATTGAGGGTTTGGTAACGTAGCTAACGCGTGAAGTTGACCGCCTGGGGAGTACGATCGCAAGATTAAAACTCAAAGGAATTGACGGGGACCCGCACAAGCGGTGGATTATGTGGATTAATTCGATGCAACGCGAAAAACCTTACCTACCCTTGACATGCTTGGAATTTTACGGAGACATAAAAGTGCCCGAAAGGGAACCAAGACACAGGTGCTGCATGGCTGTCGTCAGCTCGTGTCGTGAGATGTTGGGTTAAGTCCCGCAACGAGCGCAACCCTTATCATTAATTGCTATCATTTATTTGAGCACTTTAATGAGACTGCCGGTGACAAACCGGAGGAAGGTGGGGATGACGTCAAGTCCTCATGGCCCTTATGGGTAGGGCTTCACACGTAATACAATGGAGTGTACAGAGGGTAGCCAACCCGCGAGGGGGAGCCAATCTCACAAAGCACTTCGTAGTCCGGATCGGAGTCTGCAACTCGACTCCGTGAAGTCGGAATCGCTAGTAATCGCGGATCAGCATGTCGCGGTGAATACGTTCCCGGGTCTTGTACACACCGCCCGTCACACCATGGGAGTGGTTTTCACCAGAAGCTGGTAGCTTAACCGTAAGGAGGGCGCCTGCCACGGTGAGAGTCATGACTGGGGTGAAGTCGTAACAAGGTAGCCGTAGGGGAACCTGCGGCTGGATCACCTCCTTTCATAACAGTGTTGTTAAGCGTTCACACTTATTGGTTATCAAAACTAACAAACAAATTATTTAGTTAAGTGGTATATCGACATGGGCCTTAACGGGTCTGTAGCTCAGTTGGTTAGAGCACACGCTTGATAAGCGTGGGGTCGGTGGTTCAAGTCCACCCAGACCCACCATGGGGGTGTAGCTCAGCTGGGAGAGCACCTGCTTTGCAAGCAGGGGGTCATCGGTTCGATCCCGTTCACCTCCACCAATCAGATATAGAACTAAAATCTGGGTTGAGGCAAATAATATGTTTGTTAGTAGCGTTCTTTAAAAAATTAGAAAGTAATTTGGGTTCGATTGTATTTTGATGTAAAACATAAAATCAAGATTATATAAAATTGAATTGTATTGTTTGTAATTGAATGGTACAGAATTTTCAAGATTATAGGATCAAGCAAATAAGTGCATGTGGTGGATGCCTTGGCGATTACAGGCGATGAAGGACGTGGAAGCCTGCGAAAAGCTTCGGGGAGCTGGCAATCAAGCTTTGATCCGGAGATGTCCGAATGGGAAAACCCACCCGTAAGGGTAGCTTCTCTTGAATATATAGAGAGAAAGCGGCTAACCTGGTGAACTGAAACATCTAAGTAACCAGAGGAAAAGAAATCAACCGAGATTCCCAAAGTAGTGGCGAACGAAATGGGATCAGCCTGCAATTTTTAGCATTAAGATTAGCTGAATTTTCTGGAAAGTTAAGCGATATTGGGTGATAGCCCCGTAAGCAAAAATCATAATGTGGAACTAAGATTGCGACAAGTAGGGCGGGGCACGTGAAACCTTGTCTGAACATGGGGGGACCATCCTCCAAGGCTAAATACTCGTAATCGACCGATAGTGAACCAGTACCGTGAGGGAAAGGCGAAAAGAACCCCGGAAGGGGAGTGAAATAGATCCTGAAACCGCATGCATACAAACAGTGGGAGCCCCAGCTTTAATGGTCTTTAATAGAGGATTATTAAAGCTGGGGTGACTGCGTACCTTTTGTATAATGGGTCAGCGACTTACATTCAGTAGCAAGCTTAACCGTTTAGGGGAAGCGCAGCGAAAGCGAGTCTTAATAGGGCGTTTAGTTGCTGGGTGTAGACCCGAAACCAGATGATCTACTCATGGCCAGGATGAAGCAAAGGTAATACTTTGTGGAGGTCCGAACCCACTAATGTTGAAAAATTAGGGGATGAGCTGTGGGTAGGGGTGAAAGGCTAAACAAATCTGGAAATAGCTGGTTCTCTCCGAAAACTATTTAGGTAGTGCCTCATATATCACCTTTGGGGGTAGAGCACTGTTATGGCTAGGGGGTCGTCAAGACTTACCAAACCATGGCAAACTCCGAATACCAAAGAGTGCAAGTATGGGAGACAGACATCGGGTGCTAACGTTCGGTGTCGAAAGGGAAACAACCCAGACCCTCAGCTAAGGTCCCAAAGACACAGTTAAGTGGTAAACGAAGTGGGAAGGCATAGACAGTCAGGAAGTTGGCTTAGAAGCAGCCATCCTTTAAAGAAAGCGTAATAGCTCACTGATCGAGTCGTCCTGCGCGGAAGATGTAACGGGGCTAAACTGTGCACCGAAGCTAGGGATTTGCAAGTAATTGCAGATGGTAGGAGAGCGTTCCGTAGGCCTGCGAAGGTGATCTGTGAAGATTGCTGGAGGTATCGGAAGTGCGAATGCTGACATGAGTAGCGATAAAGGAAGTGAAAGGCTTCCTCGCCGAAAACCCAAGGTTTCCTGTGCAACGTTCATCGACGCAGGGTGAGTCGGCCCCTAAGGTAAGGCAGAAATGCGTAGCTGATGGGAAGCTGGTTAATATTCCAGCACCTTTATTTAATGCGATGTGGGGACGAAGAAGGCTAACTTATCCGGGTGTTGGATGTCCCGGTTGAAGCGTGTAGACATGCTGCCTAGGCAAATCCGGGTAGCTAAGTTGAGGCGTGATAACGAAACTCCTTAGGGAGCCAAGTAAGTGATGCCCTGCTTCCAAGAAAAGCCACTAAGCTTCAGTTAAATAAAGACCGTACCGCAAACCGACACAGGTGGGTGGGATGAGAATTCTAAGGCGCTTGAGAGAACTCGGGAGAAGGAACTCGGCAAATTGACACCGTAACTTCGGGAGAAGGTGTGCCTCCGGTATGTGTAGCATCTTGCATGCGAAGCGGAAAGAGGTTGCAATAAAAAGGTGGCTGCGACTGTTTAATAAAAACATAGCACTCTGCAAACACGAAAGTGGACGTATAGAGTGTGACGCCTGCCCGGTGCCGGAAGGTTAAGTGATGGGGTGCAAGCTCTTGATCGAAGCCCCGGTAAACGGCGGCCGTAACTATAACGGTCCTAAGGTAGCGAAATTCCTTGTCGGGTAAGTTCCGACCTGCACGAATGGCGTAACGATGGCCACACTGTCTCCTCCCGGGACTCAGCGAAGTTGAAATGTTTGTGAAGATGCAATCTACCCGCGGCTAGACGGAAAGACCCCGTGCACCTTTACTGTAGCTTTACATTGGATTTTGATCATGTTTGTGTAGGATAGGTGGGAGGCTATGAAATATGCTCGCCAGAGTGTATGGAGCCAACCTTGAAATACCACCCTAGCATTATCGAAATTCTAACCTAGGTCCATTATCTGGATCAGGGACCGTGTATGGTAGGCAGTTTGACTGGGGCGGTCTCCTCCCAAAGAGTAACGGAGGAGTGCGAAGGTACGCTAGGCACGGTCGGAAATCGTGCTGATAGTGCAATGGCATAAGCGTGCTTGACTGCGAGACTGACAAGTCGAGCAGATGCGAAAGCAGGTCATAGTGATCCGGTGGTTCTGTATGGAAGGGCCATCGCTCAACGGATAAAAGGTACGCCGGGGATAACAGGCTGATTCCTCCCAAGAGTTCATATCGACGGGGGAGTTTGGCACCTCGATGTCGGCTCATCACATCCTGGGGCTGAAGCCGGTCCCAAGGGTATGGCTGTTCGCCATTTAAAGTGGTACGTGAGCTGGGTTTAAAACGTCGTGAGACAGTTTGGTCCCTATCTGCCGTGGGCGTTGGAAGTTTGAGTGGGGCTGCTCCTAGTACGAGAGGACCGGAGTGGACGCACCTCTGGTGTACCGGTTGTCACGCCAGTGGCATCGCCGGGTAGCTATGTGCGGAAGAGATAACCGCTGAAAGCATCTAAGCGGGAAACTTGCCACAAGATTAGACTTCCCGGGAGTATAACTCCCCTAAAGGTTCGTTGAAGACTACAACGTTGATAGGTCGAATGTGGAAGCGCAGTAATGTGTTGAGCTAATCGATACTAATTGACCGTGAGGCTTGATCCTATAATCTTGAGAATTCAAATTACTTTACTAATCTTTATAAATTATTACAGTTTTTGCTTGGCGGCCATAGCGCTTTGGAACCACCTTTTCCCATCCCGAACAGAGAAGTGAAACGAAGCAGCGCCGATGATAGTGTGTATACGCATGTGAAAGTAGGACACCGCCAAGCACCCTAAATGATAGGGCACCACATATTTGAGTAATGTGGTGCCCTTTTTTGTTGTGTGTCCATTTTGTAATTTCTCTTCAATTTGTCATATCGTGTTGCCACTGCACGATACTGCTTTAATCGCGCAAAAGCGTTTTCTACCAAATGCCGATATTTATACAAGCTCCATCAATTCATGTCTGCATTACCTTTCGATGAATTGCGCTTTTCCTGGTATTACAGGCATGGCTCTTTTCTTTGTTATCTGTTCCCGTATACAATCACTGTCATAGCCTTTGTCCGCTACCATCGCTTCCGCGTCAGGTAACCTGGTAATCAAATCGAGTGCGGCAGAACAATCATTGACATCTCCAGCCGTGATCTCAGACTCGATTGGCAAGCCATAACTACGAACCGCCAGGTGAATCGTCGTGGTAATTCCTGCACGGCTTTTCCCAATACTTATTGTCGACTGCTCCCGCACTATGCTGATACGCTTTAACGTAGTGTTATCAATAAATTCTCGTTCACAATCTGGATAAATTCAACGTCTTGAAAATCTATCCCATTTGCTACTCAATAACCACGCGTTGAACCTTTTGTAGTTTGGAATTCCAAACTACAAAATATCTCCGGCAGGTCTCTCCACGGACAACCAACACGCATTCGATACAAAACATAAGGCTATGTCTGCATTAAACGTTGGAACTACCTTTTTGTCGAATAGGCTGGAACCTTAAGACTGGAGGGTATAGTTATGAAAGCCACTGATTTTCGGGAGTGGTTGGAAAAGATATCGCAACTTAATCGTCGTCAAAAAGAACAGGCCAAACATTATCTGAGCGAGGCGAAGCCACAAGCTGTGGTTGTGAAATATCTTGAGGATTCTTTTGAGCCGAGTTGTCCGGTCTGCCAGGCGGATCGCCCTCATCGTTGGGGGCACCAGGCGGGGTTGCAACGTTTTCGCTGTTGCTTATGCAAGCACACATTCACGGCTATTTCGGGAACTCCTTTGGCCCGTCTGCGGCATAAGCAATGGTTGAATTACAGTGCAGCGTTGATTGAAGGTTTGACCGTGCGAGCTAGCGGCAGGCAATGCGGAATAGACAAAAACACTACTTGACGTGGC
>NZ_FMWO01000004.1 GCF_900103035.1 Nitrosomonas mobilis
GTCGGCGAACAGGTCAAGCTTGATGGCGCTATGTGGTTTCATCGGCAGGAGAAGAATGGGTTTCAAGGCAACGTAATTTAACCAAGTCTACTAAAAGTGGGCGAGTCGAGGTTTTTCGAGGCGCCCGTTTGTATATTCCGATCAGGTTGATAGCCATTACGTACCACAGCAATTTTTCCATCACTCAGCTCCTTACCGGGAAATTGCTCTATAAATCCTGTCAATGCTGCTTCAACAACTTGTTCTGGCAGTTTTTGTCTCGTCCATAACAATTCTGTCAACGAATCACTAAACCGATCTGGACGTGTCAGTTCAACAACGGTATTTTTCTTCATAGTGGTATATCTCCTCAGGACCGATTTAATTGTTTGCTGACAACTAATCGTCCAGGTATACCGCTGTACTTCAACCGCTCAAACACTAGATTTAGCCCAGATTTTCCATTAGAACTTTCTAAGGGGAGAAGACGGGCTTAAATTTCACGGGCAAATCAAAGGACTTGGACTTGTCCCAGAGCCCTTCAAACCACTCACGATGTTGCATAGCAACGGTCATATTTATGATTTTCTTTCGCCCGTCATTTGTGATGTAAGCTGCTTTGGCAAAGAGCTTGTAGCGTAGCGTTTTTAGGGTATGCTGAACATCCGGCTTATCAGAAACGGTGTTGCTTCTCATTACC
>NZ_FMWO01000033.1 GCF_900103035.1 Nitrosomonas mobilis
CCTATCGCTTCAATCGCCGTTTTGATTTGGCTGCCATGGTGCCGCGATTGCTGCGCGCCGCCGCAACGACAGAACCTCTTCCGATCGGTATATTGAGAATTTCTGAAACAGGTAACTAATCAGGAAAATTTTTATATTTCCAGCTGCAAACATCTCTTGCAAGGCAAAATATTGCAATAGTGTACCGGGCGACCAGCGCTGGTATTCCGGATCGTGCCCTACGTATTCATATAAGGCGACGCCTTCCTGGA